>JAWSVA010000014.1:0-179736 GCA_033852155.1 Gammaproteobacteria bacterium | reverse complement strand
AGTTTCCCCGGACAGTAGTGGGACTCGATCCGGGATCCAGCAAACGAATGTTTGCCGCGCAAAGCGCGTATTGCACATAAATTTTTTTAAAGAATGTATTTTCCTCGGACACCAATGCGCGAAAGCGGGAATCTCAAGAATCTCGCTCTATTACTCCAAATCCCGTCATTACCCGACTTGTTCGGGTAATCCAGCGAATATGAATGCAATTCATATCGCCGCGCAAAGCGCGATTGTTTCCCCGCCCCTGAGCGGAGTCGAAGGGCTCAGCCTTTAGCAAATATCCCAGACAACAATGCGCGTAGGCGGGAATCTATCCACATTTAAGCGTTACTCTACTAGGATAACTCCTATTTGCTAACGTAGTCATGCATGCAATAATACATACCAAATGTTATGGGAAGTTGGTATGGTTGGTATGTTAGTGGTTATGATTTGTTTTAATTGTGGTCTGTCCCCTATTGCCTCAGATGACCTTTTTAGACCCTGCCCAGACAGTGAGATAACAGATAGTGTATGCGAAGTTGATTTTCCTGCGGATGCCTCTGCAGAGCATATCAATTGGTTCAATGATTTGATTTTACAATCATATTTTCAGGAACAGGATTACCCTTGGACACGCCTGGGATACTCTTATGACTGGAATATTTACACACCTGAAGTGGGAGTAAGTGAATTCGTTATCCGCAAGAATTCACAGGTTATAGTTGAAAGCCTGCAGAGAGTAGA
Organism: Gammaproteobacteria bacterium; assembly: GCA_033852155.1. Classification (GTDB taxonomy): domain Bacteria; phylum Pseudomonadota; class Gammaproteobacteria; order QZLD01; family QZLD01; genus QZLE01. Next base: position 179,007 of record JAWSVA010000014.1, on the reverse strand, counting down.
TGAGTATTTTTAGTTGTGTGGGCTTTACTAAAGAGTTTCAAGCAATGGAGCAAGAGAAAAGACTGACCTACTGGGATGTCGACAAGCGTATAAAACAGCACCTATTGCAAAACGAAGCTCTTGTTCCAATCTCGTAATTCTCGCCCCACCTAGTCATTCCCGCTCCCCACCCCGTCATTCCCGCGCAGGGGGAATCCATAACAAATAAACTAATTAGTCCTAGATTTAGTGAAAGTTTTACCTAAGTCTCTAATGCTATGTTCTTATGACAAGTATTTGCGGTAGATAATGTCTAGTTTGTAAGTGGGGTATATGTAATAATTAGTAAATGTTAGCTTTCAAAGGATGAATATGGAATCAAATATTATCGCAGGATTGGTATCAGGCTTAATTGTAACTTTGTTTATTGTCGTCTTTAGGTCTTTGTGGAATAGTGTTATAACTCCTTGGTTTGAAAATCGAGTATATAAAGATATCAGAATTGAAGGAACATGGTTTTCACTATACCCTTCAAGCCCTATTTTTAGGCAAGAGCTAATAAAAATTAAACGAAAAGGTCATGGAATTGTAGGTGTAATTACATGTCAGAATGGAGGAGATGAAGGGGAACAATATACTTTACAAGGAAGTTTTAGAAACATGATACTTCCAATAACTTATGAAAGTGCAGACCTTACAAAGTCGGATAGAGGAACGATTACCTTAAGGTGCTTAAAGAATGGAGAGCAGTTAGCGGGAAAGATAGCTTGTTATGATAGCTTTGATGACACCATCAGTACTGGAAATGTAATTTGGTTTAGGTCAAATAAAGATTTAAATCACATGGTAGATAAGCTTAAAAAGAAACAAAAGGAGCTAACTGAAATTAAGAAACAACAAAAAATAATGGAAAAACAGGAGCTAGAACTTGAATGTAATGAGCAGGGAGAAAACGAAAGCTAACTATGCATTCAAGAACGGACTAAAAAAGCGTGGCTTAGTTTGTACATAGATAATTCTAGCCAACTATTTCGCGCCGCTTAACGAGGCGTTATATTTTAAATTAGTACGAAGTCAGCCTCTAATGGAGTTAATAAGGAATTATGGAAGAATTTTTAAGAGTAATCTTTTCTATTGGTATAGGAATTATACTAGGCACAGGACTTAATTTTGCAATATGTAGCTCTAAGGGGCTTGCTAAGCAGGCTATTTTTGGTGTTGGCGGAGGCTCTATAATTTTAGTAATAGGTAATCAAGCTGCACAAGTAGTTGATATGAAAGTAGAGTATACACATGTAGTGATGTTATTCACGGCGTTAATTACTTGTGCTCTTTGGTTAAATCGTTTTATAAGTACGTTAAGAAAAAAGTGTCCTGATCTCCCTATGGATATTTCATACTTAGTTTCAACTGATAGCAAATTATCACAGTTATATGATTCCTACATTGAAAGTCAAAAAAGTGCGGCATCAAAAGAAGTTGAGTTTAAAAGGCGAGAAGAAAATATTAATGAGACTCAAAAGAAGCTAGATATAAAAGAGAAAGCATTAACAGAACAAGAGAAGATAGTTTCTTCTGCTAAAACGGAACTTAAAGAACAGGCTAAGTCAGGTTTTGTTTTTGAGCTACCTTACAAAAAAAGCATTCCTTTGTCTGAATCTTTACTTGAGTCGCTTCCTAAATATTTTGAACATGTAATTAATTTTTTAAACTCAACCGGTGCTCAATTTGAACTTATTACAAATCAAATAGACTCAGGGGAAGCAATACCCCAAGAGGTAATTATAAATACAGGTTTATCTATCATTGCTAGCAGTATAAGAAGAGATTTAATTCAGGATTCGTCTGCTCGAGTAATGTTTAGAGCTTTTAATGGTACTTGCTTTGAAGCTATAGCTGTAGACTCCCGTAGCAGAAATGAAGATAAAGTATCAAAAATACCACAGAGTAGTGAAAGTATGATTACTCAAGTCGGTAAGTATAAGAGGAGTCTTGTAAAAAGTATTAACCCTGAGTTTGATCTCTGTATAAATAAGTCTTCAGAAAGGTGGAGTGATTATATCACTTTTCCATTCGAGCAATATATAGATGGGGATATTCCACTTTTAACAATGAATATTTCAGTAAAAAACCAGGATAAAAACTTAACCAATTATTTAAAGTTTCTATCTATGATTAGGTTTGAGTTAGTAATAGATGAATTCCTAGAGGTTGTTGATGAGGCTGGTGATTTAAAATCTTATTTGCAACAATTTAAAGTAAAGGAGGTTGCATAATGTCTAAAGTTGCATTAGCAAAAGTTTTAATGGCACCAAGTATTTATGAATACTTTGGTGATGATGAGTTAGCTCAAAAAGCTGAATTGATACTCGAAGAACATTTAAATAGGTTTACTAAAGATGATGGGGAACAATACCGTTATTTAGAAGTGTCTCGGATTGAAAAATCATTTTTAGAGCCTCAAAAAAAATATAGCATGACACTCAATCAGGACAAATAACAGTTGGTTTTGCTCCTTCGTCGCTAATTTTAACCAACTATTTTTGCCTCTTAACGAGGCGTTAGGCTACTTGGAGTTTCCATTGAAGGTTCAATTATCACCCAAAGATGATTTGGAGCTATCCAAAAAAAATATATCTGTAGTAATAGATGATTTAGAGAGCAAAGAATATTCTGAATTAAATAATGCCGTTTTAAATATTCTAAAAAATATAGTGCAAGAAATATCTAGGTTGATCTCGTCGATAGATGAACTTGAGTATGCAAGTTTACATACACGAAACATCTTTGAACTGTATTTAATTTTAACTCATGTTTACTCGGATAACGAAGCTTTGAGTCGTTGGTATGGTCAACTTCACAGTGATTCAGAACAAATCAGGAATGGGTTTCGAAAGCTACTCGTCAAAAAAGGTTTAGATACCTCATCTTTGGATGAGGTAAAAGAATTTGAAGATAATGCGTTAGAAATAAGTCCATACTCATCAGCGCGTAACTTTAATATTAGTGACCTAGCTAAAACCTATGGATATGAAGACGATTATTCATTTGTATATAAACTAAGTTCAAAGCTTGTTCATCCTTCATCAATGAAGGTTAATTTTTATGGCATTCTTACAGAGAACAATAAATATTTAACAGTCATAGTATCAACAGCAATGTTCTTTGGACAAAAAGCTGAAAAACTAGCATTAAGTATTGGCGAGAAAGTAGCCTAACAAGCTATTAAGCAAGGACAAAAACAGTTTGCTGTTTTCGTTCCTCAACATTTTAGCAAACAATTTTTTGCCTGTTAATAGGCGTTAAATGTGTTATATGCGATGGAAAATACTACTCGTAAGTAGTATTTGTTAGAGTGGGTGCTGCCCACCATTTAATTTCCGCTCCCCACCTGTCATTACCCGACTTGTTCGGGTAATCCAGCGAATATGAATGCAATTCATATCGCCGCGCAAAGCGCGATTGTTTTCCTCACCTCCTGAGCGTAGCCGAAGGCAGGATAAGCCTAAGATTTAGGATAACCCCTATTTGCTAACGTGGTCATGCATGCAATAATACATACCAATTGTTATGGGAAGTTGGTATGGTTGGTATGTTAGTGGTTATGATTTATTTTAAGTGTGGGCTGCCCAAAATTAAAACAAATTACCAATGGCAGTATTAAATGAAGAATTTTTAAAGATTTAGGTGTCGTTTTTGATGCATAAAACAGACGTATAAAAAGCAACGTCTAAAACTAAGGTCTAACTTGTAGTTAGTTTTCCCATAATTTCATGGTCTGCAACTTAAATTGAGATTTGTATGCTTCATAATTTTGAACCCACAATCGATGCTCCAGATAGTGACTCTCCTAGCTGGTACAAAAATTACCACAATTCATTTTATCTATGTCAACTCGTTAATAACTTATTACTTTCATACATGAAGTCATTTTTAGAGATGCATGAAAAAGCGGAAATTATAATTCATCAAAGAGAAAGGTTAATTGAGGAAGGTATTTTAACTGTAAATGAAAGTTACGGGGAGACTTCTGAATATATAGATAGTGAAAGAGTTTACTCTATTGGCGTCGAATCGTTTTTAGAAGAGCTAATTGATAATTTCAAAAAAAGTGCAGATAAAACCAATGCAATATTGAAGTGTATGGGCGTGAATGCAGGTGATTATTTCAATAAAGATGTTTCTATAGATCTGAATGAACTATTAGACTCTGTTGTGACCGATGAATGGTATCAGGTAGTTAAAGGATTTCTGAATGTTTGGGAGTTTATGTTTTTATTCAGTCTAATTGAAAGTAGTCTCAAAAACTGTATTGTTTCTGACTCTGTTTATACCTCTGAACTAATAAATGAGATTTCTGATAAATATCCTGATTTATTAACGAAGCTAGAGAGTGAACATCACATTAGTGCTGACTTTTCACGGGATACTTGGTCACTATTTACTTCTTTAAGAAATGTATACTCTCATACTCACGGAGTCATTTCGGCGAAAAATAAGAGAAGATTAACTAAAGAGGTTAAGGCATTTAGGAAGTCTTATAATAACTCATTCCACAGCCCTGAAGAACCATCAGATTTAATCCTTAGCAGTTTAATGAATGAATCTGGAGAGCTGTTTAACGGTAACTCAATTAAAGAAGGTAAATTCTATTTAGTTGGTGATGCGGAACTTAATATTTTTAGAAATTTCAGTTCAAAAATAATGCATCTATTGAGCCTCGAAAGTTAACAAGGCGTTTAAAAGGAACTAAAACAGTTGGTTAGGTTCCGCTTCGCTCCTCATTGTAACCAACTATTTTTGTCCGCTTAAGCAGGCGTTATAGCGCAAATCAAGCATAGGAGTTATTTGTGATATTAGATTTCCCAACAAAACATGACTTCTTTAATGCTGCAAATGACTATCTTAACACCTCATGGGAATCTGTAGTTGAACACCTTACTGAATTTGAAGAACTTCGAGGTGTATTTGAAGACTCTGAACATGAGAATGAAAGTAAAAGATATTGGAGTTCAGCTAAACAGACTTTAATAAGTGCTACAGCATTAGTGCAACAGGCTGCTGAATTTTATATCAAAGGCCGAATCTCAGATGTTTCTCCATATTTATTAATTTCAGGAAATCCACAATCATGGCCAAAAGGCTGTAGTAAAAAAGATATAGAGTTTTCTTCATTTCGAACACTAGATGCACAAGATTTATTAAAAGTTCATGATACTGTTTGTAGTGAGCGGTTTTCTGACAAGTTTATTCAATGGTTTGACGACTTGAGAATTATCAGAAATAAAATCATGCACACTGTCGACAAGTCATTAAATGTTACACCCGAAGAAGTAATCGACTTTATCCTATTTACGCATCATTACTTTTCTGAATCAAAATGTTGGTTTGAATCAAGGCGAGAATATCTAGAGAAAACCCCAGTCAACTCTATGAAAAGCATTCAAGACGACGATAATTATGAATGTTACATATTACAATCGCTGCTAATTGACTTCCGTATTACTACTGAAGTATTAAAACCAGCTCAAATTAAACTTTATTTAAAGTTTGATAAAAAATTGCAATCTATTCATTGTCCAAGTTGTTCGCATAATGTGTCTCAAATGGATTTTTGGGATCATGAGTTTATCCACGATTGTGGCAAAACGTATCAAAAGGTTGATGGTTCCGATGTTTACAAATGCAGAATATGTAATCACAAAGGTTCTATATTAAACAAGCAATGTTCTGAATACGGATGTGAGGGTGAGATGTTAGATAGTGAATTAGGTATTTGCTTTTCATGCTTTGCGGTAAATGCGCTATAACAAGTCATTCAAAAGGACAAAAAACAATTGGGTTTTGCTCCTTCGTTGCTTATTTTAGCCAATAATTTTATTGCCTCTTAGTGAGGCGTTAGACCAACCACTAAATTGAGACTGTATGCTAGATTGTATATATTGTAATAAACCTAAATTTACTTTGGGTAAAGGCTCCAAGGAACACGCGATCTTGTCGTCTCTCGGTGGGAGGAAGTTATCACAGAACATTTGTTGTGTAGATTGTAATAACCGTTTAGGAAAGAGTATTGATGATGGGCTATCTAATAATTTGAGTCCTATTTCTACGCTATTAAATATCAAAACTGGTCGAAATAAGAATGCCCCTACTCAGATTAACGCTGTTAGGTTGGGTGACGATTCTTATAATCTTTTACCTACTGGTGAAATGCTTCGTAGTGGAGTGCAAAAAGAGTTTAATAAGAACGAGGATGTTACATCATTCCGGGTAATTGCTAATAATAAAGAGCAAGCTATAAAAGTTCTTGAGGGGCAGTTAAAGTCTAAAGGTAAATCTCTCAAAGATGTGAAAGACGGAACGATCACAGAAGTGAGTCAATATGGCGCCCAAATAAGTCATACCTTTTCATTTACTGAAAATGATTTACGGTCTGTTGCTAAAATGGCTATCACAATGTTAGCGACAAAGGTTTCACCAGAACGTCTGCGTAATAAAGCTTTTTTAAATGTAGTAAATTACATTAACGGTAACGACGAATATGCGGGTGATATTGTATTTAGTGACACTAATACTGAGTTCCCTTCAGAACACAAACTATCAGATATTAACCACCGTATATTCCTTTATGCTTCAAAAGAAGAAAATATATGCATAGCATTAGTAGAATTGTATGGTGGTTTTAGGTTTAGTGTTTTACTTTCTAGAGAATGGTCTGGTCCAAATATAGCTTGTTGTTATGTTATTGATCCAGTTACAACTGACAAATTAGATTATGACATTCTTGTTAACACTAACTTAAATTTCATACTAGAGAACCGAGGTTGCCATCAGAAAAAAGCAATTCACCAACTTAAACCCCTTTTTGATTTTATTACAGAGTTAGATTTAAAAAGAGAAGAAAATAAGATTATTTCTGCAAACTTGAAAAAGTTTAACTTAGAAATCCTTGACTCAAATTGTAGTGATGAGGTTTTAAAAGCTATAGCAACGGAATTAACTCAAATGTATTTAAAGAGATCTTCAAGTACGCGTAGTAAATTGGTCTAACAATGCTTTTAATCTAAACTAAAGCGGTTGGTTAGATTTCTCTTCGCTACACATTTTAATCCAATATTTCACGCCGCTGAATGCGACGTTTACTGTTAATTATTCTTGAATTAAAAGCAAGGTAGGGAAGGCTTATAATTACCATCTCTGCCACCGTTTCATCAAACAATTCGCGTTTACGGACCCGGTCGAAAGCGGACATCAGATCCGGGATCCTTACCCGATGTTTTTTCTCGTCACTGTAGTCTTCTACAATCTTGCCTTTGTGCATCATGATGATGCGGTCGGGCATATCCACCGACTGCTGCATGGAGTGGGTTACCATGAGTGCAGTCAGCTTCTCGGTTTTGATGATATGGCTGGGTGGAAGTAAATGGTATCAGTGCTTACTGTTGACACCTGATGCGTATCACGTTACATTCATTAAATGATACTTAGCTTTAAACACAAAGGTCTTAAAAAGTTCTTCTTAACTGGAAGTCCAGCCGGTATTCAAACAAACCATACGGTTAAGCTTCGTATCATCCTAGGCAGATTACATGCGGCTATTAGCCCTCAAGATATGAATCTACCTGGTTTAGGATTGCATCAATTAACTGGCAATCGTTCTGAAATATGGTCAGTATCAGTTAACGGTAATTGGCGAGTTACTTTCAAGTTCGTTGGCCAAGATGCTGAAATTGTCAACTATGAAGATTATCATTGAGGTGACATCATGCTAATGCACAATCCCCCACATCCTGGTGAAGTTATCAAAGAGCTCTGTCTAGAGCCTCTAGGCATTACAATTACTGCAGCAGCTAAAGCTCTTGGTGTAAGCAGAAAAACGCTTAGTGCTATTGTAAATGGCAATGCTGGCATTAGCCCTGAAATGGCTATTCGTCTTTCAATAGCCTTTGATACTTCTGCTGAAAGTTGGTTAAATCAGCAGTCACAATATGACCTTTGGCATGCTGAACAACACCGTAATGAGCTGCATGTTGAAAAACTTATTGCAGCTTAATATACATAAAAATCAATAGCCCCATAGTCATTACTTTGTTTTGCGGTGTTGATTTAGGTCATGCTTAGTTTCCAATCGACTACTGACTCCAGTTAATTCTTCTTGAATTAAAAGCAGGGTAGGGAAGGCTTATAATTACCAACGGGCAGCCTCCTACACATACTGCCCCATCACCATCTCTGCCACCGTTTCATCAAACAATTCGCGTTTACGAATCCGGTCGAAAGCGGACATCAGATCCGGGATCCTTACCCGATGTTTTCTCTCGTCACTGTAGTCTTCTACAATCTTGCCTTTGTGCATCATGATGATGCGGTCGGGCATATCCACCGACTGCTGCATGGAGTGGGTTACCATGAGTGCAGTCAGTTTTTCGGTTTTGATGATCTGGCTGGTTAACTCAGCAATTTTGGCCGCGCTTTTGGGGTCTAGCGCTGCCGTGTGTTCATCCAGCAGTAAAAGTTTGGGGCGTACCCAAGTGGCCATTAGTAGCGTTAAAGCTTGGCGTTGACCGCCTGAAAGCGTCCCAATGGGATTATCCAGTCGATCTTCCAGGCCCATTTTTAAGGTGGCAACTTTGTCGGCCATTTCAGTGCGTGATTTTCGCGAGAGAGCTTGACGCAAAGATCTAGATTGTCCCCGTTTCATGGCGATGGCTAGATTCTCGGCAATGCTCATTTCGGCGGCCGTTCCGGCAAAGGGGTTTTGAAAGACCCGGCCGATAAGGGATGCGCGCTTATGTTCTGGCGAACGGGTCAGATTGTGCCCATCAAGAATAACGCTGCCGTTATCTAATAAAAAGGTGCCTGCAACTGCATTCAGCAGGGTGCTTTTACCAGACCCATTGGTGCCAATGATGCAGGTAAAACTTCCCTCCTTAATCGAAACAGAGACATTTTGCAGGGCTTTTACTTCGTTGGCCGTATTGGGAAAAAAAGTTTTTGTCGCGCCTTTAATTTGCAGCATGGCGGCGTTCTCCAAATAATTTATTAAATACTTTTCTCACACCATCCGGTGCTACAAGGGCCATAAATACGAAAGCCGCTGTGACCAATTTCAGGTCGTTGGGGTTGAGCCCCCAGCGCAACGCGATGGCGATGAGCAGACGAAACAAGATTGTTCCCAGTACCACTCCGATGATTGCGACTCCAATGCCTGCGCGGCGTACCAAAGCTTCTCCAATGATGATGCTGGCCAAGCCCCACACCATCATACCAATGCCCATCTGCACATCGGCAAAGCCCTGATATTGAGCCAGCAGCGAACCGGAGAGGGCGACGAGCCCATTGGCTAAAGCCAGGCTGAATATCACCATCACTTGGTGATTTACCCCTTGTGCCTTAACCATCTGTGGGTTGTCTCCGGCGGCTCGGAGTGCGGTTCCAAAATGCGTGAGCAAGAAACGCCAAAGCAATATTCCGACCAGGATACAAACCACAGAACTACTGGTAAAAACCGCCAGATCCCAGACGGATAACTGCCAGCTCAAAAGCTCCAAATTGGTGCTCCCTACTAGTGCCTGTAAGTTTTTGTCGGCAAAATCGGAGATGTTTTTTACATCAAGCAAGGGGATATTGCTGCGTCCCATCACTCTTAAATTGACGGAATAGAGTGCAGTCATTACTAAAATTCCGGAGAGAATCTGGGGTATTTTAAATAGGGTATGAAGAATCCCGGTGACGGCTCCAGCCAAGATACCTCCTAGAACAGAAATCAGCAATGCGGTCAGGGGTGAGTATCCCTGCATAATAAGGACTGCGGTAACAGAGGCGCCCAGCGTTATCGATCCGTCTACGGTTATGTCGGTAAAACGGATCATTCTGAAGCTGATAAGCATTCCCAGTGAAAGCAGCGAAAGTATCAGGCCCATGGTAAATGCGCCAATCACCATATTCATAAGCAGAGATCCTTATTCTGAAGCGGATTAAACCAACAAGCACCCCGGAGAAATGCACTCTCGCCCAAGCCGGTTGCTGGTCGGTTATCATCGAGCAGATGCATGATGGCTAACGGCGGCGGGCCGGCAAATAATTTAGCGACGGAGGGCTTCAAGTCGATGCGTCCATTCTGAATAGGTTGGTAGGGAAAGACAGTTGCGTGAACATGAGTTGCAAGATGCGGTTGGGAGGGGAGGGGTGATAACAGGCTTTCTTTCGATAGATCCTCTGTTTTAGCGACGACTCCCATCAGCAATGCCTGTTGGCCGGGATAGCAGCGATCTCCACAGAAACTTATCCATTCTCGCAGTTCGGGAAAGGGGATTTCCTCTGCAGTATCGTGTAATCCGGGAGAGCGGATCAAACCACCGCCCACCAATCCTTCAATTTCTGCAAGCAGAACAAAGCCTGCCGGCTGGCCTGAAGTTTTCGTTAGAATTTCTTGCAACAGTGTTGAAAGGGGGTGAAAGGGGGTATCTTCAGTTGGCGAAAAACGCAGTAGTTGTCCCATCTGTCCCTGACATACCAACGATTGAAGGGTCAAAAGCTGCGGTACAAATTGTTGTTCGCAAACTAGAAAGTCCGGGCACTGTTCTTCACCTGCGGGTTGATAGACCACATTACCGGCCACTGCGGCAAATTCGCCCAACTGATCTCTGGCTTCTTCCCAAGTATTGGCAGAGCTGGCAATGCCCAGGGCAAATAGATCCTCAGTCAAGGTTAACAATTGCGCCTGGTTTGGCTCTACCTTGTTCCATGCTCTCCAGTTTGTTGGAAGGGTGAAGGATAATTGAGCATCTCGGTTAAGAATATAGTGTTGGAATTGCTCATTGCTGGTGTCGCTCTCTGAGTCTTTTACCACTTGGGGTGTTGAAATGGCGGCAGGCATATCCTGCGGCAGGGTTTCACTAAGCCAACTTCCAAAGCCTGTGGTGGTGAGTGTCTGCGCTACAAAATCTGGGGCTTGGGCAATAAGGAAGCTGCCCTGAACGGCTTTTAGTTCTTTGAAAACCAGTAGTAGTGAACGAATACCGGCTGAGCTGAGAAAAATCAAGCCGGATGCCTCAATCACTAGATTATGTTCCCCGTTGCGAATTTGTAGGAACAGTTCATCCTTGAAAAAATCGGCCCATGTGGCATTCAGCCTACCTTCGGTATGAATTAGCAGATAGCGTCCCTGTTTTTCAAATCGCAGCTTCATTACAACTCCTGTTTATGGGGTGGGTGGGTAAATTATGGGGTGGATGGGTAAAACGTCGCTTTTTGTAAATTTTCAGCGCTGATTGTCAGTTGATATCGTTGCGCTAATGTTTTGTTGATAACAAACTTTTCAGTACTGGTATTTTTGAAGGGTATCTCTTGCAGATTTTTGCCCTGCAATACGCTCACGGCTACACCACCCGCTTCCAGCCCGGCATCATAGTAATCTCTGGCCAAGGCAATAACGCCGCCATTTTGCATCTGATTTGTATCGAAGACATAGACGGGCAGATTCTTCTCTTCCGCTTTACGGGCGATAAGGGCAAAACCAGGGCGGGTTAAGTTGTCTACAATTTGCGCCACGACCTGAATGTCATTTTGAGTTAGTTCAATCGCAGACTGAGCGATATCGGTGCTCGATGTTACCGGTATAGCTAGGAGTTCAATCCCCTGTTTTTCAAGGGCTGCCTTGAACCAGTCCTTGTAGAGCACGCTGTTGATTTCACCTGGGGTAAACAGGGTTCCCACCCGACGCACTCCGGGGAGTGTCTCTTTAATAATTCTGGCCATTCCGTTAAAAGGGGAGCGGGTGGTAATGCCGCTGACATTGGGACGGTGTTCCGATTCGGTTTTTCCTGCACCGGCCTTAACTGCATCGCCTACCCCAGAGAATACAATTCGGGTGTTGTCGCCCGCATTACGTAATGCTGCCTGCAACGTAGGTGTCGAAACCAGCATCAGCAGATCTACCTGCTCGGAGCGGATGTTGGTCATTATGCTGGAAAGGGTAGAGATATCGCCCTGGGCATTAAAGCTGCGCAGTTCAAAGTCTCGCCCCTCCTTTAGTCCGGAATTTTTGAATGCATCCAGCATCCCTTCACGCGAGCGTTCGGCAAACTCGGTTTCACTATAGAGAACCATTCGAACTTTCCATGGCTTGTGGGCTTTATTTGTATTTATCAGGCTGGTTTTTGGTTCAATCCGAATTTGCGTTGGATTCGGTTGAATAGGAAGTTCGGAAGGAGGGATGCCAGCAATTACTTTGGCCACTTGATGGCCGGAATGGCGGCCCCATTCAAAATAATTATCACCTACTCCGCCATCTGCCCCCATTTCTACGAGATCGATATCCGTTGTGAAAATGGGAATATTGGAATGTCTTGCGGCTTGTAGTATTGCTGGAAAGCCGGTCGAAACCAGGTTGTCCGCCGAGAGTATGATGGCCGACGCGCCTCGTTGAATCAAAGATTGTGTTGCAGATTTCATATCTGAAACAGTGTTTACTGTGGCTTCAAGGATCTGTATTTTTTGAGTCTTCCCTGCTGTGCGCAATCGTTCCACCGAGATAAGAGAGTTGGATTCGGCCGCATCATAAAGAATGCCCACCGAGGTCAGCTGAGGGTTGGCTTTTTTAGCCATCGCCAGCACCTGGTCCAGCGGGGGATCATCATGAATGCCGGTGATATTGGGTGGCCGCCCCTGTTTAAAAAGTTTTAAATCGAGCGGGTTGCTGGATACGGTAAATACCAAAGGAACTGGGAGGTTTTTTCGCACCCCGGCAATGAGCGCCGGCGTGGTAACGGTGACGATAACATCCGGCTTTTCCAAGACGGCACGATCAAACATCTGGGGAAGTAATGTTATGTCTCCCTGCGCTGAATATTGTTTTAATTGAAAATCTCTCCCCTCACGCAACCCCATCTCGATGATTCCCGCTTTAACTCCATCGATCGACTTCGTCAGTAGGGGGTTATCAACTAAATTAACCAATACAATTTTTGCGGGAGATTCATCGCTTGAACGTACATTAAAGAACCGATCGGCCCGTTGCAAAAGATCTATTGGGGGTTTGATCCCAGCCCGTTGCAGGGCGGTCAGATCGACTGTTAACTCATTTTTCTTCCCGGGCGTGATGGGGATTTCAGCCGGAGATTGACCCAGTAACACGCGCGCAGCCAATTCGGCTATGTCACGACCATCGCTATATGGTCCTGGAGCGCACGAAAAAAGCGCACCTGACCCCATCAGCGCAATATCCTCGCCAATCACGGGAATGTTTTGTTGCTGAGCCGCTCTGATAATGGCAGGCATCCCATTGGCAATGGTGTTGTCTGCAATGGCAAACACCAGATCTACCTTTCTGGCAAGCAGACCCAGAATATTTTCTGGGACTTCGCTGGTGGTATTGACGGCGACAGTCTCCAGTTCAATACCGCGACGATTCAAAATGGCGCGAATATCCGCCACCTCTTTAACCGAATTGGCTTCAGACGGGTTGTAGAGAACCCCGATACGCTTCAGTTTTGGAAAAAGTTTTTGTGTCCAGTCAAACAGTTCCTCGGTAGGGATCATCTGGACAATGCCGGTGACATTGGGTAAGTGATTATCAAAGCTTTTGCCTGCTCCAGCTTCAAGGGGAGCAGAGACAATTCCGAATACAATATTCATTCCATTGGAATGCGCTATAGCACTTCCCAGACTTGGCGTGGACATAGCCACCAATAGATCCGGTTTTAGCTGAACCAGGTTCGTTGTTGCCTGAGGTAAAAATGAAAGGTCCCCGTTGGCGTGTTGAATAGTGATCTCGATATTTTTGCCTTCTATGAATCCCAGGTCCGCCAATCCATCTTTGAACCCTTGGATCGCGTAGTCAAAAATTGGGGCGGGAACAATATAGGAAAGCCCTATATGCCAACTTTTTCCAGGCGGGGCGATTGGGCGGTTGTTTTGCAGGAATAGGTCGTTTTGCTTGGTCAAAGTGGCCTTAGCCCCAGCCGTGACTTTCCATTTTGAATGGAATTTTTTGATTGCATTGTTATTGATTTTCAAAAGCTCAGGAACGTCATTGTCTATTCTGAAAGAGCCGGGGGAGGCTCCATTTAAGATGGCTATGGCGATATTCGCCGTATGCTTGCCTACGGTTGCATAATCCGCACCCAAACCAAAGATTGCCCCTTTGTCTGCATCGGTAGGGTCATTCGTGAAGACAGGAATTCCGGCCTGCGTGGCCAGTTTGATGATTAGATCTATGGAGGCAGTCGCGACCACGTCTCCTCCAATCCAAATGGCATCTACTTTTTTGGCAATCAGGGATTGTGTGGCTTCGTAAACTTCCGACGTGTTGGTGGCGATGGCCTCAATCAGGTTGATATTCAGCTCGGCAGTGATGGCTCTTGCCTCAATCAGACAGGCTTCGGAAGATTGTTCGGAAGAATTCCATACCACGCCCAATCGTTGTAATTCTGGATTCATTTCATGCGCCAGTCTAACGGCGGCCTTGACTGGCTGAAAGGTGCCTACCCCCGCCAGATAAGGGGGGTGCTGTGTAGGCTCTGGTCCAGTGATTCCAACCCCAGTTGTGTAGGGATTGGTTACAGCTCCAAATACATGTTTTTTCTGGCTGGTGCGGTTGGCATTAGCAAAAACCTGGAGTGCAATGGTGCTGGAGGTGATTATAATTTCGTAGGGACCATTGGCAAGCTCACTGGCAATGGCATTGGCCGTGGAAATGTCACTCTGTGGATTAAAAATATGCAGGTTTTTCTTATCCGGTGCCAGAAAACCTGCTTCCTGCAAACGGTCGACAACCCCTTTGACATGACTATCAAGTAGGTTAGTGGAAGTAATCTGCATGATCGCAATGGCGGGATAGGTCTTTAGTTCACTTTGAGAATAATGTGGACGTTGTTCTAGATCGGATAACAACAGGGCAAGCGAAGCTAACGCAATGAGAGTGCAGATTAGCCATAACTGCTTGATAATATTTACCATTTTTTAAGATTCCAACAGATTTAACTCTATTAAGGATAGGTTATATATACAGGAAATCAATTTTGTTCGCTGTCTTTTACTCGTGGCACTCTACTTACGTCTGCTACAGAGAATAGTGAGTATTTTCTAGTTACTTTGCCCTTATACGATTAACATCCTATATGTGTGGATTATTTCTGCTTTTTAAAACTCAGATGTACTAAAATTAAAAATAATTCTTATATAGCATTCGGCTAGTTCTAAAACCAATAAATAAGATGCCAATATCAGAGGAGTTAAATTTACACAGTTTTTTTCGAAAAGAGATTGTTTGTAAAATGAGGTTGTTTTGAATATGCACGTAGATCTGCTTTTCCTGATCCTTTCATTATCGCTGCTGACAGCTTGTGGTGGTAATAGCGACAGCTGGAACCATCAGCCCATAACTATCTCCATCCTCCATACTAATGATACCCATAGCCGTCTGGAGCCTTTTCCCCGCGATAGCGAACTGTCTGCCAACAACCCTGGGCCACAACAGGGAGGTATTGCTCGCCGCAAGACAATTATTGATGAAATACGCGCAATCAAACCACACACCCTCCTGCTAGACTCCGGTGACAACTTTCAAGGAACAATTTTTTATAATGCCTGGAAAGGATCAGCCGAAGTTATGGCGCTCAATGCCCTTGGTTACGATGCGACCACTCTGGGCAACCATGAATTTGATATGGAACCGGCAGAACTGGGGCGGGCTTTACGTGGCGAACCTGTTGCCATCTCCAGCGCTGTGTACGAAACTGAACCATTACGGACACCTATGATCGCCACCAATGTCGACACTTCTCGCGAGTCGGCGCTATCAGACCTGCTCCCAACCAGCGTTATCCTGGAACGCGGTGGCGAGCAATTCGGCATTCTTGGTATCGTTACTGAAGATGTTCCTACCGTCTCTAAGCCTGGTTCTAATCTAAGCTTTCTTGATTACGTCGCTAGTGTCCAGGCGGAGGCTAATCGCCTGACTGAACAGGGCGTCAACAAAATCATTCTACTCTCCCATTACGGCTATACGGTCGATGTGCAGAAAGCGCTACAACTGAGGGGGGTTGATCTCATCATTTCGGGGCACGACCATGCTCTTTTGGGCGATCCGACCACTATCGACGCAGTCGCTCCCGGGCAGGGCGCACTAAGCAAAGGTCCCTATCCAACCGTGGTGACTGCGCAGGATGGTAATCCGGTGCTTATTGTTAGCGCTAACGAGTCGGGGCGGTGGCTGGGACAAATCGATGTCAGCTTTGATAAATTCGGCGTGATTCAGAACTGGCAAAGCCAGCCTGTCTTTGTGCGCGGTTGTGAATTTGCGAATGGCGCCGTGGAGTGTCAGCAGCAGGTTGCTGCGGAAAACGCTGTAATTAAGGCCAAGGTAGCCGCCTATCGTCAACCCGTAGAAATTTTCGCCAATACAATTATAGGTCAGGCCGGTATGTTCTTTGATGCTCAGCGCGCCCCAGGCGTGCGTACTCAAGAGATGCCACAGGGTAATCTGATTGCTGATGTTTTCCTCGAATCGGCAGCTAACTCAGATCAGGTGGATGCAGCAATTATAAATGGCGGCGGCATTCGTGCTGATCTTAACCAGGGTGATATTACGTTTGAGGATGCTTTAGCAGTTTTGCCATTTGGCAATACGCTAGTAGCTATGGAAATTGATGGTGATACCCTGATTGCTGCGCTGGATTATGGGGTGTCTCAGGCAGGAGATGGCGCTTTTCCTCAAATAGCTGGCATGACTTTGACCTATTGCACCCAATTGCCTTGTGTCGGTGCACTAAGGACGGCGGGGCGGGTGACCAAACTGACTATCAATCATCAGCCTGTCGATCCCAGTACGACCTACCGGATAGCTATCAATGGTTTTATGGCTGGTGGTGGAGACGGTTACACGATGCTCCAGGAACTTTGTGCGAGTGGCGCGTATTGTCGTGATACGGGTATTCTTGGGATCGATCTGTTGGTCGAAGAATTCACTACCAATTCACCTGTAATACGCAGTATTGAAGGACGCATCATTGCCAAATAACTGATTCTAAACACTTCATGTATATGAAATATAGGACTTAAAATAATGAATTATTGGTAATCTCAAATGCATTGGCCAATTTATTCATCCAACTTCAAAAGAGGTAACTCCAAAGACATGATGCAGTGGTATAGCTGGTTCTTCACCCGTATACATTCTGGCAGTCTCGAATACTACCTGCATGTTATTAAGCTTCGCTAATGATATTGCTGCTTGATTTGGTTCTGGTACATCAAGATAAATTGGTTCACCTGCTTTAACCCTGGATTTTAGCGCCAGAAAAAGAGACTCGGCCTGTTTTGGGCATTCCGCAAAAAGAGGTCCTATCTTGTATCCGGAACGACACGCGCGTATCACACCGTAGCCTTGGAGTTTTCCATTTCGCATTATACCCAGAGCAGTGCAATCAGGTTGATTTATCCAAGATTTGATAAATAGGGACTGAATATAAAGGACACCCAAAATTTGATTTACGTTTATGCATCAGCAGGGTAGAATAACCAAATCATGACAAAAGCCAGAAAAGATCAAGTAAGCCTAGAAGATACTCCCTACTACCATTGTGTGGTTCGCTGTGTGCGCCGTGCTTTCTTGTGCGGGGAAGATTATTCAACAGGAAAGAATTTTGACCACCGTAAGAAATGGGTTGTAGATAAGCTTAAGCAGCTATCATCAATCTATGCGATAGATATCTGTGCTTATGCGGTAATGAGTAATCACTATCATGTTGTTTTTCATGTAGATAAAGAGAAGGCTGATAGCTGGTCGAACAAAGAAGTTATCGAGCGCTGGGTGCAGCTGTTTGCAGGCAATGTTTTGATTAATCGCTATATGACTGGTGATGAACTTGGTAAGGCTGAGTTAGAAAAGGTTGATGAGATAATTGCAGAATGGCGTGATAGATTAACCAATATATCCTGGTTAATGCGCTGCATGAATGAATCCATCGCAAGACAGGCGAATAAAGAAGATAACTGTAAAGGCAGGTTCTGGGAAGGACGGTTTAAAAGCCAAGCTCTATTAGATGAAACAGCGTTGTTATCATGCATGATCTATGTGGATTTAAATCCAATTAGAGCCAAGATAAGTGATTCCATTCAAAGCTCAGAATTCACTTCAATAGAAGAACGCATCAAGGTTTTTGCACAGAAAGAGAACAAAAGAAAACAGCGTAAAACCAATGATGTTCCAACTCTTACAACAGAGTGCAGACATAATAAAAAATCAGTTAAGAAGATGGCTCAGCCACAAGATCTTTTGCCATTTTCAGGGTCGATAACCTGTGATAATAGCGATAACTTAAATGATAAGGGAATAAGCTTCTCACCACTTGATTACTTTGAACTAGCAGATTGGACAGGCAGAGCAATACGAGACGATAAACGTGGGTATATCCCCCCTGAGATAAGACCAATTCTTGAACAGCTTGGAGTACAAGAAAAAAACTGGATTAAGTCGGTTAAATATTTTGGTTCACGCTATTACCATCTTGCAGGTGCAACAGAAAAGCTTAAAGAATATGCGGTTAAAGCTAAGCAGAGCTGGTTTAAGGGAATAGGGCTTAGCAGGGATCTATATGTTCATGTTCAAAAGAATGAAGTACCACACAAGAGCTAATCCAAGAACAGGCAACAGCTGTTTATAAAGCAAAGAAACTTAAAGAGAAGACAGAAAACAAAGTAAAAGAACAAACATCAAAATATTTTGCTGCATCTCATCCTGTGCAGTTTGATATGTTTGAGTGACATCCTTTAAAAAAATATCATATTGAGAAATAAAAAAGGTCAACGGACTCTTTATATACAAGAGGGTTGATCTTCTTAATTTGGTGATGGGGCGGCAACTGGTATCAAAACACACCCTACCAAAGACTTCTAAAAGTAGTAAAATCCTGCGGGTTATAGTAAATACTATGATTTATTGTAAATGTATTAATTACGAATTCGCAAGGCTCAGATAAGTTGACAGTGTTGTTATTGTATAAGTAAAGTACATAGGTCAAATGATTGATAGTTACTTTACAAATAACTATTGAAGTTGATGTGAGAGTTTAATATTAATTTAATATATTCAAAGGAGAATTGTATGAGTGATGATAAGGAAACAAAGGTAATACTTGATGCTAGTAGGGATAAAACACGATTGATTTTTGAATTAACAGCTGAGCAATTAAAAAATATTGAAAATGCTGGTGATGAGCGTTTTGAAATAATGAAAAAGATAATTGAAGAGCAGTTATCATGCCTTTGTGGTCCGTATTATGAATCAGGTGGAAAACCTTGTATGTCGTTAGTGAACGGATGAAGGTATCAAAGTTTATATTTCCGATAGAAGATGGAGCAACCTCGTATGCTTTTAGCACCCTAACTGGGTCATTAGTGCAATTAAGCGATGAACACTATAATTGGCTAAATAATAATAAATCTAAAAAAAGTAGCGATATTATAGATATTCCAGAAGGACTCTATGATGCTTTATATTCCGCAGGAATGATTATTCCTAAGCATGTTGATGAAGTAAGTTTGCTTAACGCTGAGCATGAATACCATAGATATACAGATCAATATGTAGATTTTACTATTGCACCGACAATGGATTGTAATTTCAATTGCACTTATTGTTTTCAGGATAAATCAACTAGCTATATGGGCGTGGAAACAATCGCCAAATTGGTTGATTTTATCAAAATTAAAGCTGGAAATTGCAAACATATAAATATTGTTTGGTTTGGTGGAGAGCCTCTTTTGGCAATGGAGCAGATTGCAGCCATTTCGGAACAGCTGATTGATTTTGCAGAATCGAAAGGAATAACTTATTCAGCAGTTGTTGTAAGCAATGGGTATTTACTTACGACATCATGTTCAAAATTATTAAAAAAATATAAGGTAGAAACTATTGCTGTAACAATAGATGGAACACAAACAGTTCACAATGAGCGAAGAAAGTCTATTGATGGTGGTGATTCTTTTAGCACTATTATTAAAAATCTGCATGCTGTTTCTGATATCGATATTAGTCTTGGTATTAAAGTAGATACATCAAATTCATCTGATATAAAACCTTTACTTAAATTTCTTGCAGATGAAGATCTTCAAAGGAAAATACGTTTGTGTTTTGGCCCGGTGCATAAGAGTTTTGCAGATGACCAAAAAGGATCTCAATGTAAATCATGCTACAATCCGGCCGAATTTTCTTTATTGCTTAGTGAATATTGGGAGTATGCAATTGAACTGGGCTTTAAAATGCATAAACCAGTTCAACCTCAAAAAATAGCATGTTGCGCATTGCGTAAAAATAGTTACGTCATTGATGCTGGTGGTAAATTATATAAATGTTGGGAAACGGTGGGTAAGCCCGAGCATGTTGTTGGAAATTTAGATCAAGAAATAATTAATAATCAGATAAGTAATAAATGGCTTTCTGTGTCTCCATTTGATGAATATAAATGTTTGAACTGTAAGTTCTTGCCGTCTTGTCTTGGAGGATGTTATCTGAAAGATTTTAAAGGCTTGGATTATGATCAAAGGTGCTGCTTTGAAAAGCACGAAGATTATCTTGAGGAAAGTATTCGGCTGTTTTTACAGTCTTTGAAGGCGGAAAAATCTATAAAACAACACCCACAATTTGAACTCTCACCTCGAGTTAAATCAAACCTTGAAGAGACTTAGTATGGCAATCAACTATCTCAAATGCATTGGCTAATTTATTCATCCAACTTCAAAAGAAGTAACTCCAAAGACACGATGCAGTGGTATAGCTGGTTCTTCACCCGTATACATTCTGGCCGTCTCGAATACTATCTGCATGTTATTACGCTTCGCTAATGATATTGCTGCTTGATTTGATTCTGGTACGTCAAGATAAATTGGTTCGCCTGCTTTAACTCTGGATTTTAGCGCCAGAAAAAGAGACTCGGCCTGTTTTGGGCATTCCGCAAAAAGAGGTCCTATCTTGTATCCGGAACGACACGCGCGTATCACACCGTAGCCTTGGAGTTTTCCATTTCGCATTATACCCAGAGCAGTGCAATCAGGTTGATTTATCCAAGATTTGATAAATAGGGACCGATCTTCAGGAAAGAATGGACGTTCGTATAGCTCAATGGTTTTAAAGGGTAGGGTGGATAGTTCTATTATTTCTGTGTCATAAGGTGGTTTACCACCGCTGATTCCTTTATAGCGTATATTGCTATAAGCCATGTTGAAACCGGATTTTTGGTAATTATCTTGTTGGGCAATTACGCCATCAAGGCCAATATTTCGGCCCTGTAAATTTTTTAAAGCAGCATTCCAAATTTGTATGCCGTAACCCTTATTGCGATATTCTGGCTTAACAATATAGAAGCCAATGAAACCAAACGTATTACCATATTTAATTGCAGATATTGTGGCAATAGGCTCATCGTCGAGGAGCCCAATAAAGAAGCCGTTTGCATCAGCTGTATAGTAACAATCGATATCGTTTAAGCCAGGATTCCAACCCTCTTTGGCAGCCCATTCAATGGCAATTTCAATTTCTGTAAGCGTCGCGATTCTGATTGTATAGTTTTTATTAGGCAGGATTTTGCTGGTCACTTCCTCTATTCTTTTGCCTTTTCGATCGCTTCTTCACGGCTGCCGACAATGGTGAAAATAGTCAGAAAACCACTGATTCTAAACACATCATGTATAGAGTCACTTAGTCCGCATATGATAAGCTTGCGAGATGCTGCTTTCATTCGTTTAGCAGCCATGAGCATAATTCTTAGCCCTGCACTGGATACGTAGTCAAGGTCAGTAAAATCGACGATCACACCGTCTGTGCTTTCTTCAGTACGGCTCAGGAGTTCAGATTCGAAACTAGGGGCTGTCATGCTATCTAGACGTCCACTAGGGGTGACGATGTTAATATCGCCTACGGTTTCAGAATTGACATTCATATTATTCTCCTTGGTTATCCTGAGGTGTTGTTTGTTTGGTCAATATTAGTTGATTTTTATTATCCATATATTCGTAGTCTATGGTATCCATATATTCCCGCACGAAATGTACGCCTAAGCCGCCAATTTCGCGCTCGTCGATCTCAGCGTCTAGGTCAGGATGCGGTGTATCTAGAGGGTTGTATGGATTTCCATCATCAACTAATAATATTGTTACTATATCTGCATTTAAGGATAACTGGATGGTTATATTGCCAGTCACTCCTTCATCGAAACTATAACTTATTGTGTTGGTAATAAGCTCATCAAGAGCCAGATTTATCTGGAAACAACATGCTGGGGGTAACTCGTGTGTGTCACAGTATTTTTCAATTGCCCCGGCTAGTTTTTCCAGTTCTGCAAGGTCATTAGTTAGAACAATTACTTCTGATGTTGGTATACGTCCAGATTCAGATTTAGATTCAGATTCAGATTCAGATTCTGGATGAAAATCGAATAGAAGGCAGGTTATGTCATCTGATTGTTCGCGATTGTCGGCAAAATTGTCAACAGAGGTATAGATATTTTCTAGCTGTTCTTTTGCTGAAACCCCTTTTGCTGTTTTCAGTGTTTGAATAAGGCGCTCTTCGCCATACTCTTCGTCCTGTGGATTAAATGATTCGGTGACACCATCGGTGAACATCACCAACATATCCCCAGTGTGAAGGGTGACCTGGTTGTCTTGATAGAGTAGGTCGGGCATAACACCTAAGGCCATATCGCCAGTTAATGGTAAGGCTTCGCAGCTGCCATCAGCTCTCAATATATAAGGGGGGTTATGACCACCATTGGAGTAGATGAACTGTCCAGTTTTGATATTTACCAGCCCATAAAAAACTGTCACAAATAGTTCCAGTGGATTTTCAGAACACAAGTTCTGATTGGTTTGGCTGAGTACCTCACCTGGGGCGCCACCACTGGCTGCAATTGACTGTAGCTCGGTACGGGAGACTGCCATAAAGAATGCAGCAGGCATCCCTTTACCAGAGACATCGGCAATCGCCAATCCCAACCACTCATCATCAATCTGGAAGAGATCGTAGAAGTCGCCTCCCATCTCTTTGGCGGGTAACATTTTGCCAAAGACTTCATAATTAGGATGCACAGGAAAGTCGGTGGGTAGGATGGCTATTTGCATCGATTGTGCCACCATTAATTCACTATGGAGTTGTTGGTGGGTTTGCTCTATTTCTTTATTTTTTATTTCGAGTTCGGCCGTACGTTCTGTGACCAAACAATCGAGATATTCTTGGCGAGCTGATACATCTTCCGCCATTTTGATAATTACTTGTGCTAACTGGCCTATCTCATCGGATCTCTGGGAAACCTTGAGCAGGCACTCTGATGTAAAGCTACCTTCTTGTATCGCCTTTGCTGCATCTGTGATTGTTTCAACGGGATCTGTAATTCTGCGGGCAGCTACAAATGCGATTAAGATACCAATTAATATCGATCCAGCAGCAATAATCATAGCAATATATATTTGGTTTCTTAATGTTTGGTTCATGTGGTCAAGAGGTAGACGGACTAGTGAGACGCCAATGGTTTTTCCTGTGGAACTAGGCACTGGTGTCATAATCGTGATTTGATTGCTTTCTAGGATGCTTTGAGTTTTTTGTTGGTCAAAAACCTCTTGAAGTGCTTTGGCTTCACGAGGAGTGGGTTGAGGGTTTACGTCGCTGCCAAAAACTGAGCCGTAGGCAATCGTTTTCATCTCCGGTGAGATAACCCATATGGCATTAATATCGCCTCCGGCAAGCAGGTTGTCTACCATAAATTCAAGACCGATGCTGCGGCGAAGATTTTCTATCATTGATGCATCCAGACCGATTTGAACGATTCTTGGTTTGTCTACCCCTGTAACGCCGACGTATTTGAATGACTTATTATCAATTTCTCTTTTGCGCATATCCTGGATTACGGTTGTTTTTTCTCTAGTTAGCAGTGGCCAAAACTGGGATGCCTGAGGTTGCAATGTTGAGTCTGGGCTGAACGTGAAATCAACATCTGGTTCGGTATGAAGAAGTGCATGCCCATTTTCATCGGTAACCCAAATCTCATTAATGGTAGTGCGTTTGACGATCTCTTTAAGTCGGGTTGTTAACTCTGGGGTGGTCATGCCAGCTTTTTCACCAGCGGCAACAAATTCGGCTGCAATGTTTGCGGCGGCTACCATTTGTTCTCCGAGAGCATCTTCGACCTCTTTAGGTATCTGTTTTGCGAATCCTGCACTTCTTGCCAGAAGTAAAGAAACTAACTCACCATCAATGCGAGTTGATTCATACATTGAATTTCTGGAGCTCCATGCAAGCAAAGATGCGGTGAGGAAAACAGCAGTTAAAATGGTTACTGAGAAGAGTAGAATAAGACGAGAGTGAAAGCGCATAAATAACCTGTAAGTAGTCTATCAGGAAAGGATTGATCTATATTAGTAAAATCACATTGGTGCATAAAGCTTAGCACAATATCTTTAGAGGGCAATTTAGCGATACAAGCAATGTAGTTAGTCGGGGGTATGAGGTACTCATATTAGCTACAAGATTGATTTTTGCTTGTTTTAACTTGTACTAGATAAATTCACAGCGTCTTCAATATCTTCATAAGCATCATTGGAAAATCGGGGAGTGCAGATTGCAAGAAAGATCAGATCTTCAGAGCCTATGTTGGAAATACGCTGGCGGCACATTGGAGGGATAAGTAGCATATCACCGGCATTTACTTCCTGAGGTAGCAGTTTTCCGATTTCCGCTATACCTTTTCCGCTAATTATATAATATCGTTCTGTAGTTCCTACAAGTCTATGCCATTGAGTAGTAACTCCTGGTTCAACTCTCGCTTTGGCAATTGAAACATCCGGATCGTCAGCCGTATTGGATAATTCGGTAATATAACAATTTTCAGAAATGTGGAACTCATCACAGAGCTTTTGTTGTATAACAGTTTCTTCCATAATTTACTCATTCTGCCTAAAGGTATGAAATAATTGGGGTAAAATTACCTGAATTAAAGTAATAAATGCAGTTAATACAGACTATGGTAACGCGCTTTCAAGTAATAAGTGCAATTACCATAATGCCATTAATGGACACATTATTCCTCAGGCGCCAATTCGAATGTTATATATCCAGCTGATTCAGAGCGTACATGCTCAACTTTATTCGCCAATTTATTTAAAATAACTAGATTCAATTGTTCGCCAATTTCTGCATTTTCAGTAAGAATATCTGCATCATTTACATCAAATGCGGTTATCACATCACAAGTCAAAATATCATTTGGAAGACGATAAACACTAAACTTGGCAGTCAGATTACCATCAATATTATGTTCAGTTAAAAAGTCGAAAAGCTCTTCTGCACACAGGCGAAGTCGGAATGAATCACGAGCCGATAGTGAGAACCTTGCTTGAGTCTTATTCTCTAGTTCATCCAAAAACTCAGCCATATTTGTCTTTAGAGTTTTAACATGCAACACAACTTTACCCTTTAAAACCATATTGGCAATTATGGATAAAATGATCGCTATGAGGCCACCGGTCGTTAATGCGTTGCCAAAAATTTCCTGAAATACTGCTGGCATATATTCATTTAATAATAGTTTTTGACCACCAGCTACCCCAATTAAAAATGAAAACCCTACTATTAATTGGGAAAGTCTATCTGAGTTTTTACCTGCTAAAGACAAACCAGCTTCGAATAACAAGGCAAATGTAAAGGCAATAATTGGAACTAACACAGCGTTTGGAATAATTAAAAATATTGCTGAGATGACAGGGGAAAATGCCAGCATAAGGAGTATGGTGGCGCCAACACCACCAACAATTCGAGAAGATACTTGCGTGATTTTAATAAGTGGAATATTAGTGCTATAGGTTGTATTAGCAACTCCTCCTGTCAATCCAGAAAGGATATTGCCAATCCCATCAGCATAAAGTGCACCACTAATTTTGCTGAAATCATGTTTAACAAATTTTCGATAAGAGATGGATTCGCACACCATGGTATCGCCAATTGTCTCAATGGTGCTAGATAAAGTAGCAATAACAAAGCTTAGTAAAATTGCAAAATGTTGCCAGGTAAAATCGAAAGCAGGGAGTTGCCATTTCATTTCTGGAAGCCCAATAATTGAAGCTCCAGCAACAGATTGCCAATCCATTATTCCTAGGGCAGTAGCTAAAACACTGCCCACTATTAAACCAGCTAGCACCATAAGAGTTTGATATTTTTTAGGGGCGAATATGTAACACCCAAGCAATACTGACATGGTGGTAATAGCAATAATAATGTTTTCTGAAACTTGTCCGCTAGCTTTTATCTCACCTGAATAAGCACTGAGAATTGCAGGAAGAACAGAAACTGGGATTAGCATTATCACTGTTCCGCCAACTGCGGGCGTAAAAATCTTTCTTAAAGGTACCAGGAATTTTGCGGCAATAATTTCCAAAAAGGCAGAAATAATATTCATTGTCATCAATAGCGGTATTCCACCAACAGCCAAGGCGGTTGAGGTTGCCCCCCAGTAAGCACCGCTGCTTCCCATAAACATGACCATGCCAGAGCCGATTTTTCCGATCTTATAAATCTGAATGTATGTTGCAATTGCGCTGGTAATGACGGTAACGAACACCATATAGCTAATTGTACTTGCATCTAAACCAACAGCTCTGCCAATTATTATTGGCATCAAAACAATTCCTGAATAAACCATTGAGATGTGCTGTATGGCTAAAATAAGTGTGGTTTTAAAATCTGGCTTTTCATCAACTTCATATTTAAGTTGATTATAACTATTCGCCATGAAAGCTCCCTGCTAGTGGTTAAGTATTATTCGCTAATATCAGTATAGAATCACTTAGTGCTTCTTCAAGTAGCTGTAAACTAATTTGCGTCAGAGTAATATTATGCCTTTTGAAATATTATTTTTGAGGTGCGTAGGGTGACGGTGAAGAGTGAGCCCCAGCGTTTGCTTTTAAGTTAGCTTACGTTATGTTGGGGTTCGCCTTGGTTTATCCTGAACCTCTCGGCCTTGGTTTATCTTGAGCGTAGCCGAAAGGCTCGAGATAAACTTAAGTCGAAGGGCTCACCACCAACTTACAAGGTTAGTATTAGTTCTTTCTCCTATCCCAATATTCCCAAACTTTTTCGGCAGTGTTTTTTGTTTTTTTAGGTGCTTTTTGCAAACATTGTCCACTCGAGTGGACAATTCACTGATTATGTTAATCTTTTGATAAATATATAGATTGTCTTTTTTGAAAATTGCAAAAAGTGGCAAAAATGCCTCAGATTAAGATTTTACATTCGCGAATGTAAAATTTATTTAAGAATAAAAATGACACTTATTGATTAACACTACAGCTTATAAACCACACTTATTTTATCCATATTCCCCGCCTCATCAATCGCAAAAAAGTTATGCTCACCTTCGGTGCTGAATTTATAAAGCAGGTTTTGATTTGGTGATAATTTTCTAATTAGTTGTTGGTCTTTTAGCCAGTATACATCTGATTCTGCGCCGCTTACGCTGAGTGAGATGGTTGGGTTATCTTTTGAATTTGGTATACGTTTGATAATAGTATTGTCGTTAATACCAATGATTTTTATTTTACTATCAAACAGTGGTTGAAGCTCTAGGCAGTTTGGGGCTGGTTTTGGTGGTGTTGCTTTTGATCTAACCTCGGGAGCAAGCCAAGGTAAAACTCGTGTTGGCCAGATAGCAAATTTGGTTGGAGTCGTAGCGTTTTTACTGCAAGCGAGATTTACCCGTTTTCCGTTCTTGTTATCAATTAGTATCGATACTGTATTGGCGGTGATTTTAGTTTTGTTCTCACGTAATGTTGTTGGGGTTATACCATCGATAACCCATGCTTGATGTTCAACATGACAGTTTGGATCTTGAGTACCATTTTTTTCTACCCCGAGTGGCCAGCAGGTAGTTGTTTGGGTGATTCCTTTTGGGGTTGAATTGTTGTCGGACCAATAAGGTGAAAGGTTATGTCCGTCAACAATATTAAAGAGGAGTGGGGCGGCGGTAACTGCACCATATTGCCCTGGTTGCGGCGTGCTATCTGGTCTGCCAACCCATACGCCAATTGTATATTGATTGGTTACCCCTACAGCCCATGAGTCGCGGTGCCCATAGCTTGTTCCGGTTTTCCAGGCTACTTTTCTTGAGTTGGTGCGGAAGAGTACTGAGTCGTTGATTCCTGGGCGTTCATTCTCTTCTAATATCTTTTTTATTATCCAAGCTGATTCTGGACTTAAAATTCTGCGTGATTTTGTTGGTTGGTTTTTTTGGAAAATAACTTTTGCTGCTAAACCATTATTATTTAATGAGGAATATGTTCCAACCAGCGTTTCTAAGTTGGTAGCGACACCTCCGAGAATTACCGCTAAATTGGGTTTTCCATTGCCCGGTATTTTTAGTTTTAATCCGGAATTTCTTAGATTATCAATGAATCTATTTTCACCATAATGTTTAAGAACTTGTACTGCTGGGATGTTAAGTGATTTTTGCAAAGCTGAACTTACGGTAACGGCACCATTATAGCCGCCGAGGAAGTTTTGTGGTTTGTAGCCATCAAAGCTAAGCGGGACATCTTGCAACAGGCTGGATGAGTGTATCAACCCTTCATCCATTGCCAGACCATAAAGGAATGGTTTTAAAGTTGAACCTGGTGAACGCATACTTCTAATCATATCGACATAGCCGAATCGTGAACCATCACTGTAATCGGCAGACCCGATATAAGCACGAGCTTGCATGGTTTTATTCTCAACAACTAAAATTGCGGCAGATGTCTTTGCTGGTAGTTGTGATATATACGTTTTTAACTGTTCCTCCAGAGATGTTTGCAGGTTAAAGTCGATAGTAGTTTCAATTTTATCTGCATAATTATTTTGTTTACTTAAGAGTCGGTATGCCAATAAAGCTGCCTTTTTGGGGCGGGAATTATTCTGCATGGGAATATCTTCAGCAAATGCATCTTCAATCTCAATTTTTGGCCAGATGTTAAATTTTTCTAAGCGTTTAAGAACTTTATCACGGGCTTTTTTTGCACGTTGTGGATGACGATCTGGGCGGAAACGGCTAGGGGATTGTGGTAATACCGCTAAGAGTGCCGCCTCTGCATACGTTAGTTGCTTTGCAGGTTTACCCAAGTAGGTGAAGCTTGCAGCTTGCACACCTTCGATTGGGCCTCCAAATGGAGCAATATTAAGATATATATCCAGAATCTCAGCCTTACTCATGTGCCATTCCAGCTGCACTGCACGGAACATCTGTTTAAATTTGCCCTGCAGGGTTTTACTATGTGGGTCCAGTAGCCTTGCCACCTGCATGGTTATGGTTGAACCGCCTGATACGGGTTTTCCATATCTAATCATCTGCCCAAAAGCACGGCATAGAGCTAATGGATTTACTCCCGGGTGATAGTAAAACCATCTGTCCTCATATCCCATTAGTGCTTGGATATATTTGGGAGATACGTCAGCAGCTGTTATAGGGTAGCGCCATACCCCATTTTTATCAGGAAATGCCCTCAGTGGTGTATTGTCATCTGCTAGAACCACAGTGCTGAACTTATGCTGTGATTCAGGCAGAGGGGCGATGTAGTCAGCTGTAATGAACGCTATGAATAAAACTAAAGAGGCTATTACAAATATTATTGCCAACTTTTTGGTTTTTCTTGATCCTTCAGCTACGCTCAGGAATCTTAAATAATTTAATATCACTTATTTTGTACTGTAATAGGTTTGTGTGTTAGTCCTATCCCATTGTGTTGTGGCCTATACATATCCTCAACATAAGTTGGAGGAACAATGTATACCCCTGGAGAAACGGCTCGTAGGATATAGAATAGATGGGTAACTCTATCTGGAGACAATGCTAGTGCTGCAACATATCTGTCATCCCGAAATTCAATGTGCTTTATATTATAACTTTTCATAGCTGCGGCCGGATTAATTCCGCTTAACCGCGTGTTATTTAGGCTATCACCCTGAGTTAGATTGAGGTTTTCAATCTCTAATCCAGCAGGGATAAGGTCAATTATCATAGCGTTGTCATAATATTCATTAGTTTTTATTTGAAGGTGAGCAATAATCATTTCGCCACTCTCAAATACCCTCTTATCTAATGGCTTACCATCCATGGAGTATAGGTTTCTGGTGACCTCGAAATTATCCATTTTAGGTTTTGGTGGGGCTATTGGATATCCTGATACTGCAGCATAAACAAACATCTCTTTATCGCTGAAGAATTGTAAATCAGTCCCGGTAGTTACATCATCATGGGTGAACTCCATACTAAAGAATTTTTTGGCATCTATTCTCTCTTCAATCATGTCTTGAATAACACCAACAGTGAACGGACTGCTTTCATCAATTGTCGAGAATCCAGCTTTAAGAATTGAAACTCGCTCTTGTGTACTCAGATAACGCTTGGCTTTAGATTCTTGCCATATCGCATGGATTAGATTGTTTTCTAGTTCGATAGCATGGTTTTTAAGAAGTGATAACACCAATGCTGAGTCGCGCAAGTCAGTCCCATAATCGCCAAGATATTTTCTTGCGCGCTTAGTTTTGATTCCATCTTTTATCGCATCCATCCCTTTGCGTTTATCGCCTAAATTAATCAGTGCAAGACCAAGATGAACCAGTGGTAAACCAGATTTAGCGTGTGATTTTTTATATTCATACATATTGCGCAAGGTACTTAGTTCTACCATGTTTACCTTTGACAATGCATAGGCGGCATAGGCATCCGATGCAAAGGCAAGGTGGTTTCTATCTTGGCTATAAAGTCGGCTTACTATAGAAAGTGAACGACCATTTATTCTGTTTTTTAATTGCGCGAGTAGTTTGGTAAGCATTAGCTCAGGAATATCAAACCCTTTATCTTTGGCGGTTAAAAGGTAATCGGCTACATATGCGCTTAGCCAAGGTTCCTCTGGACTATTACTGCTCCATAAACCAAAAGCACCGTTCGCAAGCTGCATACCAGACAACCTTGAAATTGCTCTTTCATGTTTATCAATTCTCTCTGCGGTTGATATTGGCTTACGGTTGAGAAGCTTGGCTGTTTTATCATCTATGAAGAGGTTTGCAAATGCCTTGCTTGTTGTTTGCTCAAGACAGCCGTATGGATAACCAAATAGACCTTTTGCTATGTTATTTAAATTAAATGGTGGTGTATTTGAGGCAACTATATCGATAGTTGTGCTTTCTGGATTAAGACCATCTACCCACTCTTGCTTCAGGGTGAACTTTCCATCGCCAGCGATTTTAGTCATGAATGTTCGCATCTCGCTTGGATAAGCCGGCCTGATTGCTAACTCCCATTCTCGTTCAAGTTGAATTTTATCAGCTGTTGATAATTTAAGCTTAATCTTGCCGATACCGTAGGATGCCCCCGCACTTATCTCAAAGAAGTAGCTCTTTTTAGATTTATCCGAAATATTTTCTACTATGCTATAGCTACTTATTTTTAGCGGTGCTTCAGTCGTTAGTTCAAACTCTATCTCTTGTTGTGAACCGCTTAGGTTCTGAATGTCTAAGGCGATCATTGCAGCATCATTATCGGATAGGAATTTTGGGGTAGATATCTCTGCAACAATAGGGGAGGCTACAATAGTTTCACTCTCACCAGATCCAAAACTATCATCTGTAAATGCTATTGCGGTCAGCTTAAGTTTTCCGTTGAAATCAGGGGCTTTAAACTTGATTGTTGCGTTACCTGATTCGTCTGTTTGCACCAATTTTTTAGATAGTGAAACAAGTTTTATTTTGGCTTTTGGTAGGCGGTTTTTCCTCTTGCCGCTCATGTCCGCATCCCCACCAAATCTTTGTTTTGTTAGCCTCCCTTTTTGGCTTTCGATTATTTTATTGTAAAGATCGTAACTATCCACTTCATAGCGTCTTTTAGCAAAAAAATGGGAGAATGGGTCTGGAGTTTTAAAGTTAGTAATATTTAAAATTCCAACATCAACAGCAGCGAATTTCACCCATACTTTCTTGTTTTTCGCCCCAGCAATTTTAATCTTTAATTCGAGCTCTTGGTTGGGAATAGCTTTTTCTATCGATTCAATTTGTACATTAAGTTTGCGCTGTTCGCGTTCAAGTGGAAGATAAATTATTCCCATGGCTCTCTGTGGGGTTATCATCTCTTTTTTGCTAGATTCGCGGAAAATAACTGCGCTTATATAGATGTTTTGACTATCCCATTTAGGATCAATTTTAATATCTGTTTCAATCCCTGTTGCGGGGACAAATATTCGCTTACTGAATAGTTTTTTGTTCGATTCCACCATTATTATGGCATTGCCTGCGTGTGGCGGTTGTATCTTTAGTTTTGCAATTTCACCAGCTTGGTATTTTTCTTTGTTAAGGCTTAACTGTACTTTATTTGGACGATTGCTATTTGAGTCATCCGAGAACCACCCCATGCGAAAGCGGTAACTGGTGAGAACTTTTTTATCTTGGGTTCTTACTTCAACTCTATACCTTCCCCAATTTTGTGCGGGGAGGGATACTTTGCCGATAGCATTTTCTTTTATATTTATTGTGGTCTTATGTCTCTCATGATCTAGCTGAGTATATTTTGCCTCCCAACCATTATCATTATCGTAATACCAGTGGTGATCGCGCTCTTCAAAAATCAGTTTGATTTCTAGGTTTTCTGCGGCTTTTAAGTTGTCTTTATAATCAATATTTATTAACTCGAATACCAAGTCCTGATTAAGTGGAGCATAGCCACCATCAAATGTTGGCCTTATTCCTATTACAGTTTCTGCTGGCCAAACTTGTCTATCGATAGATCTGTTTATGGCTCTTCCACCAGATTCAAATACACTTGCGATAAGTGTTGCTCGCATTGGTGCATCAACTTTTGCTGGGGTTTTAAGAGCTATCTTTGTTTTACCATCTTTATCGAGTTTTCCATCAAAAATATTGTTGCGTATTGGCTGCTTGCTTTGTATATGGTTTCCAAAGAAGAATTTTTGATGCTTTTTGCTGGGGTGGATGTTGGATTTGATGATAGATACTGCAGATGCCTTATTTGATGAAGCGGGTGCTCCATATAGATAATCTGCTTGTAACTCAATATCGATTGATTGATTGGCTTGATAGATCTTTTCGGCAGATGTTAGCTCAAGTTTGATTCTCTCTGGCAGAAACTCTTCAACATTAAATTTGAATTTACCAATTGATGATCTTAGATTGGAGCTGGTGTGAACTATTGCGGTCCATTTTCCTGTTTTTGAGTTTTCGGGGATCCAGATGCTTTTTTCGTAATAACCACTGTTAGAGCTTCGCAAGGTGTATTGTTTGTATTTACTGCCAGAAGGATCGCTAACGGTGAGATATATAGGTCTTTCGGCAACCGGTTTCCCATCATAATCGCGTAAGAGTACTGATAGGGGAATGGTTTCACCTGGCCTGTATAGATCGCGATTACTAAAGATGAATCCATTGAGATGATTTTGGTTAACACCACCTATTGGGAACTCTGATAAATCTAAAGCCGATGTGTTTATTTTAATAAATGAAATCTCTGAATCTTTTTGGGCGATGATTAAGGAGTCAGTGTTTTCGCGCATTGATAGCTTTAACGATGCATAACCTTTTTGATCTGTTTTGCCTTCACTTGTAACGAGATTGTTATAGTTATATAGCTTAAGATCTACATCTTTTATTGGCTTTCCATCTTGTAATGAAGCGGTATAAATATCGATGTGATTTTGGTATTTGCGTGTATGTAAACCTATATCACTAATGAAGAAATATGCTGTTTTATAACTATATTCATAGACCCCAGGACGCTTCATTACAGCTATATACATCCCCGCTTTTTTTAAGCCTTTAATCGGTTCAAGATCGATATTTGAAGTTATGCGCTTGTTTTTTGTTTTGTCATTAATAACAAATCTACCTTGATGAACAGGTTCGGCATAATTATGCAGATCTCTCATCTCATAGTTATGACTGACTTTTGTAAGGTAGTAGCGCTGCAGGAATGAGTTAAGTTTATGAGGCAGTACATGTAAGAATTCAATATCAACTTCGTCGACATTGATTGTCATTATCGGAAGTCCTCCATTTGTATTTTTAGGGAGTATTGAACCTTGTGCTGCAAATCCAAATTGAGGGGAGAGATGATTAGTTTTTACTGAAACCGTTATATTATTTTCCAGCTTATTTTTACTGCGACTAGTAAGGTTTCTTATCAATATATCGTAGGTTTTATTGGGCTGTATATTGGAGAAATAGATGTTTTTTTCATTGTCATCTATAACCCATCCACCATGAATATTGTGTACCTTGTTGTTCTCTGTGGAAGTGACTTGAAAGGAGTTGTTGTTGTTAATACTAGTATCCAACTCATGATTAAATTCTAGATAAAGCACTGGTGTTTTGTTGATGATTTTTTCTGATGCCTTTATCAGATTAAAATCGTTACTCGCAGCAAATGATGTTAGTGGTAACATTAATATTGTAAACGCCAAAAGTATTGTTAACGCCAAAAACTTTCTCATGATTTTCTTCCTATAAGTCCATTCCATGCTCATCAAATAAGCCCATCAAAATAATTATAGATGAATTACAGGGCAGTTTAGGGTGGATATCATGTAAAAGCGATTATGAATTGTGGCAGAATTGTGGCATTAGACAAATAGCGTGCTTGGCTTTAACTATTTTATGCTTTTTAGAAATGTATTTAGTTGAGCATGACAATTTTCAAAGTCTTTTTTGAACATAGATTGGGTGAGCTCAAGATTTTCAGTTTCACCACGTTTTAACATGGTTTCTAAAAGTAGGGACGAATCATAGAGGAAGTTAGCGCCAAACGTTCCTGATACACCTTTTACGGTGTGGGCAAGCCTATGAGCAAGCTCAATATTATTATCTTTTATAGCAGCAGAAATTTGTTGAGGGTGACCAACAAAGCTTGTACAGAAATCATCTACTAATTTTACAAATAAAGACTTATTATTTCCAAGCTTTTGTATTGCTAGATTAAAATCTATTTGGTTTTCTTGTTTGATCGCATTGGCACGAATTTTAATCCTTTCAAGTGGGGAGGAAAGCTCTTGAATTGCATTTTGTTTGTCTGAATCTTTATCCAGCCACTTTAATAGTAGTTTGTATAGCGATGTTGTATTGATAGGTTTGGGGATATAGTCATCCATTCCCGCTCTTAGACAAGAGCTTTTATCTCCATCCATTGCATTTGCTGTCATTGCTATAACTATATTGTTTTTTATGTTCGGATCTTTGCGAATTATTTCAGCTGCATCATAGCCATTTAGTTCTGGCATCTGAATATCCATGAAAACCAGGCTGTATTCATTTTCACGAATTTTTTCTATACCTTCGGTAGCGCTTGCAGAAGTGTCTACATCTATCCCTATAATCTGCATAAGCTCGCCTGCAACTTGTAAATTCAAGTTGTTATCGTCAATCACCAGAACTTTATTTCCATTTAGTTTTTCTTTTGCTATTTGTTCCAGATCATCTTCGGTGTTTATTGAAGATTCTATTTCATTGATGATTTCATTTTCTGCATCAAGAACAGTTAATACAGATTCAATAAGTTCAATTGGCTTTACTGGCTTGTATACTATGGCGGCTATATTGTTTATGTTATTTATAGCCTCTTCTTGCCCTAGAGTTCCTAAAGATATGATTGGAAGGTTGTTAAACTTGTCATCAAGGTAGATGTTTTGCGCTGTTTGCACCCCATCCATTACTGGCATATGAATATCGATAATGGCTAGCTGATACGGTTGTTGACTGCTATGTGCGGCGTTTAATCTATTGATAGCCTCACTTCCGGAAGAGACTGCGTCTGCAGAGAGCCCGTATGACTTTAATGTATTACACAGTTCAGTTCTTAAGTTACGGTTATCATCGACAACTAGTATTTTTTTATTGCGGATAATATCTGGGATATGGATATTAACACTACTTTTGGATTCAACTTTATCTAGCTTAATTATAAAGTAGAATGTACTCCCTTTACCTATTTCGCTTTCTACCCATATTCTACCGCCCATAAGCTCCACCAGGCTTTTACAGATAGTCAGCCCGAGTCCTGTTCCGCCATATTTTCTTGAGATTGAGCCATCTGCCTGGGTAAAAGAATCGAATAATGACCCAATCACATCATCTTTAATTCCGATACCTGTATCAGATATTGAGAACTCCAATTTATATGGTTTTTGTGAATTACCTTTTTGACGAATGTTCAGGGTTACCTCACCTGAATTGGTGAACTTTATGGCGTTATTTACAATATTAATAATAATTTGGCCTATGCGATTAGGGTCACCACATAGAGTGTCGCAAATATCATCATCAGCCGTGATAATGATGTCTACATCCGGGTTTTCTGCAAGTTTTGGTGTGAAAATATCAGATATATTGTCCAGAACTCCCCTTAAGGAGAAAGTTGTTTTTTCAATAGTAAATTTACCTGATTCAATCTTGGAGAAGTCTAAAATATCATTGATTAGATGCAGCAGTGTTTTAGATGATGTATCGATTTTATGTAGATAACTTTTTACCTTTGCTGGGAGTTCATTCCTAAGAGCAAGATTTGTTAGCCCTATGACCGCATTCATAGGGGTTCTTATCTCGTGGCTCATATTCGCAAGGAATTGGCTTTTAGATTTTGCAGTTGCCTCTGCCGTCTCTTTTGCAATAAGAAGTGCTTCAGCCCGCTTTCTCTCCGTATCTATAAGTTTTTTCTGGGTAGACTCTAGTTCAAATAATGTTCTTTCAACTTCATTTTTATGAGTGGCGATGGTTGTGTATAAACCGGCGTTGGTAATTGCAGAGCCAAAAAACTCACCGATAAGTTCAAGAAAAGATATATCTTCAGAGGAGAGTTCTACGTGGGCACTCAGGCTCATTAAACTGATAACTCCGATGGAAGCGCCATTGTTAATTATCGGAAAATTCATTATTGATTTAATGTTATGTATTTTCGAGATTGAACCGATAATTTTTTCATCATTATCGCTCATTTTGATATCAACAATGTCATCTAAATTACCAAAATAAAACGCTTTTTTACCAACAAATGTTAGTGGGTAGGCTCCAGTGGCTTTGCTGACATCATAATCAACTTCACGCATCAGCATAGTCCACTCAGTACAGATGGAGTTATACCTGTCAAACTTCGATTCTGATGCTTTGGCTATGAGTTTTGAGTTTTGCTCCATCATGATGTGGGCAGTTTCAAAATCGTATAACTTTAGAATCTCTTGCGAGATAGTTTTATAGATTTTATCTGCTGAATTAAGACTGTTAACCAGATTAATAAATTTTATTAGTTTACTGCGTTCATCTTGAGCACACCTAAACGCCGCCTCACTTTTCTTTAGGTTAATGTATTTATATGAATTTTTAATTGGATTATAAAACTGGATTATTTTCTGCCGTACTTTTTCAATCATGGGGGCTGTAATTTGCTTATTCTCATCACAGCAAAATACATAAATTGTACCTAAGGGGGCTAAGTCAGAGATACTTAATGGAATGATTTTTACCGATTTTA
Organism: Gammaproteobacteria bacterium; assembly: GCA_033852155.1. Lineage (GTDB taxonomy): Bacteria > Pseudomonadota > Gammaproteobacteria > QZLD01 > QZLD01 > QZLE01. The sequence goes on along the minus strand of JAWSVA010000014.1, from coordinate 141,490 downwards.
TCTCCCAGCCAATAAATTGATTTTTTAGAGAGATAGATTGAGAGTCCAAGTCTTTTAGGTCTATTTCCACAACATGATTGTTTTGAAAGCAATCTACAATTGCTTCTTGTTCATTAATTGAAGTAGCAAAATTTAACAGCGGTTTTTCAACCGGTTTATACTTCAGAGGAAGATCAATCCCTTGTATTTTAAGCTTTTGAGTATCATCGTCATAAAGATGAATAATCAAACCATCATAATCAGTGATGGATTTGATTGATGCCTGAAGCAGGTCAATGATCTCATCGAAGTTTATAGTGCTACTGATTTTACTTACTAACTTAAGAGTCTCTTTTTGCTCTTGGGTATGTTCTTCAATGACGTGTTGATGCTTAAATATTCTTATGTAAGTAGATAAAGAGTTTAGAAAACAGACGATTTGCTCTAAGGTTTCGGTGTCATAGCCTTGCTTCTTTGTCATCGATCCTAGATTAAATAACGCTATTGATTCCCCTTTGATTAAAATTGGGATTATTAGTGTTTCTTTAACGCCAAGAGTAACAAGCGGCTCTTTATCCATGAATGCAATATCTTCAGATGCTAGCAGCTTATCGATATCATTATAAATCCAGGTTTTTTTAATTGCTGCGTAGCTTGAAACAGATTCTTTTGATTCCATCCATATTTCACGCGTTATTAAATTTTGTACATCTTTGGTGATTACTTGCGTACACAGTACAGATGCAAATTTAATCGTGTTTGATTTCTTATCTACTAGTTGGGCACCAAGATATTCAAATCCCCATTTTTTCTTGCACTCTTTCAGAGTTATATCAAGGAGTTCATTGATAGAGTTAACACCGATAATGCTTTCATAAAATGTAGGGTCACTATGATATAGATTAAGCAGGGAAGGGTGCGATTCGAGCGTTTTTTCTACAGAACCAGTTATGGTTGCTGGAGTAATTCTAATGTTCTCGTTATCTTCACTTAGTATCTTGTTCATAGGGCTTATAATTATCTTGTTTGCGTAGGTTTTTATTGTTGTAGCAATCAATATAAATATAGCTGGAACATTTAATTTCAGCACTAACTGATGTTCTAAAGTATGAATTAGCGCATGATTTTTTCTGAAATGAAGTTGAATCGCTGCAATAGGAATAAAAATTACAGCAATTCAGACGATTACACTATTTTCTTATGGATTTTTTTAAGCCAGCATTTTGAATAATTGTTGTAGCTATCTCTTCAATAGACATTGCAGTTGAATCAACGTGGTTAATTCTTTCCCGCTTAAGAATTTTTTTAATAGCCATTATTTCCTGATTACATTGTGGCATTGATGAGTATTGGCTATTAGGTCTACGCTCAAAGCGTATTTTTTGTAAACGTATTGGATCAATAACTAGTCCGAAGATTTTTTCACGATATGGTTCAAGAGATGACGGAAGAATAGTGTTGTCTAGGTCATCATCGGTAAGTGGGTAGTTCGCAGCTCTTATGCCATATTGGAGAGCCAAATAAAGACTAACAGGGGTCTTTCCAGATCTTGAAACACCAATGATGATTACATCTGCATTGCCGTAGTGTCTGGTGGTAATGCCGTCATCGTTATCTACAGCATAATTGACAGCATTCATCCGATCTAGATATACCTTTGAATCAGACATGCCATGCGATCTACCCACTGTATGCGCTGATTTTGCGCCAAGCTCCTGTTCCATTGGGGTAACAAAGTTTTCGAAGAAATCGAAATATAGTGAGTTACTCTCTTTTAATATCTCGCGTAATTTGTCTGAGATGATTGTGCAAAAGACAAATGGTTTGCCGCAGTTAGCCTTAGCATTTTCATTAATGGTACGGACAGTATGAATAGCTTTTTCTACGGTATTTACAAATGGCAGGTTTACTTGCTCAAATTCATAATCAGGGAACTGGGTTAGAAGTGTTTGCCCCAAAGTCTCAGCAGTAATGCCGGTTCCGTCTGAAACATAAAATACCGTACGCTTACATTTAGTCATTTACCAATCCATTATTTATATAAAAAGCTGTTTATTTTTAACACAAAACGGTGCATTAATCATTTTTCTCACATACAAGATAGAAAGAGTTGAAGTTATATCGCACTAAAATAGTGTGGTATTCAATCTGCCTGATACAATTATAGCGTTAATTAATAAAAAAATATTCGCATATAACCATCTGAAATGTAGTGATATTTTGTATGTGTAAAATATACTAGAATGGCTTTGCATATGGGCTGACATCACATTTAGTGTGAATGTAGGCTATGAAACGAGCATTCAAAAATGATTTAGTGTATTATTCGCTTTCCTTTTATTGAGCTCCGATTTCCGATTAATGTTACGAGGATGCAAGTTATGCTAGACAATGTAATTTGGTTTGAAGATTTAGGGATGGATGATGTTGAACGCGTTGGTGGAAAGAACGCATCACTTGGCGAGATGATTAGCCATCTATCCAAGGCAGGGGTTCAAGTCCCTGGAGGTTTCGCTACTACAGCTGATGCCTTTTGGAAGTTTTTGGATCAAAGTGGTTTACGTGAAAAGATAAACCAAAGACTAGAAAATCTTGATACTGACGATGTAACAGCACTTGCTGAAGCTGGAGCAGAGATAAGACAACTAGTTATCGACACACCATTTACTCCAGATTTTGAAGCAGATATCAGATCTGCATTTGAAAAGATGGAAAAAGATGCAGGTGGCGATTTGGCAGTAGCAGTAAGATCTTCAGCAACAGCAGAAGACCTTCCAGATGCATCATTTGCTGGTCAGCAAGAAACATTCCTTAATATACGTGGCATCGACAATGTATTTGTCGCAATGAAACATGTATTTGCATCGCTATATAACGATAGAGCTATCTCTTATCGTGTGCACCAAGGTTTCGAACATAGCTTAGTTGCTCTGTCAGCTGGCGTACAAAGAATGGTACGTAGTGATATTGGCGCTGCTGGTGTTATGTTTACCATTGATACAGAGTCTGGATTTGATCAAGTTGTATTTATTACATCTTCTTACGGACTTGGTGAAACAGTTGTACAGGGCTCAGTAAACCCAGACGAATTTTATGTTCACAAGCCAACTTTGGCTGCAGGTAAACATGCAATCCTGCAAAGAAACATCGGTAGTAAAGCTATCAAGATGGTTTATGGTGCCTCTAAAGAGCACGGTAAGTCAGTTGATACTGTTGATGTTGATCCTGCTGAGAGCAATGTGTTCTCACTTTCAGATGCAGAAATTACTGAGTTAGCTAAACAAGCAGTTATTATCGAAAAACATTACGGCCGCCCAATGGATATTGAGTGGGGCAAAGATGGTAATGACGGCAAGCTATATATTTTACAAGCACGTCCAGAGACTGTTCAGAGCAGAACTGGCCAGGTTATCGAACGTTACATTCTTAAGCAGAGTGGTGGCGAAGCGATAGTAACAGGTAGAAGTATTGGTCAAAGAATTGGTGCTGGTAAAGTAAGAATCGTTAGTGATATCTCGGAGATGTCTAAGGTTCAAGCTGGCGATGTTCTAGTAACAGACATGACTGACCCAGATTGGGAACCAGTGATGAAAAAAGCTTCAGCTATCGTTACTAACCGTGGTGGAAGAACGTGTCATGCTGCGATTATCGCGCGTGAGCTTGGTATCCCAGCAGTTGTTGGTTGTGGCGATGCTACAGCTAAGATTGAAGATGGAATTGATGTAACAGTATCTTGTGCAGAAGGTGATACAGGTTATATCTACAACGGTATGATCGATTTTGAATTGAACCAAATCAACCTTGAATCAATGCCAGATTTAGCATTTAAAATCATGATGAATGTGGGTAATCCAGAAAGAGCGTTTGATTTCCAGAGACTGCCAAATGAAGGTGTAGGTCTTGCGAGACTTGAGTTTATCATTGCTAAAATGATTGGTGTTCACCCAAGAGCTCTTCTAAATTACGACACACAGCCTGCAGAAACTAAAGCGATCATCGACCAGCAAATGGCTGGGTATGCTGATCCTGTTTCTTTCTACGTTGAAAAGCTTACAGAAGGTATATCTACTCTAGCAGCCGCATTTTCACCAAAACCAGTTATCGTGCGCATGTCTGACTTTAAGTCAAACGAATATGCAAACCTAATTGGTGGTGATAAATATGAGCCGGAAGAAGATAACCCAATGCTTGGTTTCCGTGGTGCTTCACGCTATATTTCAGACAGCTTCCGTGCTTGTTTTGAGCTTGAGTGTAAAGCAGTGCGTAAAGCTCGTGATGAGATGGGCCTTAAGAATATCTGGATTATGGCTCCATTCGTTAGAACTCTTGAAGAAGCTCAGCAAGTTATTGAGTTGCTAAAAGAGAACGGATTAGAGCGTGGTAAAGATGGCCTTAAAGTTATGATGATGTGTGAAATACCATCAAACGCTATCTTGGCTGATGAGTTCCTTGAATACTTTGATGGTTTCTCAATTGGCTCAAACGATTTGACCCAGCTTACTCTTGGTCTTGATCGTGATTCAGGCTTAATAGCTCATCTATTTGATGAAAGAAACCCAGCTGTTAAAAAGCTACTGCACATGGCTATTCAAGCGTGTAGAAAAGCAAACAAGTATATCGGAATCTGTGGTCAAGGACCTTCAGATCACCCTGATCTTGCTAAATGGTTGATGGAAGAGGGGATCGAAAGTGTTTCTCTAAATCCAGATACTGTTGTTGAGACATGGTTATACTTAGCAAATCAAGAAGCTGAATAAAAAGGTTTTGAAAACTATTGCGCTTGCTTATTCGGCGTTAAAAACTGATTAAAATTACTCATTTACTACTAGTAAGCTCCGTTTTTTAATCAGTTTTTGCCTTGACTAATCTTCGCTCATGACGTTTTCAAATTACTTTTTAAGTAGCTGATTTAAAAAAGGCGGTTTAACCGCCTTTTTTAATGTCTTGGTTATATGAGAGCGTAATGAGTACATGATTTGAAGCTTGTAAATGTTGGCTAATTATCATTAAATGATATGTGATATTGTTTCAATCTAAGGCAGAGTCTTGAAAACTTTTGATTTAGCGCATGATCTGGATACATTTACCGGAGCGATTCTGGAGAGTATCTCTGAGGGTGTTTTTACAGTCGATGAAGACTGGAGGATTACATCTTTTAATCGTGCAGCTGTTTCAATCACCGGGATACCTAAAGAACATGCAATTGGAAGGCTTTGTTCTGAAGTCTTCTGCTCTGACATGTGTGAATCATCCTGCGCTTTACGAAAAACCTTTAAATCAAAAAAACCAATTATAAATAAAACTGGATATATCATTAACTCCGCTGGGAGTAAGGTACCAATCAGTCTTTCTACTGCTGTTTTGCGTAATAAAGATGGTGAGATAATCGGTGGAGCAGAGACATTCAGAGATCTTAGTGAGGTTGAAAGCTTAAAGTCAGAGCTTAAAGAGTCATACAGTTTTGGTCGCTTCATTACTCACAGCCCAATAATGTCAGGCTTGATTGATACTGCGAAGGCGGTTTCGGTAAGCCCAAGTACGGTCTTAATTACAGGTGAAACAGGTACTGGAAAAGAGCTACTAGCTAGATCTATCCATGAAAATAGTCTTAATTCATCCGAACCTTTTATGGCAATAAACTGCGGAGCTTTGCCCGATACCTTACTTGAATCAGAACTTTTTGGTTATAAAAAAGGCGCTTTTACAGGAGCTTATAATAATAAGCTAGGTAGATTCTCGCTTGCCGGTAAGGGAACTTTGTTCTTAGATGAGATTGGTGAGATTAGCCCTGCTATGCAAGTAAGATTATTAAGGGTTTTACAAGAGGGGACATTTGAACCCCTTGGTTCCACTAAGACAGAAAAATCAAATGCGCGGATTATTGCGGCAACACATCGTGATCTTGGTGAGATGGTTGCTAATGGACAATTCAGACAAGATCTATTTTATAGGATTAACGTAATCTCTTTAGAGGTGCCTCCACTGCGTGATAGAAAAGAAGATATCCCATACCTTATGGAGCATTTCCTAAAAAAATATAATCAACTTCAGAATAAGAAAATTAAAACTATAGCGCCTGAAGTGTATTCGATTTTGCTTGATTATGACTGGCAAGGAAATATTAGAGAGCTGGAAAACATAGTTGAGCGTGCAACAGTGTTGTCTACTTCGAATGAGTTTACTAAAACCCTGCTTCCTGCCGATTTGCTCGCATCTGTAGATAAACAAAAAACCAGTGATAGTGATATGGATGCGCAAAGCTCTGGAATTAAATCTACTGTCGAACTAAATGAAAAAGCTTTAATTATCCAAGCCTTACAGGCTAATAACTATAGCCGTACAAAAACGGCTAAAAGCCTTGGAGTTCATAAAACAACTCTTTATAGAAAGATGATTAAATATTCTATTGATTCTTAGCTAGTCCCTTATTTGCCTAATATTTCTCATCACTCTATTTTCACAACTCTTTTGTAACTTTTAAAATCACATACACACACATACACACTGCACGATTGTATGACTGCACGATTGTATGACTGCATAGTTGCATCAATTGATTGCGTTAATGATTGCAGTATTGCAATTATTCGTTATATGTAAAACTCGACCTCACTTTATCTGATTCATTAAATTCCTAAAACAATCAAAGATATATGGCTGGCTTTTCGACGTTTGCAAAACGTGGCATGAATGTTGTTATATATGTATTAAGGAATAGATTATGAAAATGTTAATACCAGTATGGAACCTTAGAATTTCACCTGTTTTCGACGTAGCAAAGATTGCTCGTATATATGAGTTGTATGAAAGCGGTCATACGAAGACAGAGTCGATAGATATAGAGGCAGATACGCTTGATATGAAATTTGAGAATATTCGGCAATTTGAAGTTACACATATTATTTGCGGCGCCATATCAAATCAAGCATTGATATTAGCGAGTGAGTTTAATATCAGCGTAGTACCTTCTATATGCGGAGATGTTAATAAAGTTAGTAATGCTTGGTTGAATGGTTCATTAGAAAAAGATGAAAGTTTTTTTATGCCAGCAAAGCTTTGTCCTAAGCGCAATCAGTTAGACATAAATCAGGCAAACAGATGTTCAAGAAAACGGAGAACAAAATGCTCATAGCAATAACCTCATGTGGTGAAAACCTTGATTCACAATTAGATCCAAGATTTGGTCGTGCTCAAAAGTTTATTATTTATGATCTTCAGCAAGGTGTTTTTCATGCTGTAGATAACAGTATCAATCTGAACCTCGCCCAAGGTGCAGGAATACAAGCTGCAAAAACTGTAATAGACAGTGGTGCTCAAGTGCTGATATCCGGTCACTGTGGCCCTAAGGCTTTTAAGGTTTTAAATGAATCTGCGCTAAAAGTTTTTCATAGCGAAGAGGCAACAATTAAAGAAGTTATCTCTTCATATAAGTCAGGAAAATTACAGTTGATGCAAGAATAGTAATCAGCAAAAGCCGGATAAGTTTAACTAGGGGTTTAAATTGAACATTGCAATAGCATCAGGAAAAGGTGGTACAGGAAAAACAACTATCTCTACAGCGCTTGCTTTAATAGCAGAAGGTAATACCACTTATCTTGATTGCGATGTAGAGGAACCAAATGGAAAACTTTTTCTTAATCCAGAAAAAGTGGGAGATAGTGTTGTCTCAAGAGAAGTGCCACAAATAGATTTAACAAAGTGTAATAACTGCGGTAAATGTGAAGAGTTTTGTCAATTCAATGCAATGCTAAGTTTGGCTGGAAAGCTTATGATTATGGATGAGATGTGTCATAGCTGTGGTGGCTGCCAGATAGTTTGCCCTAACGGTGCAATCTCATATAAAAAGGAAAGAATTGGCTCGATAGAAACAGGGGTGGTTTTATCCAATACCTATAAAATAATACTAACAGTTTCAGGGGTATTGGATGTTGGTCAAACGATGGCTCCCCCTTTGATTCGAGCTGTTAAAAATAGAATTGATACCTTTAAGTTAAATATTATTGATTGTCCACCCGGTACATCGTGCCCGATGATTACAGCTGTTGATGGTGCAGACTATGTGATTTTAGTTACCGAGCCAACACCATTTGGTCTGCATGATCTTAAAATTGCAGTTGCTACTTTAAGAGAAGTTAAGCTGCCTTTTGGGGTGATAATCAATAAGGCAGACAGCGGTGATAACGGTGTTATTGATTATTGTGAACAACAAAAAATCGAAGTTTTACTGAAAATCAATCAAATGCCAGAAGTAGCAAAAGAATATTCTATCGGGAAAAATATTCTGCCAGAAATTCCAGAGATTGAGAGTGGCCTTAAAGGTGTGTTGCATCATATCTGTATGCAAAATGGTGCAAACCAATGAAGGAAATAATAGTACTAAGCGGTAAGGGTGGTACAGGTAAAACCAGCTTAACTGCATCATTCGCTGCACTTGCAAAAAACTCTGTGCTTGTTGATTGTGATGTGGATGCATCAGATCTACATATTCTTATGCAGCCTGAAATACAGCAGACAACCCAATTTGTAAGTGGCAATTTAGCCTTAATAGTTCCTTATGAATGCAATGGATGTAATAAGTGCGTACAGCACTGTAAATTCAATGCAATAAAAACAACTGATGATGGATTAGCAATAGATCCTGCATTATGTGAAGGGTGCGGAGTTTGTGTGCACGTGTGCCCAAATAATGCGATTAAATTTAATCCACGTAACTGTGGAGAGTGGTATTCATCATCAACAAGATTTGGGCCAATGGTGCATGCAAAGCTAGGTATAGCTGCAGAAAACTCAGGCCGACTGGTAACTTTGGTTAGATCCGAAGCCAAGAAAGCCGCACAACGAACCAATGCTGACCTTATCCTTGCTGATGGGCCGCCGGGAATAGGATGTCCTGTCATAGCGTCAATTACAGGTTCTGATTGTGTAGTAGTTATTACAGAGCCAACGGTATCTGGAATACATGATTTAAAGAGAGTTTTAGAACTAACCAGCCATTTTAAGATTTTGACATTTGTTGTAATAAATCGTTTTGATATAAACCGAGATAACACTACGGTAATAAAGAAAATATGTTTTGCATCAGATGCTAAATATGTAGGGAAAATATCAACTACAGAGGAGATGAATCAAGCGCAAATGGCGGGAAAAAGCATAGTTGAATTTAAAAAATGTAAAGCCAAAAAAGAGATAGAGGATATTTGGTTTCACATTTCAACCTGGATTAATTAATTGAAACCGAGAATTATCAAATAGGAGATAATTATGATAGTAGCAATACCAGTACATGAAGGGCAGTTGAGTATCCATTTTGGTCACTGTAAGCAATTCGCCTTGATCGAAGTAGATACAGATAATGATCTAATAATTAATGAGCAAATGGTTGATGCTCCACCGCATGAACCAGGACTGCTTCCTCGTTGGTTAGCAGAGAGAAATGTTAATACAATAATTGCCGGAGGAATGGGTCAAAAGGCACAGGAGTTATTCTCGGCTAAAAATATCAATGTTATTGTTGGAGCACCAATTAAAACCCCAGAAAATTTAGTCAAGTCTCTTATGGATAAAACGCTAACATCTGGCGCTAATGGTTGTGACCATTAGTATTACTAACAGGCTTAGTTATTATTACACTTAATTTTCAAGATAAACCAAGGCCGAAAGGCTTAGTCATCTTGTTTTTGGATTTCCTCGGATAGCAGTGAAGAAACATAGGTTCTTGAGAAAATGAATGCAGATAATTTTAAGGTCAGTATTGTTGTTGATAATGAAGCTGCAGAGGGCTTTAAATCAGAACATGGTTTTTCTGCATGTATCGAAAATGATGATGAGACCATTATCTTTGATTGCGGGCAAGGTGAGATATTTTTAAAGAATTTGTCCCGCCTTGGACTTTCGTTAAATCAGATAACTAAACTGGTATTAAGTCATGGTCATTACGACCATACCGGGTCAATAAAAGATATTGTAAATGGAGCAGACTCTATAATGGTTTATGCTCATCCAGATATTGTACAGCAACGTTTTAGTATCCATGCAGGAAAATCTCCTAAGAATATCTCTATAAGTTGTGACCAAAAAAGAGCAATTGAAAAGTTATCACAAGATCAGATCTTTCTATCGAAACAACCTATGGAAATTGCAGACAATATTTTTACCACAGGTGAGATTCCGCGAATAAATAGATTAGAAGATACTGGCGGACCTTTTTATCTTGATGATAAGAAGTTAAACAAAGATCTGATTTTTGATGACCAATCTCTTTGTATTAAAACCGACTTAGGAATAGTGTTAATAACTGGCTGCTGTCATTCAGGGGTAATTAATACCCTTGATTATGTAAGCCAACTGTTTGATAAAAACATCTATATGGTGATTGGTGGGCTGCACCTTAATGCAGCTTCAGATGAAAGAGTGAATCATACAATCGAGGCATTTAGAAAATATAAAGTTAATAAAATAGTACCTTGTCATTGCACAGGGTTTGAAGTGGTGCGGAGGCTGCAAGAAGAACTTGGATCGATTGTGAATCCTGGCTTTTCTGGTATGAGAATTACACTTTAATCTGGATTAACGTTTAGAGAGAAACCACATACATTTGCGGGATACAGGGTTTGATTATTCCCCCATTAACCTAATAACCCACTAACTTGCTATAGAAATTAATTTTAATAAGTGATATTGTTACATAATGTTGCTTGATAAAACTAAAAAACAAGAAGGAAACCTATGAAAGCTATAAGAATATTGGCCATATTGTTTTTGGCCTTAACTACAACTACTTTATTTGCGCAAGATGATAATAAATCAACTACAAAAGCAGCTAAAGAAGCACAGCCCAAAGTAGAGCAGGCCGCAGTTAGCGAAGTAAAACAAAGCAAGGGTACACTGCTGTTTTTCCTTAACCCAAATGGATCTCCATGCCAACAGCAGGATAAAATTATAAAGCAGAGTATGGCTACAATTTCAGATATGGCAGATGTTAACTATATTGCTACAACAGATGCTATGAGCAGGTTTACCTTTAATCGGTATGGTGTTCGCAGATTACCATCTTTAATCCTTCTTGATTCAAACGGTGAGATATCAAAATCTTTCCCTCCTGGAATAAGAGATGCAGATGAGATTCTTACAGCTCTTAAATCCTTATAAAGGAGATATTGAGTAAAATGGGTATTCAAATAATTGATCTTTTATTTGCTTTTGGTGCTGGAGCGGTGAGTGTAGCTTCTCCCTGTGTATTGCCTGTTCTTCCTATAATCGCGACAGGAACAGGTGAAGACAGCAAACACCGCCCACTTTTAATAGTGGCTGGGTTATCCATTAGTTTTATTATCATGGGGGTTATTAGCAGTGTTTTTTTCCATCTATTGATGGGGAATACTGTTTTTTTAGAAAAAGCTTCCGGTATAGTAATTAGCTTATTTGGTTTTCTAATGATTATTGGGGTAAATCCATTTATAAAATTGGGTTTTTTATCAAATATACAAACAAAAAGCTCAGGGTATTTCTCGGGTTTTTTTCTAGGACTCTCTTTAGGAATAATATGGATTCCATGTGTTGGACCAACGTTATCTAGTGTATTTGCCAAAGTAGCAGCAGAGGGGAGCTTATACTACGGGGTTATTCTGTTGGCAATTTACGCTCTTGGTTTCTCTATCCCAATTCTAATTGCAGGATACTCAACCCAATTCTTCCGTCAAAAGATTCAGGTGATAAATAAGCATCCCATAGCTGTTAATAGCATAAGTGGCGGAATATTAATTGTATTTGGAATCTATATTTTCACCAATGGATTGGTTAACTTTTCTTTTTAACTGATATAACTTCGCTGTAAATGAGGCTGAAAATAATTAACGGCCTGCACTAGTCTCTTTAAGAGTAAGTACAGGCCGTATTTGTTGTAGCCCCGATTGAGATTTCACTTATTATGCGAAACTAAGTCGGGTTAATTTCCCTGCAAGACTTCAAGTCTTGACCTCAGATCCTTCAAGGTCTTCCTATATCGCACTGAAGCTCCCTGTGCGAAAACTGATTCATGCTGCTGCAGTTCATCTGTTGCTTTGATTTGATAATCAATTTCGTCGATGAGCTGCTCTTTGCAACACTCTGTTTCTAAAACCTCTCCATATAAATCATACGCAAGTAATAACTGATTTACCGCTTCGCGAATATCCCCATTTTTAATATAATTTATAGTCTCAATCAGAGGGGTATCCCCTCCAAATCTTGTCTCTATGCTGCCTACAGCTCCACATAGGGTATCGATTATGTGGCATAAAAAGTTATTCTTAATAGGTGAATAGAAGTTATCCTGAACTACAAAAAACTTGGCAAATTTATTCTTAATATTTACCTTTATTATATCCCTTAAATATTTAGATGAAGATGGCTGTAATTCATCAAACATCATCCACTCTTCTGCACATAGTTGTGACCATGATTTATGAAAGTTTCTTCTAATTTGGCGGGCAATTATATTACATAGCTCTCCATCCGCACCAACCATTACGCCAATACATCCTAGCAACTCATCCGCTAAATTTTTACTGTTCTGCATCATTATTGGTGCTTTTTCAAGTAATACCCCGCGTAACTCTTCTCGAATTGAATCATTATTAAATTTAGGGACGCGTAAGTTTGCTAATTGCATATTATTCCTTAATCAAAAACCAGATCTAACTTGGATTTGTTCTTGTTCCAAGTGGTAGTCGCTATCAACCATGCCATTTGATTCAAGCCTTTGGCGTATTGATGCAATGACAGATATAAATGGAATTATTTTTATATATTTAGAGGCCTTATACCTTTTAACCGTGAGCGCACTCAATGCTAAAAGCCAAAGAGGTGCGATAGTTGGACCAATAGAACTGCCGATAATCGCTAGTAGTGATGTACTGCCCAACCCAAGAGATGAGACAGCAGCAACTTGGGAGTTATTCTTATCCGTGGAGCGTAATAGAGTGTTGCCAACTGTTGATAAACTATCTTCCAATTTTTCACGTTTTTCTTCTGGAATTGAGTATAAAAAAGTGCGAAATACCATATCAAAAATATTACGCTCCAGAATTTGGTAATTACGCTGAACCCAACTTTCGTCGCGTTCATAGGAATTGGCTTTAAGAAATTTAGCTGTGTTATGAACAACCATCCAGTAAGGAATTCCGTTTCCCCTTCTCACCAACCTCCCTATAGAATGACTAGCTTCCCTGCTTAGTGTGCTGAATATGGTCTCACTAAAATCCTTTGTGATGTCCTCTTCAATCCCTAATGAGCGTAGCAAACAAGATCTCTCATCCTTATTTGCATTTTCAATCAATGAAATAACATCATTTGATGAACAATCATATTGAAGAACCATTTTCTCTCCTACATCAGCATACAGTTCCCTTTTCTAAAAATGTGCTCCATTTGAATCAAGCATATTCAATTTAAAATTTATCCGCAATAGACCAATAGACTTGTTATTTACAATATTGAGTGTTCGGTAATAAAAACAGGACGAGTGGTATCTAAATGTTTTCAGGCAACCGCTTATCAAAATAGTCACGCATAAAATAATCAATCAACCCTTAATATCTATTGCACCAATTACCAAACTGGTTTAATCTTGCACCCCTTGTGGACAGGTGTCTGAGTGGCCGAAAGAGCACGCCTGGAAAGTGTGTGTACGGTAACGTACCGAGGGTTCGAATCCCTCCCTGTCCGCCATAAATACCTCCAAAAATACCTCCAAACAACTCTAAACACTTCCAGTAAAATTCAATTCCTCCCTTTAAAATCAATGTGTAAACTGAAAATAGCGTCCAGCTAGATTTATTGTCGTCTGTACAATCAACGTTTTTTGAATCAGGTTATTGAAACTGCATATTCTTTAGCAAAACTAACAACACCTGCTATCAAGCGGGTAGAGTATCCTAGTCGATAACTAAGAAATGTGTAATACTACAAACCGATTATCATGGATGATTGAATCAAGCTTCAATGTAGAGCTGTTCTTGATTTAAGACTTAACTATCGTCCCTAAATATTAGTTATAAGTAAGCAGCATGAGTAAGAACATCACAGAATTCATAGAAACTCAAAATGAACCTTTTCCTGATTACATATATAGAGAAGGATATCGTTGCAGCGTGTATTTAAAATCACTAGAGCCGTTGTAAACTCTCATATAGGCTTAGTTTCATGCAGTTAACCATCATGCCTTCGGCACTGGACTCCAAGCTGAGAGCGGTTTTCCGTTTGTATATTGCAATAGTTGCAAAGTAAAAAATAAGCACGATAAAGGAAATATAAGTGGCAAAAATAGATAATAGTAGTTTTGAACAAAAACTATTTAAAGCAGCGGATAAACTCAGAAAGAATATTGATGCTGCTGAATACAAACACGTAGTACTTGGTTTGGTATTTCTTAAATATATTTCTGAATCATTTACCGAACTCTACAATAAATTGGAAGCTGACGAATGGAGCAGCCCAGAAGATAGAGATGAATACATAGCCGAGAATGTCTTTTTTGTACCTAAACTAGCGCGTTGGAGCCATATCCACTCTCAAGCAAAACTGCCGACTGTCGGGCAATCCATTGATGAAGCAATGGAAGCCATAGAAAAAGAGAATAAAGAGCTTAAAAATGTTCTACCACAGGTTTATGGGAAAGCCAACTTAGATAAAACTTCTTTGGGCGAACTTATCGACCTAATCTCCAATACTGAACTCCAAGCAGAAAACGAAAACTCAAAAGACCTTTTTGGTCGCGTATATGAATATTTCTTGGGCGAATTTGCCAATGCCGAAGGGAAAAAGGGCGGACAATTCTACACACCTAAAGCCATTGTAAAGCTAATGGTAGAAATGATAGAACCATATAAAGGCAGAGTTTATGATCCTGCAAGTGGTAGTGGTGGAATGTTTGTAATGAGTGAGAAGTTTGTAACCGAACACAGCGGTAGCATAAAAGATATTACTGTTTACGGACAAGAGAGTAACCAAACTACTTGGAAGCTTTCTAGAATGAACTTGGCAATTCGTAATATCAACTCAAAATTTGTGGCCTGGAATACAGAAGGTTCTTTCTTAAAAGATGCTCATCCAGATTTAAAAGCCGATTATATTTTAGCCAATCCCCCTTTTAACCAAAAAGAATGGGGCGTTGATATTCTACAAGAAGATGGACGTTGGAAATATGGCACACCACCAAACGGAAACGCCAATTTTGGTTGGATGCAGCATATGTTGTATCACTTAGCACCAAAAGGTGTAATGGCTACTGTTTTGTCTAATGGTTCTTTAAGTTCCAATACATCTGGTGAAGGCGATATTCGTAAAAATTTAGTAGAAAATGATCTGATAGAATGTATTGTAGCTTTACCAAAACAACTATTTTACAACACAGGTATTCCTGCTTGTATTTGGTTTTTGCGTAGAGAGAAAAACAGCCACAGCAAAGAGGTGTTATTTATTGATGCTTCTGAAATGGGTTTTATGAAAGACCGTGTACACCGTGATTTAGCAGATGATGATATTAATAAAATCACCGATACTTACCATAATTGGCGTACAGGTGAAAACTACGAAAACGTTAAAGGCTTCTGTAAATCCGCCACAGTTGAAGACATCGAAAAGCACTCTCACATTTTAACACCTGGACGATATGTTGGTATACCTGATGAAGAAGATGACGGAATACATTTTGAGATCAAAATGAAGGATTTAACAACCATTTTAAAACAACAAATAGCTAAAGAAACAGAGCTTAACCTAGAAATTGAAACGCAACTTTCTAAAATTGGGTTTAGTTTATGAATGTTGCGAATAATATACCAAATGGTTGGGTGAAAACGACCCTGGGAGAGGTTTCTGAGATAATTATGGGACAATCTCCCAAAGGTGATACTTGTAATGAGAATGGAACGGGATTACCACTATTGAATGGACCTACTGAATTTGGAGTAACATCACCAATCCCTGTACAGTTTACCACTGCTCCTAAAAAGATAAGCAAAATAAACGATTTACTTTTTTGTGTTAGAGGCTCTACAACAGGCAGAATGAATTGGTCTAATCAACAATATGTTATTGGTAGAGGACTTGCAAGTGTTAGACACAAAGAAGGGGTGGAATTTAGAAAATACATAAAAGGTATTTTAGATTATAAATTACAAGGTTTATTAGCGGAAGCAACAGGTTCTACTTTTCCAAATATTTCAAAAAATCAATTAGAGAATATTGAAATTAATCTTCCATCATTACCAGAACAAAAAGCCATAGCCGCCGTACTAACATCTTTTGATGATAAGATAGAACTCCTACAAGCCCAAAACAAAACCCTAGAA
This sequence comes from Gammaproteobacteria bacterium, assembly GCA_033852155.1. GTDB lineage: Bacteria > Pseudomonadota > Gammaproteobacteria > QZLD01 > QZLD01 > QZLE01. The sequence goes on along the minus strand of JAWSVA010000014.1, from coordinate 125,180 downwards.
ACCACCGCACAAACTATTTTTAAAGAGTGGTTTGGTAAATACCAAATTGGTGATGAATTTCCTGATGGATGGAGAGTTGGGAAAATTGGTGATTTGACAGAAATAAAACGTGGTGGTTCACCACGGCCTATAAAAGAGTTTATCTCAGATTGTGGATATAGATGGTTGAAAATTTCTGATGCTACAGCAACTAGCTCTCCTTATATATTTGATATAAAGGAGCATATAAAAGTTGAAGGTTTAAGAAAAACAATACTTAAAAAGAAAGGCGATATAGTTTTGTCAAATAGTGCTACACCTGGAATGCCAAAATTTTTAGCTGTTGATACATGTGTCCATGATGGTTGGATGCATTTCCCAAGTTCAAAAGTATCAAATGAATACCTCTACTTACTGTTTCTTGATATAAGACCTAAGTTAGTTCAACAAGGAAGTGGAAGCGTATTTGTAAATTTGAAAACAGATATTTTAAGATTCTACGAAACGTTAATTCCTTCAGAGTCAGTAATGAAAAACTTTGATGAACTAGTTAAACCAATATTCAATAAAATATTTAACAATGCAACCCAAATCCAAACCCTAAAACAAGCACGAGATACATTATTACCAAAATTAATGAGTGGGAAATTACGTGTTAATGATTTTAAAGAGAATGAAGTATGAAAGAAAAAGTAATCTTTGATACCAATATTGTACATAACACTAATGCCAATAATTTTTTAGGTGGCAGAGTGGAGTTAGAACGCTTTCTACAAGATGCTGATATTGTAATACCAGAAACGGTAATTCAAGAAATTAAAAGGCAAAAAATAATAAAATTATCGAGTAATAAAGATAAATTTTTAACAAACCCATTTCATGGGTTAATTGGTGTTAATGAAGATGATACAAAAGCTTTTAGTATTGAGGATTATATTCAAAAACTATTTGATGACGAATCTATTCCTTTTGAGGTGATCGATTTAAAAAACAATGATGTTCTTCCTCAAATTAAAGAATTAGCTTTAAACAAAAAAGCCCCTTTTGAAAGTGGAGACAATACCGACAAAGGCTTTAAAGATGCTTTAATTTATTTCTCTGTTCTTGAATATCTACAAGAAATACCAAATAAGAATGTGTTTGTTTGTGCAAAAGATGGTCGGTTAAAAGAAGCTTTAAATAATCATCACAATATTATTGTAATAGAAACCTACGAACAATTTAAACAAAAAAGCGTGTCACAATTCTTTGATGATTATTTTATAGAAAAAGTAAATGCTGAACTTGATGTAGTTATCACTAAAGACAATATTGTTGAATACTGGCATAACATTGATGACAATCAAAATGTACTTATCAAAACTGAAGGTGAAGAATATATTATTGAAGTAGATTCTGGTGAAATTATAAGCACTTCAAAACCTGAACTTTATTTGAAAAATATCGAACAACTTATCATTTCAGGAAATTTTGACTCTACCCATAATGCAATTGAGCAATTATTACCTTTTATCAATTACTTTTCTGATGATGAAATTCTTAAAATTTTATATGCATCATTTTCAAATGCAATGATCAGGTGGATTATTAAAGATGAAGATGTAAAAGAATTTATAGGCACACTCTATAAAGCAAAAAGTGAACTTGTAGAGAATGATGTTGCTGATTTTTTAAAGGATAATTTTGAATAAGGCCTATGAATACATTAAACGAAAATACCATAGAACAATCTTTAATTGTCCAATTAGTTAGTCAAGGTTATACGTATTTTAACGGTACAGATATTTCACCAATTAGCGATAATCCACAGCGTGAAAACTTATCTTCAATAATCTTAGAAAACCATTTTAAACAGTCTCTTAAAAAACTGAATTCCACACTCCCCGAATCTGCACGAGTAGAGGCCTACCAAAAGGTCATTAATCTCGGTACAGAAGATGTAATGGAAAACAACGAACGTTTCCATACATTACTTACCAATGGTGTAACGGTAGAATATACCAAAGACGGAAGGACAAAAGGAATTAATGTAAACTTGTTGGATATTGAAAATCCTGAAAACAACAGTTTTTGGGTAGTTAACCAATTGGTAGTAAAAGAAAACAACAACGAGAAAAGATTTGATGTGGTCATTTTTATAAATGGCTTACCTTTGGTTTTTATTGAGCTTAAATCTGCCTCAGATGAAAAAGCCACACTAAGAAAGGCTTATACACAAATTCAAAATTATAAGAAGGCAGTTCCAAGTATTTTTTACTACAATGCTATTTGTGTAATTTCAGACGGAATAGATGCATCAACATCAAGTGTTTCTTCCCCTTTTACACGATACCTTTCTTGGAAATCTCCCGAAAATATAAAAGGAGAAGTTAGAACAGAATTACAAATTCTAACCGAACATTTGCTCAATAAAAAAACATTGATAGAGTTAATTCGCTATTGCACTGTATTTGAACAAGAAGAAAAGAAAGACGAAAAAACAGGTTTGATTTCACAAGTAAAAATTAAAAAAGTTGCAGCCTACCATCAATACTATTCTGTCCAAAAAGCAGTTAAGCAAACCTTAAGAGCAACTCATTCAAAAGATGGTGACCGTAAAATTGGTGTAATTTGGCATACGCAGGGTTCGGGTAAATCTTTATCAATGGTTTTTTATAGTGGACAAATTATTACGCATCCACAGATGGGAAACCCAACCATTGTAATGCTTACTGATAGAAATGATTTAGACGACCAACTTTTTGGTATATTTGGAAATTGTGTTGGGCTTTTACGCCAAACACCAGTTCAAGCAAATAATAGAGTACACATAAAAGAACTGTTAAAAGTTTCGGGCGGTGGTGTAATATTTACAACCATTCAAAAATTTGCTCCAGCAGAAGGCAATGTTTATGAAACCTTATCAGACCGAACAAATATTGTTGTAGTAGCAGATGAAGCCCACCGCAGTCAATATGGCTTTACTGCTCGAGAGGTAGAAACAGAGAAGGGGATGGAAACCCGCTATGGGAATGCAAAATATTTGCGTGACGCTTTGCCTAATGCTTCATACATAGGTTTCACGGGTACACCCATAGAAAAAGAAGACAAATCTACACCTGCCGTTTTTGGCAATTATATTGATGTTTATGATATAAAACAGGCTGTAGATGATGGGGCAACAGTTCCTATTAGTTATGAATCTCGTTTAGTAAAAATTAAACTGAATGAAAAAACAGCTAAAGCATTAGACGATGAAATAAATAATATTGCTGATGCAACAGAAGAGCAGCTAGAAAATGCAAAAAAGAAAACAACAACTATTGATGCAGTTGTTGGGCATCCTGACAGATTAAAAGATGTTGCCAAAGATATTGTAATGCACTTTGAAGCAAGACAAGAGGTGTTTGAAGGTAAAGCAATGATTGTAGGAATGACACGAAATATTTGTGTGAAATTATACAATGAAATTATTGCTCTAAAGCCTGAATGGCACAATGATGATTTAGATAAAGGAATGATAAAGGTAATAATGACAAGTTCGTCTGACGACCCAGAATTATTTCAACCTCATCATACCACCAAACAACAAAGGAAAGATTTAGCCACTCGAATGAAAGATACTAATGACGATCTGAAATTAGTAATTGTTCGAGATATGTGGCTCACAGGTTTTGATGCTCCAAGCACACATACAATGTATGTAGATAAAAAAATGCAAGGTCATAATCTGATGCAAGCCATTGCAAGAGTAAATAGAGTTTACAAAGACAAACCAGGTGGATTAGTAGTTGATTATTTTGGCGTTGGTCAAGATCTTAGAAATGCAATGGCAACATATTTGCAAAGTGGTGGTGAAGGAGAACCAGTTGTAGATATTAAAGAAGCAATTGCAGGAATGAAAGAGAAGTTTGAAATCATAGAACAGATGTTTAACAGTTTTGATTATAAAGCCTACTTTAACGTTGATACTGCTCAAAAATTACAAGTTCTATTAGGTGCTCAAAATTTTATTCTTTCAGATATAAGACTAAAGGAACGTTTCTTAAAAGAAGTAACCCTATTATCAAAACTTTTTGCGATGTCAATACCAAGTCCTGATGCAGAAGCAATAAAAGATGAAATATCCTTCTTTCAAGCGATAAAAGCACGACTAAATAAGTTTACAGGCAATGGAGTAAAATCAGATTATGAAGTAGAAACTGCCATTAAACAAATTGTGGATGATGCGCTTTCAAGTGAAGGTGTGATTGACATATTTGAAGCCGCAGGAATTGAAAGTCCTTCAGTTAGTATTTTATCTAATGAGTTTTTATTGGAAGTTAAAAATATGCAACAAAAGCATGTTGCTTTTGAATTACTGAAAAAGTTATTAAGTGATGAAGTTAGTATTCGAAAAACTAAGAACTTAGTGCAAGGTAAAAAGTTTTCTGAAATGCTGGAGTCTGTTGTGAAGCGTTATCACAACAATCAAATAGATTCTGCTCAAGTATTAGCAGAACTTTCAGAAATAGCCAAAGATATGCGTTTGGAAGATCATAAATCTGAAGAACTTGGGCTAACATCAGCAGAGTACGCTTTCTATAGTGTGTTAAGCGAAAATAAATCTACAAGCTTTTTAGATGATAATAAGATGAAAGAATTGATTCATACAATAGTGGATGTCATCAGAAAAAATGCAACTGTCGATTGGAGTAAAAGAGATGATGTACGAGCTAAGTTAAGGTTGACTGTAAAGAAAATATTAATGCGTTATGGTTATCCACCAGATTTAGCAAAACTGGAAGCAGACAGAGTGTTAGCACAAGGTGAATCTTTGGCAGAAATTTTCTCGACTGAAAAACACTCTATCTAAATGAAAAACACTCTAAATGACAACTATCTAAAGCCTACTGTTAATAAATTATATAAATAATTATATCTGTTCAATATAATAAACGGGTCAAGTTTATTTCATAATAGTTCAAAAGATTTGCCCCCCTGAAAACTTTTCTATAAATGTAATATTTAAAACAGACCTTGGTTTGTATTTAAGTGGTTTTGAAAAGTCGTGATAGTTTTAACATCTTATATGCAGATACCCACTTTAAAGAATTCTATAAAGATTAACTAAAAAAACGTCTACATAACTATGCAAGCAAAATTGCTAATATTGACGCTTTGTGGGGCTAGCGAATGGTTACTTTATAATGGGCAGTGGATAAGCTCCCATCCAAATCAGTATGATATTCAAAATCCACTCATTGGTTTTAGTGATAGAGAATGGAAAGATTTCACCAAAAATATTATTGGGTTAGTAATATATAGAGCTGAGTTTTGTATTGACTGTACAAAGCTTTACCTACAAAGTAACGGCTGTGAAAACCTTCTTGAAATCCCTAAGGATACAAAGATAGTTCCGAAACATAGGGGTAGTCTTGAATATCGTACATGGGGGGATGAGGATCAAAGGTTAGCGTGGGTATTATCTAAGTCAGGAAAGCTTAATTGCTGATATCAAATACCATTTTTTAATGGGTGAAATATGAAAAACACAGCTAAATTTTCAAAATTTAGAAAGTACCGCTATGCTCTATGGCGTAACTGGGATGAATGGCTGGATGCAGTACCTGAAGATAGATTGTCTAGTGCTGTTGATAATTGGAGAAAACAGAGTGTTCAATAATGACTAGAGTTTCACTATATAGCTCCAGCAAGGCCCTGTAGAGCGTGCCTCCATGCCTCACCATACTGTAAAAGGAATAAAATACATGCATGAAATCATCTGTCCACACTGCGATAAAGCATTCAAAATTGACGAGACTGGCTATGCAGATATTCTAAAGCAAGTTCGCGATAATGATTTTGAGCAACAATTGCACGAGCGGCTTAAGCTAGCCGAAGAAGAAAAGAAAAATGCTGTTGAACTAGCAAAAAGCCAAGTTGGTAGTGAAATGCAGAAAGCTACCGCTAGCAAGGAAGCTGAAATTCAAGAGCTTAAAGCGAAATTGGATGTAGGTGAAGTTGCACAAAAACTTGCCGTCACCGAAGCCCTCAGAGTTGTTGAAAAAGAACGAGATGCACTCACTAACGAGTTAGAAAAAGCGCAGCAAGAAAGCCAAGCTGCTTCAGCACTTTCTGAGACAAAACTCTCTAAAAACATACAGGAGACTGCTGCAAAAAAAGACGTTGAAATTCAAGAGCTAAAAGCAAAACTCAATATTAATGAAATCGCGCAGAAGCTAGCCATCACTGAGGCGGTGACTGCGATAGAGAAGGAACGTGATGAGCTGAAAAATGGACTCAAGCAAACAGAGCTAGAAAAACAGTTGTCTGAGAAGTCACTCAAGGATAAATACGAGACACAGATTAAGGATCGGGATGATGCGATAGAGCGTCTTCGGGATATGAAGGCACGACTATCAACAAAGATGGTGGGAGAAACTCTCGAGCAGCATTGTGAGACGGAGTTCAATAGAATTCGTTCAACTGCGTTTCCAAGAGCTTATTTCGAAAAGGATAATGACGCAAGAACGGGTAGTAAGGGCGACTATATTTTTCGCGACTCTGATGAAGCTGGTACAGAAATCGTTTCAATCATGTTTGAGATGAAGAACGAAAATGATATGACTGCAACAAAGAAAAAGAATGAAGAATTTTTAAAAGAACTCGATAAAGATCGCAATGAGAAGGGGTGTGAATACGCGGTACTGGTTTCTCTGCTAGAGCCAGAAAGCGAACTATATAACTCTGGAATCGTAGATGTATTCCACCGTTACCCCAAGATGTATATTGTTCGTCCGCAGTTTTTTCTTCCTATCATAACGCTACTACGTAATGCAGCAATGAAGTCACTAGAATATAAAACAGAGCTTGCTCTCGTAAAAGCGCAGAATGTCGACATAACAAACTTTGAAAACGACCTCGATATGTTTAAAACTGCATTCGGTAAGAACTATGACCTTGCTTCGAGAAAATTTCAAACAGCAATTGATGAGATTGATAAATCAATCGACCACTTGCAGAAAACGAAGGACGCCTTGCTTGGAACGGATAGGAGCTTGCGCCTTGCAAACAACAAAGCACAGGATGTAACGATCAAGAAGCTGACACGAAAAAACCCTACAATGGCGGCCAAATTCGATGAATTAGAAAACCAGAGATCTGATTGAAAGTGAAAATCGCTTCGCATAAATTAGCATCTTAGGCAGAGTGTTATAACAGTTTATTGAGGTATTCGAATTCAAACTTTGAATAATTGGGGTCGAATAATTGGGGTCAGAGTAAAATTAAGGCTTGCAAGTTGTTGAGCTGTAGAAGGTTGGTCATTTGAAGGTGCTTATTTTTACTCTGACCCCAAATATTCAGAAAGGGTTTAGCTCGGCTCCTAAAATTCAACCATTTGATTTACGTGCGTAAATGTTAATGTTTTAACTTGTGCAGTATATTGACCATGTTATACTGATGTTTATCAGTGAAAGGGTGGTGATGTATGAGAGTAGTTAATTTTTCAGAAGCAAGAAATCATCTAAAAAGTGTTTTAGATCAGGTGGTTGATGATGCTGATTACACTGTTATAACAAGGCGTGATTCAGAAGATGCCGTAGTTATGTCTTTGGACCAGTTTAATGGTCTTATGGAAACAGTGCATTTACTAAGAAGCTCTGCCAATGTTGCTCATTTGGAGAAATCAATACAGCAGTATCGTTCTGGAAAGACAGAAGAGCATGGTTTGATTGATGGTTGATATTTTAGCTTGGACCAGTGAGTCTTGGTCAGATTATCTATATTGGCAGGCCCAAGATAAGAAAACACTCAAACGAATAAATAAATTGATAACAGATATTAAGAGAAGTCCATTTGAAGGTATTGGTAAGCCAGAGCCTTTAAGGGAAAATTTGTCTGGTTTTTGGTCTCGAAGAATTGATGAGGCAAATCGTATACTTTATGCAGTTGATGATGATAAAGTCACTGTAATTTCATGTAGATATCATTATGAGAAATAATTGAAATAAGAACCAATTATTGGACCCCAAATATTGAAGAGCGAGCCTATCTTGCGATGGAGCAAGATAAGCTTTTTTAAAACGTACTTTATTCCTCAATTGTCCATTCGCGAATGGGCAATCTCTGATAATCAGCGTGATTTTTTCATCCGCTTCTCTATTTGCTTCTTTTCCCACCCAGCTCCAAAAAAGCTCATTATTTCAAACACACTTATGCCATGTAAAAATAGGCCAATTCCCCAACCCAGTGCTGGCCAATAAAACCAGAACTTATCTGGGCTTGTAACTATGTCAATAATCGCCAGAATCGTAATCACCACAACATATTTAATTAGGTGGGAATAAAACCCTTTTATATCTTTAACATATTCCATTGCTTCGGCTTCGGCTGGTGAAACTTCAAGTTCTTCTTTCGCATTTTTCATTGGCAACTCCTCTTTAACATCAAATGTTTTAGATAGTTCGGAGACATTGATTTCGAAAACTGCTGCAAGTGATTTCAGTGATTCCAGACTTGGCTTCTGACCTCGTTCGATACGCTGAATAGTTCTTACACTCAAACCGCTAACCTCAGCTAAATGCTCTTGCGACCAGCTACGGTTTAGGCGAAGTTTTCGAATTATCATAAATGCTCCTTTAATGTTGAAGTTTCCATTGTTGGTTAGATTTAAAAAAAAGCCCACGTCATATAGACGTCAAACATACGACAGTCTCGTTTAATCAATAACTTGCGCTCATCTGATTGCATGATAATAATTAAGATTGTAACAAGTAATTATACGAATTAAGTATATAATATTAGTACGGACGACATAACTGACTAAGGGAAATCATGGTAATTACTAAAAAATATACCCCTCATCTACTAGCTGGCGTTTTTGCTTTAGTATTTATCTTATTTGGAATAGCACCCGTCTCGCGAGAAGTTTGGATAGCTGAAATAATACCTGTACTTATAGTATTTGCCTTATTGGTTTTTACTTATAACAAATTTCGTTTTAGTAATACATCTTATCTGTTTATGGCTTTTTGGTTGATTTGGCACACTATCGGCGGGCATTACACATTTGCTAATGTTCCTTTTGATTTTGTCACAAATTTTATTGGGGCCGAGCGAAACCATTTTGATCGCATTGGTCATTTTTCAGTTGGATTTTATGCTTTTCCTATGCTTGAACTGGCTTTAAGAAAGAAGTGGAGTGGTCCTGTATTTGCCTGTTTCTTCGCTGTTTTTTTTATCATGAGTATCGCAGCAGCTTATGAAATTGTTGAGTGGTGGTATGCCGCAACAGAAGGAGGAAAGGCCGGAATGGAGTTTCTTGGATCTCAGGGTGATATTTGGGATGCGCAAAAGGATATGCTAGCTGATACCGTGGGCGCACTATTTGCTGCGATTGTCTTTTTTATCATCAGGCCTGACAAAAAATCATATATTCAAAGCTAATGGTAATAAAATGAAACAAAATACAGCGAATAAATCCAGTTTCATAATTGTATTAGCAATTATTAGCAGTTCCATGTGCTCAAAATTCATATGCTGAAAAGTGATAGCTATAACCTGAACGTAGTTGAAATACCTGGTTTTATTGATTATGAGTATAGTGGAGTAGGGGAAATATTTTCATCTGTGAAATAAGAGCTCATCTGGCAAAGAAAAACACACCGTCATTTTCAACTGGATAAGCTTTAGTATTTACACCGTAGACCTCGAGGATATTTTTTTCATTAAGAGTTTCTTCCGGTGTCCCATCTGTGAACACATTTCCATTTTTTAACATAATCACCTGATCAGCAATAGAATATATTAAATTAGGATCATGAGTAGTTGTAATAATAGTTTTTTGTTCTTCTGCACTAATTTTTTTAAGTAGTTTCATTAAGCTAAATTTTTTGCTGAAATCTAGATGATTAGTTGGTTCATCAAGAATCATTATTGGGCTCTGTTGCACGAGAGCTCTTGCTATAAGTGCTATTTGACGCTCACCACCAGAAATTTTATTGAAGCATTGGTTGGATATATGTTTAGCACCAAGTTTCTCTAATGCTTTCTCGGCTTCGGTATAATCAATATCAGTAGGACATTGCCCAATTCTAAGATATGGAGACCTGCCCATAACTACAACTTCAATAACTGGATAAGGGAATATATTGTCGTGTTCTTGTGGAGCGTAGCTAATGAGTTTGGCAATCTCTTGGGCGGTCAGATTGGTTACGCTATGATCATCGATAGTTATAGTGCCGGAGTTGGCTGATAATAATTTATTTATGCAATTTAGGAGAGTAGTTTTTCCGCAGCCATTGCCACCAAGAATGGCACAGATAGAACCTTTCTTTATACTTGTAGATATTCCGTCAAGCACTCGATTGTCAGCATAAGAGAAAACTAGTGAATCTATAAGAACTGTCACGACCAGCCAGAACTCCTATTCTTAATTAACATCACCGCAAATATTGGAGCCCCAATCAGGGATGTAAATATTGATATGGGTAACTCAGCAGTTGTTAATGACCGCGCAAGGTCATCAAAAATCAGCATCATAATTGCGCCGGCAAGCATTGCAACAGGGATCATTTTTTTATGGTCTGGCCCAACTAAAGAGCGGGAAAGGTGGGGAACAACAAGTGCAATCCAACCTATTTGACCACAGCTAGAAACGATTAGGCTGATAATTACTGATGTTAACAATACGAATAATATTTTATTCAGAGCAAAATTAATCCCAAGAGATGTAGCTTGTGTTTCCCCTAGTGATAGCACATTTAAGCGGAAGCGTAGCTTGAAAATAATCAGCCCTCCCAGTAAAACACTTGAGCTAATCAATATTGATTCTGTCCATCCAACTCTATACAAACCACCCATAATCCAAAAAATAATGGCTGGGAGTTCATCGTATGGGTCAGCGGCATATTTGATACAAAGTAGAAGTGAGCTAAAGATAGCAGAGATTATTATTCCTGATAGAATAAGTGTAACTATTTGATTAGGTGCGATTATTTTAGAAATATATAATGCGATAAAAACAGAAATTAATCCCAGTGAAAATGATGATATTTGAATCAGAAAAAATGAGTCTGCAGAAAAAATCATTGCTAATGCGGCGCCTAAAGTACATCCAGATGTTACCCCTAAAATATCTGGTGATACTAATGGATTTCGAAATAGTGCTTGGTAAACAGCGCCAGACCCTGCAAGCCCAATGCCGATAAAAATTGCAGCAATAATTCGTGGCAACCTTATATCGCGTATAATTAGTAATGCATTGCTTGAATCAAATAGGCTATTTAATGGAGTTGAAATTCGCCCAATAAAGAGTGAGGATAAAAATAATATTAATAAAATTAAAGACATGTACATTATTAGCAGTTTATGTCGTTTTACTAAAAATTGCTGTCTGCTCATATCTGGATAATATTCAATTTATTAAGAAGTGAAAACATATTAAAGAGCTTTACCCATCACATCAAGTTGATATGATCATATCTATTTATATAGTTACGATTTACGGTGGTTTTGATAAATGAACACTTTGGCAGTAAATATCATAGGGGCAGGGAGGGCTGGTGCAACATTGGCAATGCTTTTCTCCAGATTAGACCATATTAAAATTAATACTATATGCGATTGTGATTCAACTAGGCTTTCTAGCATATATGACATGGTAAAAGTAGATAGATTTACTACCGCTATAAGTGAGTTAAAATCAGCTGATATTTACTTTATCACTACACCTGATGATCTAATTGTTTCTACATGCGAAGAGATTATTCCCGTTCTTAACTCTAATGAAAAACCTATCTTTGTTCATTGCAGTGGTGCATTGCCGTCATCAATTATCCAGAATGTAATTCCTACAGACTGCTCTGCAGCATGTGTGCACCCCGTTAAAAGCTTTGCTGACCCAGAGAGTGCAGTAAAGACATTTGCTGGCACATACTGTGGGTTTGAAGGTTCTAAACCTGCAGTTTCGACATTAAAGTCTATATTCAAAGATCTTAAAGCTAATTGCTTTGATATTAACCCTGAGAGAAAAGCGCACTATCATGCAGCAGCCGTGCTTTCTTGTAACTATTTAAATGTATTGATAGAACTTGGTTTGCAGACATATGAAAAAGCTGGAATAGATCGTGAAGTTTCAATGCATATTCTTGAAGATATTGCTAAAGATACTGTTTCTAATATTTTTTCATCATCTCCATCTAAAGCTCTTACCGGCCCAATCGCTAGAGGAGATGTTTCTACTGTGCAAAAGCATATAGATGCATTCGAAAGCAATTCAGATAATAAGTTACTCAATATTTATAAAGCATTAGGTGAGGTAGCTATAGAACTTTCTGAGAAGCAAGGATTGGCAGAGGAAAGAAACATTCACCTTATAAAGGCACTTTTGGATAGCCATAGTAATTAAATTGTTTGAAAAGGTGTTCGGTATTACATAGTATGCAGTGTGTATTTCAAATTTATGGGGATTGAAATGGTAAAAATTATAATATTGATTTTAGTTTCATTTTTTTCTATTACTAGTTATGCGGAGGTATATAGCTGGAAAGATACAAATGGCAGGCTGCACTATTCAGATGTTCCTCCAAAATCTATTCAAGCTGAAAGTATTGAAATTAAACTAGATAATGGAAGCGGTAATGCTGCACATTCAGCAAAAAAGAAGAGTGTTAAATTCACCTATGAAAAGCCGAAAAGAAGAGGTTTAAAAAAGAAAAAAGTTGTTATGTATGCAACATCTTGGTGTGGATATTGCGCCAAAGCACGAAAATATTTTAAAGATAATAATATTGCCTTTGTTGAATATGATGTTGAGAAGAATGCTGCCAAAGAAAAAGAGTTTAAACGCTTAGGTGGAACTGGATTCCCACTAATAGTTATTGGAAAGAAAAAAATGATGGGGTTTAGTGCTGATAGATTCGATAAAATATACAGCATGTGAGTAGGTTAATTATTCTTTATGAACAATTAACTATACCAATTTATTAATAAACCCCATTAAGCAGGTGAGAAACTCAGATGAGCTTTCTATTACCATAGAGTGGCCTGCTTCCATCACAATAACTGATTCACTATCGGGTATTTGTTTAGCCATGATGGCAGAATAGCGCACTGATTTTAGAGTGTCATTCTCCGCAGAAATGATTAAAGTCTTTGCTTTGATTTTGTGTAACTGGTCAGTTATATCCAGGCTTTTAAAGCACTCGCATAGATGTATAAATGCTCTAAACCATTCATCAGGCAGTTTTGCGACTTCTTTTGCTTTCTCATCTAGGAAGGTTGGGTGGGTAGCAAGAAATGATGTTGAAAAATTATATGGTGCAGAAAGTAAAAAGAAATCATATTTTGCACTTTTACCTAACTCTAATGCGTGCCTTGCGGCAATACACCATGATTCGATTTTTTGCTTCAGTAGATAATCTGATTCACTTACAGCTGTTGCTGTTATAAGGCTTTTTACATATTCGGGGTGTTTTATGGCGAAGTGCATACCCACTTCAGCTCCATAAGATGTTCCGACAAAGTGAGCTTTCTTTATTCCAAGCTCGTCTAAAAGGTATTTTAAATCCGTTACATGCATATCAAAGGTGTATGGATGATCTGGTTTTGAAGATCGACCCTGCCCACGAAAATCATTCAGGAGCACCTTGTAATGCTTTGAAAGTACAGGAGTTTGATGCCCCCAGGCTTCAGTGCTCATCATCACCCCGTTGAGTAAGACAATGCATTCATCACCGGCTCCGACATATTCATAGTAAAGGTCAACTTCACCAGTATTAACTTTAGGCACTAACAGCTCCCATAAGGTTTATACACATCGCATAATATAATCTTTATTGTTATACGGATAATTAAGCAAATACATTTAATAACTTCTTATATAATATTTAGTTAAAATATACAGCTTATGCAAGTAAGAAAAGAGCTGGGTTTGCAATACTGTGATTGAATTTGCAGCCTATATCTATAAAATGGTAAATAATTCAAAAACCCTTCCTTTGGAGTTCTCTATTTAGTGCTGTCATTTAATAATATCCTTCACTACCCAAAATATTGGGCAGAGTGTTATGGCGTATCCGATTTTCTGCCTAGATCAAAAGATGAAATGGATCAACTTGGTTGGGACAGCTGTGATGTTGTTTTGGTAACTGGCGATGCCTATATCGATCATCCGAGCTTTGGAATGGCCATAATTGGTCGCTACCTTGAATCATTAGGTTATCGAGTTGGGATCATCGATCAACCAGATTGGAACTCCAAAACAGATTTTATGCGTTTGGGTAAACCTAATCTTTTTTACGGCGTTACCTCCGGCAATATGGATTCTATGATCAATAGATACACCGCAGATAAAAAGATCAGAAGTGATGATTCATATTCACCTGATGGCGCTCCTAATAAACGTCCTGATAGATCTGTGATCGTATATAGTCAGCGATGTCGCGAGGCATATAAAGATGTGCCTATTATAATCGGCGGCATTGAAGCAAGCTTGCGCAGGGTGGCTCATTATGATTACTGGTCAGACAAAGTACGCAGGTCTATTTTAGTCGATTCCAAGGCTGATATCCTTGTCTATGGGAATGGTGAAAGACCACTAGCCGAAATAGCGTACAAGCTAGCAAATGGCACCATTGCATCTGAGATAACTTCTGTTCCAGGCACTGTTGTTTCTCTATCAGCTATTCCAGAAGGGGTGGTACTAGATGATCAAACTGAAATCCCATCAAAACTTAAAAAATCGAATAAAGTTGAAAGCAAATCTGAAAGTGTCATTTTAGTACCCTCATATGAGGAAGTAAGCACGGATTCAACCTTATATGCCCATGCCAGTTACCATTTTAACCAGAATCTTAACCCTTATTCCGCGCACCCTTTGATGCAGATCCATGATAAGAGGGTTGTTTGGCAGAATCCTCCTCCTATGCCTTTATCAACAGAGGAGATCGATTACGTTTATGATCTTCCTTTTAAACGTATTCCTCACCCTGATTATGCAAAAAATAAGATGCCTGCATATGAGATGATTCGATTCTCGGTAAACATCATGCGTGGGTGCTTTGGTGGCTGTAGTTTCTGTTCTATAGGGGCTCATGAAGGGAAATTTATTCAATCAAGATCAGAAGAATCGGTATTAGAAGAAATAAGCAAAATCGAATCCTCAGCGCCAGGTTTTACCGGTATTATAAGTGATGTCGGTGGTCCAAGTGCCAATATGTACAAGATGAAAGGGAAGAATTTTGAAGCTTGTAAGAAATGCAAGCGTCCATCATGTTTATACCCCGAGATCTGCAGCAATCTTGATGATAATCATAAACCCCTTATTGAGCTATATCAGAAATCGCGCCAACTTCCTGGCATTAAAAAAATACTGATTGGTTCAGGAATAAGGCATGATCTCGCTCTAAGATCAAAACCTTATATCAGAGAGCTTGTTCAACACCATGTTGGTGGTTATTTAAAAATTGCTCCAGAACACACACAAAAACCAGTATTACGCATGATGTATAAACCTGGAGTTGATGTTTTTGAACGCTTCATTCAACTCTTCATGCAATATTCCAAAGAAGCTGGCAAAGAGCAATATATCATCCCTTATTTTATAGCCGGGCACCCAGGAACATCAGATCAGGATATGTTGGATCTGGCAATCTGGTTAAAACGGAATAAATTCAGGGTCGATCAAGTACAGAATTTTTATCCTACACCGCTTACCAAAGCCGCAGCGATGTATCACACAGATCTTGATGTAACTAATCGCGTAACTCGCGAAAGTGACACTATAAAAAATGTCAAAAAAGGACGCCAGCGTCATCTGCAAAAAGCATTCTTACGCTACCACGATCCTAAAAATTGGGACCTTCTGCGTAAAACACTTTATGAAATGGGTAAAAACAACCTTGTTGGGAACGATAAGCGTTGTTTAATACCTAAGCCAAAAAGGTGATATTTTTTTGCCTTTTGATAAAGCCTTTTATGAATATGCGACGCCTTATGGAACTCGAAAGTTATGAGTTTGAGATAAATTTTAACAAGCAGTAGATTATTTGGTGCTAGTGATAAATAATTAACATCAGGAGTCTGTAAACTGTAAGGAAATCTAAATGGGCGATAAAATTAAACTTCTGTATCTATGCACTGGCAATTCTTGCCGCAGTCAGATGGCAGAAGGTTGGACCAACGCGCTAAAGTCAGATGAGATTGAGGCTTATTCTGCTGGAATTGAAACCCATGGGTTAAATCCCAATGCTATTAAAGTGATGCAAGAAGAGGGTATCGATATAACTTCTCATAAATCACAGCATATTGATGACTTTCTACATTTTAACTTTGACTATGTCGTTACTGTTTGTGATAACGCTCATGATACCTGTCCAGTATTTCCTGCTAATGCAAACATCGTTAATATAAGCTTTGATGACCCGCCAAAACTAGCCGCATTAGTTGAAGGTGAGCAAAAGAAACTTAACTGCTATCGCGTTGTTCGTGACCAGATAAAAGAGTTCGTGCAAACTCTACCAAGTTCCCTGTATATTACTAATTAATAGGGATAAAATATGCAGATAGACTTAGGTAGTTACTATGGGTAAGGGTGCTAAAAGCTGTAAATAATATTTACAAATTAAACTCCTATAGACATTTGTTAGCAATATGTGTATTAATACATATGAATATAATTCACTCGATCAATTAGTGAATCAAATTTATGTCCCTATACATAATTTATATGTCGACCATAAGTCAAAATTTTTAACAATACATGGAGTTCTAGATGATACTTAGATCTATTATTATTTCAGCATTTATGCTGACGTTGTCTTTTAACGCAATTTCTAGCACCAGCTCATCATTAAATGGTAAAATTAATAGCAACGTTTATGATGCTTTTGAAACTATGAGCGCTGCCTTGAGATCAGCCTCTGTTCAAAATCAGGGTTCAGTTCGAGTTATCATTCGTTTAAAAAAGCCTAGCAATGCTTTCAGCTTAAAGGCTTCAAATAATATTTCTAACTATTTACAAACAATTAAACAGATGCAGGACAACTTTGTTATTTCATTAAAGCAAAGCGGTCTATATAACAGTTTGGGCAATACCAGCATCAATGGTTTTTCAACGATTACTAATCTTAAGCTTCAAAATGCTATAGCTGGTTATGTTCCTTCCTTAAAAATCGCTGAAATGATTGCTGCAAGAGCAGATGTTGAGACTATTGAGATAGATAAACTGAATAAACTTTTCACTGTTGAAGGACGTGAACTTGTTGGTAGTGATGTAGTAGCAGCCAGTGGATATACTGGAAATGATATCGGCGTTGCAATTATTGATTCTAGTTTTGACCTTTTGCATCCAGAATTAGGTGGCAGTATTCAACTTCCAAATGGTGTTGTTTTTGCAGGTGAAAATTTTTCAGATCCTGGTGAACCCATACATTCTCAGGAATTTTCTGAGTGTTACCATGGTACAGGTACAGCATCCATAACTAGAAGATACGCTCCAGATTCTGGCATCTATGCACTTACAGTTTTTCCTAATGCTTACGATTCAACGATTGCAAATGCAATCAACTGGGTAGTCGAGAATAAAGATGGTGTTGATGGTGGTCCAGCGATCAAAATTATTAGCATGTCTTTAGGTGGTGGCGAATATCTTAGCACATGTGATACCGGTGTAATGCATGAGGCTGCAGGTTTAGCTCGCGAGAATGGAATTATTGTTTTCGCGGCATCAGGTAACGATGGATTTACTAATAAAATTGCCAGTCCAGCTTGTTCTTCAAATATAATCTCTATTGGTTCAGTTTGGGAACAAGACGATACAAATTATCAACCATTCTCACCTGCTAACTGCTCTGATAATGATAGATTAGTAAATGAAAGAACCTGCTATTCAAATAAATCTCCAGTTCTTGATCTATATGCTCCATCAGAAGAAGTAATCTGCGCAAAATGTGGTGGCGGAACTTGGTCTTTAGGTGGAACATCATCAGCAACTCCAGCAGCAGCTGGGATAACGGCTCAAATGTTGCAGGTTCGACCTGACCTTGCTCAAGATCAAGACGAACTAGTTTCAATTTACCAAAATTCTGGTGTAGAAGTTATCGGTGATGAGAGTAAACGTAGAATTGATTTACTTGCAGCAATCGGGGATATAGTTACGCACCCACCGGTTATCGATTCAATCGATATTTCTACTGCTGAAAAAGAAGCAACGGTGACCTTAGGTGCATCTGATCCTGATAGTGATTTAAAAGAGATTGTCTTATATGTTGATAACGCAGAATATTCAACAACCGACATCTCAGATCAATCTAGTCAAAATGCCCAAGTTGAACTTGCAATCAAATATATTACTCTTGAAGCTGGTGAGCATTGTGTAAAAGCATTTGCTATTGATATGGCTTCAAATCAAAGCGAATGGTCAGATGAGGTTTGCTTCATTTCAGCTGAAATGCCACGCAATCCACCAGCTATAGATTCAATTGATGTTGTTGCCAATGAACTTACCTTTACTGTGTCAGGCACCGCATCAGATCCTGATGATGATCTAGTTCAAGTTGAGCTTGAGTTAAATGGTGATGGCAACTGGTTTAGTGTATCAGGCCTAAATGATTTTACTTATAGCGCTGAAATGGAAGAGGGTAGCTATTCTGTCAGAGCTAGAGCTATTGATGAAGGCGGCTTGTTAAGTGCAGCATCGGAAGCACAAAGTTTTGAATTAGTATTTAGCTGTAAAGAATATACTTCAAATAACGGTGAGCATAAATCTTCTGGAAGAGCGTATAGTGAAACTACAGGCTGGTGGTGGACAACTACAACATGGTATGCGACTGGATCAGAAGAGGATTTAGGAACATCAAGCTCAGATGTCGTTACTTTAAATGAAAGACCAAGAGGTTACTTTGCAATTGGTACTTGTCCAATTACTAACCCAGTAGCTCCTGTCATCACAAATTATCAATTATCTGTTGACGGTAACAGCGTTGTAATTTCTGGTGCGGCTAGTGATGCAAATGGCGATCTTGATTATGTTATAGTTGAAGAAACAACAACCGACACTTCAATAACATGTACTGGTACAGAACAGTATAATTGTACTTTCAGTAATCTTGCTCCTGGTAACTATAGCTTTACAATCCTAGCCACAGATAAAACAGGTTTGGATAGTCAGCAAGTAGGGCCTTTAAATGCAACAATAGATGATACTCCACCACCTGAAACATGTGTTACTGCTACTAATTATGACCATGTAGCTGAGGGTAGGGCGTATGAAGATGTTGTTTGGTATACCTCTTATTCTTATGCAACTGGATCTGGTGATTCTCTTGGGTTAACAGGATCAATATGGTATAGCACATCAACATCTTTGCAGGAACAAACCGAAGGTTACTGGATTGAGGTTAATAGCTGCCCTTAATTATTCAAGCTATTATCTAATGTCATATATATGGAGTGATCAGTGATCACTCCATTTTTTTATTTAATCATTTATAAGTTGTTATATTCTTTCGATCGACTTAGTATATTAAAGGTTAACTTAGAGATTTTCATGAACGCTACACACCTCACAGCAAAACAATTAGCACATACGGCAGTCATGTTTATTGCATGGCGAGCACGTCAATTTGTTTGTTGCGGTTGTAAAACATAATCTAAGTTTACTAAAAAAGATTCTTAAAAACCGCAGCATAAAAGCTGCGGTTTTTTTTTAGCAGCTTTATTTGCGCAACACTTTAAAAGGAGAACCTAATGCAAATTATAACCTGCTATATTCTGGTCATAATAATATGGTCAACTACACCTCTTGCAATATCACATAGCTCAGGAAGTGTCACATTCATTGCCGCTGTAACACTGCGTATGGTAGGTTCAGCTCTATTTGCCGCTTTAATATGCAAATTATTTAATATAAAAATCCTTTTTGATGGTGCCTCAATCAAAGCTTATGCATCTGGAGCTATTGGGGCCTTTGGTGGGCTATTATGTGTTTACTGGGGAGCCCAATATGTACCATCTGGTTTGATTTCGATTATGTTTGGCTTAACTCCAATAATATCAGCAATTTTAGCTGCAATAATATTGCGTGAATCGTTTTTAACTCCAGCAAAATTTGTAGCAATTGTTATATCTATTCTTGGTCTAGGTGTTGTTTTTCATACAAACTCAGCATCACAACATATTGCAATGGGAGTATGCGCAGTAATAATGGCGGTAATGCTATTTAATATAAGCACTATATGCGTGAAAGTAACAGGGAAGGGGATGCATCCACTAGGACAAACTACAGGCACCTTGTTTTTTTCCTCAGCCCTATATTTTATAGTTTGGTTGGTACTCGATGGTAATTTACCAGAAACGATAAATAACAGAAATCTTATAGCAATAGGGTATCTTGCTGTATGTGGATCAGTGTTAGGGTTTATTGCATATTACTATCTTTTGCAAAAAATGAATATTGTAAGTGTAGGGTTAATCACGTTAATGACTCCTGTTTTTGCGATGTTGTTAGGTGTGTATATGAATAATGAGCATGTACATATGCATCAATGGATTGGGTTGATAATTGTTGTTCTAGGACTAGGGATGTTTGTATTATCAAAGCAGAGAACTGGTTAAAAGCTACATACCTGCTTGTGAACCAGTTGGCACAAGCAGGTAAAAAATAAAATATCTATTGCGCTGCAGCATTAAGGGGTGCGATAATTGAAGTCATTGATATATAGGATTAAATGGATTTTCCGCATTTGTTTAATAATTTATTTGGAGTTAATTTATGGATCCAAAAAATTCAAAAAAAGCCGTGGATAATTGCATTGATATTACTTCTCCAAATGTAAAGTCTACCTTAGAGTTTGCAGCCGGCACATTCGAAAAGTGCGGCAATTATAATGCAAATAAATTGGGAGAGTGCTATCAATATAGCTCTGACCAAGTTAGTCAACTTTCCCAGCTTAATGATGGTAGTGAACCATTAAAAGCGTACTTGATAAATCAAACTGAGATGCAAAATGCACTTATGTATAAAATGAATAATGATTTAAAATCATTAGGTGAAGATGTAGTGGATGATTATAAAGAATTGGCAAAAACTAATATTAGAAGCGTACGTAAAAGTGGAATTGATGTTAAGTCACTCTATGCGAAGAGTGTCGTTGGCTTATTATAAAGGTCATTCTTGTTGAAGAACTGCATTGACAGCGTTAGAAATATCTTTGTAATCAAATGGCTTTTTAATAAAACTGCAAATACCATACTCAAAAGCACGATTTTGAGCTTCATCTTGGATATCTGCTGATGTAGCTATAATGCTGCAATCTTTAGCGTCTTTGCCAATAGTTTTTAGTACCTCAAATCCATCAACATTTGGCATGTGAAGGTCTAAGAACATTAGTTTATAGTCCGCATTAGAGAATTTTTGGATTGCTTCAGCGCCATCTCTAGCTTCATCAATGTCGTAGTCATATTCTTCAGGTAATAAGTTAATTAACAAGTTACGCAGCATGTTTGAATCATCAACAATTAGGACTTTTACAGTCATAAATACCTCCTAAGAACACTCTATTAAGTATAGAGCCTTAATTTCAAGATTATAGTTATGAGCTGGTATTTATTAGAAATAATAATTGTGAATAGCGTTCTTAAGTAGCTATAAATTATAACGGATTAATTCACTCGCAAGATACTGCGAGATCAAATTATGTTTACAGTGTTTAGCAAGAGCACCTTTAGGAGTACTTGTAATTTCTGGGCAATAAACTTCGATCCAGTCATCTGCAGGATCATAGCTACACAGGAAAGTGTATCCGTGAGTTTTTATATTCCACTGTTCAGCATTCGCATCAGTATTATCGTAAACAAAATTATCTAATGTCATTTACATCACCATTTAAACCTTACTTCATAAAACATAAAAGTAGATAATAGATCCGTATATATATTTAGATTTATATTGAGTGTTTATGTTCCTCTTAGTTTCGCATAATCATCAAGAATAATAGCCAAATATTATATTACATCACTTAATATATTCACTTTGTAATTGTGGTTTAAAACACCACTTGTTTTTTTTCTTTTTAATTTTCCAGCGTTTTTCTTCCATTCTTACGCCGTAACTTGCTGAATGACCTTCTCTAAGGTTTGCATCGATGTTTTTAATTTCTTGATTCCATCTTTCGCATAATACCGATACCTTTGTTCCGGCTTTTCTTCTGTAGTTATTAATCGTAGTCGTATTAGTGTTGTTATTTGTTACTGTTTTAGTTGTTCTCTTAGACTTATTTTTATAGTTTTTTTTGTAATATTTTTTACCTGTACCATGTTCTATTTCTTTGTTTATTGCGTTGTACGGAACATCTTTTTTATTGCTAAAGTGCATCACACCATTTTTATCTACCCATGTTTTAACATTAGTTGTGTCAGCATTAGAGTTAATGCTTATTATAAGCATTGCTGTCATTACTAGTGCTTTCATGTTGTTTCCCATAACCTTGTTCCTGTAGTTAAAATGAACCTATATTTTTTATTAATGCCTAGATTCAACTCATAAGTGCATAACTTGATTTTGGCTGCAAAGGCTGCGTAGGTGTTATGCACTTGAAGATTGAATCCGCGATGGGTAATTTGACCTGGTTAAATGGTTTATAAATTATACCAATATCAGGCCTGATAAATTCTAGGAAAAACCCTAGTTACTATTATTTTTTGTTTAGATATCTTTTAAAAGGCAGTGACGCTCTTGCTGTATGCACAGCTGGTTAATCGAGCTTCATATTTCGTTTTTAAGCTGTTTTTACGTTTATACCAAGGTCTTGGGTAGCCCTAGCTTTACTATTTCCAATTGCGCATAATATATATTATGTTAAATAGGGTTGTAGATAGTATGAACTCAATTATGTAATTCTCTTCTACCTGGTTATCATCAAGGTTTTAATAGGAAGTATGATTTAATTCATTAAGGCTGCTGTTTTGTATTTTCAATAAGCAATTCGGTGACAACATCAACCGCTACTGGGCGGCTATAATAGTAACCTTGCAAAATATCACAATTGTTTGCCCGTAGAAATTCAACTTGATATTCCTCCTCCACACCTTCAGCAATAACTTTAAGGCCTAATGTGTGTGCAAGCCCTATTATAGCTTTCACAATTGCTTCATCTTTTGGATCTATGCCGATATCTTTTACAAAACTTTGGTCAATTTTGATTGTGTCTATAGGAAGCATATTTAAGTAGCTTAACGATGAGAAGCCTGTTCCAAAGTCATCCATTGCGATCCTAACACCAAGGCTGTGTATTTTTTCAAGCTCTGCTATAGCTGTTTCAGGATCGTCCATTATAGTACTTTCAGTTATCTCTATCTCGATCTGTTTTGGGTCTAAGTTTGAAGCATCTATGACCTCTTTAACCATTTGTGAAAATGATCCATCACGCAATTGCCTTGTTGAAACATTTAATGCAACGCTAAGGTCAATATTTGTAATTCCTAATGCATACCATTCTTCAGTTTGTTTACATACTGTTCTAAGTACCCACTCCCCTATCGAAGTAATTAATCCTGTGCTCTCAGCTGCTGGAATAAATACCGCAGGTGAAACCATACCAAAATCATAATGAGGCCATCTTAACAGTGCTTCAAGGCCGAAGATTTGTCCTGTTTCTGCAGATACTTGAGGTTGATAATATAGAACAAAATCATTACGTAATGTTGCTGCTTTTAGCTCATTTTCTAAATGGGCTCTTTCTCTAGCTTTTTCATACATTTTCCTATCATAGAACTGGTAATTATTCCTTCCAACTTCTTTAGCTCTATACATTGCAGAGTCTGCAGACTTAATAATATCTTCAGGCGTTTCGCTTTCACCAGGATATATAGTTACTCCTATGCTTGGACTAATATATATGGATAGTCCATCTAGTTCATGCTTGCCGCCAACTGTATCAATGATCTTTTGTGCGATATTTGCTGCATTATCTGATGAGCTGATTAAATCTAGAATAATAGCAAATTCATCACCCCCTAACCTGGCAGCCATATCATTTGTTCTGATACATTTTTGTAGCCTAGTTGCTACACTAATAAGTAATTGATCGCCTATAGTATGGCCATGTTTATCATTAACCTCTTTAAAGTGATCTAGGTCTAAAAATAAAACTCCTACGAATTTCTTTTGACGCGCTGCACGAGCCATTGATCTTACCAGTGAATCCCTGAATACAGATCTGTTTGCTAACCCTGTTAGTGAGTCATACCTGGCAAGCTTGATAAGCTGTTCTTCAGCTTGTTTTCTAATAGAAATATCTCGGAAAATAATCATCCCAGCTGTATCAGGATCATCATGAATTGGTGAAAAAGTATAATCAGCAGGGAATTGATTATCTGGGAATTTTTTGAAAATTGTATTATCTATATGGTAAACACTATTATTAGTTGAGCATTTGAAGATAACGGAATCTTCCCATAATTGGGGTTTATTTTGTCCATTGCTTAGTATGTCATTTATTGATTTTCCCACAATCTGATTTTCTTCAATATTCAGCAATTTAAGAGAAGCAGGATTAGCTAGAATAATTTTTCCTTGAGCAGATATGACGAGTATACCTTCTCCTGCATGGGTCAAAATTGATTCGTTCTTGCTAGATAATATCTGAAGCTGTTTATTGATATATTGCAGATCTTTTTTATTTTCATATAGCTTAATGAATACCCTGGCTTTACATAATAATATATCGTTGTTCACTGGTTTTGAAATGTAGTCCACTGCCCCACTGCTATAGCCATTAAAAACGTATTTATCTTCTTTGTTTATTGCTGTTACAAATATTATTGGAAGATCTTTATTGAAATTTGTTAAGGATTGTATTTTTTCAGCAACTTCGAAACCATTCATTCCTGGCATTTGTACATCTAAAAATACAAGAGCCAGCTCTTGTTCGTTGATTATTTTTAATGCTTCATTGCCAGAATTTACAGTTATAACTTCAATGTTTTCGATAGGTTTCAAAACCTGCTGCATAGCAAACAAGTTAGCTTCAATGTCATCTACAACTAATACTTTATTCTTTCTTTCACTCATTATTAATCCGTTTGATGCAATTGTGATAATAGTTCATCTACATTTATTGGGTATGTCAGAGCTAGATTAGCTCCAGCTTCAATCAATTTATTCTCACTATTATCTTTATCAGCTCCGATTATGATATTCTCGGCAGAGATTTGTTGCCTTATTTGCTTTATATTTTCAATACCTTTTACGACAACTATATTTATATCATTATTTTCTTCTATCTTTGATATAGCTAAATCACAATCATCTGCTAACTCAATACTTAGCCCTTTATTTCTTAGCTCATTAGCTAATGAGTATGCATTTCGCATATCGTTATCGACTATTAATATGGGTAATTCATTTAAATGCTCTGCATTAAATGGAATATTTAAAAATTCTTCTTGTTCTTCATCTATTGTTGATTCAACTAATACTGTTTCACCTGTTAACGTATCAGCCATATCTCCAGTTTTTATTTCCACACCTTCTTTATCGATAAGTAATTTTTTATCTGAATTTAACATACTAGGTGACGTTTTTTGAGCTGGTTGTAGTAAAGCATTTGTGTCATCTTTCTTTCTTGGGTCTATTGGAATATAAACAGTAAATACGCTGCCTTTACCCTCTTCTGAATTTAGTGCTATTTCACCACCAAGCAAGTTTGAAATTTCCTTGCAAATAGCCAATCCTAATCCAGTTCCACCATAATTTCGACTTATTGAACCGTCTGCTTGTATAAATGCTTCGAATATATGAGTGTGTTTATCCTTTGCTATTCCTATGCCTGTATCAGCAACTGATAAAGCAACAAATTCTTCAGCATTTACATTTTGTATTGTTTGATCAATTTCTTCTTGTTTCGGTGATGATAAGCTAACAGTTAACTCACCCTCTTTAGTAAACTTTAACGCGTTTGAAAGCAAGTTTAAGATAACTTGCTCTAAGCGCTGTGGATCTGAAAAAATAAATTGTATTATATTTTCCTCGATATGAGTGGATAGCTTTAGATTTTGCTTTTCTGCATTAATTGCATATACATTGGTGATTCCTGTAATGAGCTCAATAATATTTATTTTGATTAAATCTATCTGCATTTTGCCAGATTCTGCTTTAGAAATATCGAGTATATCATTGATTAACTGCAGTAAATTTTGTCCACTTTCGTAAATTATTTTCGCATATTCCAATTGGTTCGGAGTTAGATTGTTATCGTCATCATTTAGTATTAATTTAGTTAGCATTAACATGCTATTTAATGGTGTTCGTAGCTCATGTGACATATTTGCAAGAAATTCTGATTTTGCAGCATTTGCTCTCTCAGCTTCATTTTTAGCCATTGTGATATCAAATGTTTTTTCAGTAACTAAATATTGAAGATTGTTTTTATGCTCCTCAAGTTCATATACTGTAGATTCCATGTCTGTGTTAAGAGCTTCAATCTCAATATTTTGTCGTTCAACGGTTGTATATAGCTCTGCATTCGCCATTTCGGCACCGACAAAAACACATAAAAGCTCAATAAGCTTAAGCTGCTGTTCGTTTAATGAGATCTGTTTTTTAAGGCTAAACATCCACAAAATACCAATCGGATGATAGTGTTCACGAATCGGCAGGCAAAGCATTGTATGGGGTGTTCCCATAAGATTAATAATCTTTCTGTCAGTTTCAGACATTGGTAAATGAATAATGTCTTGGATATCCGGAATGTGTTGTATTGCATTTTGAAGATAACACGTCGGAGGACTACCATCCTTTAAAGAAATATCGTAAAAATTATCTTTGAAAAAGTTATTCCACTGCTCTTGTATGTCAACATATTCATCGATACTCACAACTGTTTTGCAACACTTTAGTTGGTTTCCATCTTGCATAAATACACCTGCAATATCGAAACCAAAACTATCTAAAAATTCTTCGCATACAATCTCGCGAATAAGCTCAACGTTATTAAGGTTATTAATTTCAACTACAAATCTAAGAAAACGCAAATGCTCTTCTTCAATATTGCGAATAGATTCTTCTCGCCTTTTCAACCTTGTGAATTTAATCGCATTATTTAGCGGTATTGAAAATTGTTTTATAAGCTTTTCAATATAGTTGATGCTTTCAGAAGCAATATCACCCTCTTGAGAAAAAAGCATGATAGTGCCGATTGGGTCTGAAATCTCGTCAATGATTATTGGGAGAACCATTAACGATTTCATTTTCCAGCGTTCAAACCTGGTCTTTGTACTTTCAGAGTAGTTATCTAGTTCATTTGCAGTGACCGTTATAGAAATATGGTCCCTGTAGGCATGAATATTTGCATCAAACTGATTTATTGGGAATTTATAATTTTTATACATTACTTCTACACCATAATAGGCGGGTGGAAGTTTTATATTTTCACAAATTAAATTTTCTTTGGTTGCATCAAGAATGTTGAATAAAAAACCATCAATTGATGGTTTGCCCGCAATCATGTCTTGAAAAACCGACAGTAATTCCCTTAGATCAAGAATTGAGCTGATATCTTTAATTACATCTATGCTTCCAGGAAGCAAATTATCGCTCTCTAGGTCTAAAATATTCTGATCATTCACTCCTGATTTAAGTTGAAGTTGTAATATTTTTCTATGGTTTCTTTCTTTCTCTAATTCACTTTTAACTAGGCGAACTGTTACATTGAGGTATTCAACCTCATGCTTCAACATTTCGATAACTATTTCTTGATTATCGGGCATTATCTTTTAAGCCATCTTTCTAATAATCCAGTTAAAACATTAGCAGTTATAGGTTTTGTTATATGATCGTCCATACCTGCATCTATACATTTTTCTCTATCACCCTCCATTGCATATGCGGTAATAGCTATGATTGGAATATTACTTTTTTCATTACCCAATTCTCTAATATTCTTTGTAGCAGTAAAGCCATCCATTATCGGCATTTCACAATCCATTAAGATAATATCATAGTCATTTTTAAGAAAAGCAGTCATTGCTTCTTCGCCATTGTTTGCTGTATCAACCATACATCCGAATTTTTTAATGATGACAGATGCAACTGTTCTATTAATTTGATTGTCCTCAACTAATAGTATGTTAGCCTGACGTTTTTGTGTTTCTGCAAATGAATACTTTGTAATAAAGGATTCGCTCTGTTCACGATTTACTATTACAGCATTTATGGCTTTAAGTAATTGCGATGAATTAGTGGGTTTTGATAGATATCCACTAAAACCAATTTCCTTGGCTTTAGCGCCCTCTCCTCTTTTACCAACAGCTGCTGACATTATAAGTTCTGGTTTATAACCAAGATCCATTGAGATAATCTGTTTGCCAAGCTCAGCACCTTCCATATCTGATACAATCATATCAATAAGAACAATATCAATTTGCTTTGATACGCTACTTGTTTTAAGTATATCTTTAGCTTCGATACCACTCCTAGTTACTAGAGGGTTGCACCCCATGTCATATAGCATTAAGGAGATACTGCTTAATGTTTTTTGATCGTTATCTACAACTAATATACGTTTTCCAGCAACATCTTTATTTTGTGGCAGACTAACAGCTTCTTCATGCAAAGGTTCTCCATCTTGTATCGATTTTTGCTTTTCAAGAAAAATTTCAAAAGAAAATTCTGTTCCTTTATTAATTTCACTTTTTATATCAATACTTCCACTCATTAGTTCAATTAACTGTTTTGATATTGTCAGCCCTAGGCCAGTTCCACCAAATTGTCTAGTTGTTGAATCATCAGCTTGAGTAAAAGATTCAAAAATCTTATCAAGCCTGTCTTGTTCTATCCCAATTCCAGTATCCATTACTTTAAACATAATGGTGGCATTAGTATTTGATTCTGAGATCAATTTAACATCAATTGTAACGCAGCCTTCTTGGGTGAACTTGATGGCATTGCCAGTTAAGTTAATTAAAATTTGCCTTAACCTTGTTGGGTCACCTCTTATTAAAGATGGAATCTGATCATCAATACAACTATTTATCGCTATGCCTTTTTCATGAGCCTTATGTCTTAATGTAGAAATTATGTGGCTAATTGCATTACGAAGATCAAAGTCAATTAATTCAAGATCCAATTTCCCAGCTTCAATCTTTGAAAAGTCTAAAATATCATTAATTATTCCAAGCAATGAATCTGCAGAAAATTTAACATCTTCCGCATATTCACGTTGTAATTCATCTAACTCAGTATCCATTAAGAGCCCAATCATCCCTATTACACCATTCATGGGAGTTCTTATTTCATGGCTCATATTGGCTAAAAACAAACTTTTAGTTTTACTGGCGTCAATCGCAGATTGCTCAGCTTTTTTTCGCTGTTCATTCTCTGTTAAAAGCTGTTTATTTAGTACTTCTAATTCAGTTTTCTTTAACTGAAGTTGGATATTTGCATTTGCTAAGTCTAGAAAGAAATTAACCTTTGCTATTAAAATGTCGGGGTCTACAGGCTTAAATAGATAATCAACAGCACCTGTCTTATAACCGCGTGCAACGTACTTCTGCTCTTTATTTATTGCCGTTATAAATATAATTGGGGTGCATTTTGTAGAATCATGAGCACGAATGATCTCTGCAGTTTCAAAGCCGTTCATTTCCGGCATCTGTACATCCATTAAAATCAGGGCGAAATCATGATATAAAATTTTTGACAGAGCTTCATTTCCAGATTGCGCAGTAAAAATTTCAGCCCCAATATTCTTTAGAACTTGTTCCATTGCGTAGATGTTCATCTCTTGATCATCTACTACTAATATTTTTGGCAAATTATCATTCATAATTAGTCAGCTAAAATAGTTCTACTGGCTCATCTACGGTGTCATTAGCACTGCTTGCTACTTTTTCAATTGCTTGTGCAACAGAGTAACCATCCTTTAATAAACTGAGCATTTTCCTCTCCTCCTCTGTTCCGTAATTAGTATGGATTTTTTGGTGGAGTTTATTCCATTCAAATGGATTATATAGTTTGTTTGAATCCCCGATTAAACTGGCTACATCTGTCAAACCATCAGATACTCTTTCAAGTCTTTGGCAAAGGCGATCATAAAACTGGAAAGTCACTATTGATTTCTGAACCCCTTGAGATATAGATTTACATCTGTCAGTGATGAGTTGCTTACTATCAGTATTGATATCTTTGTCGGTTTCAGAAGATATATGATTTGCTAATAATTCAATATCAGTTAAATCCCCCGCCATCCCAATAAAATCATCTGAGAGAGTGCCAATGCTTTCATCGCCATCTTTTAATGAAGCGAAAATTTGACCAACTGCTAGATTTAAAATAAAAACAGTCTCTCTGACTTGGCTCCAGTCAAGATCAGGAGATTCAGAATTTGACGGCAATCCAATATTATCATCTGATAAGCTCATTTAAGTCATCCTTGTTTACAGCCAGATAATTCTTATAGCTTAAATATAGTTTATATAGCAGGCCCTACAAGCAATGAATGGAGTAAAATATGATAAATAGTGATGCAGTTTGCTAAATAGACTCTGTATAGCAATAAAAGTATATGAATAAATCTAATTGACACTTCAAGTGTGTTTGTTTTTATAATTAGTTGCTTTGATTATAAGATAAGTACACGGTAATTTGCCTTTTTAATTTTAGAGCATTGTGTATAATGTGTGCGCCTTGACTATGTAGTTTGATAAATCACTTGAAGATTTGGTTTGCTAAGTAGTCATTAATCCGTACAAGAAATGGAAATACATAATTGATACAATCTGCTTTAACTTATTTGTATAACCATATAAAAGGCAAAAAAATATTGCTCATTATTCTATTAATTGCATCAATCGGAATATCTAATTCCGCTAATGCTATTGATGTAATTGTAAATTCTTCCCTAGATACCAAATCTCTTACTACAAGAGAGCTTAGAGCTGTTTTTAGCTTGCGATTAAAGCGTTGGTCTAACGGGTTACCGATAACTGTTGTTGCATTAAATAACGAAACTGATTTACACAAAAATTTCTGTAAACAGATTTTAAAGATATTCCCACACCAACTTAAGCTGGGTTGGGATAGGGCTACATTTTCTGGATTAGGCCAAGCACCTAAAATTGCTAAGAATAAAAAAGAAATGATTGAAATACTGAGTGTTACTCCTGGTGCCATTGGGTATATAGATGATACAGAAATCATGGATGGCAAATCTATCAATAGAGTACAGCTTGATGATAATTAAAATTGCAGGAACAAATAAAATGGTTACAATACCTCTCAATGGATGGATTTTTAATGAACACGGTTTGGAAAATAAATAAAAAGGGATTTGAATTGAGCGCATTTCATAAAAAATCAGCCCAGCTTTTACTGTCATTGTTCTTATTTACTGCTTACTCTGTTGCATGTTCGGCAGAAGAATTCTTCACTAATGTACGATGGGATGGATATATTAGTCAGTCAATTATTCATACAACTGACAATAATTTTTTTGGAGAAAGTGACGACAGCGTAAGCCTTGATTTCACAGAGATTGAACTTTTATTATCAACTACCTTTTTAAGAGATTTTCAGTTTTCAGGATCTTTGCTCTCTAGACGTGCTGGAGAGAGCGATAACGGTGAAATAAGACTTGACCATGGTTTTATAAATTATACCATTTTCAATGATCTTGATTGGATGTTTAGCTCCAGGGTTGGAAGAATCAAGTACCCTGTTGGATTCTATGGAGAAACTAGGGATATTGCCTTCACTCGCCCAAGTTTACTTCTTCCGCAAGTTTTGTATATAGAGAGGTTTAGAGGCCTACTTTATACAACTGATGGAATAGGTTTTACAGTTAGGCGAAGCTGGGGATTAAATGATATAACTTTTGATTTGGTGCATGCTAGCTTTGGAACTCAGCCTGACCATGAGTATTTTAATGAATTACTTATGATGGATATCAACGGAGATATATCTCAGAACTCAAGCGGCGCTGCACGTGTTATATATAGTCATGATGGAGGAAGGGTAAGGATTGGATTTACATATGGGTCTATAGATTATGACATATCGAATGAAGTAAATAACATAAATATATTCTCTGGTGTAAGCATTATTTCCGCAGAATATATCTCAAAAAAGTTTGAAATACTTGGTGAGTATGCATTGCTTAGCAATGAAGTCAATAATGCCTTTCCATTTCCTGATGTCAATACAAAAGGTATGGCGTATTATATTCAGGGTAAATATAGAATAACTGATAAATGGGAACTATTACTACGCAGTGAGGTTCTTTATTTAGACAAAGATGACAAACACGGACAGGCTTTTGAAACTCAATCAGCTTCATCCGGCAATGCTATTGATGGTCATACAAGGTACTCTAAAAGTGCCTTAATGGGGGTGGGTTGGCATGTATCGAGTTCTATGCTTGTACGCTTCGAATATAGCTATATAGAAGGAACTGGCTGGCTTCCATTAGAGGATAATTCCAACAGAAATCTCAGTAAGTATTGGGATATGGTAATAGCGCAAATCTCCTATCGCTTCTAGAATATTGTATAATTTACTTGAAATAAATGGTAAAGCATGAAGAAAATTTTAGTCGTATATTACACTCAATCTGGTCAGCTTGAGAAAGTTGTTGGTTCGATTGTTGAGTCTTTGCAGGCTGATCCAAATATTGCACTTACGACAGTTGAGCTTAAACCAGAAAAGCCATTCCCATTTCCGTGGCCTTTTTTTGATTTTCTTGAAGTATTTCCTGAAACAGTATTATTAAAACCACGCCCTATTGAATCTATTGAAGTTAATGATGATTCATCTTTTGATTTGGTGATTCTGGCATATCAAGTATGGTATCTTTCTCCATCACAACCAATAACTGCCTTTTTACAAAGTGAATGGGCAAATAAAAACTTAAAAGACACCCCCGTCATTACTGTTATTGGGTGTCGCAACATGTGGATTATGGCTCAAGAGGTTGTAAAACAATCTCTTAATAAGATTGGAGCTAATCTTATTGATAATATAGTGCTTGTCGATCAGGGGAAGGCATTCGAAACATTTTATACGACTCCAAAGTGGGTAATGTCAGGGAAAAAAGAGTTTAAATACTTAACTGATGCAGGTATATCTGAAAGTGAAATATCACTGGCCAAAAGATTCGGATTAGCAATTAAAAACCACATCAACGAAAACCTTCCTCTAAAAACTTCCATTCTTAATGGTTTAGGGTTAGGTGCAGTGAATGTCGACATTAATCTATTGCAAGCCGAAAAAACAGGCAAAAGAGCATTTGGTGTATGGGCAAAAATCATTAATAAGTTAGAAAAACATGGAAGTGTAGTTCGTAAAATAAGCTTGTTGACGTGGTTTTCATGTTTGTTACTAGGTATTATTTTATTAGTACCAGCTCTGACCATTATTCGTAAAATTCAAATAATAGTTCAGAAAGAAAAGCTTATGAAGTTAAAAAAACACTATGAACAACCTTCTGGTTCAGATAGATCAAAAGTCATGGAAAACATATAATTACAAAATGGATATAATATGAAAAATAAAGCATACATTACAAAAACATCATCATTTCTTCCAAACTCAGCTGTTTCAAATGATCAGATGGAAGATATATTAGGGTGTGTAGCAGGCAAGCCATCCAGGGCTAAAAAAATTGTTCTAAAACAAAATAAAATTCATACTCGCTACTATGTTCTAGACCCTAAAACCCGAGAACAGCAATTTACCAATGCTCAGCTATCTGCATTAGCAATTAAAAAACTTGAAGATGAGAATTTCTCTATCAAAGATATAAATTGTTTGTCTACGTCGACATCTTTGGTGGAACAGTTAATGCCTAATCATGGGGTTATGGTTCATGGGGAGTTATCTAATCCGTGTTGTGAAGTTGTTACTACAGCTGGCATATGTTTGTCAGGACTTACAGCTCTCAAATATAGTTACTTAGGTGTTTTATCAGGCGATTATAAAAATGCAGTTGCATCTGCTTCTGAAATGCTTTCACCATCACTAAAAGCTGAAAATTATAACAACGAAATTGAAGAGAAAATTGAAAAACTTGAAGAAAGACCAATACTAGCTTTCGAAAAAGACTTTCTAAGGTGGATGTTATCTGATGGTGCTGGTTCAGTATTAATTCAGTCATCACCTAAAGATAGCGGTGTTTCTTTAGAAATAGATTGGATAGACTTATATTCTTATGCAAATGAACTAGAAACATGTATGTATTGTGGGGCAGATAAAAATATTGAAACTGGTAGATTGGATGGATGGGCTTCATTTGACCAATCAGCTAGGTCTTCAAAGTCATTAATGGCAATTAAACAGGACGTAAAACTGCTTAATGAAAACATGCTTAAATATGGTATAACTTCACTTGAAAAATCAATAGCAAAACACAAGTTTAGATGTGAAGATGTTGATTATTTTTTACCTCATTTGTCATCATATTACTTCAAAGATCAGTGTGTAAAAGGACTTCATGAAGCCAATCTTGATCTGCCAGAAAGCAAATGGTTTATAAACCTATCTAAGGTTGGTAATGTTGGTGCCGCATCGATTTATCTAATGATTGATGAACTGGTTAACACAAAAGATCTAAAAGATGGGCAAAAAATCCTTTGCTTCGTGCCTGAAAGTGGCAGATTTTCTTATGGCTTTATGATGCTTACGGTAGTAAAAAAATAAGATCTTTAGTTGGTTATACATCGATTTAAAAGGGCTGGTTAGCCCTTTTTTATTGTTGAAATAAAGTTGATTCAACCTACATCGATATCAACTATTTGTTTCTCCAAAGTTAATAAACTATTAAAAAATGATGAAATGTAGTCATTAATCACTCTAATGTTTTTATTTGGATTGTTTGATAGCACCTTCTCGATATCATGTGCAATATCACCTAAAAGATTAAGACCTAAGTTAAAACTTAAACCCTTAATAGAATGAATTTTAATTTTCAAATTTTCAAAATCTTCACTCTCAACTAGCTGTAGTATATTGCTTTTTTCTTCTGAATAAGTATTAATGAAGTCATGTAGGATCTTAAAATATAGCTTTTTATTTCCCCCCAGTTTTCTTACACCAGCTTCTATATCAATACTATTGCAATCACTTTTTTTATCATCAATTAATTGTGAACTTATATTGGCGTCACCATCACCATCACCATCACCATCACCCATAGATATATGAAGCCATACTTTAAGCGTGTTGATTAAATCCTCAAAATCAATAGGCTTGGTTATAAAACCTTCCATGCCTGCTTTATTGCATTCTTCGTGATCTACATCTAGAACATTTGCTGTTAAGGCAAGAATAGGAAGTTTTTTTAACTCAGGGTAATCTTGTCTAATTATTTTAGTTGTTTCAATGCCATTTAAAACAGGCATCTGCACATCCATTAAAACTAATGAGTAATTTTTATGCTGTAACATTTCAAGTGCTAACATTCCAGTATTAGCCACATCAATATGTACCCCAGTTTCATTAAGAAGTTCTATTAATAATTCTTGGTTTAATTCGTTATCTTCCACTAGAAGAATATCTTTTTCACAGAATATATTTAGGTATTTATCTGTTTGTATAAATTCATTATATGTATGTTCTAAGTAGTCTAAATTAAATATTTTAATGAGCGCTTTTAGTAGAAGATTGTTTTTTATTGGTTTGACCAAAAATTCATTAATTCCACAATTTTTATCTCTCTCACTTAAGTCGCTAAATCCTGTTTTAGAAGTTAATATAATGGGGATATCTTTTGTAGTTGACTCGGTTTTAAGGTCTTTTATAATGTTTATCCCATTGTTATCGATGAGATTGCGCTCAATTATAATAAAGTCATAATTTTCACATTCAGCAAGTGAAATCAACCTTTGTAAGGCCATCTCTCCGCCAGATACGGCTACAGATGTAATCCCTAAGGTTGTTAATTCATTTTGGATTTGTTTTCTTGTGAGCTTATTACTTTCTATAATAAACCCACTCTTCTCCTTAAGAGCTTCGTAGCAGCCTTGTTGGGCCATGGGTATACTTTGATATTCATCGACTTGAACTAGTATGTTGAATTCAAAATCAGTACCTTTGCCTACAGCACTCGAAACATTTATCTCCCCCCCCATGCTTTCAATTAATTTTTTACACAAGCTGAGGCCAAGACCTGTTCCCCCATAATGCGAAGAAACTGAAGTGTCTGCTTGTTGATATGGTTCAAAAATAGCCTGGCAGCGATCAGGTTCTATACCTATTCCTGTGTCACTGATAGTGATTTTAATATTGACTTGAGCAGGACTTAATTCTGAATAATTTATAATTAGGGCAACATGCCCATCGTTAGTAAATTTCAATGCGTTATTAATAAGATTGATTAAAACCTGACTAATACGTAACGGATCACCTTTTAGATTAGTTGGAATACTCGATTCTTTAATTACTATTAGTTCAACACCCTTATCATTAAAACGTTCGGAAAAAACATCAATCACTTCAGAGGTTATTTGGTCTAGAGTGAAATTAATAACTTCGAGCTGCATCTCTCCTGCTTCAAGTTTAGAATGATCCAGGATGTCATTAATCAGCCTTAAAAGCCCTTTTGCTGATACTCTAACCTTTTCAGCATAGCTAGATTGTTTTTCTGTTAATATTGTTTTTTGAAGTAAAGATGTAAATCCAATAATTGCATTCATTGGTGTTCTTAGTTCATGGCTGCTATTAGCTAGAAATTGAGACTTAATGTTGGCAGAGGCTTCTGTTTCTATAAGCTTTTGTTCAATTTTTGATCTTTCAATAGATGCTGTGATATCGATTATAGAACCTTCAATATTATATTTACTACCTGACTTAGTTGATGGAATAAGGCTACTTGAAATTGAAGCCCACCCATGTTCTCCATTTTTTTTCCTGAACTTAAACTCGAAATTATTGACGTGTAGATTTTTAATTAGAATACGAAGATACTTATATATATCTTTTTTATAAAAGAATACTCCAGTTCCAAATAATTCATTATTATCCAACATTTGTAATTCAGTTTCATATCCAAACATTTTGATTAATGCAGGGTTTACATACAAAAGCTGCCCACTATGCGTACACTCAAACATCCCGGCCGTGGAATTATTAAATAGGTGTTTATAACGCTTTAACCTTGATATTGATATAAATTCTGCTCTTTCTTTGTTTACCCGTATAGATCTATACCTATCTGCTAAAGCGAGGGATAAAAATAAACCATGAGCGATTACTCCGGAATAATATATATAGGTCTTATTAATGAATGAAGTATCAAAACCAAATAGGCCGATAAATAATGATGCTGAAACCAAATATAACTGTATCCACGAGAGAAGAAAGTAAACTTTTTCATAGGGTGAGTTAAGGTGCAATCCAACCTTTGTAATCCATATAGATAAAACTGCATAAGCGATTAATAAATGGATTGAATAGATATTTGCATCGAATAGCAAAGAGGTAACTGCAAAAGCAATAACTACGAACCTGCCATAATTTAAAAATTTATCCAGAAGTGTGTGTTGTAATTCATTCTTTAGAAATAAACGAGAAAATTGGATGCCCCAAAATATTGCTATCGACTCCCAAAAGAAAAGCGCCCTGCTCTCCCACCATATGTTATTTGGCCATAATATTAGTTTGGTAAATCCATCGTAAGACATTACGCAAATCAGCATACATACAATATATATGGCGAGATAGTTGTGGGTCTTGTCTTTAACTACAAAAAAAAGAATAAAGTTATATATTCCTAGAATAAATAAGATTCCATAGCAGATTCCAGCAAAATAATTTAAGGTTTGCGAGTTGGTAAAAAGAGCCTCGTGAGACCATATTTTAATTGGAAGTTTAATTGCTGCTGACTTTTTTACACGAATAAAAACATCAGTTTTTTTATTCGATAGAGTTCTAAAATCAACTATATAACTGTTATGCTGCACTGGTCTAGCAGAAAATGGTCGTTTATCGCCAAGATGATGGGATGTGGAGTTACCTTGTTCAACTATGTATATATCTAGTTCATCAAGAGATGTTGCAGCTATTTCTAAAAACCAATTTTTATAATCAAGACCATTTTTTGAGAAATAGTTTAATTTGAACTTAATCCAGTACGGTGTGCTGCTATGGTCCAGTAATATAGTATCATTTTCGTTCTTAATGAATTTAGATTCAGGCGTCTGTTTTACTTTTTCAAAATCAATATTATTATCTATATCTTTAATCAAATAGGAGTCTGCACCTATATTATATATATCTTGTGAATCATGAATGGCAATAGCAAAGCTGGTTTGGGAGATAAATAAAATGCATAGAAGTATGAATGATTTATAAATCACCCTCATGCTTAAATATTTAAAACTAGCATCGCCCATTTTTTACATCAATGATTAAATAATTACCCACAATATATATAATAGACTATATATCTAACCAAAATAGCCGCTGAGTACATAATATTAAAAGTACCCAAATAAAATATTTGTTTTTGTGAATTATTAGTAATTTGGTGATTGATGCAGTAAATATTAATCTAGTAATTGATCGTTAATATTATAATTGTGCTGTCGTCTTGATATCTAAATATCTATTTACTATTGCTGTAGGCATTTTCTGGGGTGTTACATCAATAAACTGAATTCCTGTTGAGCGAATAGCTGCAAATTCTTTATTGCGGTAATACATATAGTTATGAGCAGATGCATATGTTAATGCCTGATCAAAGTCGTGAATTTCGGTATCAAAGGTGTTTTCTAGGCATTCTTCTTTAAGGTTGGCAATTAGAACTAAGTTATTCTTCTTTAGCATTTTAATCGCAGTTAAAAGTTCTTGGGTATCTTCACTGCAAGCATTTGTAATGAGTATAACTAAAGATCTTTTACGTTGGGTTTTAAGGTAATCGGTTGCTGCTGAAATATAATCAGGTGGTGATAGCGTTGGCTCAAGATCATATGAGGCATTGAGAATGTTTTTTATGGATGAAACACTTTTCCTTGGTGATAGTGATCTATTTATACCATTAATGGTTTGGAAGCCAACAGCATCCCCTTGTTTTAGCGCCACATATGACAATAGTAATACAGAGTTAAGTGCATTATCAAAATGGCTCATTTCACCATCTTTAGAACGCATACGTTGACTGCAGTCGATTAAAAAAACTATTTGCTGATCTCTTTCATCTTGATATTCTTTAGATATAAGCTTGTTGATTCTTGATGTAGCTTTCCAATCTAATTGCCTCAGAGAATCTCCTTGGCGATATTCTCTTAACTGATGAAATTCCATCCCCTCGCCTCTGCGTTGGCGTTTTTTTATACCCATTTGGCTGATATTGTTTTCAGTTGCTAGAATTGTATATTTAGTTATTTCTGCAAAGTTAGGGTAAACCCGCACAGCAAGAGGTAAATCAATAGTTCTTTTGATAGATAAAACTGAAAACCTGGTGGTTAATAGTATCTCTACCTTTGAAAAATACATCTCACCTCGTGCTGAAGGAGTAATACTGTAATTAGTCTTGCATACATGTTTAGGTGGGATAAATTCTTCAATTATATCCCCCTCTAAATTAAGCTTTTGAGAAGCATGATCGTTTATTCTGACAGATATTGATTGGGTTGAAGTGTTGGAAATCGTCAGGAAAACAGTGCTTCTAACACCTACAGGTAATGTCGTATTAATGTTGCGCTCTACTGTTGGAACAGACAGGCGAAAAAGATAGACCAAATTTATAACAGAGTATATTCCAATCATAGCACCACTACTTACCCATATGTAATTAGCTAGCAGACCATGCGATGCAGTAATCGCAATTATGATCCAGACACTAATTAGTAATAATAGTTTGTAGTTTGGCCTCATTAGTCTCTCGGTGCTGGAGTTTTCTGAATAATAGATTGGAGAACGTTATCTACGGTATAACCTTCGATTTCAAAGTCTGCTGTTAGCGTAATTCTGTGGCGTAACACAGGTAAAGCTACGTGTTTAATATCGTCAGGAGTTACAAAGTCACGGCCCTGTAACATTGCGTATGATTTTGCTGCACGTACTAAAGAGATACTTCCCCTTGGGCCAGCACCAATATATATTCCACCCCAATCACGAGTAGCCCTAACTATTTGTACCGCGTAGTTGATAGCTCTCTCATCAACAAGAACTTTTGCTACTGCTTCTTGTATTTCTACAATATCTTCAGCTGTTACAGTATTCTGAATTTGATCTACATCTAATTTACTAGCCAAACTGTCAGTAGTGATATTTGTTACCAGAGCACATTCATCTTCAGAGGTAGGGTAAGATATGTTAACTTTTAGCAGAAATCTATCGACTTGCGCTTCTGGTAAGGGATATGTCCCCTCTTGTTCTATAGGATTTTGTGTTGCTAAGACTACAAATGGCTGAGACATCGTAAAACTATTACCTTCAATGGTAACTTGAAATTCTTGCATAACTTCAAGCAGAGAGGCTTGAGTTTTTGCTGGTGCGCGATTAATCTCGTCAGCTAATAAGATGTTTGTAAAAACAGGTCCTTTTCTTATTTTAAATTGCTCTGATTTCATATCATAAATGGCGTGCCCTGTAACATCCGCAGGCATTAAATCGGGAGTGAATTGAATTCTCCCATGATTTCCTGAAAATGTTTGTGCAAGGGCTCGAACTAATAGAGTCTTTCCAAGTCCTGGAACACCTTCAATAAGTACATGTCCAGCTGCAAATAGAGCTATTAATACTTGCTCAACGACGTCTTCCTGTCCAACAATGACCTTGTGAATTTGAGAGCGAATATCATCAGCCTTAGCTTTTATATGCTGAGCTGTACTTGCTGAATCAGTTATAGATTCAGTACTTGTAACCAATTCATCATGAACATTATTAGTCTCATCAGAGGTGTTTTCCGCTATGTTGGCAGATTCATAACCATTAAAATTTATTTGCTCATTAGTTGATGTTATTTCATCTGAACTCATATTCTCTTCCCTATCATATATAGTGCTCTAATTATTCTTAAAAATTCAATCTGGTGGTCGTTGATTTCATGCTTGAATGCATATTCAACAAGTGATTTGTCCATTGATGTTATCAGTGCAATATCTTCAAAAATATCGCTTTTTGAATCAAATACAATTGATGGATGTTTTGCTTCAATTTTGAAGATTAGGTCTTTTCTCACCTTGTTGGTCAGTTTATTTAATGACTTGGTTTTGAATGCAAAAATCCCTGCAGCGTGAATCTGTTCTAATAGACTTCTTCTTGTTGTATCTTCTATCTCTGTAATTGATCCAAACCTTCGCCCCAACCAAAATAATAATGCTAATAGAAGCACCCCAGCAGAGATAACAACTTTACTGTAATAGTCCCAAATTAGTTCCATAAAATATGGCATACGCGGCTGTTCGACTATCCATACTTTTCCAGTTTGATTTCTAAAGTTAAATATATCATGAGCGAAAAGCGCATTGTCATTATCAATTATGGTGTCGTTTAATAGGAATAAATTATCACTGAATACTGAGACAACTCCTTGCTCAATTTCCAGTTGGATGAAATCATCAATCTCACCTTCACGGCTCAGCAAATTATAATTCGTTGATAACAAAAGTTTTGTATGGGATTGAGAACTAATGGCGTAGGTAAAATTATCAAGAGAGATATTTAGCGCATCTTCGTCACCATTGTAATCATTATATTCTCTAGATATGCCGAAGTATTGAAGCAGTTTATTCTCATTCTCTGTCCTATAATCATAGGATTCAGGAGCATTGATTATAAGATGGCCTCCATTTCTGACCCACTCAATAATCGAATTATATTCAGTTTCTGTATATCTATTGGGAAGCACGCCGAGAAATAAAGCCCCGGAATTATTATTTAAATCCTTTATCGAGGTTACTCTTACATGCTTGTCTACAGTAAATTCTAGTTTTTCAAGATAGTCTTTTAATACTTCGTATCTGCTCTGCCGTATTTCAGATGAAAAACCGTTATATTGCTCTTTTTCAATTAACCTGTGATCCTTTAAAATGTAATAGATAAATAATCCAATCAATAATGATATAAGAAGTATGATTTTAGTAGTCTGAGGTTTTTTATTCATCTATGAACCTCGAGTTTTTTGATTCAAACTGGAGGCGCCAAGCTCTGCAGCAGTTGATCACTTCATCTTTATTCGGCAATTGATGTGCATAAGCCGACTTTAACCACATCTGTGATATTTGAGTAAATAGCTGCAAAATTTCTTTCTTATTTGCAAACATTTTTTTAGCAGCTAATAGGCAGTCATTTTCGGTATGGCTTATTTTAATATCAACATCATACTCATGCGTTAATTTAGAAAGGTACCCTCGGTACAGTAGGCTTATGGCTTGTATAAACTCACCTTCACCCCAAAGCTTTAATACTTCATCAGATAGTAAATCTGGAATTGATTCAGGGGTAATATCTAATCCAAAAATCTCACTAGGAATTTGCTCTTTATCATCTTTAACCGGCTTAATTACACTTAAAAAATATTCACGATATTTATGAAGTTGATATATTAAAATACAGATTATTAAACCGCCAACTACCCATAAGAATAATTCAACAATGTTAGCCAGGCTTATGTTATCTGATTTTGATGATTTACTTTTGTCTCCAAATTTCTCAAATATCCATTTCCAGAATTTCTTCCATACGTTTTTATTACCATTACTTTTCTCTTGCGGTTTGGCCTCAAATGTAGTTTTAATCGTACATTTCTTGTATTTGTCTTGAGAAAGAAGTTCTCTAATTACTTTTTCAGACTCATTGACTGGCTCTGCTGCAATTTTTTTATCCCACTTTTCACAGTTATCATTTTGTACAACGTTATTATTATCTATAGATGCTGCATATGAGCTTTCTATTGGAAGAATTGAGAATGTGCCAATAAAAAGCATACTAATCAGCGCAACTTTGAAAGCCCCTAAATTATATCTATTTTGCTTCTCCTCTAACCTCTGCCTCATCTTTTTAAAATCAAGCTCAATATCCCAAGATTCAAGCTCGGTGCGCCTATTAAGATAGAGTGTAAATCCTGCACAAACATAAAATGGTTCAATTAAAGTAACACTAATGAAGTAGATAGAATTGGCTGAAAATTCAATATACCAATTGTTAGATTGGTAAAGGGCAATAATATTTTCAAATGAATCTCTAAACATATCACCAAAAAGCATATAGTTAGGGAAAATTGATGCAATTAAGGCGATGATAGCGACATAAAAGAAAAGCTGTAAGAGCAGTGCAGCAAATGTAAGTAAAGAAGATGTTCCAGAAGCAGTGATTTTTAGAATTCTTGCTCTATCTGATCTGCGCTTACCAGACAGATTTTCAAGAAACCATGCCGGTAGATTAAACGCCCTGTTAGGATCAAGCCTGTATATTGTTAGGTGTTTGAA
Organism: Gammaproteobacteria bacterium; assembly: GCA_033852155.1. Lineage (GTDB taxonomy): Bacteria > Pseudomonadota > Gammaproteobacteria > QZLD01 > QZLD01 > QZLE01. The sequence goes on along the minus strand of JAWSVA010000014.1, from coordinate 81,818 downwards.
AATATGTTTAAAAAATAAGCGTGGTGCCAACTTAATAAGCTCTCTATTGGTTATTTTTTCCTTAAATAACCGCCTACTAACTGTAATCAATATGAAGCGATCAAAGATTGGCTTAAGTAGCCAAAAAATAAAGCACACCCACCCCATATTGTTATAAAAGATAAGGTTGAGTAGTAGAAATATTGGGAGTGTGACAAAGAACCAAGTTTTATATATATGAGACTTCCAACGATTAGCCATTAAAAAGCCAAGGTCGATAGCCTCCCAGTTAGCGCGTGGCCTTATTTTTGCCTGAATATTATCTATTTGCATAACTACGCCCTGAAAAAACAAAGTAGGCAATTACAAATAGCCACAAAATAGCGCCAGTTATATATTTTGTATTAACAGATATTGATGTAGATGATGACCAGAATGCTTCAATAAATGCTGCAATAATGAACATGCCCATCATTCCTATTACTATTGGCATAATGTTAAACGCTGCTAATTTTATTGAATCAAACCGGTTATATCTACCAGGAGATAATAGTGCCATACCTAGCTTGAGACCTGCACAACCAGCAAGAGCAATAGCCGTTAGCTCAAAAGCACCATGCCCTACGACAAATGGATAAAAAGTTTCACTATAGCCAACATTAATAATATGACCGCTTATTACACCAAGATATACCCCATTAAATAGGAGTATAAATATTGTGCCTACACCTAAAATAGCACCGCTAGCAAAAGTCGCTAATCCAATCCCTGTGTTGTTACGAATATAAAATCCAAACATATAAATATCACTATCTGAATCTCTTTCCCTTCCAAGGTTAGATCTATTCTCTGGGTCATACATGCTCTCAATGCTGTTAAGTTGGGATTCTCCAATAAAAGAATAGGCAAGATCAGGCTTAACTATTATCAATGAGGCAGCTCCAATCATAACTCCAAAAAACAAAAGGATTGATACGAGCATGAGCTTGTACTCACGTCTGACAGAAACAGGAAAATCATAAACAATAAAAGAAAGAATTTTAGATATAGGAATGCTGTTTTTTTTATATAAAATCTGATGACCTTGAAGCGCCATAGAATGTAAACGTTCAACTAGATTATTACTATATGCCCTGCTCTTTGCTAAGGAGTAATGTTGGCAGATAAGGCGGTAGTTGTTAACAAATTGATCAGATTCTAATTCAGTAGAACTGTTGCGAGTGTATTTAAAACCCCCACTTAAAGATTGAAGTAGTAATTCAAACTCTAGCCAAAATTTGTTATGTAACTGTTCAAAGGTCTGCTGTTTCATTTTTCACCAATTACCCAGCTAGCGTAACCATGAAGCTTATGTACTCCGTTTTTACCGGTCTCTTCAGTTAGAACTTGTAAAATATCAGCTAGTTCTGCAGCTCTTGAATCAGTCATAATATTATGCCTTTCAGAAAACATAACTATAGATTTTTTTTCTTCAAGAGTTAAATGTTGTTGCGGGATATAAGGTTCAACGCCTTTGATTCTTGAGGTACTTACACTATCTTTTGAATATACAACTACGGTTCCAGCAGCAATATCTCCAATTCTTTTAAATCGTTTTCCAAAAAGAATAAAAAGAAGTCCGAGACCACATGTTGGGAAAAAATATAGAAATGGAAACATATCAACAATACGTACAATATTTCTTGTTAATGAGGAGCTCCAATTTATTGGTACTCCACTATCGCAAACAACTTTTATCCCCATTATTTTCTTTCCTGGCGTGGCACCGTTTGCATAGATCTCAAATAAAACTGAATAAAACCACTCGAAAAGAAATATAATTATCAATAGCAAGCCAAGAGCAATATTAAATCCAGATTCCCCAAAACTAACGTAAGAAAAGATAATTATCAGATAGATAGCTATATATATGAGAACTTTTATAACAGAATCTATAAAAAAAGCTAAGCCTCGAACAATTGGGCCCGCAATTCTAATACCGAGCTCAATACCTTCAGGTGTTTCAATTTTAAACTGAGTGTCTAACACAAAGTCCCCAATATCATTGCATTACTTGGATAGCTTATCCTATTAACTTAATGCCGTAGCTAATTTAAATTAAGCTTGCTTATTAGGCATCTAATTTACGATGCTATTTTTTAATTGTCAAAAATTCCACTACATGCCTTAGTACAGAGTCTTCTCTTAGTATTTTATAATGGCCAAACCCCGATGTAATAAACAGTTCTGTACCTTTCCATATTGAAGCTAGTTTTTTAGCATCGGATATATCTATCTCGTTATCTTCCGTATCATATATTAAAAGTGCATTGTTAAACTGCATATTACTACAAACTGAAAACAGAGAAATGTCATCCCATTCCATTTGCATGATTTGAGGTTGATCCTTAAGCATGATTTCGGCTACATTCTTTGGGATTTTAAAGAAGCGAGTATAGCGTTTTACTATTGAATATGGGCACGGAGGTGGACAAAAAAGAACTAACTTATCTACATTAAGCCCTTCGTTAACGGCTAAAGTTGATGCTACTGCGCCAAAGGAGTGAGCAATAATTACACTTATTTTTTCATAATTAGAGGATACTTTTATTATTGCCGTCTTAAAATCGACAATATTTGACGTTTTGCCTGTAGATCCGCCATGGGCAGGCAAATCAATAGCCACTACCTTATACCCTAATTTTGTTAATGGTTGTATATAATTTCCTAGTTGAAGCGAGCGCCCTTCCCATCCATGCAATATGAAAATAGCTGGACCTGTGCCCCACTCTAATACGCGAATTTTAATGTCTTTATAAGGCTGAAAATATTTTCTATCAGCGGTCTTTTCTATTTCATTTTCCCACTCCTTTGGTTTGTACCTTCTTGGAGTAAGAAATAACTTATTGGCATATGCTGCTGAAACATTAGGAGAAACTAAAGCTAGCATACGGATTGTTAACCAACGAATCAGCAAAGGTAAGGACTTAAACGATACCCTTTTTGTTGAAGGATAAGTATTCGTGGTTTTATTAGTGCTATTCAATGATATCCAACAGTTTAGTAAATACGCGTTACGTCATTATAGAGTTGTTAAATATATTTCTTGCTGTTGAGAAATCAAACTTTTCTATAGCTGTTTCAATCATATCTAATGACTTTTGGTGTTTTTCTTCAATGAAATGCCCCCTAATATAGGGCATTAGTTCAAGTGATTTATAGTTATTTTCGGTCAAACAAGTTTTAAATATCTCAATATGGTTTGCCCCTTCTCGAATATAAATTTTGCACTCATCTTTCGCTAGTATAGTTGTAGTGAGTATAGTCGAAACATCAGTAGTTACCATTTCAAGTTCAGTTTCTAGCTTATCGATGATATGGAAAATATCTGAGCGAAATTTTTGTTTGTGTTCTTTAAGAGCTAGGTCAAGAGATTTACTTATTTCAAATAGTGTATTAGTTCCGATGGTTCCGCTAAGCCCTTTTAGTGCATGAGTAAGATCTTTTGCAGCACCGATGTTATTTTCAGTTAATTTGTTTCTTATAAATGGTGCAGCATCTTTGTAGCGAGAATTAAACGTTCTTAAAACATTTACGAATAGATTGCGCTTATTGCCTACTGAAACTAAAGCTAATGGAATATCAATATCTGAAATAAGGCTTATATCTTTATATAGATCTGGCGAGATCTTGGGTGATGTTTTTGAGGTGGCAGTTTCATTAGTTGGTAAGATATCTTGGTTTTTAGGTTTTAGCCATTTAGTTAAACACTTATATAATGTGGCTTGATCAATCGGTTTTGAGACATAATCATTCATACCAGAGGCTATGCACTGTTCTTTATACCCCTGCATTGCATGTGCGGTTAAAGCAATAATCGGCAGATCTGTAAAACTCTGACGAATTATGGATGTTAATTTATATCCATCCATATGGGGCATTTGTACATCTGTCATTACAAGATCATATTGATTTTTATTGAGTGCATTTATTGCCTTAAGGCCACTATCAACAGATGTCACATTAATCCCAACAAGCTCTAATAGTTCCTGTGCAATTTGCAGGTTGATTTCATTGTCATCAACCAATAGAACATTATTATTGCAAAGGCTGGAATAAAATTTCTTTTCAATAAACGAAATGCATTTTGTGTTGCTTTGAGAGGCGGTAGGTTGTGTTCCATTTATCACATTTTGCATAAGATCAATCATAGTACTATCACGAAGAGGCTTCGTGGCAATAGCATCATAATATATATATGAATCATGATTATCTTGAGATTGAAGAACAATACACTTAGCATTAGTTTGTTTGCATAAACATGCAAGCGCATCAATACAGCGGTGAGTATAAAGATGTTCATCGATTATTATTAAGTCGATATCTGGGATGCTATCAAGGTGGTCTTTAACAAAAACATTAAAGTTCTTACATGAGTTAATATTTGTAAGTTTTGGGTTTAGTTTAGATAGAAGGTTAACTAAATAATTCTGCTGTGTCTCATCTTCATTTATTATAAGAATGCTTTTATTCTTTATATCATCAGTTATCAATTGGTTGATAAGGCTTAAAGCAGATGCATTTGCAAGTTTAATGGTGAAGTTAAATACGCTTCCTTTTCCTAAATCACTTTCAGCCCATATATCACCCCCCATCATATTACAGAGCTGTTTTGATATGGTTAAGCCAAGACCAGTCCCACCATATCTTCTAGTAATTGAGCAATCAGCTTGAGAGAATGATTCAAATAAAGTATCGATTTTCTCTGATGGAATACCAATTCCAGTATCACTTACAGAAAACTTTAGCTGACTAGCATTGTCTCTAAGTTTTTCGTGTGAAACAGTGATGTTAATAACTCCTTCACTTGTAAATTTCAAAGAGTTATTAACAATATTAGTTAGAATCTGTTTAACCCTAAGCGGATCACCAATGAAACAATTGTTAATAGCTGATGCTCCATTTATATAAAAATCCAATCCTTTTTCTGCAACCCTCTCAGAGAAAAGATCGTTAATATCATTTAGGATATCAGTAATATCAAACTCAATATTTTCAACCGGTAATTTATTCGCCTCGATCTTAGAAAGGTCTAAAATGTCATTAATTATCGAAAGCAATGAAAAGGATGATTTTTTGATTTTAGTTAAATAGTCAGACTGTTTCGGGTTTAAATTGGTTCTTAATGCAAGCTCCACAAAATTAGCAATCGCATTCATAGGTGTGCGGATCTCATGGCTCATATTTGCTAAAAACTCAGTTTTAGCTTGAGTAGATGACTCGGCAGCATCTCTTGCCAATTTGAGTAGATCTTGAGTTTTATTTAACTCTTCAACTTTTTGCTCGATTTGATCTTTTTGTGATCCTATCATTGAAAATAGATATGAATTGCTGATGGTGGATCCTGCAAAAGAACATATTAATTCAATTAATGACATTTCATCTTCACTAATTTCAACAATTTCAGTAAATGACATTAATGAGAGAACTCCAACTGGATGATTACCTACTCTTATTGGTACATGTATTACTGTTCTCACTCCATCTAACATTTTCACACTATGAAAATCTTTCTCTGCCATAGGAAGATTTTTGATCATCTGAACATCAGGAATATGAGTTGTTGAATTATTAAGTACTGTTGAGACCTGAACACTTTCACCTGCTTTCAATTCAAGTGAAATTTCTTGGTGTATTTGTCGCATCCCTTCTTTAACCGATTCATTTATCGATTCATCAACAGTGATATTTTTAGTAATTAAAAAATCATCTTCGACCATGCGAATCGATGCAATATTGAAACAAAAACTATTAATAAATTCATCTGAAATATTCTTAAATATCTCTTCAGGTTTTGATATATGATTTATATGTTCTATAAATTTTAAAAAGCGTGTTTTCCCATGCTCTACCTTTAACGTTTCCTCATCTTTTTTAATAACTTTTGATAAGTGTGATGCTGTTTTCAGTGCACCTGAGAAAAGGGAGATTTTTTTACTCAGTTTAAATATTTCTCTATTATTAAAATTTGTTGCCTTTTTAAACAACAAAGCCGTACCAACAATCAAACCCGATGAAATAATAGGTAAAACTGCCATGCTTTGCATTTCCCAGCGGGAACAGCGTTCAGAAATAAATGGTGAACAACTAGAGAACTCATTTTTCTTAACGATGGTTGGTTTATGAGTTTTAGCCCATGAGTTTTCAAATGTATCTGCATCAAATGGGAATGTCATTCCTAAGAGGAGATTGTTCATCGATGAAAGTCTGTGTGGTAGGTGTATATTTTCACATGTAAAGCATCTGGATTCTGCATCAAGAATATTAATCATTACAGCATCGTATGCGCTAGTCGATAATATTTCCTGTTTTAATATTTTTGTGATTCTATAAACATCGCCAGATGAACTTAAATCTTCTATTAAATTCAGGTTGCGCTCTTGAATATCGTTTAATTTCTCTAAATTATTTATATATATACAATTAGAGATGATGCCTGAGATCGTATTTAAAAATAATACGACTTCATTAACAAGATCAGAATCAAGCTTATCAATATCTTGTTCAGTTGTAGAAAGTCTTATAACGCCAACTGAATTCCCGTTTTTTACAATGGGAATAAAAATCATGTGGATAAGGTTAAGTGTATGGGATATTTTGCCATCATAATCAGAGGTTTTATTGTCGAAATCTATATAGTTATGATATTCAAAGTTTTTGTCGATAGCTACTTTAGTGGATACTGAATAATTTCGATCAAGTGGAAAGCTAACATTCTCTAACGATGGGTAGTTGGATGTCAGTGAACTAGAATTAACTAGTTTGCAAAAGTTTAATGTTGCATTTTCATAATCACATAGCTGTAACCCCAAAATATCTAAAGCCCATCGCTTGTAAATAAACAAAGCAATACTGCTAATAACTTCATCAAGGCAAGTCAATGAAGCTATGGAACAGATAAGCTCATTTTCTTCCTGAAGTTTTGTAGTTACTTCAAATGATTTTTTTAACATTGAAGGCTTAATTGGTACAATTGAACTATTGCTTAATTTGGCTTGCACTAAAAACTCCGTATTTATGTCTGCAAGTATTCAATGAAGTAAAAATATACTTCTAAAGTGATTTTATAGTAGATCTTATTTTAATGGGTGATCTATTTCCCACTTTTCTACATTAGAAGCCCCTTATCCACCGGGGTTCAGTGAGTTACTAACTAACAGTTAAGACCAAAAAACAAATTTATCAAATATTAAGTAGTGTTTATTTTATTTAAAATAGATAAGGGTGAACTGGGTCAATTTTTAAAGTATTTAAACTACTTTTTGAAAGCGAATTCTTTTTAACTATTGATGAATATCCTGGGGTGGATTTTCATAATAATGATGAGTTGAATTCAGATGCTCTATACCCAGTTATAGTGAGCCAGTAAATATGGACTAATAAAGAGGAATGTGACAGGACGCACTATCATGCATTTGCGATAAAATTTATTATGAATGGAATGGATATAGTTTTGTATCCCCTTCTTTAAATGGATTAATATTCCAGAGAGATTAAGTGGGGAAAAATATCGAGTAAAATAAGAATCCATGGGAGCTTAATTGGCCGAAATATAAACTCCCCAACCTTAATGATTAAGGCTAAAAAGGGTAAATGGCTCACAAATCAATATATCTCGCAGCACTCCAGCGTTAACGTCTTCACAAATATGTTTTTATTGCTTTGCAAACATACTACTGGTTATGTAATCTATTAGTGTTGACCATGATTCATTATAATTATGTGTCAATATATGTAGCTCCAAAACGCCGCAAAGAAACTCTCCCTTTTTTGCGGCGTTTCTTTGTACATGCTTTGTTTAATAAGCTTTAGACGGAAAAAAGAGGAGTCAGGGGCTCCTCTTTTTTAAACTTACTCTTTACTACTAACTTAAAGGTCTTCACTCAGGTAAGTTTAATTTAACTCTATTTGTGACGCTTTTATGTGACTCGTGGCACACTTTGAGCTCTTGTCCAAAATTTAAATACAATTCAAATTAAGTTGTTTTCCTATCAGACTGAAATAAAAGAATTTACTTAATATTAGGGTTTTGAATAAATCTATTGCAAATAAGGGACGTAAAATGCACGTAATATATTATTTATATCCTCTTACGAGTTAAGTCTAAGTAATATATAATCGACGCTCTTTTATTGAAACATAGTGGATTAATTGAATGGCTATTTGGAAAAAATTTCATAAAGACGGTACTCCTGAATATCTTGCGCGTAATTACTGGTGGGCGTACGTGTGGAATTTTAGTATTTGGTTCTGGGATCACGAACCACTAGTTAATATGATTTTATTTGGAAATTATAAAAAGCTAGTTGGAAAAACTTTAGAGCGCTTTAAACGAATAAAACCAAAAAAGACCCTTCAAATAACAGCGGTATATGGGTCAATAACACCAGATCTTGCAAGGCAACTTAAAGAAGATAATCAAGACTCTGAATACCATCTTATCGATATAACTCAAGGCCAGTTAGAGTCGGCTAAACGTAAATTATTAGCTCAAACTGAGACAAAGGATCAAGTTAATAATTTGGTAAGAATGAATGCCGAAAACCTTTCTTATCCTGATAATAATTTTGATGCCACGTTAATCTTTTTCCTATTACATGAAATGCCACCAGAAGCTCGCAGAAATACCCTTGCTGAAGCTATACGAGTAACAGAACCTGGTGGACATTTAATAATTACTGAGTATGGCGAACGCACTAAGACTCATTTTTTCCATACTTTTTCCTTATCTAGAAAAATACTTGGTTTCTTTGAACCGTTCGTACCAGGTTTTATATCTGAAGATTTAGAGGCTGTCTTAGCTGAATGTGCTGAAAGATCAGGTAAGAAAGTGACCAATACACACAAAGAGGTCATTTTTAAGGGGTTTTATCGTAACCATGAATACCTGATAGAGAACAAAGACTGAAATTAATCTCTGACAATAATCCATAGTTATATGTAAAAAGGCAACCGATTGGTTGCCTTTTTTGACTTTTTTGAGAAATCACAGTTGAAAACTGTAGTTAATGAACCAACTCTTTATGGACCGTTTCTTCTATTTCAAAATCTACTTTGCCATCTTTAATAATTACAAAGACGTTTCCACCCTTGGTTAAACTACCAAAAAGTAGCTCCTCCGAAAGCGGTTTGCGTATATTCTCATTTATAACTCTTGTCATTGGTCGCGCTCCCATCTTAGGATCGTAACCTTTTTTGCCTAACCATTCTCGAGCTTCTTCACTCACATCAATAGTTACTGATTTATCGTGGAGCTGAGACTCTAGTTCGCAGATGAATTTATCAACAACTCTGTCTATTGTTGCAGCATCAAGTTCCTTGAATTGAACAGTTGAATCTATTCTGTTTCTGAACTCAGGCGAGAACATACGGTTTATTGCCTGCATACCATCAGTACTGTTATCTTGCTCGGTAAACCCTATGGCTCTTTTATTTAACTCAGTAGCACCTGCATTTGTTGTCATAATCAAAATAATATTCTTGAAATTAACTTTGCGGCCATTGTTATCAGTTAGCGTACCATGATCCATAACCTGTAATAGGATATTAAATATTTCTGAATTAGCTTTCTCAATTTCATCCAGTAAAACAACTGCATGTGGATGATTCATTACTAATTCTGTAAGGAGTCCATTTTGATCGAAGCCAACATAGCCAGGAGGAGCACCAATTAGTCTCGAAACAGTGTGCTTTTCCATATATTCCGACATATCAAAACGTAAAAATTCAACACCCATAGTTTTGGCAAGTTGCTTTGCTACTTCTGTTTTACCAACTCCTGTTGGTCCTGCAAATAAAAATGATCCTATAGGTTTATCTAAGTTGCCTAAGCCAGCTCTGGAGGTTTTAATTGCAGAACACACGCACTCTAAGGCTGGGTCTTGACCAAAAATAACCATTTTCAGGTTGCGCTCAAGATTTTTTAATACTTGTTTATCAGAAGATGAAACGCTTTTCATTGGGACGCGAGCTATTCTAGCAATAACCTCTTCAATCTCTTTAACTCCTACGCTCTTTTTGCGCTTCTCTGTGCCGTATACCTTAATATTTGCGCCAGCTTCATCGATAACATCAATTGCTTTATCTGGTAAATACCGTTCACTTATATATCGTGCAGATAATTCAGCAGCACATTTTAGACCTTTAGCCGTATATTTTACCTTATGGAAATCCTCATATTTCGACTTAAGTCCTTTTAGAATTTCATAAGTTTCACTAATCGATGGCTCAAGAATATCAATTTTTTGGAAGCGTCTAGCAAGCGCCCTATCCTTCTCAAAAATACCGCGATATTCATTATATGTAGTAGAGCCCATGCATTTAAGTTCACCATTAGCGAGAGCTGGTTTGATAAGATTAGAGGCGTCCATAACACCACCTGATGCAGATCCCGCACCAATAATAGTATGTATCTCATCAATGAATAATATTATATTTTCGTTACTTTCTAGTTCAGCTAATAAAGACTTAAATCTTTTCTCAAAATCACCCCTGTATTTTGTTCCTGCAACAAGAGCTCCAAGATCTAAAGAATAGATTGTTTCATTTTGTAGAGTCTCGGGGACATCCCCTTCGACAATTTTTTTAGCAAGCCCTTCAGCTATGGCTGTCTTCCCTACTCCAGCTTCACCAACTAAAAGAGGGTTGTTTTTTCTACGGCGAGAAAGGATTTGAATTGAGCGTTCAAGCTCTTTATCCCTACCAACTAAAGGATCAATTTTACCTTGTTCAGCTCTCTGATTAAGATTTGTTGCATATAGTTCAAGAGGACTTTTTTCTTTATTCTCTTTTACTTGTGCTTGTTCATCATCAAGTTGCTCTTTTTTTTGTTCGATGGATTCATACCCATCAACTTTTGCAATTCCATGAGAAATAAAATTAACCACATCCAGGCGGGATATGTCTTGTGTATGCAGCAGATACACTGCTTGTGATTCTTGCTCACTAAATATAGCTACTAGAACATTGGCGCCAGTAACTTCGTCAGTTCCAGATGATTGAACATGAAATATGGCACGCTGTAAAACCCGCTGAAACCCTAAAGTTGGCTGAGTTTCCCGAGTATCTTGGTCAGATAATAAGGGAGTAGTTTCTGCAATATATTTCTCCAATTCGCCTCGTAAAAGAAGTAAATCGGTACCGCATGATCTTAATACATTGAGTGCAGAAACATTATCTAGAAGAGCAAGTAGCATATGCTCAACTGTCAAAAATTCATGCCCTTTTTCTCGGGCCTCTTTAAAGGCCATATTTAATGTAAATTCTAATTCTTTGCCTAGCATTAGGCCCACCTCTTTCTTGCATTTATGTAGTTTACACAGCCCTGCAAGTTCACAACTTAATAACTACTGAGATTGATGAATATCAAGCCTCTTCGATCACACACATCAACGGATGCTGTTCAGATTTTGAGTATCTATTCACCTGTTCTTCTTTGGTTTCAGCAATATCTTTAGGATAAATACCACATACACCTTTGCCTTGAGTGTGCACCTGCAACATAACTTGTGTTGCCTGCGCTCTATCCAGACTAAAGAAGTATTCAAGAATATGCACTACAAAATCCATGGGGGTAAAATCATCATTTAATAAAATGACGTTATATCTTTTAGGCTGCTCCAGTTTAGGTTTAGCCTCTTGGACCGCAATGCCCTCTTCACTGTCTAAATCTTTATCTTTACTCATCGCTTTATTATTAATTTTAGTCCAGTTATTAAAAAAGGTTGGAATTATTATAACTAAACTTCGTTGATTCGTATAATAAGAACATAAAGTAATTCTTTTCTGGATTAATTTTATTAGCCTGAAAGATAAGCAAAGTGTAAACAAAATGATAAAGCGGTTTTGTTGCTGTATCGCTTCATTTATAATCGCTATCCTTGTTCCTGCATATTTGTTGATGGTGTTGAAATGAAAATAGTTGCTTCTCAGTGTAATTTTACCATTGGTGATTTTATTGGTAATACTGCAAAGATATTGGATGTAATAGAAAAAAATGAAGAGCACTCTGATTTAATAGTGTTTTCAGAGTTATCCTTAAGCGGATACTATCCAATGGATCTAATCGAAAGACGCGGATTTGTTGAAGAACAAAATAGCTACCTTCAAAAAATTGTGGCTGCAAGTAAGGGCATGCATGCAGCAATTGTAATTGGCTTTATTGACCAAAATCACGGAATAGGTAAACCATTTCACAATTCATTAGCTGTAATTAAAGACGGTGCTATAGTATTTAAATACCATAAAAAATTACTTCCAACTTATAATATATTTGATGAAATGCGCCACTTTGAACCTGGAAAACTGCCAGGAGTTTGGGAGTTAGATGGTGTTAAAATTGGTTTTCTAATTTGTGAGGATGCTTGGAATGACGAATCTAATCCTGATTATAACGATGTTCCATTTCATAATTTAATAGACAATGCTGCGGATATATTTATCACTATTAATGCATCGCCATCGGATGTACAAAAACAACAAGAGCGCATTAGCCTTTTAAGCGAAAAAGCCATTAAATATGGAAAGCCTATAGTTTATGTAAATCAAGTAGGTGGCAACGATGAGTTGATTTTTGATGGAAATAGTTTTGCTATTAATAGTTCAGGTGATTTTATGCAGCTTTGTGGTGCATTCATTGAATCAGAGCAAGCTATTAATTTTCAAAACAATGACATCACAACTCTACAAAATACGGTTTCTAATCTTATACAAAGTAATGAGCAATTATTTTATAATCAAATTGTTATGGGTTTACGAGATTACTGCAAAAAATGCGGGTTCAGCAGTGTAATCATTGGATCTTCTGGTGGCATTGACAGTGCTTTGACTCTTGCCCTAGCTGTTGATGCCCTGGGCGCTGAGAATGTCGTGGCAATCACTATGCCGAGCCATTTTTCTTCTAGTGGAAGCGTCGATGACTCTGTCGCTTTATGTGGCAACCTTGAGGTTAAATTGTATGAAATTTCTATCAAGGATAGTTACGATCTCGCAGTTGATAGGTTTGCAAAATCATATAATCAAGAACCTTCTAAACTGACTAGGGAAAATATTCAAGCTCGTATTCGTGGACAAATATTAATGGAATATTCTAACCATTTTGGATCAATGCTACTTTCAACAGGTAATAAAAGCGAATTATCAGTTGGTTATGCAACTCTCTATGGTGATATGAACGGTGGATTGAATCTTCTAGGGGACCTTTATAAGATGGAGGTATATTCTTTATCGAATTATATTAATCAATTGCATGATAAAGAGATCATCCCTCAGAGAATTATTGATAAAGAGCCTTCTGCTGAATTATCTGAAGGACAAAAAGATACAGATTCACTACCGCCTTATCCTGTGCTGGATGCAATATTAAGAATTCACATAGAACATGAGCTACTTTCAGAGGATGAAATTAAAGAGGGTGAAAAAATAATTACCGACTCTGGTTATAATGAAGTGGATAAAATTGTTCAAATGGTGGATAGAGCTGAATATAAGAGACGTCAGGCACCACCAATAATAAGAGTGCATCGTAAATCTTTTGGTATTGGAAGGAGAATACCAATCGTACAAAAAACACCTATCGTCAATACTATCGGTGCTTAATAAAACTAATGTCAAAGTAACTTAGATGATGGATTCAAAAGCTAAAATTTTGGCGATACTAAGCCGAGAATCACTGCTTTAGCCGTAGCTTGGTGCTTACTATGTACATCAAGTTTGTCGAATATATTTTTCAAATGGTATTCAACTGTTTTTTCAGAAATTTTCAATATCTGTGAAACTTCCCATGCTGATTTACCCTCTACTGTCCAAAGAAGACATTCTTCTTCTTTTTTGGTTAGCATTCGTCTAGGACCATTAACATGTTCGTCCTCTTCCTCTGTTAAGAGAGAGGTTAAGTCAACTTTATGGACAGCCTCAAAAAGATGAAAGGCGATGTTTTGCAAATAAGGGAGGTAGTCTACAAGCATCTGTTTCTCTTCATCATTTAAAATGCCAGCACAGAAACTTAACATTACAGCTTCACCATTCCAACCTCTAACAGGAACACTAACACCGTCAACAAGCTCAAATACTGCTGCTTGATTAACAAATTCTAGGGTATCGGACGGGTCATCTAGTGTGGCTATATGTTTGTTAAATATTGTTTCCCAAGTAGCAGGTAAAATATTCTTAGCACAATAAAATACTGCAGGATCCAATCTTTCATATTGATTTTTCTGATATATTTCACGCCATTCAACAGGATAATTTGAGATGGCGAAATTTGAGGCTTTTACAAAAGATGTCGGTATTCTTTCTCCGTATAGATAATACTTAAATCCAAAGTAGTCGGCGATAACTTCAATAGCATTTTCAATATCTTGCACGCACTTTAATTCTTGCAATGAGCCTAACAACGACTCCCAGCTGTCACTTCTTATTTTCTTCATTGTTTCTTTTCTACGGGTTGTGGGTTTAATTAAGATCTTTTTTAATGACCTCCTTTACCTCTTTTGCAGCTTCATCAATTAACAATACAGGGAGTCCGTCATTATTTGTTGAAATATTTTGGATACAGTATACCTCCCTAGTAAGAAAATCATAGATCATAAATGGCAAATCTTCTTCTGTATCTAACAAGTACTTCACAAATCCATCAATTACTTTCTCATAAGTGATGGTGGGCTCATCTGTTTCATCCGAAATATCGAGAACAGTAAGGTTTTGGTGGATTCCCAATATGCTTAAAGGGCGCTTATGCATGGCTATTGGGTTTAAAAATTTCCCTGTCTCCTGAATTATCATGATAATTTGATTTTTCTTGAGTTCAGTTGAAAGGGTTTGTATCCACTTTATTATTTGTGCGTTTGTATAACAGTCCATGGGGCTCATAAATAGGTTAATTAGTTTAAATAGATTTTTTCTCTGCACATTTAATACAGAAAATTGCAGTTGGGTTTATCTCTAATCTTTTAGAGTTAATTTCTTCATCACATTCGATGCAATAACCAAAATCATCATTTGATATTCTAGTTAAAGCGTAGTCTATTTTTTTAATCTCAGTAACAGATCGATTTTTATTGGCTTTAGCCATGGCCTGCCCCTGTAAGGCATCCATGCGAGATAGTCTGCCCATCATTGCCTGATCAAGCTTAACTATTTGGCCTGCTTCTGTAAGCTGTTCTAAACTTTCTTCTAATTCAGAACGTCTTTTGATTAGGATAGCTTTATATTTGTCGTAGTCCATTATAATCCATGAAAATAATTATAAGATTCCATTCTCTACAGCTTTTAACACTGCTCTTGTCCTATCTCTGACACCTAACTTAGCAAGAACATTTGAAACGTGGTTTTTAATCGTTCCCTCAGAAAGAGATAAAGCAGTTGCTATCTCTTTATTGCTATAACCGCCAGACATCAAGCGCAGTACTTCAGTCTCTCTGCCGGTTAATTTTTCAATTTTATTAGATTCGTTTTGGGTAGGTTTATTAATGTTTTTTGAAACAAGACCTTTCATAACTCTTTCAGTAATAGCCGGTTGAACCATTGTTCCACCTGACATTACAGTTTCGATTGCACCAACTAGTTGATCTAAAGAAACATCTTTAAGCATGTAACCTCGGGCACCAGACTGAATACCCTGTAAAACAGTTTCGTGATCATCGAATGTAGTGAGCAAAATTACTGGGGTGTTGATATTTAGAGCAGTTAGTTCAGTTACTAACTGTATTCCATTCATTTTTGGCATTCTTATATCTGATAAAATAACATCTGGATTCTTTTCTTTTATTAGCCCAATTGCAGCTAGTCCATTATCTGCTTCACCAACTACTGAAATTATTTTAGATAATTCTAATAAACTACATATTCCCTGTCTAACCAGAGTTTGGTCATCAACAACAACAACTCTAATCACAACTCCTCCCGTGATGGTAGATTGATTCTTATGTGGAAGCCCTCTTGTTCAGCGGTATCAATATGTATATTACCACCAATAGACATGACTCTCTCTCTCATACCGGTCAATCCATTCCCTTTAACATCTGGATTACTTAACCCAATTCCATCATCTTTAATGTCGAGAAGTATATCATTATACTGCGATTCTATAACGATTTTAATTCCTTTTGCTTGAGCGTGCTTTAATGAATTTGTTAATGCTTCTTGTACACAACGGAGAATGACGTCGGCCATTTTTGCATCTCTAATTTCAAGGTGACTACCTATTTGCAATTCGACGTTGAGTTTTGGTAAGCCAGCAACTAGGGTTTCAAGTGCTTCCGTAAGGTTAAGATTTTCATTGTCACGAATCTCTGATACAGCTTCCCTTACATCGCTTAAAAGAAGTTTTGATATTGAATGAGCCTTATCAATTTGGTCTTTTGGCTTACCACTTGAAAGATGAGAAGCAATTTCTAAGTTAATACTTAAGGCCGTAAGGTGGTGACCTACCAAATCATGAATATTACGCGCAATCCTGATCCGCTCAGATTGTTTTGATGTTTCTGATAACAATAATTGTGTAGATAATAACTCTCTATTGGTAATCGCTAAGAGCTCTTTGGCCATATTCTCCCCTACAGCGTAATGATTAGATACGGCTATAAAGAACATAAATATACCTACAAGGCCAGCAGTTGAAATAGACTGCCCTCTTCCCCAGTAGAACTCTAGAATAAAGTATAAAGCTATTGTTACTGCGAAAATAATCAACATGCACCACTTTAATCTAATGTAAAAAACTACTTGGCTAACAAATTGAACAAATAGAGCCATTGAAACATTGGTATTTAATAGAAGTGTGATGGCAAATGCTGATACAAGTTGAATTATAGATAAGATGATCCTAATGCTAAGCGCACTATTTTCTAACCGGCACCCCAGCAGGAATGCTACTCCAAACAGCACATAGAATGACGGGATGGCAATACGAATAGATAAGCTATAATAAGAATTAGACGCGAATCCAACGCTGCCCCAAATACTTACAGCCCCCCAAAGTCCAATTCCCACAGCAAGCCAAATTAAAAGCCCACCTAAATTCATTAATCGTATACTAAATCTGCTATCTTCAATGAAGTGCATAAAACATCCTGTTATCAATAATCCTTAAATTACTTATAAATAGTATCAGATTAGTTGATTAAATTGGCCTAGAAAATCTAAATAGAAATACTAATATTATTAATATGAATAAAAAGAAACAAATTTCATTATCTGGCTGGCTATTTTATAGCATTGCAATTTTCATCTTAATGGTTGGGTTTATTGGACTTTTTGCAAAGCAATTTAAGTTCGATATTCCATTTATTACAGATGTAATGATCCCAATATTTGATAAATATTCAGTCAAGGTTCCTGGCTGGGGAACTGCAGGATCATATACGGAGGTGGTTTCTGGACAGCATTGGGTGTTTTTGATTTTGCTTGGCATCGCTATTATTGTAGCAATATTAGGAAAACAACTTAGTAATATGTTTTTGCATCTTGCGGCTCAAAGAAAAAGAAAATCAAAAAAACGAGCTAAAATTAGAGTTAAAAAACATACTACTCAAGCTAAGTTCCATCAAAGCTCACCTAAACCGATAAAAACAAATAGTGAGCAAGAGGTAAACAATAAACCAGAATCAATTCCAGAACCTGCTGGTGACCATAAAAATTTTGCTGACTTAACCAAAGATTTGAATAGTAAACAGTAACTCTGTTGGTATTTTCACTCAAATATCTTTATTTGGGTCCAGTATTGTTGGCATAGGTCTTATCATTTTATCTGGGTAATCTAAAGAGTAATGGAGCCCTCGACTCTCATGTCTAGATTTTGCTGATTCAATTATCAATTGAGCTACAAGAGCAAGGTTTCGAAGTTCAACTAAGTCACTATTAACCTTGAAATTCCAATAATAATCATGAATCTCTTTTTGTAGTGATGTAATCCTGCTGGATGCTCTTTGCAATCTTTTATCTGTTCTTACAATACCAACATAGTCCCACATAAATCGACGGATCTCATCCCAGTTATGGGATACAACTACCCTCTCGTCCGAATCTGAAACCTGACTTTCATCCCATTCTGGGATACTGTAGTTGCTAGTAAGTGATTTGTTATTAGAAATGGATTTTGCAGCAGATTCAGCAAAAACTAAGCACTCCATAAGGGAGTTGCTAGCTAATCTATTTGCGCCATGCATCCCTGTATAACCAACTTCTCCAATAGCAAAAAGTCCCGCAATATCTGTTGCCCCATCAATATCTGTAAGTACACCGCCACAAGTATAATGTGCTGCAGGAACAACAGGCAGCCTTTCTTTAGACATGTCAAAACCAAAGTTTAAACATCTTTTATATATAGTTGGAAAATGATTCTTTACGAAGTCTTCATCTTTGTGGCTAATATCGAGATAAACGCAATCCAGGCCAAGAGTTTTCATCTCATTATCTATTGCTCTTGCAACGATATCTCTAGGAGCTAACTCTTCCCGTTTATCATACTTATGCATAAAAGGACTTCCATCCGGTAAAACCAGCTTTCCACCCTCCCCTCTAACAGCTTCACTTATTAAAAATGACTTGGCATTTTGGTGGTATAAACAAGTTGGGTGGAATTGATTGAACTCTAGATTTGCAATCCTACAGCCTGCACGCCATGCCATGGCTATACCGTCACCCGTTGATCCATCAGGGTTGCTTGTATAAAGATAAACTTTACTTGCTCCTCCTGTTGCAAGGACCGTATTATTTGCTTTGAATACTAGAACTTGATCTTCTTTTTTATCGAGTACATACGCGCCAACACAGGCAGGCTTGTTACTCTCTTTGTTTTTAATAAGATCAACTACAATATGGTGTTCATAAATATCAATATTTGTATTGTTTTTAGCTAATTCAATTAGCTTAAATACAATCTCTTTACCTGTTGCATCGTCAACGTGAGCAATACGTCTTTGACTATGCCCTCCCTCTTGGGTCAAATGCAGGCGTTCTTTACCATTCTTATCGCAATCAGTTGTGAATTTAACATTGAGATCCTGCAGCCATTTGATACAAGCACTAGACCTTGTGGCAACATGTTTAATTACATCCTTATCACTTAAACTTACTCCAGCGCCAAAAGTATCATTAACATGAGATGAGATTGAATCATCCTTATCAATTACAGCAGCAACACCACCTTGAGCGTAACGGCTAGACCCTTCAGAGATTGAAGTTTTGGATAATAATGCAACCTTATGATTTTCAGCCAAACGCAAAGCCAAGCTTAAGCCTGCAACACCACTACCAACAATTAAAACATCATAATTTAACTGACTCATATACAAGATACTCACAACAAAATATTTTTTACAAAAGGATAATGATTTTTTTGCTTCACTGCTTAGGCTATATTCAAACGGGGAATTAATATGCAATAAAGCCTTCCAAGAAACACTATTTCAGCGCATAATTCAACTTTTATTTCGAACAATGGGTATTATAGTTTTGAAAGCTTGTGATTTAAAGAAAGGCAACGTTGTTGACATAAATGGACAGCTGTATTTTACAAAAAATATAGACGTAAAAAGTCCATCATCTCGGGGAGCAAACACCCTATATAAGGTTCGTTTTACAGGAGTTAAAACAAAACAAAAATATGAACAAACCTTCACTGGTGATGATGCCCTTAATGAAATTGATTTAGTAAAAAGACAGACCCAGTTTTTATTCAAAGATGGTGATCAATATACGTTCATGGACATTGAAAGTTATGATCAATATATTCTTAATGAAACCGATATTTCTGATGAGATCCAATACCTAACAGATGGGCTTGAAGACATAATAGCATCTCTTGTCGATGACCAAGTTGTTGGGGTTGAGCTGCCAACGTCTGTTATTTTAGAAGTTATTGACACTGCCCCTGCAATTAAAGGTGGAACTGCTGCTGCCAGAACAAAGCCTGCTACTTTATCGACGGGGTTAATTGTTCAGGTCCCAGAGTACTTGGCTAATAATGAACAAGTTAAAGTTAATACCTCAACTGGCAAGTTTATGAGTAGAGCATAATCATGACTGCGTTATCGATTAATCATCTACACAAAACCTACAAAGATGGAGTTGTTGCTCTGACTGATGTAAGTCTTAAAGTAGAAGAAGGTGATTTTTTTGCTTTACTAGGACCAAATGGTGCTGGTAAATCTACAATGATAGGCATAGTTACTTCGTTAGTTGAAAAATCTAGCGGAAGCGTGAATATTTTTGGCCATGACCTATTTAAAAAACCAGCTTTAGCTAAATCAAAAATTGGACTGGTTCCACAAGAATTTAATTTTAGCCTTTTTGAAACTGTTGAACAAATTGTGATAAACCAAGCTGGTTATTATGGTGTTGACTTTAATACTGCCAAAGTTAGAGCCGAGAAATACCTTAAATTACTAGATCTGTGGGATAAACGTTCAACTGTTTCCAGACACTTATCTGGCGGTATGAAACGTCGGCTAATGATTGCCAGATCTTTGCTGCATGAGCCACAACTTTTGATTCTTGATGAACCTACTGCTGGTGTAGATATTGAACTCAGAAGATCAATGTGGGGCTTTTTAAAAAAACTTAATGAGGAAGGCTTAACTATTATTCTAACAACACATTATCTTGAAGAAGCTGAGATGCTCTGCAGAAATGTAGCTATTATTAATGATGGCAGGATAATTAAAAATACATCGATTAAGGACCTACTTAAGCAACTAGACCGTGAAACCTTTATTCTCGATATCGATAAATCACTTACTACTCTTCCAATATTGCAGGGCTTCAATCTAAACCTTGTTGATAACCATACAATCGAAGCTGAATTAACAACCAGTCAGACTCTAAATCAACTTTTTGCTCACTTACAACTGCATGGAATTAATGTTTCTAGCATGCGCAACAAGACCAATCGACTGGAAGAACTTTTTGTAGCATTAGTAAATAGCTGAGCATAATATGATTAAAAACCACAATCTAATTTCATATATCACAATTTCTCGCAAAGAAACCATACGTTTTTTGCGTATTTGGCCGCAAACAATACTTCCATCAGCGATAACAATAGCTCTCTACTATGTCATATTTGGAAATCTTATAGGACCTAAAATAGGCGAGATGGAAGGTTATTCTTATATACAGTTCATAGTGCCCGGGCTTACTATGATGTCGGTAATCACAAACTCATATTCAAATGTAGTCGCCTCATTTTTTAGTGCAAAATTTCAACGCTATATTGATGAACTTCTGATATCTCCTACTTCCAATGTTGTCATAATGCTAGGTTATATCACTGGAGGAATATTACGCGGTTCAATCGTTGGGGGTATAGTCCTTTTGATATCTGTATTCTTTACCGATATTTCTATCCACAATATTTTTATAACAATTAGCGTTATATTATTAACTGCAATACTGTTCTCTCTAGCTGGGCTTATCAATGGAATTTTTGCTAGGAAATTTGACGACGTTTCTATAGTTCCTACTTTTATACTAACTCCTCTAACCTATCTTGGAGGAGTTTTTTATTCAATCAGCCTTCTACCAGATTTTTGGAGAACAGTATCCCTTGGTAACCCAATATTATATATGGTCAACGCGTTCCGCTATGGAATGCTTGGACACTCAGACATAAATATTTATACCGCATATCTTCTAATTATTGTCTTTATTGCAGTGCTATTTTTTGCAGCTTTACTGCTTTTACGTAAGGGAATAGGAATAAGAACATAACTATAAAATTAAAAATAAACGGAGCTATTACACATAATGCTCTTAATTTACTTGAAGCAGCGCAAATATATATTAATCTTAGTGTAAGAATCTAACCAATAGGCCTTCAGATGTTTTATCTTAGTGAGACAAAAAAATTAAATGAGACGACAAGAGCTACTCTAAATGGCGAATTTATTGAGCTTAGCAATGGCTTCACTCGCTATGAAGAAGCTGGTCCAGAAAATGGCCCTATCATTGTTTTGGTCCATGGGTTTTCTGTTCCATATTATATTTGGGAACACAATTTTTATGCCTTGGCTGAAGCAGGGTTTAGAGTTATACGTTATGATCTTTTCGGCAGAGGCGGTTCAGACAGACCAAGCGTTAATTACGACATGGAACTGTTTGTAAAACAACTTACCGAGCTAACTGAACAACTCATACCTAAGAATAAAACATTTAATATACTATGCGTATGCATGGGTTCTATCATCAGCGCAGAGTTTGCTAAAAGATATCCTAATAAAGTTGATAAAATCCTAATGGTTGGACCAGCGGGTATTCCAGGTTCTTTACCTGCTAATCACTGGGTAACTAAAATTCCAATATGGGGTGAATACCTTATGCAGCTTTGGGGGGATCAAGAATTGGTGTCCTCGCTTAAAAAGCATTTATATAGGTTTAATTTATACCCTGAGTATAAGGAACAATACCTTATGTTTATGGAGTTTTCTGGTCTGAAGAAAGCCTTATTATCAACTATTCGCAGTATTCATTTAGAAGATATGGTTAATGTCTACAAAGAGATTGGTAAGCAAAAACATGAGTTTTGTTTAGTTTGGGGGATTGAAGATAAAATTGTACCGATACGCCTTTCAGAATTGATGACTGAAATTTTACCAAAGGCTACATTTCATTCCATTACAGATGCAGGACATGTTGCTAATTACGAGCAGCCAAAGAAATTCAATCAAATAGCTATTAAATTCTTTAACCAATAAAGTCAGTTATATTCTAATACAAAGACGCAGATTTCTTATCTGCGCCTTTGTTATTTTTATGCGCAATTATTCAATAACCCCCATTTTTTTGCAGATTCTTCCCAATTTACTCCATCAAACTTTATTAATTCTAAGTTATCCAGATTCAAATCTACCACACACCTTAAATTTACACTGTAGTGTTTGGTAGAAATTCGTGGCTCGGCAAACACATGTATCCCACAATGCTTACAAAAATAGTGACTGGCCTTGTTTGTGTTGAATTTATATGTTTGCAGAGCTTCTTTACCCTTTACCAGGGTGAAGTCTTCTTGAGGGATTCTGTACTGCAATGCCCCTTTTGCTCTACAAATAGAACAATTACAATCCACTGCTGATTTAATATCAGCCTCAAACTTACCTTCGACCGCACCACAGTGGCACTTAGCTGTATATTTCATCATATCTCCTCGATTCACAATATAACTAGATGGCATTAATACAAGGTACTACAGTTTATCAATAATAGATTGCATGAAGTACATGCCAAATATTATTTAATAACGAAGGAAATTAATAGCTTAAATGTAAATCAAACCCAAGATGGTTGATTCGATTTGCTTTGAATATAACTAGATAGTATTTTTTCACTATTTCCGTAAAACTCAACGATACTAAAACCTATCCTGTATGCATCAAGTCCACCAATTAGGTTGATGAATCTGGCTTCACCTCTAATCTTCAAAAGTCCTATTTTTGGATTACCTAATAAATTAACTGTAACATCAAAAACCTGCCCTAAATCACAACTGTATTCACAAATTACTCCAATACCTGCAATTGACACATCACATGCCTTAGCAGGTATCCGTGAACCATTGGATTGGGTAATAAATGCTTTGCGGTTAATTCTAACCCGTTTATGTTGGCGGCTTTCTTCACTCATACTTTATTTATAGGCCATAGTTACAAAATCATCTACAAATAAAGTTCAATTTTATTAAGTCGCGCGCATTTAAATAGTTTTATCCACTAATAAAACAACAATTGGTTTTAGATATGGCACAAAATCAATAAAAAGTATCTTTGAAGTAATTTATGAAAATAAAATGGTTCAGCAGTCAAAATGTAACTCTTAGTTTCACATAACAATAAAATTTGATTTCTCAAACCTATGTTAACTCATTTACATATGCACCTTTGCCCACGCCTTCAAAGGCATAAACGCAGTATTCACTATCTGGCTCAGATTCAACAAGAGATTTAAAAATAAAAGCGGCAATATTTTCAACTGTAGTTTCAGTTTCAATACAGTGGCATATTTTTTTAGGAACAGTTAGCTCAAAATTTCCCTGGGATGAGCTGTAGGCAAAGGTTATGTAATCAATACCATCGATTGAATTAGCACCAACAATATCATCCTTATAGGCAAGGTATGCAGAATCAAACTTATCAGCCCACTCTAATTCCAAAGGTATATTTCTTGTTCCATTTTTTGTGATTTTGATAGCAGATCTGTGCCCATGGGCAATACGTTGGCAGTTACCATCATGAAGTTTCAACCCATGCGAATATCGATAGCTGGCCCCAGATATCTCTTCTTCACGTAACTTAATGCTTATAGATTCAATATTATCAGGTAGATGCTCAATAATAACCTGTTGTAAAAAATCCTCTACAGCAGCGATATTAATATCAGCGCATGGAATAGAAGCAACAGCGCAACTAGGTGAGTGCATAATTAGATTCCCAATAGCTGGGGCTTCAAATTCAACTTTAACGCCATCATTATCGATACTATGTTTGAGCGATTCACATGCGCTAGGAACAAGTAATCTATGGTCAACTGTAGTATCAATAACCTCTTTAATAACCTTTTTTGCCAGAGCAAAATCAAATAGCATTCCATGCTCATTCAGCACACCATAAAGTTCGACATCAACAATCCAGCTAGCGCCTAGCAACATACTATAGCTATCCAAATATGAGCAATCTATGACTGTAAGCTGTTCAACAAACAGGGCTGGCATGGCAAAACCTCATCTCTATACTCGATTATTATCGACAATAAGTTATAATCCATTGCTCTCAACCATCCCAAATCCAAAACCCAGAAATTGGAGATTAAAGCTAATGAATTTTGAAGATATCGGGCTTCATGTACCAACAATACTTTTACCTAAAAAAGGAACAGACCTAAATAAATGGTCTGTCGTTGCTTGTGACCAATACACATCACAACCAGAATACTGGGAAAAAGTAAAAGAGTACGTAGGCGACAGCCCTAGCACTTTGAACCTGATATTACCTGAAGTATACCTCGAATCTGACGAAGAAGAACAGATCATAAAAGATATTAATGCGAATATGATCGATTACCTAAATAACGGTGAGCTAGTTGAGCAGAAACCTGGATTTATTGCTTTAGACCGTAAAACCTCCCAAGTGGAATCACGCAAGGGATTGATGGTTGCATTAGACCTTGAGCATTACGACTTTAGCGTAGGTTCAACAACCTTGATTCGTGCAACAGAAGGGACAATCGTAGACCGCCTTCCTCCGAGAATCAAAGTACGTGAGAACGCTTCAATCGAACTTCCGCATATCATGGTTTTAATTGATGACCCGGATAAAAAAATAATCGAGCCTCTATTTGATATGGATCTAGAGAAAGCCTATGACTTAGAGCTTATGGAAGATAGTGGCCATCTAACTGGATATCATGTAAATGATCCTGTGATGCTAAATATGATTGCCGAAGGTATTCGCACCCTTGCCAATAAAACCAACTTTAACTCTAAGTACGGCTTAGATAGTGAAGAAGTGATGGTTTATGCAATGGGCGATGGCAACCACTCGCTTGCTACAGCAAAGGCAATCTGGGAAACAATGAAAGAGGAAGCCGCAGATAAAGCTTCAATCATGGATTCTACTGCAAGATATGCATTGGTAGAACTAGTAAACATCCATGACGAAGGGCTTGAATTTGAAGCTATCTTTCGTGTTGTATTTGATGCAAATAAAGACAAAATGTTTGAAGCTATGCGTGAATTCTACAGCACACAAGGTTCAATATTCAGTTATAAAACATGTGCGACTTTGGCGGAAGCCCAAGAGATTGCAGAAATATCATCCACAGAAACAAATCACATTAGTGAATTTGTCGCTGGTGATACCTATGGTGTGTTGTTTATCGAGAACCCAAAGTACACACTTGAAACAGCAACCATTCAAACATTCATTGATGACTACCTGGGTAAGAACTCTGAAGCCAAGGTTGATTACATCCATGGTGAAGACGTTGTATGCTCACTTTCAGAGGGCAAAGAGAACTTTGGTTTCTTACTACCTTCGATTTCCAAAGATACCTTCTTTAAAACCATCACCGTTGATGGCGCATTGCCTAGAAAGACATTCTCTATGGGTGAAGCAGATGAGAAACGTTTCTATTTAGAATGTAGAAAGATTAAGTAGCAATCTAGCTGCTATAAAAAAGCCAAGTCGATTGAGCGTAGTCGAAATCACCTTGGATTATACAATTTATATTACTCAAGCGCCCTTCGACTACGCTCAGGGTGCTTGAGCAAATAACAAGTTCGGCATGAACCAATCAACTTCATCACAAGAAATCCTCCCCATCCTCTTCCAAGATGAACATATCGTCGTGCTCAATAAACCATCTGGTCTACTCGTACATCGCAGCATGATAGATCGTCACGAAACCAGATTCGCACTGCAGATAGTTCGTGACCAAATTGGCCAATACGTATATCCAGTTCATCGATTAGATAAACCCACCTCTGGCATCTTGATTATGGCACTATCAAATGAAGCAGCAAAAAACTTGGGCGCACAGTTCACAGCCAATAAAGTAGAAAAAGAATACCTTGCAGTAGTGCGCGGTTACGCTGAAACATCAGGGGTTATTAATCATCCACTCAAAGAGGAGCTGGATAAAATAGTCGACAAAGATGCGCAACAAAACAAACCAGCTCAAGAGGCTATAACCGAATACATGACTCTAGATAAGATTGAGATACCGTATGAGGTTGAAGGTTATCCACAAAGCCGCTATTCGTTGATTAAAGCCTTTCCTAAAACCGGCAGAAAGCACCAAATTCGTCGTCACATGAAACATATATCCCACCCTATTATCGGTGATGCCAACCATGGACGTGGAAAACACAATCGTTTTTTTCAAAAGCAATTCAATGTGAATCGACTATTACTTGCATGCACAGGGATATCTTTTTTACACCCAATCACCCAATCCCAGATACAAGTTTCCTGTCCAGTTGACGGAGAGTTTCTATCATTACTGGAAAAATTTGAATGGGGTTGTCATAATCACAAGCTGTAAGATCACTGAGCGTAGTCGAAGCGTCTTCAAAATAAACAAGATCTCAGAGTACACAACAACAAGATCTCAGAGTACAAAGCAACAAGACCTCTGAGCACAAAACAACAAGATCACTGAGCGTAGTCGAAGTGTCTTCATTTAAAAGGTAAAAAATGGCGATTAACTGGTATCCAGGACACATGGTAAAAGCTAGACGTAACGTCAAAGAGATACTGCATCGCGTAGATGCAATCATTGAGGTTCTCGACGCCAGACTGCCACAATCAAGCACCAATCCTATGATTGAACAGTTACGTGGTGAAAAGCCTTATTTTAAGGTGATGAGTAAAAGTGACCTAGCTGACCCGCATACAACCAAAGCTTGGCAAGACTTTTTTAGAGCCCAAAAAAACATGGATTCGCTCGCTATCACCACCACAAAGAAAGATCTGGCTTTATCAATACCTAACCGCATTCGCAAACTTGTACCCAATCGAGGAACATCAGTAAAACCTCTTAGAGCCATGATCCTTGGAATTCCGAATGTTGGCAAATCTACTTTGATTAACACGCTTGCTGGTAAAAAAATAGCCAATGTGGGTGATGAACCTGCCGTCACTAAAGCACAACAAAAAGTAACGCTCTCTGACAGTATGTATCTGGTCGATACACCAGGAATGCTTTGGCCAGGAGCAAAAGATGCATTATGCAACTATCGCCTTGCAGCCAGTGGAGCAATTCGTGATACTGCCTTCGGCTATGATGATGTCGCTATGTTCGCAATGGATTATATGTTACAGCGCTACCCTAATCTGCTAATTGAAAGATTTGGCACTGACGAATGGCCAGATAACGCCTACGATGCACTAGAGATAGTTGCATCAAAACGCGGCTGTAAACGTGGAAAAGGATTTGATCTAACACGCATCGGCGATCTATTTGTCAAAGAACTGCGCGCAGGTAAACTTGGTAGAATCTCGTTTGAACAACCAGATAAAGAGTTTCAATATCGAGATTTGAGTGAGTTTTGATTCTTGAATTCCCCTTTGTCCTAAGCTTGTCGATTTATATCGTCGCATGAAGCGTGGCCGAAGGGCTCGACCAACTTATATTCCCAGCTACCTTTTAACCGGCAATCCAAATTCCCAATCTACCCCTATAATCATGGTATCAGCAGCAAATGTACCGTCTATTGCTTGCATGCGCCCTAATTCTGCATGTAAGGATAGCGTATCGGAGATTGCATATTTTGCTCCAATAATAAGCTGGTTAATAACCCCATCACCAACTTCCATTCCGCCACCTCCGGCAACACCAATATCATAGCGAACTTCGATCTGTGTATTGTATTGGCTTAGCATATCGCCGGTATGCAGTTGAACTCCAAATAAACCTTCGGCGTACGCCCCTACTCCGCCACTCCACGCACCATAACCGCGACCAGAGATAGCCATCCAATCGGTAATAGGTTTTTCTACACCAAAGCCAAGTAGGTTTATACTGCTGGCATATTCAGCACCGCTTTTATCATATATACCACTATCTGGCAGATAGGTTTTATGGTCAACAAAGGCTCTCCATTTCACTGACTCAAATTTCGACAAACCAAAAGAAGTATTGGCTGAATTTGGGTTTAATACATTTGGTGTCCAGTTAAGTGCAAACATTAGTGTATTTGCTTCAAAACCGCCGTCATCAGCCAACGTCTGACCAGCTAATAGGTCAACAGACCAATCTCGACTTAAGATTATTCCTCCGCCAATCATTGGCTGGTAATACAATCCACCGCCGGTATCAACATCTCCACCGCCACCTAAACCAACAAGCCCCTTAGCATCAAGATAAATTCTACGGGTAAGCTTGTGCCTCCAGCCTACTCCAGCTAAAACTGTTGCATAACCATCAATTCCACCACTACCTGCACCATAAAAGCCTACAGAACTATAAAAATTGTTTTTACTGGAAAATTTATTCCACTGCATACCTAAAAGCACACCGGTTTCGTTATGAGGTTTACCAGAACGTAAACTAATATTATCTTTTGGAGAATATGTCATAACAGCAGGAGCTATATCATAGCGACTCAGTTTAAAACCATTATTCTCAAAAACAGATTCGGTAGATAAGAAACTATTAATGAAATCTGCAGATAACGTTAAGCCAATATATGGGTGTATATCGTTCGAATTTGGATTAGTTGTATCAATAAAACGGGTGTTGGCAACTCCTATTCTGATAGCTGAATCGTTAACCTGATATTCATAACCTAGATGCGAACGAAATAACATTCCGCTACCAGGAAAGGCCTCTGCACCACCGCCACCTGCAATGTGAGCTCCGATATCTACATAATGTTTTTTATGAAAATTTTGTAACCAACCTGCTGACAACCCACCGGTAAAGAATCCACCTCTATCACCATGAACTGCTCCAAGTGAACCTACGCCAAAATATATTTGCTGGTATTGTTTTATAGGAAAGAAATCGTAATGAATCCCGAGCATTCCCATATCTTCAGAGTCACTAACTTTTACAAGTTCGTAATCTGTTCTAATGCGCGCTTTGGTTTTAGTTATATTAATGGATGTATCGGCAGATACAGTAGGTGAAAACAACAAAGATAATATAAGCAGTATATAAACAATAACCGGCTTTTGGGGTGACATCCATTTCTCCAAACAATTACATAATCAACTAATTAAACGAAATGACAATCTATATTATTTCTGCTAATTATTGAATAGCATTTCAATAATTAACATAATCTAGCCATTTAAAGGGTTTCATTCTATACCGTCCCTTTGCATTCATATATAATTGAGCATTTCGTTTACCAATATAAATCTACTCTAATGAGTAGATTTCTTTATCATCTATGAGGCAAAAATGAATAGCAGAACAGAACTTCTCCATGCGCAACTTGAAGAACGTATCCTTATACTGGATGGCGCTATGGGTTCACTTATTCAAAGCTATAAACTTACTGAAGATGATTTTCGCGGTGAACTATTTAAAGAGCATGATTGCAACATAGCCGGCAATAATGATGTTTTAGTATTAACCCAGCCGCAAATTATCAAAGAGATACACGCAAAGTATTTAGATGCTGGCGCTGATATTATTGAGACAAACTCTTTTAACGCTACCTCTATCAGTCAGACTGATTACGAACTTCAGTCAGCTGTTTATGATATTAATAAGGCTGCTGCTGCTCTCGCCCGCCAAGCATGTGATGACGCAGAGAATAAAAACCCAGCCAAACCAAGATTTGTTGCTGGCACAATGGGGCCAACAGGTAAAACTTGCTCCATCTCCCCAGATGTTAATAACCCAGGTTACAGAGATGCAAGTTTTGATGATTTCGTTGCCGCATATATAGAGGCAGCAACAGGCCTTATTGACGGCGGGACAGATATATTATTAATTGAAACCATCTTTGACACGTTAAACTGTAAAGCAGCTATTTACGCAATAGATAAGGTATTTGAAGAGAAAGGTGTTCGCCTTCCGGTAATGATCTCCGGCACTGTATCTGATAGTAGTGGCAGAATGCTCTGTGGTCAAAATATTGAAGCATTTATGAATTCAGTTGCACATGCTCAGCCACTATCAATTGGTCTTAACTGTGCTCTTGGCGCAGAACAGATGCGTCCCCACATCAAAGAGCTTTCGGAGAAATCTGAGTTCTTTATTAGTGCACACCCTAATGCAGGACTTCCAAATGAGTTTGGAGAATATGACCAGCCAGCTGAAGAGATGGCAGCATTAATTAAAGAGTGGGCTCAATCGGGTTTATTGAACATTGTTGGTGGGTGCTGCGGCACAACTCCAGAATACATCACTGCAATAGCAGAAGCCGTTAAGGGTATTACTCCGCGTAAAGCTCCATCTATTGATAAGGCTTGTCGCTTGAGTGGCCTTGAAGCACAAAATATTACCAAAGATTCACTATTTATAAATGTAGGTGAAAGAAATAACGTTACCGGATCTGCAAAATTTAAGCGTCTGATAAAAGAAAAAGATTATGAGACTGCGCTTGATATATCTAGAACTCAAGTTGAAGACGGTGCCCATATCATCGATGTAAATATGGATGAAGGGATGCTTGACTCTAAAGAAGAGATGGTGACATTCTTAAATCTTATCGCATCAGAACCAGATGTATGTAAAGTTCCACTAATGATTGATTCATCTAAATGGGATGTTATTGAAGCGGGTCTTAAATGTGTTCTTGGTAAACCTGTAGTAAATTCAATCAGCCTTAAAGAAGGCGAAGCAAATTTTATTGCTCAGGCTAAAGAGATAAGGCGCTACGGTGCTGCAACCGTAGTTATGGCATTTGATGAAGATGGTCAAGCTGACACCAAACAGCGCAAAATTGAAATCTGCACCAGATCTTACAATATCCTGGTAAATCAGGTCGGTTTTCCGCCAGAAGATATTATCTTTGACCCCAATATATTTGCAATTGGAACAGGCATTGATGAGCATTGTAAATATGGTATCGATTTTATCGAAGCTACAGAAATAATTAAAAACACCCTTCCTCATGCACTTATTAGTGGTGGTGTTAGTAATGTTTCATTCTCCTTCCGTGGTAACAACCCAATGCGTGAAGCAATTCATGCAGTATTTTTATACCATGCTGGTAAAGCCGGTATGGATATGGGTATTGTTAATGCCGGGCAGCTTGATATCTATGATGAGATTGATTCTAAACTAAGAACAGCTATCGAAGACGTTATGTTCAACAGGTCTACCGATGCTACTGACAAGCTGTTAGAGCTTGCTGACTCCGTTAGTTCTTCAGGTGAAAAAACTGATTCAAGAAATCTAGAGTGGAGAGCGAAACCTGTTGGAAAAAGGTTATCCCACTCTCTAGTTAAAGGAATAACAGAATTCCTTGAGGCGGATGTGGAGGAAGCGCGCCTTGCTGCAAGCCAGACAATCGATGTCATAGACGGCCCCCTTATGGATGGCATGAATAACGTTGGTGAACTTTTTGGCGAAGGGAAAATGTTTCTACCGCAAGTAGTTAAATCAGCTCGCGTTATGAAAAAAGCTGTCTCTTATCTTTTGCCATATATTGAAGAAGAAAAATCAGCATCAGCATCCAGATCAAATGGAAAAGTATTAATTGCCACTGTAAAAGGCGATGTGCATGACATTGGCAAAAACATTGTCGGCGTTGTTCTGCAGTGTAATAATTTTGAAATTGTAGATGCTGGAGTGATGGTCCCTTGTGAAAAAATACTCGAGATTGCTCGCAAAGAAGATGTCGATATAATCGCTTTAAGTGGATTAATAACACCGTCATTAGACGAAATGTGCACTGTTGCTGAAGAGATGGAAAAACAAGGGTTTGATATCCCGCTATTTATAGGTGGCGCAACAACATCCAAGATTCACACAGCTGTTAAAATTGCCCCTCTTTATAGTCATCCTTGCATACATACAACTGATGCAACACTTGCTGCCACAACGATATCAAGGATATTGAAAGATAGGGACTCAATTGCAAAACCAATAGCAGAAGAGTACGCAAGGCTAAGAGAGAATCATAACAACAAAACACAAAATAGAGTATTTGCAACTCTTGCTGAGGCTAGAGCAAATGCAGATGCAATTGATTGGGATACCTATGAGCCACCAGTTCCCAACAATCTTGGTATTGAAGTTATTGATGACCAGCCTCTACAACCTCTAGCTGAGTTTATTGATTGGAATGCATTTTATGACCAGTGGGATTTAAAACACAGAAAATGCGACTGTGGATGTAAAGTTACTGCATCAACTAAAGGTGAGCAAATCAATCAATTACGTAAAGATGCTGAAGTAATGATTGAAAAAATTATCGCAGAAGACTTAATTGATGCTAAAGCAGTATTTGGTATGTTCCCAGCTAATACAGTTGGAGACGACATTAAGATCTTTACAGATGAAACTAGAGAAAACTGTATATCGACCCTTAGATTCTTACGCCAACAAGCGCAAAAAACAGGCAAATCACCAAATTATTGTTTAGCTGATTATGTTGCACCAAAGGGTGTAGAAGATGACTACGTCGGCATGTTTGCCATAACAACTGGAATTAATTCTGACAAACAGATTGCCAAATACAAAGAGGAAGGCGATCTATACTCTGAGTTATTATTCCAATCAGTGGTTGATAGACTTGCAGAAGCATATACTGAATACCTGCACCAAGTAGTTAGAACCATGCATTGGGGTTACGAGCAAAACTGCGAAATTAACGTAGAAAGCGTATTAGCTGAAGAATACAATGGTATCCGCCCTGCCCCTGGTTATCCGGCAACACCTGACCATACTGAAAAACAGATTATTTGGGATGTATTGGACGTTGAAAATAATATTGGCATATCTTTGACCGAAAGTTACGCAATGATACCTACAGCCTCTGTTTGTGGCATCTACTTATCCCATCCTGATGCCAAATATTTTGGCATTGGTAAAATCAATAATGATCAACTGCAAGACTATGCTAAAAGAAAAAATATCTCTGAAAAAGAGGCTGAAAAATGGCTATCACCTATAATAGGGTATAAAATTAAAAAGTGATGTATACAAGAAATATAAAGCGCATTACTTAATATAAATATGGATAAACTAATAACAACAATCAGAGTCGACATATGGAAATAGTTGAAATAACACCTGAGAAAGCCCCTAAACCTAACAAGCACCATTTAAATGGTGCAATAATTGGATTCATTGTTGCTATAGCAATTATTGAAGTTATTACGGGCGGTTTTTTATATTTACGATTTCAAGACAAAGAGCAGGATCTAAAAGAGAAAGAAGAGATGCTTTTCCGTCAATCGATGTCGATCGAATTCAAACAAATGGGTATCAAAAATACCCGCAAAGATCTTGTCACATACGATGCTGAACTAACCAGTCTTGAGCGTGAATTAAAGGCCAAAGAGGTGCAGCTGCGTGAACAAAAAGAACTGCTTGATGCCTTTAGAGCTTCTGTCAGGGATACTGTAAGTCTTCTTGAACCAAAAAAATTAGCTGAAAATATGCTTAAAAAATATCTAGAAAGATATGCTTCAGTTGATTTCAAGAGAGCAATACCTTGTGGTCCTAAAGAGCGAGCTCTATACAATACAGCCAAGATTAACCTTCAAGCCTTACAAATAACTGGTCTTGAAATAAGTAAGAGCAATAAATATACAGAGTTCGTAGATGAGCAATTTAAATTCATGAATAACGAACCGGTAGATTGCTTGGAAGATCTGGCAAATATCGTTGAAACTGACGTTATATCAGATGAAGTGGTTCTTCCTACCTCAACAAAGCAAGCAGATACTGAGCTAACTGACACTGATGATGACATCCAAGAAGAGTCAGATACACTAGAAGAAGATATTGCTGAAGATGAGATTGATGATGAACCAGCTCCTGAAACTGTAACTAACACTGAATCGGCAACACAACCCATAATTATTAACAGAAAATTGGATGCTGCTATGGAAAGAAGAGATAGCGCATTTAAGTCTTTAGAGGACTAATCTAAAGCTACTAAGCTCCAATGATGTACTCATTGGAGCTTAAATTATCACTATCCGTTAGCAGCTATAGCTATATCCAGTATCTTCTTCACACCTTCCAGATCTACATCACCCTTTTCACCCCATTTGACATCTCCAAATGTAGAGATATTGTCAAGAATCTTATCTACTTCTTTCTGACCAAAGTTATAGGCTGAAAACGATGTTGGAACACCAACACTTTCAAAGAACTGCTTGGTTAAATCAATTGCCATTGCCGTTAAATTATTTTCATCTTCAAGCTCAACTTGAAAAACATTCTTCAAGAGCTTTTGCATCTTATCTTTTCTATTATCGCCTTGGTATTGCATAACAGCTGGAAGAATAATAGCCAACGACCTTGCGTGGTCCAATCCAAATAGCGCAGTTATAACATGGCCAATATAATGAGTAGTCCAGTCCTGAGGGACACCTGAGCCTATCAAACCATTTAAAGCCATGGTTGCACAAAGCATCACATTTGCACGCGAATCATAATCTTTAAGATCATTAAATGTCTTCGGCCCTTGTTCCAAAAGAGTTCTTAAAATCCCCTCAGAAAAGCTATCCTGTAATGGTGCATTAACATCATAAGTCACATACTGCTCAAGCACATGTACAAAAGCATCAACGACTCCATTACCAACTAGATGGCTAGTCAAACTAAGGCTTTTTTCTGGGTCAAGGATAGAAAACTTTGGAAATACATGTGGATTCATAAACGGAAATTTAGCATTAAATTCACGCCTGGAAATTACAGAACCACAATTAGTTTCAGATCCTGTTGCAGGCAAAGTTAAAATAGTACCAAGTTTAATCGCATTATTAATCTTAGCTGTTCCATTCATGATTCCCCAAGGGTCGCCATCAATACAGGCGCCAGCTGCGATAAATTTAGAGCCATCAATTAC
Organism: Gammaproteobacteria bacterium; assembly: GCA_033852155.1. Taxonomy (GTDB): domain Bacteria; phylum Pseudomonadota; class Gammaproteobacteria; order QZLD01; family QZLD01; genus QZLE01. The sequence goes on along the minus strand of JAWSVA010000014.1, from coordinate 46,327 downwards.
CGAACCACCACCAACAGCGAGGATAAAATCAACACCCTCTTCTTTTACAATCTCAATTGCCTTAACCAGAGTGGTATATTCTGGGTTTGGCTCAATCCCGCCGAATTCAACAACATTGAAATCTGCCAGTGCCGCTTTCACCTCATCATAAACACCGTTCGATTTAATGCTTCCACCACCATAAGTGACAAGCACCTTACTATCTTTAGGGATATTTATGGATAAGCTAGAGATCTTCCCTTTTCCAAAAATCAGTTTGGTAGGGTTATAGAAATTAAAGGCAAACATAGTATCTCCTTGTTACAATAATTAATTGGGAACTGCTACATAATCTACTACAAAACTGAATAAATGGGGATAAAGGATGACAACAAAGTTTAAAACTATCGCGGCTATTGCATTGGTAATATCAATTGTCTCAATCGGAGTGTTCTATAAGTATGGAAGATCTATCTGGGCCCCATACTATATAAAGATAAGAGGCAAACAAACAGTAGCAGAAGTGGTCAAAAAATATGGTTCTACTAGTGATACTGCGCTTAAAGAATATTTTGATTTAGCTGGCGCAGAATACCCACCTAAGAAGATAAAAATCGTAGCTTATAAAAAAGAGAAAAAGCTTGAGCTATGGAACATAAGTGACAGTAATAACACACTAATTCATGCATATATAATATTAGCAGCAAGTGGCATGCAAGGCCCAAAATTGAAAGAAGGTGACAAGCAAGTTCCAGAGGGATTTTACAACCTTGAGTACCTTAATCCAAATAGTAGTTATCACCTCTCAATGAAGCTAAATTACCCCAATGACTTTGATACAAAATACGCAGCTTTAGAAGGCAGAACCAGACCAGGAACCAATATATTCATCCATGGGAAGGATGTCTCTATCGGGTGTTTGGCATTAGGTGATAAAGCAATTGAAGAATTATTTGTATTAACGCATAAGATTGGGATGAAGAATGTTGAAGTGGTTATTTTTCCCTATGAACCGGTAAAAGGAAAACTGATTCCCTCAATAAATTCTGCACAGTGGATTTCAACGTTATATACAAAGTTAGAGGCCGAATGCCACAAGCTGAAAGGTTAAGTTGAACTTGGCTAAAATCGCATCTCGCGACTAGTTGCATGTGTGGCATATCTATCTCACTTGAACTTTATAGCCACTCAATAAAATGTAATAATCTTCATTAGATATATGATGGATTCAATTGATTAACAGGCTTTAATTTTGCAATCGCACGCTAATGAATAAAAGTCATTGAATTGTCCCTGCGCGTGAACAATCTTTGATTTTGTCACTATTTAATTTAGCAAAATTCATCGTAACGAGGTATTTTAACCCCTACTCACGTTTGCCTATTAATAAAGCGGTCTATCAAAATAGATTTTTAAGCCTGCTCTCTCGTTGCGTAGAACTGAACATCTGGCCAACGCTCTAAAGTAAGGTTTAGGTTGACCATGCTTGGCGCAACATAAACTAAGTCACCAGCATGATCTATCGCTAGGTTAGCTTGGTTTTTGTCCTTAAACTTTTGCAGCATTACTGAGTCTTTACACCCTATCCAACGTGCGGTTGCAACAGGTACATTTTCAAACCCACAATCAACATTATATTCATATTTTAGTCTATGTGCTGCAACATCAAATTGGAGAATACCAACGGCACCAAGGATTAAATCATTATTGATTAATGGTTTGAATAGTTGGGTTGCACCCTCTTCACACAATTGCGCAAGACCTTTAGATAAGGCCTTCATTTTTAAAGGATCTCGAAGGCGCGCACGTCTAAATAGCTCTGGAGCAAAATGAGGTATACCGGTGAACTTAAGCTCTTCCCCTTGGGTAAAAGTATCGCCGATTTTGATGGTTCCATGATTATGCAGACCGATGATATCACCTGGATATGCGTCTTCTACATGTTCTCTATCTGATGCAAAGAACATTAGTGCATTGGATATCTGTACATCGCGCCCTATTCTTACGTGGCGCATTTTCATCCCTTTAGTGAACTTGCCTGAGCATACACGGAAAAAAGCAATTCTATCGCGATGCTGTGGGTCCATATTCGCTTGAATCTTGAAGACGAAACCAGATAGTTTATCTTCTTCCGGGGTTACTTCACGCTGTTCTGTCGAGCGTGTTAGTGGCGATGGAGCATATTCAACAAAATCAGATAATAGAAGCTCTACACCAAAGTTATTAATGGCAGATCCAAAGTACACTGGAGATAGTTTTCCGGCTAGATATTCTTCCTGGTCAAACTCGTGGCTTGCTCCCTGAACAAGTTCCATCTCTTCACGGAAGTCATCTGCCATATTTGGTAGTTTTTCATCAAATTCTGGATTATTTAATCCCTGAATAACTTGGATCTCTTGAATCTTGCCATCTACGCTTGGCTGATAAAGATGAATAGTATCGTTGTATAGATGGTAAACACCTTTAAAACCCTTACCCATACCTATAGGCCAGGTCATTGGTGCACATTTGATCTTGAGTACATCTTCGACCTCATCCATTAGGTCAATCGGGTCGCGACCTTCGCGGTCAAGCTTATTGATAAAGGTAAATATAGGAGTATCACGCAGGCGACATACATCCATTAGTTTAATAGTACGTTCCTCTACCCCTTTAGCGCAATCTATCACCATTAACGCCGAATCAACCGCAGTTAGGGTTCTGTAGGTATCTTCTGAGAAGTCCTCATGCCCCGGTGTATCGAGTAGATTTACTGTGCAGCCTTTATAGGGAAATTGCATTACAGATGAGGTTACGGAGATCCCTCGCTGTTTTTCTAGTTCCATCCAGTCAGATGTTGCATGACGCGCTGCCTTTTTACCTTTTACCGTTCCTGCCATCTGGATAGCACGTCCGAATAACAATAGTTTTTCGGTTACTGTGGTTTTACCGGCATCCGGGTGAGAGATAATCGCAAAGGTTCTGCGATTGGCACATTGTGACTGGATATTACTCATCTATTTACCTATTTTGAATTGCGCATATATTTTATGAACAATCTTATACTATTTAAATCTTTCGTTTTTAAGAGTTTGGTGGTGTGTAGGTTGGTGTGGGAAAGTGGGCTATTTTATCACTATCGGTATTAACTATCTTCCCAACACCTTCTTTATCAACCTCATCTATCCGAATTATTGAATGAAGCGGTATAAAAGTTCTATTCACTCCTGCAAATTCAGATTGTAGCCGCTCCTCAGATGGGTCAATTACCACTTTGGAGCGTTCACCAAATACTAGTTCTTCAACATCCAATAATCCGTAAATATCACTTTGAGAAACATTTTTGGCAAAGATCTCATAGATCTCGCCATTATTAATAAAAATTACTTTATAAACTTTCTTTTCAGACATTAAAAATCCTGGTCTAGTGGTAAACTTGGGCAAATGATAGTATCAAAAATCGGTACCATATCAATTGATTTTACTTTCGAGCTCTTCCCAGCGTGTGAACATCGCATCAAACTCTATTTGTAGTTTCTCCAAATTAGCTAAAAATTCAGTAACCTTGTGGTTTTCTTGCTGATAAAACCCGGAGCTAGTTGTTTCAACTTGCAACGCATCTATCTGCTGCTCAAGTTTTTCCATTTGAGCAGGAAGGGAATCCAACTCTAACTGGTCTTTGTACGATAGCTTTTTGGCTGGTGGTTTAGGCTTGTCTTTATTAGACTTTTGAGGAGAATGCGCCTGCTTTGCTGCTTTCTCAAGCTTTTTTGCCTTCTTTGCCGCCAATGTTACCGCTGCCTTTGCATCGGAGTAACCACCAATATGGTGGCCTATTTTGCCTGATTCTTCAAAATACAACGAACTGGTAACTACGTTATCCAAAAAGTCACGATCATGGCTGACTATTATTATGGTGCCTTTATATTCTGTTAGCTTTTCTTCCAGCAATTCAAGTGATTCTATATCTAAATCATTGGTTGGCTCATCGAGAACCAATACATTAGCAGGCTTGGAGAATAAACGAGCTAATAGAAGTCGATTACGTTCACCACCAGATAGTGCTTTAACTGGTGTTCTAACCCTTTCTGGGGTAAATAGGAAATCTGAAAGATAACCCATGATGTGTTTTCTAGCGCCACCAATCTCAATAAAATCACTACCGTGAGCGACATTATCTATCACTGACTCTTCTAGATTAAGCGTGTTACGCAGCTGGTCAAAGTATGCGATCTCTAGCTTGGTACCAAGCTTTACTTTCCCATTTTGCGGAGGTAGTTCTCCAAGCATTATGCGTAACAGCGTGGTTTTTCCACATCCATTCGGCCCGATTAATGCGAGACGATCTCCACGTAGTATTTTAAGAGAGAAGTTTTCGGCAATTTTTAGGTCACCCCATGAATAATCGACCTTCTCTGCTTCAAGTACGATTTTGCCTGATTGGTCTGCCTGTTCGATAGCGAAACTAGCTGTTCCCTGTTTGGTCCTTCTTTGTTTGAACTCATCTCGCATAGCTTCCAGTGAGCGTACTCTGCCTTCATTTCTGGTTCTGCGAGCTTTTACCCCCTGGCGTATCCAAATTTCTTCTTGTGATAGCTTTTTATCAAAGCGTTTGTTTGCCAGCTCTTCTGCATTGGCAACTTCATCTTTTCTGCGCAAATAATTCTCATAATCACCTGGCCATGATGAGAGCACCCCGCGATCAATCTCTATAATCCTGGTTGCTAATTTCTTTAGCAAAGATCTATCATGCGTTATAAATAACATGCCGCCACGATAATCTAGAAGGAATTCTTCTAACCATTCAATCGCTTCGATATCCAAATGGTTTGTTGGCTCATCAAGAAGCAATAGATGAGGGTCACAAATCAATGCCTTGGCCAGATATACCCTACGCAACCACCCACCTGAAAGTTCACTGAGTTTTACATCTTCATCTAACTCTAACTTGCTGATAATTGAATCGACGCGATTGCTTATATTCCAGCCATCTTTAGACTCAAGCTCGTGCTGAACTCGCTCCATGTGCTTAAGATCATCTTCGGTTAAGTCTGGTTTAACTATAAGGTGATGATATTCTTTTAAAAGATCACGTACGTCACCTAAACCATCGGTAATTTCATCATAAACCGTATTATTTGAATCAGTATAAACTTCTTGTTCTAACGCGCTTATTCTTATGGAGTTTTGTACATTAACTACGCCACTATCAGGCTTGAGCAAGCCCTGAATTATCTTCAGCAGGGTTGATTTACCCTCCCCGTTTCTACCAATAACACAGATACGCTCACCTGGCTCAATGGTTAAACAGGATTTTTCAAGCAATTGGTTTAATCCAAAGGCAATTGACACATTATCAAGATTAACTAATGACATTAAATTTGTTTCTCCGCTTTTTTCTTTGCGACACTTTTTTTGGCTACACTTTTTTTGGCAACATTGTCACGCAGATATACTGGCAATGCTAACTCGGCGTCTACTGTCTTTCCTTGATTGAATTCGGAGATAGCGATGGCCATTAAATCTGTAGCATGTGGATATATATCATCTAAATAAGTAGTGATTTCACAATCACAAATGGTTGTTAATTCGTCTTTATAGGTTATCCAGCCACTACCAACGGCTGCTGCATTATTGATATCAACTAATACTCGGACTTGTTCTGGTGGTATAACTACCTCATCCTGCTTTATTTCAACTATTCCTGACTCGTTGGCCCCATATATTGACCAATAAACTTCGCTCATACGAGCGTCAATACATGACAAAATAATTGATGAGTTAGTTTTTCGGTAGCATCCTTGTGCCAACACCGCTAGAGTAGAAACTGGTACAACAGGAAGCCCAGCTCCTAGTGCTATCCCTTGGGCAGCACTTGCTGCTATACGAACACCGGTGAATGCGCCAGGACCTCGTCCAAATGCAATAAAATCAAGGTCTGTTAGGCTTAGTTCAGCTTCACTCAACAGCTTCTTGGCCATCGGTAAAAGACGTTTTGTATGCTCCCTTGGAACTATCTCATGTAACTCATGGGTGGTTCCATCAATATGCAGGGCGACAGAGCATGCTTCGGTAGCAGTTTCAATTGCGATGGCTTTCAAACCGATCTCCTAAATTCAAATTCGTAGTTAATTAGATGTCAACTAGTTCTATATTTTCAGCTGCGACAGGGTTTTTAAAGAAGGTTTGAGCAATACGCGCAAATCTATCAGGGCCATCTGTTACCAGAAAATAAGGAGCTTTTAAGGCCGGTACAGAGCGTAACATATCGTGATTAGCTAATTCACATTTAACCATGCGGGCGGTTGTTGCGGCGGAATCTACAACTGTTGTACCCAAGCCAACTACTTTCTTTATGGCATCTTCTAATACGGGAAAATGAGTACAGCCTAAAACTAAGCAATCAGGTTTCTCACTAACATCAACATCAATCAATGATGACAGGTATTTATGGATAATCTGCTCAACAAGCTCACCTTCAGACCAAGCCTCTTCTGCTAAGGCAACAAATAAAGAACAGGGTTTGGATGTTATGTGCGCATCCGGGCGTAGCTTTCTTATCGCTTTTTGATAAGCCTGACCGTTTACTGTTCCTTCTGTGCCGATGATAGCAATACGACCAGTTTTAGATATCTCACAGCTAGCCATAGCTCCTGGCTCTACAACTCCAAGTACTGGAACTGGATAGAACTCTTTTCTCAGTGTATCTATGGCAACAGATGAGGCAGTATTACAAGCGACAACAAGAAGCTTTATTCCACGATCAACAAGTACTTGAGCGGCTTGTAAAGAATATTTTATAACGGACTCTGGGCTTTTTGTCCCATAAGGAACTCTGGCTGTATCGCCAAGATACAAGAGCTCTTCATCTGGTAGAATTTGCTGAATTGAATTCAACACTGTTAAGCCACCAACTCCAGAATCAAAGACTCCTATTGGAAGGTCATCTGTCACTATATATTCCTTAAGCGTGGTTCGATATATGCTTGATTTATATCAGGCGAGAAAATGCTGTGCAATTTTAAGTCACAAGCCTAATTTATTAAAGGGATTATTTATACAAATGAAAAAATAGAGGAAATACATTCTAGTTAGCGTTTAGAATAAATATTTTCTATAAAACTAAAAATGGGGAAATCATATATAAAAAAGCCTGGTATAAACACCAGGCTTTTCAGTATTAAACATTTAAACCTAGTCTATACCTTATACATTGAAACCAGGTTTTGCAGTTCATCAGCAAGACTCTTGATTTGGGAACTTGCAGAGGATGACTTTTCTGATAGTGACATTGTATTGCCACTGCTTTCTGAGATACTTTCGATACTCTTGCCAATATTTTCAGTAACTGCATGTTGCTCTTCAATCATTGTTGCCATTGTCTCAGTATTACATGTAATTGTAGTTACTGATGTGTTGATAGATGTTAATGATTCACGCGTACTTTCTGCACTATGTACACAATCATTCACATGCACCTGTCCATTTTCTATAACTTTAACTACATCGCCAACACCATCTTGTAGTCTCTCAATAATCTCTTGAATCTCTTCTGTTGAGTGTTGAGTACGCTGCGCTAATACTCTAACTTCATCAGCAACAACTGCAAAACCACGCCCTTGGTCTCCAGCACGAGCAGCTTCAATCGCAGCATTAAGCGCAAGAAGGTTTGTTTGCTCAGCAATGCTGCGAATCACATCTAGAACGACCCCAACGTTTTGGCTATCTTTTCCAAGTTCTTGAATAACTTTGGCTGCACTAGCAATTTCATCTGCTACGCCGTTAATTGCTTCAACAGTTTCATTCATCGATGTAGCATTCTTACTAACTTCCATCTCTGCACTCTTTGCTGCATCTGCAGATTGAGATGCACTTGATGCAAGTTCATGCGAGGTTTCTACCATCTGACCAATAGCACCACTAATGTTTTCAGTCTCTTCACGCTGTAGGGCTACGCCCTTCATGGTTTCCTGGCTAGCTTGGCTTGTTTCATCAGCTGATTGATTTAAGCGGGTACTTGATTGAACAACTTGGCCGATAATTTTAGTTTGCAGCTCCTCAATTAGACCATTGAAATTCTCAGCTAGTTGCCCAATTTCATCATGGCTTGATATATCGATACGCTTAGTAAGATCGCCTGCAGAAACTTTCTTTATTATTTCCATTACTTTTCTAATCTGCTTAGTAATTCCAGTTGCAAAATAGATAGAAATAATAAGAGATAATATTATAGCTATAACAGGCAAAATAAGTGACCACAACATTGCTGAACCAGCACTCTCATCAGATTTAACAAGTGCATTGTTATTCATCTTTTGGTCAAGCTTGCGAACTTTATTAAAGAGACGAGATATACCTTTAAATGTTTTTTTCAGCCCTTCTTGGGCCTTCATGCTTGCGGTTATATCAACTGAAACCCATTGTTCAACCTCATCAACACCAGTTGAATATTTATCAAATAGTTTTAAAGCCTTTTCAAGCATTTCCAAACGTTCTGTATGGTTATTTTCTTTAGATGTTTTAATTTGGTTATTAAGAGCAGTTACAAGTAAACGTATATCGCTTTTAAGTATAAAAAATCCAGTTTCCATTTTATCAGCGCCATCAGACAAATTTGCATAGCTTATTGTTTGATAGATTTGACGATAATTAGAGTTAAACTTGATTAGTAATTCACTTGCAGCTTCATACTCATGAAATCGCATCTTAATCTCTGTATTAGCAACATTTTTTTGCTCGTCTAAAGTAAGATAATTAAGAATGCCGATACCAAACATCAAAGCAATCATTAAAGCTGGTGCGATTAATATCTTCTTTTTAACATCCATTATTAATCAAATCCTTTACGCAAATATAGTTAGATAAAACTTAAATCTATAATTATAATTATATGCACTAAGCTTAGTAAAGTTTCTCGCCATATACCACATGGCAAACATATAATTTTTTAACTTGTTAAAGCGCGCACAAATTGCGCTTTTAAAACGCTTTTTATATTGATAAAAGTTTAGAAATCTTGTCAAGAATTAGAAGTTATGAATATCTATATCAGCAATAGTTAAATTACCGGGTGCATCATCAGGCCTAAATCTAACTTGGGCTTTGAAAGTATCGACAAGCTGCTCAAACACTACTGCTGGTGTAAACGGCTTTACGATGTACCCATTAACGTTGTGTTTAATCGCTTTAACCACACTTTCTTTTTCAGAATCATTAGTCACCATTAAAAATAAAATATCTTTAAGTTCATCTCTTCCTCTGATATTCTGTAGCAATTCAAAGCCATCCATCTTCGGCATTATCCAGTCAGAAATAACTAAATCTATATAGTGTTTATCAAGATATCTAAGCGCATCAATACCATCTTCTGCTCCAAAAACATTATTACATCCTTTATTACGTAAAATTGATTTAAGAAGCTCACGCATTGGGATCATATCTTCAACTACTAAAATAGTTTTTCCAGAAAGATTTATTACTGTGTTACTCGACATTTAATTATTACCTGCAATGCTATTAATTAGACATTTAGCTTTTATGGATAAAAAAACATTAAATTAATCCCCTTTTTATTTAACCACTAATTAGTTAACTATTTAAATCTGCGCTGCTTTTTAAAAGTATCTACAATTTTTTTAGAAACTGTTATTGGAGTAAAGGGCTTGACTATATAGCCATCTACAGTAGATTTAATCGCTGTTACTACGCTATCTTTTTCAGACTCACTAGTTACCATTAAAAAAAGAGTTTGTTTGATTTTTTCATCATCACGAATATTTTGTAAAAGCTCTAATCCATCCATCTTAGGCATATTCCAATCTGAAACCACCATATCTACATAGTTTTTTCTAACAATACTTAATGCCTCTAAACCATTCGAAGCTTCAAGTATTTTATTGCAACCATTCTCTCTCAAGATGGATCTTAAAAACTGCCTAATTGATGCCATATCATCGACAATCAAAATCGCTTTATCTGCAAGATTTATAGCTAAATTTGATTCCATTTTTACATGCACCTGCAAGCTAGAAAATAAAGTTACTTCTAAATTTAAGTATAACGGCTAATAAAATGCTTTCTATAACAGAAAGCAATAAATTAGGCTAATGATTAATTTAGTACGGCAACGACCCTCGCTGGACCTGCAGATGCTCCGGTTATCTTCAAAGGAAAAGCCATGACTTTGAAACCACTTAGAGGAAGGCTATCTAAGTTCGTTAATTGTTCTATATGACAGTATTCTTTATTTTGTCCAACCAAATGAGACTGCCAAAATAATTCAGAATTATTATCGGCTTTTGCTTTTCCAATAAGGTAACCCAATGGTAGATCCCAGCCCCATTGATCTATCCCCATCACTTTAATTCCTTTGTCGATAAGCCATTCTGTAGCATCAACACTAACACCCGTACCTTTTGTATAGAAATCAGGGGTTCCCATGTGTATATCGCGCCCAGTTTTAATCAGGACTATCATACCTGGATCAAGTTTTAATTTATTCTCACTAATAAAGTTTTCAACATCTTGACGTGTGATCTCCTCAAAATCCTCCTTATGTTTCATGTCAATGACAATCCCCTCCCCCATACACCAGTCCAGAGGAATTTCATCTATTGTTTTGGCCGGCATACCTGCGCATTCAGGAGCGTAGTGCCACGGAGCATCGAGATGAGTTGTAGAGTGCACTCCCATACGAATATAATCATCAGCCCAGCCGGTAAATTTTTTAGGGAATAGTCTAAATGGCAGCCCTAAAATTCGTATCAGCAATTTCGCTTTTTTATGACTTTTATGCTTAACCTTTACCTTCATAAAAAAAGGATCACCAGAGTTAAATTGAACTGGTTTTGATAAATCGATAATTGTGCTCATATTGATTGCCTACGACAGTTAAATGTTAAAATACTGATGCAACTCTATATCTGTACCTGCTCAATTACAAACAGCATTGACTAATATCTAGTCATAATGTTATCAATACAATATTCTCAATTTAATTTTATTCTCTATAGTAGGACTAAAAATGAAAGTTAAAATTTACCATAATCCTCACTGCTCAAAATCACGTCAAACTCTTCAACTGTTAAAAGATAATGACGTAGAACCACAAATTATTGAATATCTGGACACACCTCCTTTAGTTGCAGAATTAAAAGATATTCTTTCAGCCTTAGGAATGGAACCTAGAGAACTAATGCGCAAAAAAGAAGCCGAATACAAAGAGAATAATTTAGACAATGAATCTTTAACTGATGATCAACTTATTGAAGCTATGATTAAAAACCCAAAGTTAATTGAGCGACCAATTGTTGTCACATCAGAAAAAGGTTATGCCATTGGTCGACCACCTGAAAGTATTTTGAAAATAATTTAATAAAATCAACAGTGTTTTTAGCACCTTTTCACCCTGAATTTATTTCCAGGGTGAAGTTCTAATCTCAAATTTTTATAATTCATACTTCGACAAACTACTATAAAGTCTGTAATATATTAGCAACATTTAATTGAGTCCGAATAATTCATAAAGCGCAATAAAAGGAAGTGAACGCGCAGCAGGATAGATATTGTCCTTACTTTCTTATATAAAATCGCTTTATAGAGAATATTTTTATGAAAGTTCGAACTAGTCGGCACAGTCGTTTTTATATATAACCGCCTGTTTTCCGCACCACTAGAGGTTTTACTTTCATGTCAGAAACACCAATCACGTTCCAATCAATGGGACTACTTCCTGCTATCCAACAATCACTAGATGAAGTTGGTTATGAACAACCTACTCCAATCCAAGCTAGCTGCATCCCAGTTTTACTAGATGGGAAAGATATAATTGGATTAGCTCAAACAGGTACCGGAAAAACTGCTGCTTTTGCACTTCCCCTTTTATCTAAAATTGATATTAATAATCGTAGCCCACAAATGTTGGTGCTTGCCCCAACACGTGAATTAGCGATTCAAGTTTCCGAAGCATTGCAAAAATACGCAAAGCATATGAAAGGCTTTCATGTTCTACCTATCTATGGCGGACAGTCATATGACACCCAACTAAGAAGCCTTAAACGCGGCGTTCATGTTGTCGTGGGCACACCTGGTAGGATAATGGACCACATCAAAAGAAAAACTTTGCAACTTTCAGGTATCACCAAATTAGTTTTAGATGAAGCCGACGAAATGTTACGCATGGGATTCATTGAGGATATTGAATGGATAATGAGCCACGTGCCAAAAGAGCGCCAAGTTGCTCTATTTTCGGCCACCATGCCAGCAGTTATTCGCAAGGTTGCCAAAAACTATATGAACTCTCCTACAGAGATAAATATAGCTTCTAAAACTGCAACGGCAGATACAATTCGTCAGCGTTATTGGCCAACCAACCAAAACAATAAACTTGAAGCCTTAACTCGACTACTTGAGTTTGAACCAACTGATGCTGTTCTTATTTTTGTTCGCACCAAAACCGCAACTGTTGAATTAGCAGAAAAACTTGAGGCACGCGGACATGCCTGCGAACCTCTTAACGGCGATATTCAGCAAAAAATGCGTGAAAGAGTTATCGACAAACTCAAAAAAGGTCAACTTGACATCGTGGTAGCGACAGATGTTGCTGCACGAGGATTGGATGTTCAGCGTATCAGTCATGTAATTAACTACGACGTTCCTCACGACACTGAATCTTACATCCATCGTATCGGGCGTACAGGTAGAGCTGGAAAATCAGGCGAAGCAATTCTATTTATAACTCCACGTGAAAGACGCATGCTGCGTCAAATTGAAAAAGCAACTCGTAAGCCTATTGCAGAGCTAGAGATGCCATCAATTGTTGATATAAATAATCAACGTGTTGCTCGTTTTAAAGACTCTATTGCTACCGAGATTAGATTAGATAAAAGTGATCCATATCATAAAGTTATTGAAGAGTTTATGAATGATAATGGTATGGAGCCATTAGATGTAGCTGCTGCACTAGCCAGAATAATCCATAAAAACGATGATCTTTTCCTACCAGATATCCCTATGGTTAAACCTAAACAATCTAAAGAAAGAAATACGGATAGAAAAGGTAAGGATAGACCAGGTAGAGAACGAGGCGATAGGAGCGAAAGAGGCCCTAAATCTAATAGGAACAACTCCAAGAGCTTTGATGAAGCTGATATTGGTACAGCCATCCCACTTAAAGATTATCCTAAAATTGAGATGGACCGCTTTCGTATAGACGTTGGTTATGAGCATAAAGTAAAACCAGGAAACATAGTCGGCGCCATAGCCAATGAAGCGGATATTGAAAGCTGCTATATCGGCCACATCGAGATCTATGAAGAATTTACTACTGTTGACCTACCAGCTGGAATGCCAAAGGACACACTTCAAACTTTGAGAAAAGCCAGAATTTGCGGTCTGAAATCAAATATTAAGAAGATTTAGTCCCTCTATATTTTCTTTCAGGGGCGTTTTATAAACGCCCCTTCTTCATCTTCTTCGCAATACACCTGTTTCCAGCCTTCACCTAAGATAATCTATATTCTTTTCGCCCCATCAAACAAATAAACATTTTGACTAGTCGCCTTTATTAACAACTCCCTACGTTCTAATATCTGCAGAAACTTGGTATAAATGCCAATAACTTTAAAAGTCTAAAACAGCAAAGGGTCGCAATTGCGACCCTTTGTAGATTAAGTAAGTGTAAAATGTATCTAAAATCTAAGCACTTTTACATTCTTAAAGCCTGCATCAATTAAGTTAGATGCATGCACCTCACTCATGATTCCCTTATCACAATAAAATAGATATTCTTTATATTGATCCAGCTCTTTAAAGCGTTTTTCAATAGCAAAAAATGGGATTTCTAAAACTTGATTGTTCGGAAAATCAAGCTCATCATCTTCATCAAGTGGATGCCTAAGATCAACTATAATCTGGTCTTTTTGTGGAATAGATACGATAGATGCACTTGTGATTTGTGAATCACTTACACTCAGCACCTTATCGATCATCTGTACCTTGGCTGATTCCAATGCATTTTCTAAAATATCGAAATCAAAGCCAGATTCGACTTCATTGGCCTTAGCAAACGAGGCCTTAACTGTAGGCTTATCAGATATAACCCCGCAATATTCAGGAATGTTTTTCACATAATCTTCAGTGCCAATCTTACGGGCAATATCGATGATATCGTTCTTATCCATGGTGATAATTGGACGCAGAACTAACTTATCAGTAACACTATCAATCACTGCTAGATTTCTTAATGTTTGACTTGAAACCTGAGCTACACTCTCACCAGTAACAAATGCATCAATGTCCATTCTCTCTGCCACCCGGGTCGCTGCTCTTAACATCATCCGTTTGAGTACAACTCCCATATAAGCGTTCTGAACCTTAGCTAAAATTTCACCAATCACCTCTTCAAAAGGTACAGTTATAAATTTAACCTTGTGCGAACTACTATAGCTTTCCCAAATATATTGCGATACTTGCTTAACACCAGTCTCATGCGCTTTACCACCAAGACTAAAGAATAGATAATGAGTCTTCATCCCTCGTCTAATGGTGCTATATGTTGCAACAGTAGAGTCAAAACCACCAGATATAAGTGAAATTACATCACTCTGGGTTCCCAGTGGAAAACCACCAATACCATTAATCCTCTGGGATATAAGAAACACATGATTATCCTTAATCTCCATAGATATCAATTCATCAGGGTTATGTAAATTCACATGGCAGCTAGGAACATTGCGCAATAAAACCCCACCACAAGACCTCTCAAGATCAAGAGATTTAAAATCATGTTTTCCACTACGCTTTATCCGAACTACAAAACTTTTATTCTCGACCCTTGAACAGCAGTTTTGCTCAACTAGTTTTTCGATATCTTCTTTAGTTTCAAATTCAAACTTATCAACCACAAGAATAGCATCGATACCGGGAATCTTTTGTACTGCTTCGAGTATCTCACCAGTTTTTTCTGATTCTTCGGGGATATTTACTTCAATTTTATCCCAGTGTGCTGTTACAGAGGTACCCTCTTCGATTCGCTGCAAAACCACACGTATATTCTTACGCAAGATCCCGATAAAATTTTTACGGACAGATCTGCTCTTCATGATTATTTCAGGAAAAACTCTTATAACTAATATCATTAGTGCATCACCCTACTTATTAAGATTTTCTGAAAAATCCAACATTCTTTGGATAGGTCTAAACGCCTTTTCACGAATATCTTCAGGTACAAATATTTCATTTATTCCTGTTTCAAGAACTTCAGAAAGGTTCTTAAGACCATTCATCGCCATCCAAGGGCAAAGAGCATGTGATGGACGTTTAAAACCATCATCTATAGTAGAAGGTGCAGGAATAAGCTCAACGCCTTCAACTGATTGCTGCATACGATAAAAAATGCCGCTCTCTGTTGCCACGATATATTTTTTAGCACCTAAGTCTTTTACTGCTTTTAATAATTGAGATGTAGAGCCTACGACATCAGCTAATTCGACAACTGCCATAGGAGATTCAGGATGAACAAGCACCTTTGCATCAGGATTTTTGTCCATCATCTTTTTCAGCTGATTTGCTTTAAACTCCTCATGAACAATGCATGACCCCTGCCACTTAATCATATCCACACCGGTCATCTTCTCAATATACGAACCTAAGTGCTTATCTGGCCCCCATACGATCTTCTCACCTTTATCATGTAGGTGTTTAACAATGTCTAAGGCGATACTAGAGGTGACAACCCAGTCTGACTTTGCTTTAACAGCTGCACTGGTATTTGCATAAACCACTACTGTTCTATCAGGGTATTCATCACAAAAATCTGCGAATGAATCAGCAGGGCATCCCATATCAAGTGAACATGATGCATCAAGATCTGGCATGATTACACGTTTTTCAGGGCTAAGTATCTTAGAGGTTTCCCCCATAAACTTAACCCCAAGAACAACTAACGTCTTTGCTGAATGCTCTTTGCCTAAACGAGCCATCTCTAATGAATCAGCAACAAATCCACCAGTTTCATCAGCTAAACGCTGAAGATTAGGGTGAGTATAAAAATGGGAAACAATTACAGCATCCTGCTCTTTAAGTTGCTTCTTTATCTTATCCGTATAAAAAAGGCGCTCTTCTTCGGTAAGTACTTCTGGTTGAGCTGGTGGAATATAAAAATCAGGAATTCTATCACTTACATCGATAGTATTTTTTGCTGTATCTGTCATATGGTTTTCTCTAAAACTGTTATTCACAAAGGCATTAAATGGGAAATAATGCCAAAAATAATACCATTTTTAACATTGAATTGCAGAGATGAATTAAGAGAGAAGTCTAATTTTGAATATTAACGTTAAAAATATAGCGTAAACACTAAATATGACCTTATTATTCACGTTTTCAATAGTTTGTATTTGACGATAACACTATACTTTATATCTATTTAACTCTTATATTTATCATTAGGCTAAAAATGATAATGGAAAATTCTGACTTATATGGAGTTAAACATGAGAACAGTCAAATACATATTCTTTATTACTATTGCATTTACTTTTTATTGTAATAGTTCAATTGCAACCGAGCTTTCTAAACACAACAAAGCTTTGCATGATAATTTTAACTTAATGAAGCCTGCGGGTGATGGTCCGTTCCCTGCAGTTATCTTTATCTCCGGTTGTAGTGGGTATAAATGGACTGACATTGCCTATAAGCATTACCACAACGTGGCAGATAAGTTTGTCACTAAAGGTTTTGCAGTAATTTTTGTTAATTTTCTCACTCCTCGTAATGCTGTTAACTGCTTTGGAATAGATGCGAATAGCGTAGCTGATGATGTTTTCTATGCAGCTGGTTTTCTCAGAGAACAAAATTTTATAGATGAGGATGATATAAATATATTGGGCTGGTCTTTTGGAGGAAGGACCGTATTAGAAACTGTTAACAGGGATTATGCACCCCAAGTTTTTAATAAAGCTATAGCCTATTATCCACTTTGTAGTACAACAGCAAAATGGCAATCAAATATACCACTACTAGTATTATCTGGTGGAATTGACGATGTAACACCTTTTAGCGATTGCCGAAAGATGATTGACCAATCAACAAATTCCTCCGAAGTTAAATTTAGAGTTTTTGACAATGCGAGACATGCATTTGACTTTGAGGGTTACCCTGAAAAAAAGCAATATGTAGTTGGCACGATTGGCTTTAACGCTAAAGCAGCAAAAAAGGCGTGGAAACAACTAGAAAGATTTATATTTAATAATAGAAAATAATTATCAGTTCATTGCAGGCTTGGCCTGCAATGAACTGATAATTACAATATTTTTAATGGCATTGTAACTATGAGACTAATAGCACTCAGCTGGAATATACTTTTCATCTCCTCCTGATGAGTGACAACTCCAAGTTATCTTATCTTCAGATATTTTTGGGATAAGCCTTAGAGTGATCATGTCATACCCAAGACCTTTGGGATCAATAATTCCCGTTATTATCCCTGTATTTGGTGCAATTGAATAACTATACCCTAGCTCGCTTTTTGGCTTTAAATCTAGCTGAGAAATCTCCTTAACCGATGGGAATTTATCAAATGTCATATAGTGCTCATCGATGCTATATGTGTAAAGCCTGATTTCACTATAGGCCTCTTGGACTTTGGCTTTGATTGTATAATCCTGATACGCAGGGATAGCAACTGCGGCTAGTACGCCTGTAATAGCGACAGCAGTTAAACCACCTTGATTAAATACAGCATCAATAGCGCTAAAATCAGAAGTTATATTCAAAGCCATTTGTGAATCTGAAATATCAAACTGAATGCTGTAAGTGCCTTGCTCAGGAAGGTTAAGCTCGGCAGGAGTTGGTAATTTAAAAATATCAAAACCTGTTTTGTCAGCTACAACAGTTGAAGCACCACCAGTTGTATTATTTGTAGCTATGCCAAACTCAACTGGTGCATTAGTAATATCATTTAGATAATTTAGTAGCCCTAATTGAAATTTATACAAAGTTTTAGGCAGATCATCTACTGTAGTAGATAACAGCATTAAAGATCTAGAAGCATCAATTTTTTGAGTATTAGATAGCCAATCTGATGCTTTAACCATTTTTTTATTTGATACTCTATCCATAAGAAGTTGAGGGATATTGGCAGCAATTAAGTAATCACCAGATTCAATCCAATATAGATGTGTTTTAGCTTCTAATAATTTTAATGCATTCAAGTAACTAGTTAGCATAGGATCCATAGAGCCCATAGACTCAAGCTGTTTTTGCCTTAGTTTATCGACGTTTGGGATAATTAAGTGGTGATATTTTTGCCCTTTATGATCTCTTACTTCATATGTCAGTTGAAACTTCTTAACTAAATTATCAAGCATAGTTTTGAAGGCAGATTTATCCTTAACTTTAATAGCTAAAAAGTCGCCTGCATCATCACCAAATGAAACCAATTCTGAATCTAGTGCGGTGAAAATATCATCGAAATTAATTCCTGTATGCACAGCAAACATCCCTTTAACCATCATCCAATTCTGGAATTGCTCTTGAGGTAGGTTCTGTTTAATAAGTGCTTCAGTTTTTGCTATTTGTTCAGTAGTTGGAAGTGATAAAGACGCTACGTAACGAGGTACGCCTGCTGTAGTAAAACCATAGCTATTGTTCGGTTTATACATATATTGTTTAAAGCCTAACTCAGGCATTTTTGCAATAATTGAGAACTTTGCTTTTCCTCCAACAACACCAGAACCAATCGCAATAGACTCCATTTTATCTATTCCTGCGGCTTCAAGTTTAGCTAGCTTCGCTGGGGGCATTACATTTTTATAAGTATTCAATATTTTATTTAAATCGAACCAAGAAAACAGACCTTTACCACTTGTATCAATCTCTTTTTCTAGCTCAAGCATTGGATGCTGATTGTTAGAAGTTATCGAAGTAACGACTTCTTTATACTTAGCTTGATTTAAAACGGCTACATGACCACCAACCAATATAAGTTCACCAGAATTAATGTCAAAATCTACAAAAAGGCCAATTGGACCTACAGAAATTTCACCAATTTCATTTTTAGTTGGTTGCTTATTAATAACAACTGGGAACTCAGTTGCTAATGTCTGGATTTTGGTCTGAATTGATTCAAACGATTCATTTTGCAAACCCAATTTAAAAACTGCTATGGGAAAAGGCATTCTTGGGTCTGAAGGCTTTAATATTGCTACCTCTAGTGGAGTAACTGCATTTGCAAGTAACAACTCAATCAAAGACTTATTAGCACCTTGGGCAACTCCCACAAACTTTTCAACCAATGGTTGGTAGATTGCCTGAAGCTGTTCTGTCATCACCTTATTACCAAGAGCTGGATCGTATATTGTGCCTTTGTGGGATAAGGTGTTTTTAACGGATGGGATGCGCAAATAAGCCATAGTGTTAATAGGCAGATTTTTATTCAAAGAGGCGGGAATTGATAAAACATCTTTATCAGCCATCTCAATCTTAGACTTTTCGTTATTTTTAATTGTAACAACTTCATTTGCGGCAACTGTGCTATTACTGCTTTTATCCTTACTATCTTCACCGCATGCTGAAAGCACCACAGTAATTGCGATAAATAAACTCCAAATAAATCTCTTACCCATTGTAAACCCCGATTAGACTAAAACCACTTTTAATGAAAATACTACACGTATTTCGTCGAAACCGCATAGTAACATGTTTAAGCTAATCTAACAGGCAAACAACACCTTACTAACATTCTTACAATAGAAAATATATTCTTGGTCAGTCATTACAAAACAATTGATCAAATGCTGATGCTGCTGTACTAAATGCACGTATTAAATTGAAAATATGAGTTATTCTCCTATATTTTAATTATTGGTTTTTAAATATATAAGGATGAAAATATGAGAACGCTATTAGGAATTTTGCCATTTATTCTGGTTATAGCACTATCATGCACTGTTACCGCCAAGGGAAATAAAAGTGGTAGTGGGTACAAGAATAAAGAAAAACATACCTACAATGAAAATAAAGATCTAAAAGAACAACATAAATACAAAAAGAACGCTAAACATTCAAAGACACTCCCTCCTGGGCTGCGGAAAAAGGTTGCGCGTGGTAAAGAACTACCTCCTGGGTGGCAAAAAAAGATCAGAAGAGGCGAAGTCTTAGATTATGATATATATCAGGGTTCATCCCCTATCGACTTTACAAAACATCCTAAAATTTTCCCCGGCGATCCAACTACAGAAGTGATCAGAATTCATAATAAGATCCTTAGAATTATGAACGATACCCGTGAAGTTGTGGATATCTTACAGTAGTAGAAAAAGATAACCCGTTCCCTTCTGGGGTAGAGAACGGGCAATTTGCTTGCTAGTATTAAGTACTGATGAAAACAATGTAGTTTATTTCATATTACCTCTATGCGATCTACCTCCTTTCCATTTTCTTTTACCGAATTCAGATTGATCAATGTATCCGTCTTTATTTTGATCTTTCATTTCAAAATGTTGCTTGGATCTCGCATCGCGAAATTTATCCATCTCTGCCTTATCAATCTTTCCATCGTCGTTAATATCATGTTCAGCAAACCGCTGTTCAGGAGTTTTTCGTCCCATTTCATCCTTAGTAATTACTCCATCATTGTTTTTATCTTTTTTTGCAAAGATCTTATCTGCTTTCTTATTAAACTCTTGCTGCATCTCAGATCTTTCGATTTTCCCATCTTTGTTTTGATCACACCTTTCAAAGCGCTGCTCATTATTCTCATAATTGTTTTGATGTTTGCCCCCACCTTTTTTGCCCCCACCTTTAAGACCTTCCTTGACCTTCTTATGTTGTTGCATCATTTTCTGCCAATGACTGAATTCGTTAGCTGATATAGAACCATCTTTATCAACATCCATTCGCTCCATATGCTTGCTTTGTTTTTTTTGATTGAACTTAGATTTAGCAACTGTATATTCATCATAACTAACTTTTCCATCACCATTTGCATCAAATTTAGAAAACATCATTTCACCTCGTGACGCAGGTGGTTGCACCTCTTCAGCAAATGAAGTGACTGAGGTCATACCAAGAAAAAAAACTGCCCCAGAAACCATTAAAAATTTACTTTTCATCTTATTCTCCATTAATTTAACTAACATCTATTCATATAACGAAGCTATATATCTTTGGTTGACACTACTAGATATTTTTACATAAAAACCCAGTTAAATGATCAATTGCTGATATAATTTAACTTAGTGCACAAGCTAAAGTATTAGTTATGAGCGACTTTGTGCTGCTTTGCTATTAATGGACTATTAAATGCTTAAAGAGATACATATAGACGAGCTTACCCCTGGTATGTTTATTCATAAGGTTTTTACCTCTGATACATCCATAGATGTTCTTTTTCGTAACTTTCACGCAAAAAACGCTGTTGATATCGAAAGACTTAAAAGGTCTGGCATAAAACGAATAATAATTGATTTAAGCCGCAAACCCACCCAAACCATTAAACAACAGCCTAAAAGAAAAGTTAATACAGCTGAACAGCGATATAAGAATATCAAAGCTGATGTAAAAATTGCAGAGAAAGTTTTCAAAGAATCTAAAGCTGCAATAGAGTCTTTTTATAATGCCTCACAAGAAGATGGAAACATTAAAGCTAATGATCTTGCCCCTATTCTTGATAAAACTTTTCAGAGTATTCGCGAGAACAACCAAGCCCTTTTAACTATTTTGCACATGCATCGTAATAGTGAGAAATTTATTTCTCATATCTTTAGTGTTCTAGGAATTGTTACAGCCATTGGGCATCGAATGAACTTCGATGGTGATAATCTATTCGCTCTCGGCCTTTCAGCACTATTACATGATATTGGTTGGAGTAGGCTCCCAACCTACTTACCTGAAAAATCATTAAAATATTCTGAAAAAGAACTTAGACTGGCAAAACTACATGCCCAGTATGGTCTCTCTATAATTGAAAAAATAAAAGACCTTCCTAAAGGGGTCGTTAATATTTTAAAAGAATACTACGTATACGAAGAACAGCATAAATTACCACCAGACCATGATGACACTGTATATGCAAATATGGGTAAACTTATAACTATCGTAGATATTTATGACAGCTTAACTCATGGTATAAAAGGCAATAATCAACGAACTCCATACGCAGCACTTCAGCAACTATATAAACAAGCTCAACGTGGAGATATAGATACCGGCATTCTTACACAGCTAATAAAGCTTCTTGGTGTTTATCCAATAAGTAGTGCAATCGAATTAGAATCTGGAGAGAGAGGCGTTGTAATAGAACTAAATAAAGAACACCCTCTTAAGCCGATTATAAGTATTCGCTACAACAAAGAAAAGACACCTATTAATGAAGATTTAATAGTCGATTTATCTGAAGAAGAACCAACATCAGATAGAAAAATAAAAGGGATTATTGATCCAGAAGTCGTTGGTGTTGATCCTTATAACCTTTTAAGAATCGACTCTGTGGTTACTGCTTAAAAGGGCTGTAAAAGCCCTTTTAAATTAGTTGAAAATACAACTACCACTTATAAGTTTTTAAGGTAATTACATATATCTCCAGACTCGTACATCCATTTAATTTCTTCACCATCTGTTATTTGCATACAAGGCACAGTTTTTTTACCACCGCCAGCGATTAACTCTTCCTTATATTCATCATTCATTGATATATCGCGCAGCTCAAAATCTTGGCCAAGCTCATCTTTATTTCTTAATACTTTTTGGCAAAATGGGCATTGCGGCATATAGTAAAGCGCATGATTATTTAGTGTTTTCATATGTAACTCCTTTTAGATCTCTATAACACTCATACCCATTTCACCATTAGATTTTAATGTTTGGGCATTTGTAATAACTGCATTACTCATATTCTCTGGAATAAGGTATTTTTTAGCGACCTCAACCAACTCTTCAATTGTTGTATCTAGAATGTTCTTTCTAAACTGTAGACGCATTTCAGGAGTAATTCCAAACAAATTATTATAGAAGGACTTCTTCGCTTCACCTGATGGTGATGATGGTTTATCCATACTTCCAATCACCCCTAAAATTGCCTCTTCTAGCTGTTTAGACTCATGATTATGACTATATAACCAGTCTAAGGATTTATCGAAATCGTCTAAGGTACCTTGTATCCTTGGATCTCTATAGGAATAAAACTTAAAGGCGCCAATATTTGAATCTTGCGATGCCCCTCCTCCATAAGCACCACCCTGTTCACGAATTGCAGTATGTAAATAGCCATTCTTCAAAAATGTTGCTAAAACAACTAAAGCAGCAGCATCTTCATGATTAGACGGAACTGTTGGATATGCCCTGGCGCAGAAATTAACTTGAGTATTGCTAACAAAGATATTATTTGTGCGCTGATAACCAGTACTTTCTAAATCCAATTTGTTGATAGAAGAGCTGGCACCTGTTTCAGTTGCCCATATATTCTCAAGAATCTTGCTGTTCTGGCTCAATGCATCTTGATCAGCAATTAAAAGTATTCTCTTATTTGATGTTTTTATAAGGTCTGATATTGAGCTTAATACAGATGCAAACTCTTCAATACCAGAGCCGGCTTTAATTTGGTCATCAATATTCTTTATTCGTTTGATAGAAGTTAATCCACCCATTGAATCAAGAAGTCTTGCTATTGGAGATATTCCAGAGGATGCAGCCTGCATCGCATATGCGTGGCCATTGTTTGTTATTGAGTTTTCCTTACGCAAACGTATTTGTGAAATTAGATCTGTCATGCGATCGAACTCATCAAATCGCAAAGAACTATATAAATCTTTGAGCATATTTGAGAACTTCTCAAAATTACGGTTCAAAGCTTTTCCAGAGAATGTGCAATATCCATGAGTAATATCTATATCGTTCTTATCAGCTCTTAAACTTGTATAACATCCGATACTTCCAGTGTACGCAGTCTGTAAGTGTTGAATCTCTTTATAATCAAGATCATTACACCCAAGTTCTGATGCAAGAGTGCAAAAATAAGGTAAATATTCAAACTGTTGCTGAGTAAACTTAGGTGCGTCTGCGATTATCTGACTATAACTAATGCCATTGGTAGAACTTTTGTAGATAGTGCCTTCTAAGTTAGCAATCTTAGCTTTATCACCAGTGGCATATTTTATTTCATTAGGAATGTCATCTTTTGTAACTTTAGGAAGTAGGGATTCATCTCCCATCTCCTTTTGACGTTCGATCAAAGCAGATGCTCTGTCTACGATATTGTTCTTCTCAATATCAGTTAGATTTGATTTGACAGCACTCAGCTTGTCAGTTTCATCCTTTTGTTTTTTTAAATTATATTCATTATCAGGCTGCATAATTAGCCTGATTTTATGCTGGTTATCAAGCAGTAACTTATTTATCAGCTGTGAGATATAATTTTTATCTTTTATTTTCTCACGCAGTTTCTCAATAGCTGGATCAAGATTTAAAACACTTATCACATCGCCACAATGTACAGCTGTAGATACAGCTGAGAAAATTAGTTGTAAACCGAATGGCTCTCTATCCCCACCTATCTCTCTTTGGGAAAATTCAAGTTGATGAAGTATCGCTTCTAAATATGATTGATCAATACCATCATCTATGATTTTTTGAAGGCATACAGTCACCTCTCTATCAAAATCATCCATGGATGTGATATCTGCTCCTTCAATACCACACATAAACATCATCTCTTTGTTGCTGTCTTCAATGCCTGTTATTGGCGAAGGAGAATCAGCTAATGCGGTTGTCTCTAATAGATGTCGGAGCGGCGAAGCGCTATTTTCCAATAGAACGCTTGATAAAAACTCTGCTTCTAATAATGCATCAAGGTCAGAACTTTCTCCGAGCAACCAACCTAATATCAATTGACCTTTAGGGCTATCATCAGAAGGGGCAAAGTATTCTGTAACGGTTTGCGGCTCTGAATACCTTGTTTCTTTATCGATAGAAACTTTTTCTTCTAGTCTTGAGAATTTTTGCAGCACTTTAGTCTCAAAGTTTTCTTGATGCTCTTGTGCAGGGATATTACCAAAGGTAAGAAAAATTGCATTACTTGGATGGTAATGTTTTTGATAAAATTGCTGGAGCTGTTCGTAACTTAAATCAGTAATATTTTCAGGTTCTCCCCCGCTGTTATAATGATACGTAGCAGTAGGAAATACGTGTTTGCTCAATGCTTGCCATGCAACTGACACAGGGGAGCTCATAGCCCCTTTCATCTCATTAAATACGACTCCTTTGTACTCTAATTGAGACTTAGGGTTGTCTGCCTCGCTAAATTCATACCTCCACCCCTCTTGTGCAAAATCTAATTGATCCAATCTACTGAAAAAAACAGCATCTAGATAAACATCAAGTAGATTATTGAAGTCTTTTTTGCACTGGGTTGCGAATGGATAAGCTGTCCAATCACTACTGGTTACAGCATTCATATAGGTATTTAATGAACGGCGTAGCATCATGAAAAATGGGTCTCTAACAGGAAACTTTTCACTGCCACAAAGAGCTGTATGCTCTAAAATATGTGCCACACCTGTTGAGTCTGTTGGAACGGTTCTAAGTGCAACCATGAAAGCATTTTCACAGTTGTCACTGGCTAAATGATAGTGTTTAGCTCCAGTTGAAAGATGCTCATATTCTTGCACCTCAATATTTAAAGAATTTATATTTTCTGTTCTAACTAATTTGAATGCCGGATGTACCATTAATTCCTCGCCAATTATTCGACTCACTAAAACTATTCCACTATTATATTCTGATAGATGTTTAACTAGACCAATATAAAGATAACAGCCATGCAGGACAAGTCCGAAAAAATTAGAACCCTACAAAAAACCACTGTGATTGGCGCTATCGCCAATGTAATCCTAGCTCTATTTAAAATAATTTTTGGCTTTTTTAGTAACTCTCAGGCGCTTTTGATTGATGGTGTGCATTCATTCTCTGACCTTATTACAGATATACTGGTCATTGTTGTCACTAAATTTTCAGATGATGAGCCAGATAAAGAGCATCCATATGGACACCAAAGGTTTGAAACTATCGGTGCGATGGTTATCGGCGCTTTTTTAATTGCTGTAGCCGGAGGTATCGCATATAACAGCGCTGAGCGAGTATTCAGCGATCAATTAACAACTCCTGGCTGGAGTGCTATCTTCATTGCAATATTTTCGATAGTAAGCAAAGAGTGGCTCTTTAGGTACACAATGAAAGTTGCCACATGCACTAACTCATCAATTCTAAAGGCTAATGCCTGGCACCATAGAACTGATTCCCTTTCTTCTATCGTTGTGATGATTGGTCTTATCGGTGCTTATGCTGGATATAACTGGCTTGATCCTGTTGCCGCTATTGTTGTTGCGGTAATGATTGCTAAAGTTGGATGGGATTTAGCCTGGAATAATATTCAAGAGCTTGTTGATACAGCGCCTTCGCAAGATTTCATCGACAAAATTGAAATCATTATTTCTGAGATAACTGAAATCAAAGATGTACATAAACTGCGCTGTCGCAAAGCTGGAGCCAATATTCTACTCGACCTTCACATCCAGGTAGAACCCTATATAAGTGTGTCTGAAGGACACCAGATAGGAGATTGCGTCACCCATCGATTACTTACTCAAATAGAGGAGTTAATCGATGTAACCGTTCATGTCGACCCGGAAGAGGATGAAGATAAAGACCTTTATTCAGATGAAACCATGTTACCGCTTAGGTCAGAGATTATATCTATCCTGCAAGATCGCTGGTTAAATAAGTATGATTTTAACTTCATAAAGCAGATAAATATCCATTACTCAGATAAACATGTGATCTTAGAGCTTATTCTCCCACTAGAGATGAATGGAACAGAAAATTTATTTGCAAAAATGGATGATCTAAATTGGATAAAAGAGTTTAAAATTTGTTATTACACTTATGATAAATAGTCTGATGATCATTCTAAGGCTAATCCATTACACTACTCATTCCTCAGCATAAATAGCTTAGTATTTTCCTCTTATAACAGAAGTCACATCCACTCCACCAAGAGGTTGGCCTATTAATGTTGGGTCAAGTAAATACTTTGTTAAAGACATGGCTTTTTCATCAATAGGATGAATCCTGAATGTAATGTATTCATCCTTTTTCTGAGTTAAACCATTATCATAGCTACTGATTTTCTTCCGAAAAGGATTTCTGAGTTTTCTAGCCTCCCAAAGGCCTGAAGAGTACTCCCAATAGCTAACTTTTGATCTTCTAAACCCATCTTTATTGCAAATTATAAAGTCCCTCTTTTTATGCCCTCTATAATTACATTGTGAATTTACAAGAACACTACTCAGCATTCTTTTTGCATCTTCAGCATGTTTTGGGATGCTCATAGTTACTGAATTTTCAATAGATCCCAGAGAAAAGCTGGTATACATAATCCCCACGACTACACTAACTAAGAACAATATAAATCCAGCCGATACAAACCCCATCAGATAGTTAACTTTTTTTTCTTTTCTATTTACCATGCAAACCACTTACGATAGTCATAGTAAAATTAAGTATCAGGTAGAATTAAAATAATCTCCAATAACTAGATCTCATATTTAATAATAATCACCAATAACGGCTAACAATTCACATAATGGCTGAATACTAGCCTGTATGGCTATTTTGCTTCAAAATCGGGCATTTCTTTTCCTGTTAAATAACTTAATAGAATTTTTTTACATTTTTGCGGCACCCAAAGAAAACCAAGAAAACCCTTTTATTTCATGGAAATACAATAGACAATAAATGTATCTTATTAATTTAACGACACTTTAGGTACTTGTGTATTATTTATTTAGGTTTATATTTACTAACACACAGGTAATACAAATCATAAAAAAGGAGTTTACTACATGTCCAAGAATGTATTGAGTAAGGCTGATCTTATCCAAGAAGTGCTAGAAAGAACTGAAGGTCTTACAAAAAAAGCAGTAGCAGAAGTTATTGCAGCAACTTTGGAAACAATCACTGATTCAGTAGCTAAAGGCGATGAAGTTAATATAATCGGTTTTGGTAAATTCTCTCAGAGCCAACGTGCAGCTCGTAAAGGTCGCAATCCTAGCACCGGTGCTGAGATTGATATCGCAGCAGCTACACTGCCAAAATTCTCTGCTGGTAAAGCATTTAAAGATAAAGTTAACGTTTAATTTATATAGACGATTCTTAATCTATAAAGGCGATACTTATTCAAGTATCGCCTTTTTTCATCACCTGTTTTCCTACCCATATCTGCAAATCAATAAAATATCATTCGACTAGTGATCTAAGCTCCACATAATTAATTTTCCCTGTACCAAGCAATGGTATCTCATCAAGATAATGAATTTTACGGATATTGTGTAAAGCAGATAGCCCGCTCTGCTTTATTATTACATTTACCTGTTCCCTGGTAATACCCTTATCGGTAGTGAATAGAACAATGATCTGTGCTCGTGAACTATCAATCGCATCAACAGCAACTGTCTTTTGCTCATCTTGATTTAAATAATCAAATACCTCTTCGATAGCAGGCAAAGAGATCATCTCTCCACCCACTTTTATAAACCTCTTAAGTCTACCTAAAAAGGTTATAAAGCCATCGTGGTCTTCAACGACAAGATCCTTTGTATCGTACCACTGCTGCCCTGCAATTTTGGTGAACGGTGATTCACCATCAAATTTCAAATAACCATCAAAGACGCTAGGACCAGAAACTAATAATTTTCCCCTATTACCCCGCTCTGTATCAACTAATGTATCTGGATCGACGATTTTATAATCCATAGAGCTAATAATTCTTCCAATTGACCCCTGTTTGCAGTCATTAGGTTTATTAGCACTAATAATTGGAGAACATTCTGTAATGCCATAACCTTCACAGATACAAGCATCAGGACAAACCGCCTTTAGTTGTTCAAAAAGATAATCCTGGCACTTTTCAGCTCCAGTTATTATAAAGCGTAAGGAAGTTAAATTGTTTTTTTCTCCACCATTTAATATGCCAGTGACAAAAGTTGGTGTACCAACCAATACAGTTACATGATACTCACCAATTAATCTATTTATAATGCTCCCTTCAGTGGGGTTTGCATGATAAACAACAGGCATTCCAAGCAAAACTGGAAGTATCGTGGTACCAGTAAAACCGAAAGAATGAAATGGTGGTAAAATTCCTATAAGTTTATCAGTTGTTCTGAAACTACCAATATCCTTAGCATCATTCACATTTGCGAGGATATTTTTGTGACTTAAAGGCACAGCCTTAGGTATCGCTTCAGAACCGCTAGTAAATAACACTACTGCTGTATCGCTTATAGAAAATGTCCATGATTTAAGAGTAGATAAAGAGAAATAAGATTTTGCTTTAGCTGATATCTTTTTAGTGATTTTTACATCGCCTGCCAACAAATCCAGTTTGAGAAATTTTTGCTCAATATTGACGAAGTCGAATCCCTGATCTTCAAGCTTGTTAATTAATGGTGATGCGGTAATTACCTCTGCAATATCCAATGCATTAATAGAATGGGAGAGACCCTTTACCCCTACCGTCCAGTTAAGCTGAACTGGAATCTTTCCTGCAAACATTAATGCAAAATAAACAATAGCTGCCGTATTTGAAGCTGGTAACATAATGCCAACACATTCAGATTTAATTTTTTTAAATTCAGGTGCAAGAACAAAAATTGCGGTTGCTATATCTCGGTAAGTTTTAACTCCTGAAATTTGGTCTGCTAAAATAACTTTATCTGGTGTGTCTAATAACTGCTGCAGAAATACATCACCAATATTATTACCCTTAGGCATTTCAAGAGTTTCATCCTTCACTATTTTAAACCAGCCAGCTTCAGCAGGCTTTGGATTAAACCCTATTTCAGATCTAATTTGTCCAGCTGCTGCTAAAATACAATTCTCAACAGTATCAAGAACTAATGTATTTTCTATTGCAATTCCAAATTCTGTTTCTATCCAAGTTGCTAAATCGATCATTGTTAAGCTATCAACCCCAAGATCACTTGAAAGGTTGGCTCTATAATCAATATTATTAATTCCAGTTAATAACCTTAATTGACTTATAACCTGGTTAATTATTTCGGGGGGAACCGTATTTGTGATTGAACCAGTTAGTAGTATTTTCTCTGAAAATGGTTCAATCTTTTTTGGTTTTAAAAATTTGTGGTACGGAACAAAACATTCTGGCTCTTGGCGATTGTTATAAATCTTTTCGAGAAAATTATTAATCTCTATTTTAGTCATATTGTTTAGGGTTGCGGAATGAGATTTAACTTCTACTAAAATGTCCCTTTTAGGAATAAAGACAAATAAGTTAGTTATCAACGCAGCTAAAATTATCTTGAGAGAGCTAAATATTTCAGGGCGCTTACCTGATGCCCAGCTTGAACTGCTACCCCATAGGCCGCTAATTCTAATAGTTACAACTGTAGTATCTGGAGCCTTATCTAAAAGATATCTTACCCCGCTTCTTCCACCTATCTTTTCTTTTGTTGTTTTGCACAGTGCGCCTGAAGGATACAGCAGTATGTTATCACCTTTTATAAGCCCAGCTGCTGCTTCATCAAGAGCATCTACAACGATATTTTTAGCTGAACGAGGAGATGTATTCATATCAGGTAGAAAAATTGGATTTACCAACCCAACTAGCTGTTTAACAATTGGTAAATGAACCCGCTCCATATCTGCCATTGGACGAGGGTGAAATTTTGGATACAAAATACTTGTCATCAATATTGGGTCAGATAGAGAGACATGATTTGGTAAAAACAAAATCGAATGCTCTGCATTAATTTCATCTAAACCTTGTACAGTTATTTTGTACCTTGTTTGTAATAAAATCCTTAATACTTTAGTGAAAATCCAGTTAATCACGCCCATCCTCCTGCTTAGGTGTAGTGATTAACAGCTGTTGTATACGATCTCTTTTAAAAATCACATACGACAACAATACTGTTAATACACCAGCAATTCCCATACTTATATTTGCAGGAAAAATGGAATCTAAAAACATATATAACTGCCCACTAATCAAAATTCCGACAAAATTCACGAAATATGAAGCAGCAATTGTCTTCCCTTTTTTATCCTTTTCAGGAAATGTCTGAAAAAAACTAATTGTTGGTATTAAAAAAACACCAGATGAAAGGCCAGCAAAAACCAGGCTAATTGCCAATGCTGGAATCTTTATACCTTCTGGTAAGTAAACTGATAAAGCACCTGTTATTAAGAAAACACCCATTGCAACTGCTGCAATTGGTGAAACACGTGTCCAGCAAATTTTTTTTGTAATCTTAACTGCTAAGAATGCACCAATTGATACTCCAATCATTAATGCAACGGAAAGCATACTGGTAGAGGTCTTAGACAGGTTAAGAATTTTAATTCCATACGTATTGATGATTAGTACTACCAAAGAAGATATGAAATAAAAGTAGCCGCAACACCATAGAGCAAGACTTAGATCTTTGATTTTACTATAACTAATGACATCTTTAAGTGAATCGAAAGGCCCTGTCCATGGAAATTTAACTATCGCCCTACTACCTTCACATTTTACAATTGCAAAGCTTGACACTAACCCTACAACTGAAAGGGTAATAACTGCACAACTCACAAGTATAATTCCAAATGGTATTTCGGTATTAAACCATTGCTGATCAAGGGCAACACCAGCACATGCTATCCCGAATAATATCGCGATAGTCGTGGCAAATTTAACAATTGCATTTGCTCGAAGCACATAGGAATCTGGATAGAGCTCAGGAATAGATCCATTGATGGCAGGGCCAAAGAAAATTGATTGAAGACCCATTATGAATATCATCCCAACAATAAACCCCCAGGACATCGTAATAAGTCCATAGGCACCAATTATCATGGCAATAAGCTCAATAAATTTTGAGATTATGACAACATTTTTTTTAGGAAATCTATCTGCAAACCAACCTGCATAGGAAGAGAAGAGAATAAAAGGTAAAGCAAATAATATTGTAGCCGTTCCCTGTAGATCACTTTTTCCAGCTACTACAGCTAATACTAAAGCAGTTTGTTTAAAGAAATTATCATTAAACACACCAATAAAATAGGACATCGCTAACGCTATAAATTTACTTCGCCCCACCCTTATAGATTCTACTTCTGCAACTGTGTATTCCATGATCAACTTGCCAATATCGCGCTACATTTTTCGACTACCAAATCAACGCACTCAATTGGTTTTTTTTCTAACCTCCCATATTGATGCATTACGAGAGGGTTTACTAAGGCTCCCCAAATCATTGATGAAATATAGTCGAAATTTTCAAGGTGGCCAGTACCATGAGCAACTGCCTGAATAACTAAATCCATTGGATTGCTCTGTTTATCTAGTAATTTGCCTTGTGGGAAAGTGTGCTGATTAACTAAAATAAAACGAAACTCGATTGGATACTTATCATAATATTCATAAGTATATTTAATCCCGGTTTTAAGCGCTTGGAGGCTATTACCTGGGTCAACCTCTTTAAAAATTTCCTGTAGACCAGTACTGAATTTTTCAACTTCTTGAGAAAACAAAACCCAACCCATTTCATTTTTACTTTTATAATGCCGATATAAAGCTCCATCTGTTACACCAGCTTCAATGGCTATATCCTTAATTGAAGTACTTGCAAAACCTTGATTTGCAAATAACTTGATTGCTGCAGATTCAATTTGCTTCTTTTTTTCAGGAGGTCTACCCATGTCAAAACATTCTCTTAAGTAAGTAAGCATTCACTTACCTTAATAAACATTTACTTACTTAGCAATCTTTAATTATTTTTGTAGCCTGTAACAATATATACACGCATAAAAAAAGGTGGAATAAATCCACCTGCTTTTATGCTAATTATTTGATAGATCTAAACGAATGGGTTTCCATTAAGTTCATCACCTACTGAAGTAGCAGGGCCATGCCCTGTAACTACGGCGGTTTTTTGATCAAGAGTATAAATTTTTTCACGAATAGACTTAAAAAGTGTACTTGAATCTCCACCCCATAGATCGGTTCTACCAATACTATGCCTGAAGAGCACATCCCCAACAATTATCACATTTTCTTTGGAAAAATGAAAACTTACAGAGCCTGGTGAGTGGCCAGGTGTATGGATAACTTTTCCATTACCAATACAAGTTTCATCGCCCTCTTGCAAAAACACATCTGGCTGTAGATTTTTGTGGTTGCAAGGAAGCCCAAACTTATTACATTGCCCCTCGATATCATCCCAAAGTTTAAGATCCATTTCACATAAATATACGGTTGCACCAGTTTTTTCTTTTAGATCACCAACACCCATAATGTGGTCAGCATGTCCATGAGTGCAATATATACCGACAACCTCTTCTGCCCCCATCTCTTTAACAACTTTTAAAATTTGGTCAACAGCACCACCTGGATCAAATACAATAGCTTTTTTTGAGCCCTTATCAGCAACGATAGTACAATTACATTGCAGCACCCCAACTGGTAAGACAGTAAAGGTAAGTTGTGCATCATTTGAGGTATTCTTTTTACTCATTGTTATCTCATCTCTAATTGGGATTGTGGCATAATACTTGTCCGTCAGAACAGATATAGCCCTATAATTGAATAATATGATAAAAGATCAAGCTAGAATTACCAATCACTTTATTAACAGAATCCGATTTATTCCATTTGGCATTAATCTTTTTTCGGTATCTATACTCATATTATGTTGCGCTATCATCTCCTCTTGCTCAAAGAGTAACCAGCAGCACTGGCAGAACAAAGAATTAAAACTACTTGGAACCACCGTAAGAGTCCAAGTTGATCATAAAGATGAAAAAATTCGCCAAAAAGCGATAGATGATGTAATCGCAGAGTTTTCTAGAATTGAATCAAAATTCAGTCCGTTCAAAGAAACAAGTGAAATCTCACGCATCAATCGCAATGGGCATATAGAAGATATTCTGATCTCTGATGAGATGAAAGAACTCATCAGTTTCTCACTAGAAATTTCGACATTAACTGATGGAGCCTTTGACATCACATTTGCATCTGTTGGTCACTTATATGATTTCAGAACAAAAACGGCACCAAATACAAAACAGTTCAATAGTGGTTTTAGTGGCGTCAATTATAAAAATATTATTTTAAATAAAAATAGCGTAAAACTAAGTCACCCAAAAACGCAAATTAGTTTTGGAGGCTTTGCGAAGGGATATGCTGTTAAGCAAAGTATAGAGATACTAAAATCACATGGGATCAAAAATGCGTTAGTTACAGCTGGTGGTGATTCCATGGTTATAGGGTTGAAAAACGGATCGAAATGGAAAACGGGGATAAAAGCACCAAGGGGTAAATTAAGAGCTGTTTATTCATTTCCTCTTACTAATAAAGCTATATCGACATCAGGTGATTACGAAAGATTTTTTGAAAGTAATGGTGGAAAAGTACATCACATTATAAATCCAGATACAGGAAAGTCTGCACAAGGTATTCAAAGTGTAACCGTTATTGGAACAGACCCTATGGTTACAGATGCCCTTTCAACAGCAATGTTTGTTATTGGCATTGAAAGAGCAATCAGTCTCAGTGAGAGATCAGCAAATATCGATGTTTTAATAATTGATCAAACTGGTGATATATATAAATCTTCAGGATTCCCTGATCACCAACTTTTTGAAGAATAAACAATTTCAACTCAGCTTATAATATCTAATCGTGTACCATCTTATAAGCCTGCTCCCACATACGCTCTGCGTTTGTTTTCATAAACTGTAGGGTTGGATTTAATGTCCTGAACTCTGTTAAACATGCAGCCATAACTGACTTAGTCATAAGATCATTAAAAACAGGAACAATAGCGTTATACATATTTGTGCTATCACGCTTAATTCCTACTGCTTCATGAATTGCCTGTTCTAATATATCCCCATGCTTCATTAGAGATATATCTTTAGTAGTTATTTTCCCACTCTTAGGTATAGGACAAGAGAATGAAACATGCTTTCGAGAAGTA
This sequence comes from Gammaproteobacteria bacterium, assembly GCA_033852155.1. Lineage (GTDB taxonomy): Bacteria > Pseudomonadota > Gammaproteobacteria > QZLD01 > QZLD01 > QZLE01. The sequence continues at coordinate 11,333 of JAWSVA010000014.1, read as the reverse complement.
TTTCTTCTAGTATCTCTTTTTTCACGCACTCTAATGCCTGACCAACCAGTATCACTAATGTCGCATGTTTTCAGCTCAGAAATTAAGCTGCGACACAAGAAACTTGGGTACCCGGCCTTTTTGTAGTGTTCATTTCGACATAAGATAGCAGCTCTAACAGCTTCATCAACTGTCGAGAATTCTTTAAACGAGTAAAATTTTGTGACTTTATAATCACTTCGTTCGATTCTTACATTTAGTCCATCTAGGCGCTTTGCTTCGTGCCTTGTTAAAGTAATATTATAAAAATTTGCTATGTCTTCTTTAATTTTTTTAAGAGAAAACACAGACCCATCAATTTTTTTTATTTTTGAATCCTGCATACCCACCACTTAACTAGTACTTAAGGAATGCAACTCCGATTTGCCGAATAACTAATGGATTAACTGTAATTGCAACACAGCCTTACGACTGCACTAACAAAAAACAAGCTCTCCCAAACCCATATAGTTAACTGTTTGGACAAGTATAGCAATTGAGCTCTATAAGTAAAGCCTAAAGTAGCGATAACCTACCTTTTAGATCTATTAACATAGTTAAAACAAAGATATTAAAAGCTAAATAACGAAGCAATCAAGCTCAAAATTATTATATTTATGCTTTATATGGCAAGAATGATATCCAAAAAACCATAAAGTGTGCCGCTCTAAGTTTATGAGAAACAAACTTCAATTAACTCTTATAGTTTTAAGTTATCAGATAGCTCATATGAGCGAATATCTGGTATTATCAGACACATTCAAATCACTTACGGTATCGCTATGAGCAAGTTAATTCGGCAACTAAATAAAGATAACATCACCAAATCTGATTTAATTGACTTTCTTTCACTTGAAGATAAGAGCGATATAGAGCTATTGTACAAAAAAGCTTATGAGGTTAAATCTCAGAACGTTGGTAATAAAGTGTTCTTTAGAGGAATCATTGAGTTCAGCAACCTCTGCTCAAAAGACTGCTTTTATTGCGGAATCCGCAAAAGTAATACATCAGTTGACCGTTTTACCATGGAAAAAGATGAAGTGATAACCGCTGCTAAATGGGCACATAATGCTGGTTATGGTTCTATTGTTCTGCAAAGTGGTGAACGAAATGATGGCAACTTTACTGACTTTATTGAAGACATTTTAACGATCATAAAAAAAGAAACTAATAATGAGCTCGGGGTCACTTTATCTCTTGGAGAGCAATCAGAGGAAACATTATCACGCTGGTATGCCGCAGGTGGACACAGATATTTACTGCGAATCGAGACTACAAATCCATCTTTATATCAAACTATTCACCCTGAAGATCACTCTTTTAATACTAGAATAGAATGCATCGGAACTCTTAAGAAGCTTGGCTATCAGACAGGAACAGGCGTGATGATTGGCCTTCCAAATCAAACGATTGAAGATTTAGCTAATGACATAATCTTCTTTAAAGATAATGACATTGACATGATTGGCATGGGGCCATTTATACCCCATCATGAAACACCCATGGCCGATAGTATTTCTAACTTTGCTGCAATTAAAGATAAGCAGCTAGAGTTAAGTCTAAAAATGATTGCTGCCGTAAGAATATATCTAAAAGATGTAAACATAGCGTCGACCACTGCACTACAAGCTTTACACCACTCTGGTAGAGAAATGGGGCTTCAAGCGGGTGCCAACATCATCATGCCTAATGTAACCGATACTAAATATCGTGAAAAATACCAATTATATGATGACAAACCATGCATGGATGAAAACTCAACCATGTGCAAAGCATGTCTAGGTAACAGAGTTAAATCAGTAGGTGAAACTATTGGATTTAATGAATGGGGCGACAGTCCTCACTTTGAGAAACGGGTGAAAGATCTATAGCAATTCATTACTGTCCGGTAAAATATTACTAATTGTTGGAAAGTAATGCTGAGCATGATTTGGGAAGGTGGTTGTTGATTTTAGACTTAATTTCCAAGATCTATGAGCCTTTCGGCTACGCTCAAGATAAACTAAAGCCGAAGGGTTAAGAAAAATGGCTCTTCAGAAGAATTTGTGGGTAAAAACAATGAGACTTCTGCTACGCTCTGTCATCTTGTTTTTACTTTTAAATTTCTCCGGACAGCAGTGATAGCAACTATATAATTGCTTCATATTAACTACCAGAAAAGTAATTACCCGGCACAGCCGGGTAATATACATAATTTATAGATAAAGATTTAATTACAGGATCATCAAAACTCATCCAATTCACTTTGACCACTAGGTTTGCTTACAGAAACCGCCAAACCGTCCTGCAAAACTGGAGCTGCTGCTTTAAGCTTCTCTTCAACTTCTGAGTGTACCCGTTGCATTAACCCACTATCCTTTGATAACTGAATATTATGCGACGCTTGTTCTCCGTATTCATTCTTGTTTTTTCTTGCTAACTGTTGATGCGTTTGACCCAAATCAAAGAACTGAACTTGCTTATTCATCTTAGTAGCCTGTGAATTGAGGTTTTCACTATTAGCTGAGGCTTCCTCTGCAAGGGCTGCATTACGCTGGGTAATATCATCCATATTTGTAATGGCCTGGTTGATTTGAGCTATACCTACCGTTTGCTCTTGACTAGCAGCAGCAATTTCGGCAATCATATCGCCAACTTTTTTAACCCCTTGAACAATTTCACCCAAGGTTTCACCTGATTTCTCTACAAGATCTGATCCAATTTTAACTTTACCGACGCTATCTTGAATTAAATCTTTTATCTCTTTTGCTGCAGTTGCACTACGTTGTGCAAGGTTTCTCACTTCTGTGGCAACAACTGCAAAACCTCTGCCCTGCTCTCCTGCTCTAGCAGCCTCTACAGAAGCATTGAGCGCCAATAAATTTGTTTGGAAGGCGATTTCATCAATGACACCTATTATGTCAACTATTCGATTGCTACTAGTGCTAATCGCATCCATTGCAGAAACTGCATCTTTGACGATTGAGCCACCTTGATCAGCTGTCTTAGCAGCCCCTTTTGAAAGCTGGTTCGCCTGATCTGCATTTTCAGCATTTTGTTGTACGGTACTTGTTAGTTCTTCCATGCTAGAGGCAGTTTCTTCCAATGATGATGCTTGCTCCTCAGTCCGTTTTGACATATCCGCATTACCATCAGCAATCTCATTTGAAGCAGATTGAACAACATTTGATGCTGAAGAAATACTACTTACCACCTCACGAAGATTATCCATCGTCTCATTTAATGCATTTTTCAACACCCCAAACTGTCCTGGGTGATCTGCTTCTACGCGCTGCTTAAGATCTCCTTTGGATAAGGCAACAGTAATTCGTGTTGTATCTACAATTCCATTCTCAACTACTTTCAATGATTCATTGATATTATCTTTTAATACACCAAGATCACCAGGTAGAGCTATGGATATTCGCTTATCAAATTCGCCGCTGGCAACTGTTGACATCACTGAGTTAATGGCTGTAATCGCTGCTCCAGAATTATTCATTGATTCTAAACCAGTATTGACAACCCCCTTATACTCACCCTCAAGTTCCGACATATCTATACGGCGTGAATAATTGGCTTGCGATAGGGCTTGCATAACATCATTAAGTGTTACAAAAGTATTATTTATATTATCAACTGTTGTATTTATTCCAGCTTTCAGCAACTGAAGATCACCAACTGCTTCTACGTCTATTCTTTGTGAAAAATCGCCAGCTGCTACCTTTGACATAGAACGATTTGAAGCAACAATGACACTCTGCATGGAAATAACCAAGCTATCAAATGCTTTACTTACGAGACCAATTTCATCTTTGGAATCTATTCCACACCTTTCATTAAAATCAGCAGTTCTTTCAATCTGCAATATTGAATTCATAAGTTTATTAATCGGGCCAGTAATAGCTTTTGATATAAAGAAAGCCATTACTACTCCAATGACCAAGGCACAAATACTAATAATAAGGACGAAAACTTGGGTGCTATATCCGGCTGCTATCATCACTTCTTCTGACATGATATTTTCACCTGCAACCACCTTAATTTGAGCAAGTTTAGCTCTTACATTCTCCAAAGCAGGTAAGGTATTATTCTGATAAATATCTAAAGCTACTTTCTCATTATTAATATCAGCTACTGCAATATTTGCCATCTGCATTAAGATTGACCTGACTTGAGTAAGATGTACGACTGAATTATCAAGATAGTATTGTAGGGCCTGCTGTTTATTTCCCTGTGATAATAGTTCAGATATTTTTTTTGCTGAATTATGAAGCTTGTTATGAGGGTCTTTTATCCTTTCAAGAAAGGAGCCAATTTTTGCGTGCTCAGCACCAAGTTGTTTACCTTCTTCACCATAAATAAACTTTCCAAAGCCACATTTATGATCATTCAGTTGAACTTCAAGCTTTTTATAGCCTGAGTTAATCTGGCGTAATGCAGTTTCTGCCCAATTAACGTGAGCAAGCTCCATCCGTGCAAAAAGTTCTGGCAGGCTATGATCAGCCCTGACAAAAGCCCTATCAATCGAGGTTGCTGATTCATGTAGATGTTTGTGTGGTTCCTCAATTGATTTAAACAATGATTTTAAAGCTGGAACCTTTGTTTCAGCTAATTTGCGGTCATCACCATAAAGCCATTTACCAAAAGCACATAATTTATGGTTTTTCTGTAACTCCAGCTCATTTTCAGTCTTATCATTGAGAAATTTACTCAATGCAGCTGCCCAATTGAGATGGTCAATCTCCTTCTCTGTAACCATTCGAGCTAAGTTATTCCCATAGGCAACTTCTTTACCATTAAATACGATCTCTCCAATCCCTTTCACAGAGAAAACTCCAAGCACTACCAATAGGACTAGTACACTTCCAATCCCAATGATTATCTTTTTCCCAACCTTGATGTCATTCCATTTCATCCCGCACGCTCCATTCTATGATACCCGTTAGGTTTTTTAGCTAGTAAGCTGTGTTTAAATGTATTTAAACTATAGTCTAAAATAAATCAATTGCCTACACAAACAGTATGTTTTAAGCAGCTAGTTTGAAATTTCAAGCGCAATTATTGAATGTCTGCTTTTTAGTGGTTAAGTTAAGGCCTCTAAAACTTTTCCCACTCGCCTGCATCGTTTTCTTCAAAATTTTCAACTAAAAAAGCGCAAAGATCTGTCTCTGTTGCTAATGCCGATTCAATTTTTGGGTTTATAGTTGAAGCAGCGCTATTTAGTACATTACTCGGCTGCTCATCGACTTTGGAAGTAACCCTTTGGATTAGATCATCATCTTTATTAATCATGATTCGATGAGTATTATTCTCAGAAGTTGTTAATGGTTGTTGAGAAATATTTCCATTCTTAAAAAATGATACCTGCTCCTTCATGGCAAGTGCTTGAGAATTAAGATTCTCGCTGTTTGCAGATGCCTCTTCCGCAAGAGCGGCATTTTGTTGAGTAATATTATCCATATTGCCGATTGCTTGATTTACCTGGGATATTCCTGCAGTTTGCTGTTGGCTAGCTGCAGCTATCTCAGCTATCATATCTCCAACTTTTTCAACTCCATCAACAATCTCATCTAGAGTGCTACCTGATTTTTCGACTAAATCTGAGCCTACTCTCACCTTTCCAACACTATCTTGAATTAAATCTTTAATCTCTTTTGCTGCTGATGCACTACGCTGAGCAAGATTTCTTACCTCAGTAGCAACAACCGCAAACCCTCTTCCCTGTTCGCCCGCCCGTGCAGCCTCTACAGAAGCATTTAACGCAAGTAGATTAGTTTGAAATGCAATTTCATCTATAACCCCGATAATATCGGCAATTTTAGTGCTACTTGCATTTATCTCCCCCATAGCAGCAACTGCATCTTTAACTATCGTTCCCCCATGATTTGCCTTATCTCTGGTATTTATTGCGATTTGATTTGCCTGCCCGGCATTTTCGGCATTTTGTTCAACTGTACTTGTGAGTTCTTCGATGCTTGAAGCTGTTTCTTCTAACGAAGAAGCTTGTTCTTCTGTTCTTTTAGACATATCCGAATTGCCATCGGCTATCTCACATGATGAGCTGGCAACAATATCAGAAGCCTTAATAATGTTATCTATTACACCTGAAATATTATCCAGCGAATTATTTAATGCCTGCTTCAATACGCCAAACTGGCCTGGGTGGTCTGCACTAATTCTTTGAGTTAAATCTCCATTGGATAAGGATAAAGCAATGTGCTTTGTATCTTCAATGCCACGCTCAACTACACACAGTGACTTATTGATATTGTCCTTAAGAGTAGATAAATCACCGGGTAACTCAGCATCTACCCTTTGACTGAATTCTCCATTTGCAACGCTTAGCATTACCTGGTTTATAGATGCTATTGCACGACCAGAGCTTTTCATTGATGTCAGACCAGTTTGTACAGCTTTTTTATATTCACCTTTAAGCTGGGTTACATCGATTTTTTTAGCATAGTTTGCTTCAGAAAGAGATGTCATGACATGATTAAGCGTAATAAAAGTAGTATTTATGCTCTCTACAGTTTCATTAACACCTTGCTTTAGTTCTAATATGCTACCTGATGCTTTAATATCCACTCTTGATGAAAAATCACCTACAGATACAGACTTGATAACTTTGACAACCTCATTGAATACTTCTTCAAGAGATTCAAGTAATCCATCGAATACCCTTGCTGCATCGCCAACTTCATCCTTTGATTTAATATTTACCCTTTTGGTAAAATCAGAGTTATTTCGAATATCACTCATTACATTAACCAAAGCTGCTATGGGTTTGGTTATACCTGCAGTAATAAGAAGAGAAACTACAAATATCGCTACAATAGAAATTATTACAACCGCTGCAATCCAATAAGTAAGATAAGTAACAGGGGCCAATGACTCATGCTCTTCAATTTCTGAAACAATCCCCCATGTTATTCCGCCTATATCAATTGGCTTATATGCGGATAGGACTGTCTTGCCAGAATAGTTCTTCGTCACTTTTTCTCCGGTATTACCGGCAAATATTTCATTTGACGCTGGTGTATTTACAATACCTTTTTCTTTGTTTGCAAATGAAGCTACTACAGATCGGTTTTCTTTATCATTGTAAGAATCAGAGCGCATTAGCAAATCAGCACCTATAAGATACGACTCTCCAGTTGTCCCCATTCCTGAACGCTTATTCATTATATTATTTATGGCATCTATGGAAACTTGAAGGGCAATAACTCCAGTGATTTCACCATTATCTTTAATTGGTGCTGCAATAAATTGGGCTGGTCTTTCACCCGCAAATTCATAAGGTTTGGTATCAGATATTGAGATTTTGCCCTCTTTGGCTGCCATATTCCAAACATCGCGCAAAGATGAGTCAACAGAACTTGCTCTTTGACCAAAGTCTGATTCTTTTGTAACAGTAAAAAAAACATCCCCTGTATCTGCAGACATCATGATGATGTCATGGTATCCATATAAATCTAAATATTCTTTAAATACAGTTATATATTTATCATGCACTGCTTTGTATGATTCAGGAGCTTTATATTCTGAATTGGAAAGGCCTTGAAATGCACCGCTTTCCATTCCACCTTCCAGCTGGAACTCAAAAAACATGTCCATCAATGCTTGAAAAGTATACGGGTTATTAGCTAATGCCTTTGTATGAGATATTCTTTCAGCAAAATATGCTTCAATCTGCTCTGCTTTAATATCTCTTTGAGCACTCAAAAGATCGAAGGCTTGATTTTCAAGTGATGATTTAGCAATTAATCCAGCTATTACACCTAAGGCTAATAGTGGAATTATTCCTAATAATAAAAATGTAGTAAGTAACTTCCCTTTAAGTTTTAACTGAATCATCACAGCTCCTATCACAATAGTATGTGTGTTCGAACTTCTTACACTTAAATGTCTTCCAAATTTTAAGGATAAATAGCTATGATGCCCATAAGTTAGACCTCGCACTCACACAAATTCATCAGCAAAGTAATTCCCATACTTCAAAATCAACATACCATAGCGTATACACATTAATCCATTACATATAAACATAGTATGCAACGAATTGTTTGCACTAAATAAATATGAAAACACGCTGATAAAGCATTGCTGTACGGCAGCCCTATAACTACGTTAGCGAGGTGTATTGTACTTCTAAAAAGTATTGGATACATGCAAACCAAGGCGCCACGTATGAATTGTTAGTGGAGCCTTGGTTCTTACAAAAGAATTAAATCGATAATAAAAATTATTTAGGTTGTAATGAACCGTTCATTCCGAGCGTTTTTATAGCGAAATTGAAGCCGTCAGATGGCTGGTCAAAACTATAACTCATATGCTCATCTTCGGCCGTCTTCGTAAAAGAACAAAGAAGTTGAACTGCAGCTGCATCAGCGCGAACAACTTTGCTTGCGTTGATTGACACCTTCTTTGCTCCTGACTTAAATGATTCGAATATTTTTTCGCTGACTGACATAACCGATGCAATAGTAAACTGCTCTGGCAAATCAATTTTAAATATGTCATTCATAACTTGTCCTTAGAACTGTTACTGTACAAAGAAATCAGGGCAGCTTTGACTGCCCTGGACCATTAGTCTTAAAACTCCTCCCAATTATCATCACTTGGTTTAGCTGCAGTTACCTGGGTTTTAGCTACTTTTGATGGTTCAGGATTAACTCTCGATTTGGCAGTAGTTGACGCCTTTTTTGAGGCCATAGCACTACAAGAAGAAGTTCTATTACCTATATCAAAAAATGATACTTGCTCACTCATTGTCTGAGCTTGCGCACTCAAATTTTCACTATTTGCCGAAGCTTCTTCTGCTAAGGCCGCATTACGTTGAGTAATATCATCCATATTGGATAAAGCAGAGTTTACCTGGCCGATTCCAGCTGTCTGTTGCAAGCTTGCAGCTGCGATTTCTGCAATCATATCGCCTACTTTTTTAACTCCGGAAACAATTTCATTAAGAGTTTCACCCGATTTTTCAACTAACTCTGAACCTACTTTTACTTTTCCTACACTGTCTTGAATAAGCTCTTTAATCTCTTTTGCTGCAGTTGCACTACGTTGCGCTAAATTTCTAACTTCTGTAGCAACTACTGCAAAACCTCTACCTTGCTCTCCTGCTCGCGCTGCCTCAACTGATGCGTTTAACGCTAATAAGTTAGTCTGGAATGCTATCTCGTCTATCACACCAATGATGTCAGCTATTTTATTGCTACTGGCATTAATCTCCTCCATAGCAGAAACTGCTTGCTTAACAATCGAACCGCCATGATCTGCCGTTTGACTTGCGCCAACAGCAAGCTGATTAGCCTGTTCTGCATTATCTGCATTTTGTTTCACTGTACTTGTGAGTTCCTCCATGCTTGAAGCGGTTTCTTCAAGGGAGGATGCCTGCTCTTCAGTACGTTTGGACATATCAGCATTACCATCAGCAATTTCATTGGATGCAGATGCTACGATATCTGAAGCTTGAGCGATGTTATTAACTACTTCGGATACATTCTCCATGGTTTTGTTTAGTGCATTTTTTAGCACACCAAATTGTCCTGGGTGATCAGCTTCTACTCGTTTAGTTAGGTCACCATCGGCTAGTGAAAGGGTAATCTCTGTGGTATCTTCGATCCCCTTCATAACAACGTCCATTGATCTATTAATATTATTTTTTAAGGTAAATAAATCTCCCTTAAGGTCAACATCTACGCGCTTATTGAAGTCAGCCTGGGCAACTGATGACATAACGGAATTAATAGCTTGCATAGCATCATCAAGAGACTGCATAGATTGCAAAGCTGCATCAGCACTGCGTTTATATTCACCTTTAAGGTCAACATTAATACGCTTTGCAAAATCACCGTCTGCCATCGCTTCCATCAGTTCATAAAGTGCACCCATAGTAACTTTCATGTTATCTACACTTGAGTTAATACCTTGTTTAAGTTTATTGAGGTCTCCACTTACTTCAACTTCTACTTTTCTATCAAAATTCCCTGCAGCCACATTACTAACAGCATCGATGCCATCTGCAATTGCGTTTTGAACCGCCTCAATGAGTTCATTAAATGCATTACCTGCCGCACCAATTTCATCTTTGGAATGAATCTCTACTCGTGCGGAGAAATCATTATCTCTTCGTACTTCGACCATCTTATCAGCAAATAAAACAATCGGCTTAACAATACCGCGAGTAATTAAAAAGGCTAAAATTGCACCTAAGGCAACGATAATTATTGCGCCCCCTACCAACATCATATTGGCATCGCTGATCAAATTATCTGTTTTAGTTTTTTGACCAGATAGAATTTTAGTTACAGCATCAGCAACTTGTTTTCCATTATCAGCTAAAGAAGCTCTGGCATTAGCCATATGTTGCATTTCTTCTTTAACCAGAGATGCTTTTTTCTTATAGGCTTCAAAATCACTTAATAGCTCATTAGCAAGAGCAATATGATTAGAGTTGTTATAGCGACCTTTTAAATTCTTTGTTAGCTCGACTGCCTTATTAAGTTCATTCATCGACTTATCATAACTTATATCTTTTTTCTCTAGGAAGAATTGAACTATATGGCGCCTAGCAAGCAAAAATCTTTTTATTACTTCATTCCCATCTATAATCTTTTGAACCTTATCAATTCTCTTTTCAGTTGATGCATTACTGTTAAGCATCTGTTCATACTCTTTCTCCTGCTCTGACAGAACAATTTTGACATCCTCCCCCATCTCTACTCCCATCTCAGAGAGTTCAACTTCAACTTTTTCACCGTTTTCATAGGATTCAACAAATTCCTCAAAGAAGGATATATTATATGCCTCAGCTGCTGCGATCACTTCACTGATATCTTCAATGTCTTTTTGATCAGAAAATGTTGCCCTAACCTCTTTTGCCTCCTTGATTAGGTTGTTGATGCCTTCTTTAACATCATTCTTATATTTATCATCCTCTTCATCCATAAATTTCAAGGCGGCAATACGTGTAATATTTGAATAATCGATTACATTATTAACTCGCTCTGTCTTTAATATCCGTTCGGAAAGGTTTGATTGCTGAACCATTGCCAACCCTGCAACAACGCACGTCAAAAATAATACGACACCAAACCCAAGTCCTAGCTTTACCCCTAACTTCATATTTTGAAACATAACCATTCCTTCCATTCAAGTTTATTACTACCTATAGAAAAACATAATCCAGCTTTATCTATAATCGTTCAGTTTCACACAGTACTTCTATTTCATCTTCTTGCATTATCTTATCTACATTCAAAAGAATAACGGATTTGTCATCAACTACAGCCACACTTGACATATATCTTGCGTCTATCTTGCACACA
>JAWSVA010000013.1:0-96626 GCA_033852155.1 Gammaproteobacteria bacterium | reverse complement strand
TCTAAAAAAAGTTTCCCCGGACAGTAGTGGGCTAAGGCCGGTATCCAGAAAAAACATGGGAGCATAAACAAGTGCTTTATTTTTTATGTTGACAAAAAGATGAAGGAACATCCAAATCATTATTGCAAAACAAAATTAAAGACACTAACCCCATTTATATTATAAAATAGACTTGACCCCTTTTATAATTAACTGTTTTCTCTCGTTACAGTCAAGATACCAGCAGTATTTTTACCGCGCTGCCAAGCCCTGTTTGTCCAATATGTTCCTTTCAGAGTAGTACCTTCAGAATCCACGATAATCTCTAGTTTTGCAGCACCCTCAAAAGCTCTGTCATCTGTTTCTTCTGGGATAGGTACAGATGCCTCATAAATGTATGACAAATAAAAAGTACTTGTTCTTGGGTCTTTATATAATTCACTCTGAATTACCTTGCTATTTTGATAGCCATCAGAAGAATTTAAAGTCATGGCGAAACCAAATATGTCAGCCTTAATTGCAAGCTCAACTTCTTTAGTAATGTTATTTCCATCACCATCTTTAAAACTGGACTGGATAAGGCCTAACCACCTCCCATTTAAGTTTGGGCAGACAGATTTGTGCATAACCTTACCAATAAATGGAGCCTTCCATATAATCAACCACCCCCATCTCCCAATAACATATATTATAGCAATAAAAAGTAGTGTTATAGGTGTAGCTAATTTGAAAGCTGAGCCAAAATCATCCCAGGTTATTCCACTACCTTGATTGGGTTCTAAAACCAAAATAAGCGCCACCAAAAATAGTGCAGAGAAAATTAAAAACAATACTTTAAGAAGTCCAATCTTAGGAAATACCTTCCACATACTTACCGCCCCTAATAGTGTTTTTTTCTTGGTGGGTTTCGTAAAGGGCGAGAAAAACCGGTTATTCGAACTCTCACTGCCCCGATACCCTTAATATTGTTCTGGTCTAAAATCAGGCACTCCATGTAATGAGTCCCACTATAGCTACACCCCTCATAAAGCTCATCTTCAACTTCCAAAACCGTCGTATGCCCAAGATCATTTACTCTCATTGCTTCAGCGTCTTGGTTTCTTACAATCCAATGTACTTCAGCTGATTGACTGTAGTCCTCTCTGTTCTCAATTGAGAAATAAAGCTCTTCATCTCTAAATACTCTGATTTCATCCGTAATATTATTTGAGAGTAAATTTTTTCTTTTGTCGTTATGGCGAACTCTAATCTTTGGAGGAATTGTTATAGCTGGTAGATTTGTAGTTTTCGTGACTTCATCTGCCCTCTCAATAAATGGTGGAAACATATGCTCAAAAGTAGCGCTCCATAATACGTACTGCTTAAAACTGTCCTTTGCTTGGCTGATGAATTCACATGAATTTTTAAGCGCTATCGCTTTCTTCTTTATACTTATGTAGTCACTATCTTTAAATCCAAATAGATCGCCATTCTGAACAGGGTTGTCCAGCATCATATTTTTAGCGACATAATCCATAATTTTGATGGCCGTTTCAACAAATGCATCATCATCGTCTTCAGTCTCTATGTAGTTCGAAGCTACTAAAACTGTAATAGCTATGGATGGTATTGTAATTCCATCATCTTTCCCCTTAATAGCTGTCCATGTTTTTAAGTACTTAATTAATCTTCTAAGCTGAGATAATGATTTCGGAGATAGAGTAGACGTTTCATTATTAAACCAATCCTGCAGTGCCTTTGGATCGCTATCAATCCATTCATTATTTTGCGTCGCGAGTTTACAAATATCTGTTTCACTATCGAAATAGTAAATAGGAATGTCAATATGAAAAGATGATGGATAACTTAGTCTTTCGCAACTAGTCTTGCTGTCTTCAAGTTTAGCTTCGGGTCTATTTGATACAAACCATTCAAGTACTTGCCGATTCAAATTTTTTACTTCAAGAGCAGACAGGCCTTCTTCCTCAGCATTGCACAAGATATAAATACCAACATCTATATCGAATTCATCACCTTTCTGAATAGGCCTAATAAGTGTGTGATTTTTATATGAACCCTGTAGCCAGTGCTTTACTTGAGTTTCTAATGAAGAAGAAAGTTCAGGTTTTATTAGCTCCAGAAGTTTATCCTTTTTTGCCCTTGCATCATCCATTTGTTCTGATGTTAAAGATATTCTTTTGCTTAAAGTTTCAGCATCATTAATATCGAAAAACAACTTTGCACTTAAACCCATAATTTCCTCTATTTATTTGTCTTGGCATGCTTTGATAGTTAACTACAATTTAGCCGTCAAAAACCACACTTAAATCTTAAAAAAATATTCCTATCTTTAACATTACCGACACACAAGACGGTAAACACAATATGTAGTTCATCATAATATCATATTAAACAATTTAATCAAGTTTCATACCGCTTGGAACCGTGGATAACATGTTGATATAAAATGGATATCCTGTTAACAAGCAATAGAAATACATATATACTCAAAATAACACAATACAATATATAGTGTTTAATGAAATCAATAATGGCATTTGTTTTTCAACGAAACCGACAAATAAAAAATGGATTGCCAGAACAAGTCATGTAATGAGGTAAGCGGTGCAATGCGCTCATTCTTCACTTATTGACACCCTACGGGGATGGTGCCAAGATTCTCTGGATACCGGCCTTCGCCGGTATGACGTGGTGGGAGCGGGAATTAAATGGTGACCCTTCGACTACGCTCAGGAATCTTGAAAAATTTAAGCCAAAGGGCTTAGTGAGCTTTTGCAGGGAATGACGGGTGGGAGCGGGACACTTCGGCCTTGGTTTATCCTGAGCGTAGCCGAAGGGCTCAGCGATCTTAAATCAATATACTGTCGATCTTTAAGGGCGAAAGATTTTTCGCCCCTACGCAAGTTTTAATGGTGGGCAGTGCCCACCCTACCTGACTCATGCGCACTCTCTGGCTTCACGGATGCGCTCTTGTCGATCTTGCTCTTCTAGCATCGCTGCTTTAATTTCTTCTAACACGGCATCTACATCAGCGCTGGCGCTGTTATCTTCAAACTTACCACTGAGAGTTGAGTTAGGTGTTAAATCACCACCCTCGAACAATGTCCACATCTCTTTGGCGTATTGGGTGTGTAATAAGGCAGGTGCAAATTCCGCATAATGGCGTCGCATATTATTGACGTCACGGGCGAACATTTCTTGTGCGCTGTTATTAGCAGCAGCATTAACCGCTTGTGGTAAGTCGATAATTACTGGGCCATAATCATCAACCAGCACGTTAAATTCTGATAGGTCACCGTGCACAATGCCTTCACAAAGCATGAGCATAATGTAATGCATCATGAGGGTGTGATCTTCAAGCGCTTGATCTTCGGACATCACCACATCACCGAGCTGTGGCGCAACGTCGCCAGCTTCATCAGTTATTAATTCCATTAACAATACGCCATCAATGCACCCGAAAGTTTTCGGTACACGCACACCTGCAGTGGCTAAACGGGATAAAGCATCAACTTCGGCATTCTGCCAAATTTCTTCTAGTTGTTTACGGCCATAATTTGAGCGTTTCCCCATGGCGCGCGCTTGTCGGCCACTGCGAACTTTTCGCCCTTCTTGATATTGCGCCGCTTTTTTAAAGCTACGTTTCATCGCATCTTTATAGACTTTGGCGCAGCGAATATTGTCACCACAGCGGACAATAAAAAGATCGGCTTCTTTGCCGCTCATTAGTCGGCTGATGACGTCGTCGACCAATCCGTCATCTACAAGGGGCTGTAGTCGTTTAGGTATTTTCACGGGCTGCCTGCTATATGCGGTTGGCTATCAACCATTGTTTCATCGAGTACATTCTGTGCGTGCTTGTGTATTTTGAGCAAATAAAATATCACTGTTTAGCTATTAAGAGCGGTGTAAGTTCCGATAGCTGAGTATCAGTCCGACCTATAACGCTTGAAATAACTGGAATAAAACCAGTTAATCAATTAAAACGATAAGATAACACACACTCGCCAAGTGGGAAACTAGAAGAGTTAGGGGTGACCGTGATTTTAGTTTTCTGACATAGATTGAACTTGAGGTTTACTACATTATTTTAGCTAATGAGACCAGGGTTAACAGCAATAGATTACCCGAACAAGTCGTGTAATGACGGGGTGGGTTCTTGAGCTATTTCATGCACTCCCAAGCGGAGCATGGAACGAGGAATGACGGGGAACGTGAACAACTAGGTGGAGGCTAGAAATTAATGGGGTTAGAGCCAATTGAAAATTAACCTACACCTAAATCTTTATTGCAAAACAAATTCACGGCTCTAACCCTGTTGATTTTTATGTGCTTTTTGCCAATTAGCAGTTTTCGACCACTTCTTCTTCTGCAGTACCAATACCTAAACCTGCTTTAAATATAAAATAGCCCAATAACATTTCACCATAAGCTGAGTATTGCCATACAATTTCTGGCAATTCTACACCCATAATTTCACCCCACAAATCAAATTCAGCAAAGCTTCCAGCCATATCAACCACGCCAAAAACCACTAATATCGCACCAACAATCAATAATGTATATTTCATAAAATCCTTCCATATTTTGTTTAATTTATTAATTATTCATAACTACGTAGTTAGAACTCAGTTTTGAACGTTTGTTTTATGCTTCAAAAACGACATGTAAATCTATTAGAAAATGCAGCGTAATTTAGCAACAAACCTACTATTCCAACCCCCATAACTACTGCCCTGAATTATTGCACAGATTACCTAGTTCTAAAATAGGAATTATCCTAGTTAAATAACACTAAAATGAGAATGGATTACCTGAACAAGTTGTGTAATGAGATAGTGGGTTATTGAGCTAGTTTATGCATTCCCACACGGAGCATGGGAACGAGGAGTAATCCTACCTAACTGCTGCCAAGATTCTCTAGATTCCAGTAGGTGAGTCTTTTCTCTTGCTCCATTGTTTGGTAGGCGCGATCTTTTCCAGCTTCTATCTCGGTGCGAGATTGTATCAACTAGAGACAGAACTGCTGCTGTTAGCTAGTCTGCAGTTAATTGGTTTGATGTTAGTTGGGCAGGTGTTAGTTGGGCAGGTGTTAGCTGAACTATAGTAACCTTAGCTTCTGTTAATTGGTTTGTTGCAGTTTCTTTTTTATAAGGGAGATTATACGCAACTTTGATGTCAGATCTAAGTAGCGTTATTATAGTAGTAGAACTTTAAGAACTCGGTGTGGTTAATTTGGGCTTTATATGAAGAAAGGGATAAATTTAACAGAGAATTCTATTCCGAAATCAATTATGTCTATGACTTTTCCAATGATGATTGGAATGATTAGTATTTTTGCTTTTAATCTAATAGATACTTTTTTTATTGCCAAGCTTGGCACGACTCCTCTTGCTGCTATGAGTTTTACCCTTCCTGTTGTGATGTTGCAGGGGGCTATCTCAATGGGGCTTGGCGTTGGGGC
Organism: Gammaproteobacteria bacterium; assembly: GCA_033852155.1. GTDB lineage: Bacteria > Pseudomonadota > Gammaproteobacteria > QZLD01 > QZLD01 > QZLE01. Next base: position 91,183 of record JAWSVA010000013.1, on the reverse strand, counting down.
TTCTGCTGTAATATCTCAGGCTATCGGCAAGAATGACTCTAATCTTGTTAAGCGACTAACTACAGATGCGCTATTTTTGTCGGTATCACTGGTAATTGCAGTTGTGGTTTTAGGGCTGCTTACGATTGACCCTCTTTTTTCTGCTCTTGGGGCATCTGGAAAACACCTTGTTTTAGTTAAAGAGTATATGTTCATCTGGTACCTAGGTGTTCCGTTTGTGGTTATCCCGATGGTTGGGAACAATGCAATAAGAGCAACCGGAAACACTGTTATTCCAAGTGCAATAATGGTTCTTGGGGTTGTAATCAATGTTATTCTCGATCCTTTATTAATTTTTGGTATTTGGATATTTCCTGAGTGGGGACTTAAGGGAGCTGCGATAGCAACTGTTATTGCACGTGCTGTAACATTTGTGGTTTCTTTATATTTTTTACATTTTAAATTTAATATGCTGACGGCAAGGGTTGAGTCGCTTTCTCATATCGTTGATTCTTGGAAGAAGATTTTGTTTATCGCCGTACCCGCTGCTTTAACTCAATTTTTGCCACCTTTATCCATGGCATTTCTAACCAAGCTAATCTCTACATATGGCGAAGATGCTATTGCTGCTCTTGGGGTTGCCAATAGGATTGAGATGTTTGCGTTCTCCCCTCTTATGGCTTTAGGAGCCGTTGTTGTCCCATTTGCCGGACAGAATTTAGGGGCCAAAAAGATAGATAGAATTATGGCTGGAATATCTTTTAGTAATCTTTTTTCGATGGTTTTAGGTATCGGAATCTTTATGGTATTTTTGGTTTTTCATAACCATTTGGCCATGCTTTTTGTAGATAGAACCGAGATAGTTTCAATAGTTGGCCATTATCTAATCATTGTCTCTATTGGATTTGGTTTTAGAGGAATTGCAGGTATTAGTAGTGCTACATTCAGCGCTTTAAATAAGCCTATTAGTGCAGCTAGTATTAACCTCCTAAGGTTGTTTGTTTTTTATATCCCACTGACTCTTTTGGGCTCTAGACTGTGGGGGCTTAATGGAATATTTGCTGCAATTGCATTGGCAGCTACTTTATCTGGTCTATTATCGATGACGTGGATTAAGAGGTCGGTGATGCGGATAGAAATCGACTAAACCATCATCACCTCGATAATATTGAATAATCTTCTATCCGACAGCAGCCCTGTATCCATCTTGCAACTTCATACTTACAGCACCAAGACTCTGCGCAATATCTCTTCCATCAATAGTTTTCACAGGGATTATCTCGGCAGCTGTACCGGTTAAGAAGCATTCATCTGCTGTATATAAATCATATTGGGTCATGCTCTCTTCTCTTACTTGAAAGCCTTCTGCTATAGCCAATTCGATTACAACTTTTCTGGTTATTCCATCTAGTGCGCCATCGGCAATTGGTGGTGTTTTAATGATGCCATTTTTTACGATAAAGATATTCTCGGTACACGCCTCTGTTACAAAGCCTCTACTATTTAGGAGGATACCTTCATCTACACCGGCATTGTTTGCCTCTATCTTTGCCATTATGTGATTTAGATAATTTAGACTCTTTATCTTTGGATCTAGGCAGTCTCCGGGAATTCTTCTGGTCGATGTTACGATGGCTGAAATTCCTGTTTTTCTTTTCTGTTCCGAAATCAGAGATAATTCATCTACGATGATAATGGTGTTGGGGTTATTACAGTTTTTAGGATTGAGCCCAAGTGCGCCATCACCCCTTGTTACTATGATTCGGATATATCCGTTATCGCCATTATATTGAGAGATCATTTTCTCAATTGCAGACTTCATCTCTACCATGTTAAATTGCAATGTTAGAGATATCGCTTTTGCCGAATCAAATAGTCGCTGAATATGCTCCTCTAATCTAAATGGATTATTGTTATAAAAGCGTACCCCTTCGAAAATACCATCTCCGTACAACAACCCATGGTCAAGCACAGAAACTACTGCTTCATTTGTCTTTACAATCTTGCCATTTTTCCAATATATTCTTGTAGGTTTCATGGTTCACCTTTAACTCGTATGGTGTTTATTTTAGATACAAATGTAGGGTGGGCAACGCCCACCAGTTATATACTGGCCAAACCAGGTGGTGGGCAATGCCCACCCTACGAAGAATCGGGCTTTTAATTTTTCCCAGAAAACAACATAGTGCATCTCCCTTTCATCTCGACGGTGTTATCAGTGAGTTTGACCGCAATTTCACCACCCCTTTGCGATAGCTGGGCTCCTACCATTTCTGTTTTATTTAACTTTTGTGACCAATATGGGGCTAACGAACAGTGTGCTGAGCCTGTTACAGGATCTTCATTCACTCCCATTTTAGGTGCGAAAAATCTGGATACAAAATCATGATTTGTAGTTTCTGACTTTGCGGTAATTATTACTCCGTTACGCTCTAGAGACTTAATAACAGTAAGGTTAGGTACTGTATTTACTACACACTTTTCTGTTTCAAGCTCAACCAGATATTTGGTTTTGGATTTATGTATAGCGACTATATTTTGGTCAATTGCAGATATAATCAGCTCATAATCTTTTGCGGTTTTATCTAAAGGATCTACATCTAACCTTGGCATTACCATTTGGATTACGCCCTGTTTATTGCTTACCTTTATCTCGCCGCTAGCTGTGGAAAATGTAATTTTACTTAAGCCAAAAAAATCACAAGCTGCATGGGTACTAGCTAACGTTGCATGGCCGCATAGTTCGATCTCGGTAACTGGGGTAAACCACTTCAGAGAGTATTTATTCCCCTCTTCGTCTTTTTCAAGCGGCCAAACAAAGGCAGATTCAGATACATTGAATTCTGCCGCATAGCTTTGCATTAACTGCTTTGGCAATGGCTCTTGAGATAACACTACAACAGCGGGATTGCCACCGAATTTTGCTGTGGTGAATGCATCAATCCAATAGAAGTTTAGTTTGTTCATTTTAAGCCTCCCAAGCTTTGCAGTTTGTTTATTATCATGAATGATTTGGTACATAGTAGCTTGTAGCAACCAACCATTACAGATACACTAAATATTATTTGTTACGGTACAGTTTGCACCTCAATAATCTGTAATGCTTTATTTGATTTTATCTGTACTGTTAGTTCTACCCTAAAATGATTGAGCTTGGAATAGTGCATGAAAAAATATGAATTTGTTGCTAATCAAATTTCTGAACAGATAGTTAATGGCATATTTAAGGCTGGAGAAAAACTGCCTGGAATTCGTAAATTGCGCGATGAATTCAGCGTTAGCATTTCAACTATTCAAGAAGCTCTTGTGCTACTCGAAGAGCGTAAACAAATAGAAGTTAAGAATAGATCTGGGCATTACGTTAAGTTTCAAAAAAAATTTGATATTCCGAAACTATCTGTAAGTAAAACCAAGCTTGAAGCAACCCCTATCACAAGCCACCAACTAGCTTTAGATCTGGTTAAAGCCACTAATACCGATGATTACACCCTGTTTGGCGCGGCTATCCCTGATGCTGATTTTCTCCCTACTAAAGAGATTAATAGCGCCATTAGCTACACCACTAAGCATCATGCTAATCACAGTAATCACTACATTTTTCCCCCTGGTGACCCTGAGCTACGAACACAAATCGCGATTCATATGCAACAGGCTGGCTGCGAGACATCACCAGACGATATTGTTATTACAAACGGCTGTCATGAGTCTATTTGCCTTGCTTTAAAAGCTGTTGCTAAGGCTGGTGATATTATTGCTGTTGAGACACCTACTTTTTATGGGTTATTTCAAGCTATCGAATCTTTAGGAATGAAGGCTCTTGAGATCCCAACAGATCCAGAACAAGGAATTAACTTAGGTGCATTAGAGATGGCCATTGAGCAGTGGGAGATATCTGCTTGTGTAATGGTGTCAAACTTCAATAATCCTCTGGGGTTTTGTATGCCTGACGAGAACAAGAAGTTGTTTTACGATCTAATGTCTTCAAATTATATTCCAATAATAGAAGATGATATCTATGGGGATCTTGGATTTGATAATAAAAGACCCGCAGCAATAAAGTCATTTGATAAGCTATTTAATGATGCTGGTATTGAGACTACAAACGAGAATGTTATCTATTGCAACTCTTTCTCTAAAACCGTTTCACCTGGTCTTCGGGTTGGATGGGTTTCATCAAAAAAGTATCAAAGCAGAATTGAATATCTAAAGTACGTTTCAAATATGTCTACATCTACAATTGCGCAATTGGCATTGGCTAGATATTTAAAGCATGGTAATCATAATAAGTATTTACGTAATATCCGCATGAAATATGCCCACAAGGTAAGATTAATGGCAGAGGAAGTTTATAACTGCTTTCCTGCAGGAACCAAAATTTCTCGGCCTTCTGGTGGATTTGTGATTTGGATAGAATTGCCTGAACACATTGATGCCATGGAAGTATATAAAGAGGCTCTTGAGAGACAAATCAGTATTGCTCCCGGGCAAATATTTTCTGCCAGAAAAAAATATTCGAATTTTATAAGGCTTAATTGTGCTAAAAAATGGGGGCGAGATATCGAGGATGCTATTTATACTTTGGGTCGAATAGTTAAGGGGATTTAAAGAGAGATTGTCACTTACTGTTAGCTATCAATTTTACATCGTTTAAAAAAACTGCATAGGCTTTTTTGTAGTCTTCAAATGCATCTTCAATAAGTTCTACCTGCTTATTTTTAATAATCGACTCAAATTCAGCTGCTATTTGATAAAATTCATCACAAGAAAAAGTGCCTGCTATCCCTTTGATGGTATGTATTAATCTCTGTGCCTCAAAAAATTGCTGTTGCTGAAGATGCCGTGCAATTTTTCCTATATTTGTTTCATATTCTTTCAAAAAATCTTTAGATATCGTAACCAATAAATTTTTATTCCCCGCTAGCATTTTAAGAGCACCTTCCAAATTTATCGATTTAAGATTATCTGGCAGTGTAATTTCATCTGCTTGTAGGTTTCGTGGGTTAGATATTTTAACCAATTGTTCAATATGTTTTTCATCTAGGATTTCAGCATCACTAACAACTTTAGCGATTGGAATCGTTATCCATTTCAATAACTGTTCATAGAGAATTTCTGTTTTTATTGGCTTAGCAATATAATCATTCATACCAGCCGAAATACACTCAATGCGATCGCTTTCCATTGCATTTGCAGTCATTGCGATAATGATTTGGCTTTTGGTTTGCTCATCGTCTCTTATTATTTTTGTTGCCTCAGTTCCTCCCATTATTGGCATTTGTAGATCCATAAAAACGATGTCATATCTTTTTTCTTTTACTTTGTTAACTGCTTCTTGACCATTTGCTGCAACATCTACAGATATCCCTACCCTTTCTAAAAGTTCAGTTGCAACTTGTTGGTTAATTACATTGTCATCGGTGAGAAGAATTGATGCCCCACGAACTTGTTGCTTTACCTCTAACTCGTTATATACAGGAAATCCATTTGCAGTTAATTCATAAATTGGCTTACTGTCTTTTGTTGAGAGCAGATTCATACAAATTAAATTTATTAGTTCTGAAATTTTAATTGGCTTATTAATGAAGGAATCCGTCTCATTTATTATCTTGGTTGATAGGCCATGCTCCTGACTAAAGGCTGTCATTATCATGGTTTTTGTACCACACATATTTTTAATAGCATTAACTTTCTGCGCAGCAAGAATGCCATCATTGTCAGGAATATTCGCATCAATAATTACTATATCAAAAATTTCATTCTGCTTTGATATCAGCTGTATCACCTCGGAGCCGGATGATACAGTTTTCACATAAAAATGATGGTTGTTTAATACTTCTGCAAAAAAATCTTCTACATGTTTATTGTGAGTTGCTACCAAAATTCTTTTGCCATAAATCTCTTCTGGAATTTTTTGTATAACATCTGACACCTGCATTAGATGACCAGATTCAGGACGCTCAAACTTAATAACGAATGAAAAATCACTTCCAATTTTAAGACTACTTTTGGCTTTTAATTCCCCTCCCATTAACTCAACAAGATGTTTTGAAATACTAAGCCCCAACCCTGTGCCACCAAATTTTCTTGTTATTGACCCATCTGCTTGTGCAAATGAATCAAATAATGTTGGCAAGATCTCTTCACTAATACCTATCCCAGTATCGATAATATTGAATTGCAATGTAATATTTACATCTGTTATTTCTTGAGTAGTAATTATTATCTGAACATCACCTACTTCGGTAAATTTGACTGCATTACTAATGATATTTATTAATACCTGACTTAATCTAAGTGGGTCTCCAACGACATTAATTGGCATATCAACATCTGATTTAAAAAGCATATGAATTTGTTTGTCTGCAATTTTTGAAGCAAATATATCGGATATATGGTCAATAATATCGACCATACTAAAGTCTGTTTTCTCTATATCTAGCTTTCCTGCTTCGATCTTGGAAAAATCTAAAATATCATTTACTATTCCAAGAAGAGTTTCTGAGGAGTAATTAATTTTTTGCAAATAATCTTCTAGTTTTGGCTTAAGGTCCATTCGCAAAGCTAAATAAGTTAATCCAATAATAGCATTCATTGGTGTTCTAATTTCGTGACTCATATTGGCTAAGAAATTGCTCTTAGCTTCTGCAGAAGCCTCGGCAACATTTTTTGCCATATGCATAGCATCTGCACGTTTTCTTTCTGTCTCTACTAGTTTATCTTGAGTGGATTCTAACTTTAATAATGTCTCTTCAATCTCGTCTTTTTGTTGCCCAACGGTTGAATACATCTTTGCATTGGTTATAGCTGAGCCAAAAAATGAAACCATTATCTCCATAAAATCAATATCTGATGCCGACATTTCAACATGTTCATCAAAACTACTGGCTGATAACACTCCAATCGGCACCCCATCCTTTCTGATTGGTACATGCAAGATAGATAAAGCGCCATTAACTACTTTAAGAAATTTGGAGTCTCTTTTCGACATCGGTAGGTTTATCAAATCAGGAACATTAGGAAAGAAATAATGCTGGTTGCTAACAAAACTCGCCGAATACACTCCATCTGCAGCATTCACTGTGTATGGATTTTCTTTCATTAGCTTCATCCATATCTTTGGCAACTCTTCATACTTATTTTTATTAGTAACACAAGACCGGGCTTGTAACACACCGTTGTCTTCGAGCAATATACTCACGAGATCAAAGGGATATTGATTCATAAATTCCGTTAATAATTTTTTAAAGATTTTATTTAACGATGTTAGGTTATTCACATCATTAACAAAATTCAAAAACCTTGAACGCTCCGAAATTACAGAATCAACTAACTTTTCATTTTGTTTGAAAGTTGAATATTTTTTGGAATTATTTATCGGATCGACAAATAGAAACACTTTGTTCTTTATTGCGGCTATTGATGCATCACCAATTCTATTGGTTTCGCTAAATATCATTATGGTGCCAATCACTTCAGATGTAGCATCATCAAAATTTGTTATTGGGATGATTACCAGATGTTTCATCTTCCAGGCTAAATATCGGGCGCCAGTAATTTGTGAATACACGCTTAAACTAGAACTATCAATATCAACAACCTGTTTTTCATGTAGTGCCAAATAATTCTCATTTCCTGGCTCAACCGGAAAAATAAATTGATGATATGTTTTTTCCATTACTTGAAATTCTTCAGACAAAGATATTTTATTGCATATCAACTGGTTATTTTCTTGGTTAAAAAGATTTATACAATAACCATCAATCCCTTTAAGGGCGCCGATTTCTTTCCCAAGAATTGCGAGTATTTCATCAAGTTTTATAGTGCGCACAAGTTTACTGAACAGATCCAATGTGTGCTGCTGTATATTCTTTAAGTTCTCTTGTTCAATTTTATTTTTTGCAATCTGAATATGGGAAGCTATGTTATTTACAAAGTCAAATATCTCTTTACAGTCTGATTTTGAAATATTTATACGATTTTTTATAGCTCCTAAGTGAAGCACTCCTATTGTTTTCCCATCATCGATTACTGGTAAAATAAGATTTTCTTCTAAACCAAGAGCTTTGATTGATTCCCGATCTACCTCTGTAAGACCTTCAATATTTTTAGTTTGTTCAAAGTCTGCATAGAACCATTTTTGTGTTAATGCTACAGCTCCTGAAATTGAATATTCATTTTCCAGTGGAATATCTACTGTTATCAAATCATATACAGAGTCATCGATCTCTTCGGTTGAAGTTAATGTTAAAAATTTGAGTTTATGTTCTTTATCATCAACTATTTGACTGCCTAACATATTAAAGCCCCATCTTTGCTTAAGGAAAAGCAAGACTTCATTTAATACGTTTTCTATAGACCGTGATTTTGATATTTTATTTATTAATGAAATTCTGCCCTGTAAAATTTCATTTTGCTTAATAATAGCTTGCACGTCCTCAACTTCAACTTGAGGCTGTGATTCTTTATCAAATATATTTTTACCCTTATTTCCCATCAATCATCCTAATATTGGATGTATATCATCTTTTAATAAGTATAGTGTATGAAGCAGACATAATCTGACTCATACTTCATATTTTGAATGAAAAAAATTAGGATGTGTATCCGCTATTTAGGAGCATAAATAGTAGGCATGCAGGTAGTTAGTATAGTGCGCTCTAGGATAGATCTATATCGACCTATCAATTTTAAAACGAATAGTAAACCTTGCCCCTTTTCCTACTGAACTATCGCACTCAATAGTCCCATTTAACTGTTTAGCTACCAAAATATAAACAATATATAGCCCTAATCCAACAGCTCCTGACATTTGTTTTGTGGTGAAAAAAGGATCGAATATCAAAGGTAAATCATCATCTGCTATCCCAAAACCTTTGTCTGAAAATACCAACTCCACAAAGCCATCATTCTCATGAATATCTACATCTACTTCTCCAGAAACTCCAGGGTCATAGCCATGCATTATAGTATTCGAAATTAATCCATTAAGAATTTGATAAAAAACATTTGGGTAACTATCGATAACAATGTCATTTTTGCACTTTAAATTTAAATTATAATTATCCAGCGGTAATGTATGACGAATACGCATAAGAACTTCGTGTAAGTGATCTTTTAAATTAAAATATCTATGCCTTTCATCAGTTTGATCTACTGCAATCTGCTTAAACCGTTGCACTAATTCATCAACCCGAGCTAGGCTTTCTGCCACATAACTTGCTGCTTTATTACTGTTAGTAAAATAATGCTCAAGGTCAGCCTTGGTCATTGCATTATTGATAAATTTTTCTCTTACATCTTTTATTTGATCAATCAATAATGTTGATGATGTAATCCCATTACCCAAAGGGGTGTTAATTTGATGAGCTACTCCAGCAACTAGACCTCCTAAAGCAGCCATTTTCCCTGACTGAACTAGTTGCTCTTGAGCGTCCACTAACTCTTTTGTGCGCTGTCCAACAAGATCTTCCAAGTTCTGATAAATCAGAGCATTTTCAATAGATATCGCGACTTGAGATGAGAGCATTTTTAAAAACTCTAAGTGGTGCTCACCGAATAAACCTTTTATGACACTATTCTCAAGGTACAGTATTCCCATAAGTTTTTTATGATGAACAATTGGGTGGCATAACAAAGAGTGGGGGCGAAACTTAAGAATATACTCATCATTTGCAAACTGGTCTTCAACAGTAGCATCGGAAAGGATGATATCTTTTTGAGTTCTTACCACAAAGTTAACAATTGATATTGGTAAGCCTCTATGTCCTTCATCATTTACTGTATCAAGGGGTATTGATTTTAGAACTTCTGTCTCGCTTTTATCAGATGAACCTTCTGCCTCAACCTTCATGCCATCTTCTCTATCTAGTAATAGAATCCCCCTTTGCGCACCAGAATTTTCAATTAAAATATTCATCATATTAATTAAAAATCCAGATAGAGTGATCTCTTTTGAAATTGCTTGGGATACCTTCAATACCGATTCTGAGGTTAAGTTGTAAAACTTTGTCATCATTGTTGTATCAACACTTTGGTAAGAGGTTTCCGTAATTGAAGAATCTGTTGACATAGTCATGGTTGTTGGCACGATTAGCTGCATATACTGCTGCTCTATTTGCTCAACTTTTCTATCTGCTCCCCACAATTTATAGCAATAATATGCTTGGCGTAGATATATTGTGGCTATATCCTCTTTATTGTTTTCTAACCAAAATTTTGCTGCGCATTCATTAGCTATCGCTTCATACTGAACATGGTCGTTTTCAGAAGCTGATTTTATAGCTTTATCATATAGATATATTGCATCCATATAGCGACACTCAACGCGTGCTATTTCAGCTGCTATCAAATACTCATGGTTTTTAAAATTTACTGGAGCACTAACTGCCATTTTTTTAATGAAATTATAATAAGATATAATTTTATCCCAGTATTTTACCTGCTCCTCTGCAGTGAATGATTTATACATTTTTAAATAAAGAAGACTGGCATAAAAACGGAATTCTTCACCATGAACATAGTTTTCAGCAAAGCTAATATTTGATTCGAACTGTTTTACAACTTCTAAGGCAAGTTTATCCTGCCCCATTACATAGAACCCAAGGATTCTATATATATCTGCAAATACCAAAAATAACTTTAAGGCCGAGAAATCTGTCAAAAATTTTGATGCGCTAAAATCTTCAGTATCAAAAGATGACTCAGAGAAAGTATTACCGCGCATATAATGAATAAATGCACTTGAACTAGCTCTACATAAATCATGCATCACATCTGCATTTATTTTTTTGAAATTATCCAGGTATTCATTGGTGATATGCTCAGCTTCTTTTAGATTTTTCCCCATCGACATTATCGTCCGGTGCCCATTAACCAAACAATAACTTGCGTGCACGAAATCACCGCCATCAAAACCACTGTGATAGGCTTTCTGCATCATATCTGGCACTAAATTCAGATGAGTTTTCAAGTGGCTCAAGAACCCCCAGAAAACGTTCAAGGTTTTACACTCGGCACGCATATTTGCGAGTTTCTCTTCAGTTATGCGCTTACCAAGAACACCAAATTCATATGCTGATTCATAATCTTGGTAGCTTGATGACATGACCATTCCATGCCCTTCATAGGCATAAGCAGAATTTACAGTGTTACCATGTTCTATAGATAAATTTACCGAGGTAAAACTTAATACTGGCAAATAGAAAGGCGAGCTGATTACACAACAATCGAATAAATTAACGGAGATAATCTTTAATATCTCTTGGCCAGGGTCATCGGTAATTGGCAAATCATATAGATCTTTTATTGGTTTATTACCCCAATGTTCTTGATACCAATTCTGTTGCTCTTTAATATATTTTTTAATTTCTCCATCACTCTCAAGCGGAGGTAATTCGATTCCAAAAGAAGCAAATGCTTTAATCCCTGTATGGATTGAATCAATAAACTCACCCTGAATAGAGTGCTGAGCAATTAACTGAATATATACTTGTCCCTTTTCAACTGGAGTTTGAGAATGACTTAGTGCGCGATCTAATAGCACTCTTGACTTGTCAAAATTACCGACAAAATATTCACATTCAGCCTGTTCAATATGCAAGTCATACATCATCTCATGATGGAGTTTCCAACTTTCGGCCAATAAAATACTTGCGGCTTCTCTAAAAAACTTTACAGCAGAATCATAAGCAGCTGAAGCTTTTGCTTTACGTCCGGCTTTGATATTTAACTCAACAAGTTGAATTTTATCTAACTCATCTTCGATTAACTTCTTACCATGATTGAGGTGGTTAACGACGATAAAAATTTCATCTTCAACCTCCTCTTTAGTTAAACTATTCAGAAGTAATCTGCCAATTTTCAGATGAATATCTTTTCTACACTCACTTGGGATCAAACCATATGCAGCTTGCTGTACACGGTCATGTAAAAATTTAAAATGAATTTTAGGTGTATATGAATCATCATTCGCTGCAGATATTTGCTGAAAATCGGAACTCTCTGGAATAACCAACTCTTCTTTAATAGCTTCCCAAAGATAAACCATGGTATTCATCTGATTTTGTTCATTAATAACCGATAAACTATGTATATCAAAAACATTACCAATACATGCAGCCAATCTCAGAACCTGCTGCGCTTTTTCTGAAAGGCGCTCAATTTTTCGGACCATAAGGCCAACAACATTTTCTGTAATGCTTTTTTCTTTTATTTGCTCGATATCCCAACACCAGGATCTCTTATCAATTGAATAAGTGAGCAGGTTTTCAGCTGACAAAGATTTAAATAATTGAGTTACATGAAATGCGTTACCATGCGATTTATCATAAATTAAATTAGCTATGGCAAATGATGCCTCCTTGCTTGGCTTTAATGCATCTGCAGTAAGCTCGATAACATTTTCACAAGATAGATCCCCAAGTTTAATCTCTTGCAAAGCAACACCTAACTCTTTCATCTCTTGCAGCATAATCATCAAAGGATGTAATTGGTCTACCTCATTATCCCTATAGGACCCGATAATAAGCAGGTGTTTAATAGATTTGTCTGTTAACAAAAGTGAAATTAAATTTAATGAGGCTGAATCTACCCACTGTAAATCATCTATAAATATTACGAATGGATGCTTAGCCTGGCTAATAACTCTAATGAATGAGCTAAAAACAAGATTTAATCTATTTTGAGCTTCAGCTGGACCGACCTCTTCAACTGGTGGTTGCGGCCCAATAACAAGGGACAAGGATGGAATTACATCAACCAGAACTTGAGCATTAAACCCTATTGCTTTGGTGATTTTTTCCTTCCAAATAGCTAATGAAACAGTGTCCTCTTTTAATAAATACTCAACAAACTGAGATAATGACTGAATAAGGGCATAATACGGTGTGCTTTTTTGTAACTGGTCAAATTTGCCTGAGCAAAAATTACCTCGCTTAGCGGTAATAGGTTTTTGAATCTCCCTAACTAACGATGTTTTACCTACGCCAGAATATCCATTAACCAAGACTAACTGTGTTATACCTCTAGATGTCTTATCGAAAGCATCTAGCAACTTCTTAACTTCTGCCTCTCTTCCATATAGTTTCTGGGTTAACTTTAAGCGCCCAGAGAAATCATCCTGAGCTAAAGGGAAAGATTCAATCTTTCCGTTACTCTCAAATTGCTGCAAACATTCTTCAAGGTCAGAAATCAAGCCTGTTGTTGACTGATATCTATCTTCAGCGTTTTTCGACATTAGTTTAGAAATGATATCTGATACATTTTGCCCAATAGAAGGTTCAACTTCGCAGGCAGGGCTACACTGTTTTGCAATATGACTATAAATCAACTCCATTGCGTCTGTAGTCTTAAATGGCAATACACCAGTTAACAATTTATAAAACAGAACTCCTAAAGAGTAATAGTCAGTTCTATAGTCAATTTCGCGGTTCATTCTCCCTGTTTGTTCAGGGGATATATAGGTCAAAGTTCCTACCAATATATTTGGATTAACCGGAGGTGATGTCTCAGTGGTTAGCGTTGAAGAGAGTTCAAAATCAATCAGTTTTAACTGCGCTGTATGGGGGTTATACACTATGTTCGAAAGATTTATATCTTTATGAATAATATTTAGAGCATGAATATCATTAATTGCCTGAGTAATTTTAATGGCTAGCGGAAGAAAAGCTTTGAGGACGATTTTAGTAGGAAATAATTTATTTAAATCAACGCCATCAAAGTCTTCTAATACAAGCATGTAGCTCCCATGATTTTTCTCTAAATCATAAGCTTGGATAACACTATCTGCATCAATTGACTTTAGAAGTTCATATTCATGTTTATATCGATAAATATTCTTAACTGAAGGAAAATCACTACTTAAAACTTTAATAATTACATTGAGACCACCACTTAGCCTTTTTGCTCGATATACATGTGTACGCTTGCTTACATGCAGTTGTTGCAAGTCAGTAAAACCACTTATTTCGAACATAAAATGATCTCCTCAGAAAGAGGTATGCTAATGTTTTGGACAGCAACAATGACTGTTTGTTCAGAATATAGAACCACAAAACTTTGCATTCAAATCCCTTAACTTTTTATACCTTCAAATCATTACTGTCCGGTAAAAATATTACTAATTGTTGGAAAGTAATGCTGGGCATGATTTGGGAAGGTGGTGGTTGATTTTAGACTTAATTTTCAAGATCCCTGAGCCTTTCGACTACGCTCAAGATAAACCAAGGCCGAAGGGTTAAGAAAAATTAAGTAAAAACAATGAGACTTCGGCTACGCTCTGTCATCTTGTTTTTACTTTTGTGCATAATATATTTCCCAACTCCGCTGGTTGTCCATCCTAACAGGATAATGTAAATATAATGCAAGCATATGGTTTCATTTTTATATCTATACAATCTTGCAGGACAAGTCACGCGAAATATCTAAAATACGCTCCAGCCTGATATTGTGAGTAAATAATAAGTAAAGTTAAAAGAACATGGAGGATTAGGGAGTGATTCAGACTTGGAGGATGTGGCTATTAAGTCTTTTGATACTTTTGCGGATGGTGGCGATTTTAAGGGTGAAAATGTTATCTACTGCAACTCATTCTCTAAAACCGTTTCACCTGGTCTTCGGGTTGGATGGATTTCATCAGAAAAGTATCAAAGCAGAATTGAATATCTATATCTGCTTTATCAAAACTCCCTAGATAGAGTCCCTTTTTCAGAAGTTTAACTCCTTAATGGAAATAAAACCATTTACTTTTTTTGCATCTTTATTTGCAACAATAATTTCTTAATGTTGCGTATCTTTATTTTGCAGGTCTCTGTTTTGCAGATCTTTATTTCGCAGATCTTTATTTCGCAGATCTTTATTTCGCAGATCTTTATTTCGCAGATCTTTATTTTGCTTTATGTTTTGACCATAACTAGATATTTTTTGAGGTTTTTGATCTTCTTTTGCAAAAGCATTAGAGGCTCCAAAAATAAAAACTACTGAAATAATAACTAATAACTTTTTCATATTTAAAACCCTTAAAATTTAACATTACTAACGAATCACCCAAGAAATAAGTTTTGTTATTCAATCAAAACTTCTTTCCATGATCTTGCTCCAAGATAATTAGAATGATATTGAATTTTTACCTTCTGAATATCGCCACTACCTTTTGTTTTTGTTCCTGCTGCATATAAGTAATCTTTAAAATATGATGGTCCAGCCGGTATCCCGTATATAAATTTCAGTCCATTTACACCGACATCCTCTATGCTATTATTAGTTACTAGGTCATCTGAATCTATAATATCATCACCGTTAGTATCAAATATCTGTTTATCGGCTTCAGGACGGGATCCATTAATATAGTTCATCCCTAACAGCCAACCTGAACCCCCATAATCACATGGATCTGGTGATGGAATCATGGTACTAAAAAATATGTTTTGACCTCTAAAAAATGGCCTAGTAACTATGCGCTCTCCAACTATAGGCAAATCAATTTTCCAACCGAAACGTTGTGAATTATCCGTATCTGAATATTGCACTGCGTTATTTGAAAGTACTCGAACATTACTGCTGAAACCTGATTCAAATGTCTGTTCAGTCAGATTTGATGGAGCTAATTCTTTAGTTCCATTATCCCAAATACCATACATTGATTGAGTAGAAGTGCTGACCTTATCAGTATCAACAAGATACTGCCCAGTTCCAAAAAATACCATTAAATTCGGGGCGTTATCATCAGTTCTAGTAATATTTGGATGAGTAACTACAATTGGTTGTTGAGTAATTGGCTGCGATAAACCTGCAGAAAACAATGGAACTGGCAGACCATTATCATCTTTATATGCCACATCCCAAGAGGTTGAATCAGCAGACCTTAAATCAAATGCCCACATATTACCAAAAAGATCTCCTGCATATACTCTATCTGCTGTTTCATCGCCATTTAGATCTATCACCGCAGGTGTTGAAAGCCCATTTATATTAGTAGGCGATCCTGCTTTCGTAGATATTTTAATGAAATCTTCACTAGACCATCCATCGATACCATCTTCGATAAACGCTATGAATAGCTGTGCTTCTCCTGTACCTGTACTATTATATCCATTGCTAAAAATAGCAGCCCATTTGCCATTATTCATCAATGCAATTGTTGGATCTCCGAATGTATGGCCAAGATCTTTATCTGTAAATTCCCATAACACAATATCACTTGCTTTAGCTTCGCTGAAATCTGCCGGATTAGTTATATCTAAGGCATAAATTCCGCGCCCGCCACCGCGTAATGAACCAACCAGTATAGTATTCCATTTTTTATCCCCTGGCTGGGTAATCTGCATATATACATCAGATACTTGTGGCGTCCCATCGACATAATATCTATGTTTATACCCTTCATCAACTAAATAGTGCAACCCTTCTGACACACCATCTGAGTACACACTTGATGGAACATAGGCTAAAACCTCCTTGCCATCGCTAGCGCGAAATCCATGCAACATTCCATCGTTTGCACCAACATAAACCATAGGTTCTCTAGTACTTATTGGATCAGATTCCTTCCAATCAGTATAGGTCTTACTAGACCAGCCTAACTGAGGTTTACCAACATAAACTGGAGCAGAGTGGATAATATCGCCAAGTCGGCTACTCCGTTTTCTAAAATTTAAATTTTGTGCTTCATTAGAGCGAGAGCCGCGAATATAGTTTAAACGTTCTTGGCCAATTACATCAGAATCAAGACTTCCTATCGCGTTAGTTTTGAGATCATTTTTCTGGTCTTGATTTAAACTATTCCATCGAAATGCTGCTCCAGCAGAACCATTGTGAGTTATTATTGTTCTATCATCAGTTGCCAAATCCCTATTATCAAGATTATCTGATGCCTCCCAATTTGGCATCGCTGAAATTATTCCATCCGATACGTTATACTTATAAATCATTCCACTCCAGTAGTTAGATTTATACATAACTACAAAAGTTGAATCATTTGCAGTAATTGTGCTGGAATTAAATGCAACTGCAGCTGCACTACCTGTTTGGTCCTCAATACCTGATAGCGCCTCATTTAATGACGATGATAACTCCAGATGGTTTTGTGCACTTAGATACTCTCCCCTGCCATTTACTGCAGCATGTAAAACATCGTCAATTTTTGCAGCGTAACTGGAAGTTGGATCAGGCCATTCTAAATCGGGGTCAAGTGGAGTTTCAGGATTATAGTCAATCGTTCCCGTTACTCCCAATGCAACACCATATGTAACAAGGTGTTGATGACTAGCTTCATCAACTCCAGTTACTGTTGGAACCTTATCCGCGATACCTGGCTTCAAATCTGTTTCATAATATTTCATCGCTATATCTGCTAGGGTATTTGAAAAAGTATCCGCATAAATACCGCCATCAAATGCGCTATTTAAATCCCCATCACAATTATCTACTTCAGGATCTAGATCTTTATCTTTACCGTTCCAATATCCATCAGTAATTAGTATGCTGAAATTTTGTTGGCATTCACCTCCGCGTCCTGCAGATAAAATTGGCGAATCGTCTCCAGAAAAAAGCTTTCCCACTCTTTGTAATGATCTTCTTGCCGGAGTGCCATTACTGCTAGCGCTGTTATTGCAGGTAATACATAGTCCATATATAGTGTTCAATAAAGCAATTCTATTGCTTTCTAAAGACATTGAAGCAATATCACTAGTACTACCAGCATTAAATAGCTCTAAACCCATACGTGAAAATGAAGAGGAATTTATAACATCCCCCATTGCAGCTTTTGCAATAAAACTTCTTTTTCTATAAAAAGTGTACCAATTTGCAAAATTCTGGATCTCTTCTGCATAAGTACAACTAGCTGGATCACTACAATCTGTTCTTTGAGAGTTTGTGTGAATAAATGGTTGGTTAGCTAATTTAATTTTTATTATGTCTTTGCCATCAGTTGGATCAACATATCCATTATTGTTTGTATCAGTCCATTCATAATATTGTGCCGGATATATACTGGCACTATATTTGCCAGAATTATTCTTATTTGTAAAATCAAATGTCTGAGTTAAATTTAAGAATCCGCTACCAGATTCAGTAGGATCTGCATCTGCAGATGTGGGATTAGATTTTGTAAAAAGAGGATCGCCGTCAATATCAGTTCCAGCCCAGGGTTTATATGTTGTTGCTGGATTATAATACAAGGTATTAAAGTTATGATTACGGGCACGCCATGCATCAGCTGTTTCTTCCACCGTATCAACAACACTATAATGATTTGTTCCTGCTAGCCCTCTGTCACGCCAATTATTTGGGCTTGGCAATATATAAACATTATAATAATCATCGCTCGCCCCTCCAAATTCTGGTATGCCATTTTTCCCTTCTGGGCAACTCAGATCCCACTCCATACTGCCAGAATCATCTAATACCCAAAATATATTAGGTTCGACTGTTTCCAAAAACAATGGGCTTTGAGGAATCTTTCCTGGAGCTGCAGATAAGCCATTACAAAAAGAAATACTTAACATAAGTATTAATAATATTTTAAGCTGGACTCGAATATTAATTATTTTAAGATACATATATTTTATTCCTTACATAACTTTTCGATTATAATACTCGTCAAGATAAACAACAGAGTTATCACTCCCACCGGTACCTCTAGCAATAATCTTAAATGATGTTGTGTCTGGTATATTTTTCATCTGACCATAACTTGATATATTCAGAGATTCTTTTGCACCACAAAATACAGAATCGATAATAATTCTGTATTTAGGCTTTGTTTTAACACCTGGAATAGCTTTAGAATATACTCGTGAATTGTTATCATCCCATGTACTCGACATATCCGGCGGCTGAATGTTTATCCCATATAGGCCACTCATACCAATAAAACTTGAAGTATCACCAATTCCCTTCAGGTATTCCTCTGCATCACGGATTGCTGCTTCTGCAGCTTCAAAGGCCAGTTGATGATCACGTAAATTACCATGCATCCTCTCTTGAACAATAGATGATTGCATCGCAGTAATACCTAGCAAAGAAGCAACAACTAAAAGCATTAATGCAATAATAAACGAAGAGCCTTTTTGCGTTTTATAAGTCACGTCTAACTACCTCCACAATCTATTTCGTAATGCAACAACAGTAGAAAATACTCTTCTAAATTTGCGATCTTGGGGAGTTATTGTTTCACCATTAAATCTATAATTAACGGGTGGAATATTTAGCTCTTCAGTTGAGCGTGTGAGAATTGAGATTTGAACACTATAAACATCCTGCCAACTCACTACATTAGCAGCATCTTTATAAATATTTGCAATTCCATCTTTATCTGTATCTTCACCGTATTTAAATTGGATATTTTCCACATTGGAAACCAATAATTCAGGAGTTGTCCCATTCAAACTTACTGATAATGATGGAGTACCATTATTATCGTTAGTTATGGAGTATACTAATGTTTGAATAGCATAAACTTTAGCGCCTTCTTTATAAACATTTGACAAACAATGCGCAGAAGATACTGATGTGCAATAGTTAATATTATAATAAAAGTAATTTATATTATTGTAATTTTGCGGAAACTGTCCATTAATTACTAGATGTTGTATCAAGCCAGTGCTTTTAACATCAGAATTCGTTATCCTGAATATATCACCTCGAACACAGTCACTTATCAGAACTATGTCTCCAGGATCTAGACTGTTATCAGGAATAATGCTTATATTTGAACTTGCATTTCCCATATATGGAGGCAACACATCATAAGATTCTCGGTATGCGCCTCTTAAAGTAAGTGTATCTGGTGAATTTGTAGCTCCATCTTCACCAAATACCCCGCTTGGAAAATCAGTATCTGAAAATGGGGTATTAGCTGGGCTGAGGTTGTTTTCAATGTTTGATAGCGTTTTTTTACACCCCCAAAAGTCAGCATTTCTTATATCACGAGCAATAACATCAAGTGCAAAGCGTCCAATTTCCTGTGTTTCGCCCAAAGATTTTTGTAATACATATGAACCTTTACTATCGAAAACCATTTTCAATACTACTGAAGTAAGAAATAAACCAAGTGTCAAAGCAATCATTAATTCTATAAGGGAAAAACCATGAATAGCTTGCGTTGATCTCCTATGATTCATAAACGAACACTCACTCGAAAACAGGTCATATCATCTGGCTCATTTGGATCGCATCCCCTGCCTATTACGCCTTGACGCTGCCCATCCCAAAAAACATTAATTACAAGATCCCCTGTCACACTATCTTTTGCGATTTGACTACTTCCAGATGGAAGCTCATTGCGCAGAGAAACACTCCATACATGCAAATCATAAGATGCAAGCTCAGCTGGAGTGCAGACCACAGAGCTACAAACCTTATGTTCTAAAGTAGAGCCATCATCTGTAAATATATAATCTCCATTTATTGCAGACTTTGCATTAATCCTGATTCTATCAGCCATTTCATTTGCTTTAGTTACAGCAACAGAACCTACATAAGCTCCATTTGTACCTCTGATACTCTTTAATTGAAGCATCGAGAAACCAAGGAAACCAAAGGATATTACAAAAACTGTTAGAATAACTTCTAACAGTCCCACGCCTTCTTGTTTTTTCTTATTCATAATTAATAATCATTATTTTTATGAGCACGACTTTTTGCTATATGCTAAATGCCCATACTTAGCCAATTGAATTTCTTTACTATTATTGCCTTCACAGTTTTTAGGCGTAATTACAAATTCCACCGGCAGGCTTCCAGGATTACTATAATTACTAGTATACCCAGACGATAAAAACTGAATATATTGGCTGCTTGAATTAGCAGATATAGAAATTTGATTAGCTACTCTGCCATACACTTTAATCAATTTATCATTTGCATCAAACTTCCCATTTACCCCATCTACATCCTTAAAAATCAACCAACCTGTTGTCCAATCATCAGAATCAGAACAACTTGAGCCATTTATGCTTGGGCACATAGAAACCCTTGCATTAAGCTTTAAAGCCTCACTTCTTGTTGTTTGAATTGAAGAGATAAACTCATCCATATGCATAGTGTTGATATTATTTGTAATAAATGACGAAAACGAAGGAATTGCCATAGAAATAAGTATTGCGGATATTGATATAGCGATCAATAACTCTATGAGAGTAAATCCATTATTACGCTTCATACGACACCTAAATTAATTGTTAGAGACAAAGATATTTCACACATGCTACTAAATATCGAGAATATTTCTGATAACTAGATCACAAAAAAACAGCACCTTTAGCATACTAACAGAACGAAACGAGTCACACCAAATGCTCCGTTAGGTATAACCACCAACTCACACTAGTCACAAGCATTTGTCTCTTTTACTGAAGTTGAAGCTTATTTTTAACCTAGGCAGGTATCAGGTTCCGTAGCACAAACTAAAAACCCATTCTTTTCTGAGGCACGCTCAGCTGTAACATGTTCTGAATTAACTTAGCGATAACATCGTTCTCATTACTTAAAGTTATTCCCAAAATTTATAACCATCATCGCTGTCATTTTCTTTTAAATTTTTTATCTTGATAGAATTTGGAGGTTTCAAGTAACTTATTATGCGCAACCAAGTCGCATAAATAAGTTTAATTCAAATTTATTGGTATCAATTCATTTTCTAACTTGCAGCAAAGCAACTTGCGCTTCTTATACATAACCCTTACAGGTACTCGATACATGTATAGTTGTACGCTATTTCAGATGTACAAAAACCCAAAAAGGCCAGATAACTGGCCATTTATTACTTGAAAGCGCATTTGAATATTTCGTTTGGAAATTTCAGTATCTATAAAGTAGTATTTTCATCACTCTTTTGCCTAGCTTTATACCACTTCTCTTTACCATATAATTTATCTGCACATTTATCACAAACTGTATGGGAGAACTCCGTGATATTATTATGTTCAAAATACGCTTCGACTGATTGCCAATACCCATCATCATCACGAATACTTTTGCATGATGCACATATAGGTAATAAACCACGCAACATCTTTATTTCTATGTGAGTATTAACTCTAGCCATTAACTCTTCGCTATTAAATGGCTTTGATACATAGTCAACACCACCTACTTTAAAACCTTTAACAACATCTTCCACTTCTGTTTTAGCAGTCAGAAAAATTATAGGAATATGTTTGGTTTCAACACTTGATTTAAGTTTTTCACAAATCTCATAACCATCCAATCCTGGCATCATGACATCAAGAAGAATCAAATCTGGGCTCTCATTTTCAATAAACTCAAGCGCCTCACTTCCATCTGAAGAAGCATCTACTCTATATCCATTTTCCGTCAAAAGCTCTTCAAGTAACTGCATGTTTACAGGGTCATCATCAACAATCAATATTCGTTTTTTCTTGCTATCCATTAGATTCGCTCCATATTTTCAGTGGTTGGGGGTGGTAACCACGACTAACAAAAACACTGCGTAACTACGGTCATATACATCTAACCAATACAACCAATACAACCAATACATATCAGTGTATATGTTATAAAATAAAAAACCATAGGGTATCTAAGATAAGCTTTAGATAAAAAGATGTTTTAAAGGATGATACTTGGGGTAAGTATTATGCACCACATAAGATACGTTAGGGCTTGTTATAAGCTACGCTAAGGTTTGTTAAATGCCTTTAATGTATTGAGCATTGGTAGATGGTTGAATAATGTTTTGTATATCTGATTCTGAAGCAGTGTTTCCATCAATAAAACTTTCAAAAAGTTTAATTACATCAATCTTATCCAAACCTATTTTAGTCTCAGTTTTTATATCTCTCAGGTCTATAAAAAAGCTCGAGAACTTATCTGGTAAATCGTCGATAATCTTTGTATTTAAAAAGTTATGACTGTTATAGATAGCGCTGTAACTCCCCTTTTGTTTTTTGACGAAAAGAGAATCACCTTTTAAAGATGTAATAGTTGATGACTTATTACAATTTTGTATGCATTCATCACTAACGCTAGTTTTATCACATCCGATTACTTGATGGTGGAAGCACTGCCTGCTTTTCATCAGCAAAATAGGATGAAGAATGCTGTAGTAAAGCTTAAAGTTTTCCGGGCTTTTTATATTCTTTAGCTGATTTTGATTAAGTTCATTTGAAATAAAAGAGCCGTAACAGTTAAACTTTTCTTTTAAACATAAAAGACTATATGAATTAACAATATTAAGATTTGGTCCCGCTATCCAATTGATTCCTAATTTAAATGCTTGGTATGCAATCCCTGTATTGTCTGTGACTATAAATTTAGGCTGCACCTGCTGAAGAAACTTAACTGCAGTTATATATTCTTCCCCTATTAAAATAGAAGGAAACCAAGGTGTCATGTTTTTATTATTTAGGAAGATATCTGACAGCTTAGAAAAATCATCTTTAAAACTGCTAGGAATTTTATAAAAAATATCTGCTGAAGAATCATTTAACAGATATAAATCTTTGTCAGATGATATTAACACTGAAAGAGTCGGTTTATTTTTAGCTAAATCTGGCTTTTGTAGCGGAGGTAAAACAACTGGAGCAATAAGTTCTTTTGAACCATTTAAGATATATATAATTCTGTTTTTAATTAATGTTAACTCTTTAAACGGTATAAAAAGATCGCTTTCAAGATTTTCAAACTCTAAATCTGTTATGAAATATTCTGTATTATTGATTGCTTTAAATCGCTCATAGAAAAGGTCGTAATCTAGTCCCTTAGTAGAGTTTTTCTTGGCTATTTGCCCTTCTTCGTTTTTTGATGGAAGGTGACTTTTTCGAAAAAGATTAGTTTCAGAGAGTACTTTAAATGAGGTATCTAGAGTGGTTACGGTTATTTCCAACTTTGAATCAAGCTGCCCAGAAATACTAATTATTATTGGAGCTTTAACTGTACTTAACTGTTTAATAATTGTTTTTACTTCGAAGTTTATTCTGTCTTTGTCTGCATAATATGCTGTTTTTTCTTGCAGTAACTTTTTGTCAGCAGAATCTTCATTAATTTTGGCAAATTGTTTTATTGAGTTATCCATAGGATTATCAATAAACATCTCTTTATTTATATCGCTCTTCAAATATGAATTAGTAAAATCGCGGTTAAATACTTTATATAAATCACTATTATTACTTTGTCCTTGGCTTTGTTTTGCAAAACTCTGAATATGTTTTTTCCAACAATTAACCACCGTATAAACATAGTCAAACTGTTTGATTCTCCCCTCAATCTTAAGTGAATCAACACCTGCATCAAATAATGCTTCTAAATCATAAAATGCGGAGTTGTCCTTTAGATTTAAAGGGTAATCCTTACCTGCAGCAGTGGTTATATATTTATCTCTACATGGTTGGCTACATCTGCCGCGGTTTCCTGATTTTCCTCCATGCACTGAACTTATATAGCAAACACCAGAAAAAGCGATACAGTTTGAACCATGTACAAATACTTCTGTAGATATATTTTTCTTATGGCCGATAGAAGCTAATTTTTTTATCTCGTTAAGGCTTAACTCTCTAGATAGATTTACTCTACAGATATTAAGATCGCTTAAAAAATCTATCTGCCCTGCATTATGAGTGGTTAGCTGAGTAGACCCATGTACTTTCAAAGTATTGAAGTGTTTTTGTAATAAGTACAGTAACCCTAAATCCTGGACAATTACCCCATCAATACTTGTGTTAACTAATTTATTTAGTAGGTTTAAAAGGGTTGGAATTTCACTCTCTATGAAAATTATATTGAGTGTTAAAAAAATTTGGCAATTATTTTTGTGGGCGAGGCGTAAAATACCATTAAGATCTTCAAACTCTATATTAGTTGCCCGGTTTCTCGCATTAAATTGATTCAGCCCGCAATATATAGCATCTGCACCAGCAGCAATTGCTGCTTTTATCGAGTCTATATCACCACCTGGTGCTAATAATTCAATTTTATTATTCATGGTTGGGATTACAACTTAATTGCAGGGCAAGATACGCAGTCAGAACTCTATAATTTTAATAATAATTAGTGTGGCCAGTAAAACACTTTTTGGCCTCATCAATGCTTTCAGTCATTCTTTCAATGATGGGTGACATTTTACTGTGTTCACTTAGCCGAAATGCAATTCCAACACCATTTGGTACAGCTCGTACAACCATGCCACTAACTCTCAATGGGTAGGGTTTGTTCTTTATGATAAGAGTAAAGTCTATCCATACCCTCTGGTTTAAAAATGCCTCTGTATCATCATGAGCAAAAGAAACAAAAGCACCAGAAAAGCTGACATTGGTGAGCTCAGTTGGGACTTCATGACTATCTTCAAAAACAAGTGTGCACATAGCATTAAGAAACAAGCGCGAGGCGGCTCGTTTTTCTCTGCCAGAATATTCTTGTTGTTCGCTTACTTTTGGTTGCGGCATATTTATGAACTAAAGATAGTAAAATGGTAATAGTAACAGTCGATGAAAAAGTAGCAAGAGATAGGAGCTGATACTTATTTTATTAAGGGTAAATATGTGATTAATTTTTAATCTAGCAGCAGTAAACTATGAAATTTGGCCAATTAAATCACCAAAACCCCACACCACTGTTCCCATTATAGATATGATTATTCCGGTAAAAGTTTCACTGCCAACCTTGCGCTGCTTGCGATTTATAGCTTCTCTTTCATAACTGTCATCTATTTTTACTAAAGAGACAGCTGGGGTATCAGATGCCAAAAATGAAGGTGAGCTTATTAACAACAATCCAGCAACAGTAATTAATGAACCAAAACGAGAAAACCAAAGCCATTCAGAATGCACTACAGATAGCGCAATGCCAGCAACAGCCATACATGCAGCAAAAAGAATTATTACAGATTTACTCTCAAGAATTTTAACAATCCTATCCAACCTATGCATATCATGTTTACTGGTATTCATGATTTTCCTTAATAAATTAAATGTCCACAAATAAGCAAATAAAACATACGATTAGGCTTCGACAACCATCCATGGTCCGCAGTAACAACATAAGACAATTCCAAATTGCCATAAACATTTTATAAGCTTATATATAAAATATAGCGATGAACAAAACAAATGCAATAGCAACAAAGGCAATTTTAATTAAGAAATAGTCACATCTTTATTATTTTAGCTAAATTTACTCAGTAAACCCTTCCAGGGAGAAGCGAAAGAATATCTAGAGCTTTTGAAGTTTTGAACCTGCATTCTATAGTGCCCGACCATTTATCATTGAAAGCCGAAGCATCACATGTAATAAGCAAAGTATTTTCTTTCTCTAACGTACAATATAACTCTTCAAACCTCTTATGCTGAAAAGGAACATAAATTAGAGGCTTCACTATTGAAAATGCGGCAAATGTCTTTTCTGTAATAACTATACTCCCGATAAACCAGCTTCTCTTCCATTAGTGGTATCTACCAGGTGCTTTAAATCTTTTAAATGTAATAGATCCACTTATACCCTCATCAAGCAGTTTTACTCCCTCTTCCTCAAGAATCGTTCTATATTTTTCCAGTACCTTACCCAAACCAAACAAACGATAAAACAAAGACTTTTTTATTATTAATCCGAATACCTAAAGCAATCTATAACATGGTCATTTACCATACCAACAGCTTGCATATAAGCATAGCAGATTGTAGATCCGACAAATTTAAACCCTCTTCGCTTAAGCTCTTTACTCATCTTATCGGATTCAGGAGTAGTAACTGGGATCTGGTTTAGCTCTTTCCAGGAGTTCTTAATTGGTTTTCCTTCGACAAATGTCCATATAAATTCATCGAAACTTTTAAACTCATCAATAATTTTCAGGTAAGCCTTGGCGTTAATTATTGCAGATGCAACTTTAAGCTTGTTTCTGATAACACCTGGATCTTGGAGTAAACTATCAACCTTTTTTTGGTCCCATTTAGCAATTTTAACGGGATCAAAACCATCGTATGCAATTCTGTATGTCTCGCGTCTTTTAAGAATAGTAATCCAACTCAAACCTGCTTGAGCACCTTCAAGAATAAGCATCTCAAAAAGCTTAATGTCATCATGAACAGGAACGCCCCACTCTTTATCATGATATTCAATATATATAGGGTCGTTTGTTACCCATTCGCATCTTTTCATAAGTCCCTGCTTTGGTATTCAGCCATACTAAATCGTTTTTTTGGTTTATAAATTATCCAGCTACCTTACGAATCAACCACTCCAGTGGACCAGTTTTAAAATGCCTTAACCAAATATCGGCAAATATAAGAGCATAGTCATCATTTTATTATAATTGACATCATTGAATAGAAAAGTTTTATTGTTAATTGGATCAATCTAGATAAACCTTAATACAGTTGTTAAACTTAATGCACAAAACGCCATGATCAAGGAGATGATCAAGGAGATGATCAAGGAGATGATCAAGGAGATGATCAAGGAGATGATCAATGAGAAACATTGCCTTTTTATTTAAGACTCTATTATTCCTCTTATGTTTTTCAACACCATTTGCAAATGCAAAAGAGACCCCTCTCCCAATCCCTCCTATACTGCAGAACTTTAGCAGCGATATGAATAAGGCGTTTTTTAACCTCAACGTACAAAGAGGCAAAACCGAATTTTTCCCCAAAGCTGCAAATGTCACATATGGATATAATGGTTCTCTTCTCGGCCCTACAATTAGAGTTCGTAAAGGGCAAAAAGTAACTATCAATGTTCATAATAATCTACGCGAACATACTACGGTTCATTGGCACGGGCTATTGGTTCCAGGCGATCAAGATGGTGGCCCACATCAAGTGATAAAACCTGACGGGGATTGGACAGCTAGCTTCACAATAAACCAATCAGCAGCAACAGCCTGGTACCACCCTCACGGAATTGGCAATACCGCTTCGCAGGTTTATAAAGGGCTTGCTGGAATGTTTATCATTGACGATGACGAAACTGACAAACTAAATCTGCCATCCGACTATGGAGTAAATGATATACCCATAATTGTTCAGGATCGACGTTTTGCCAAAGATGGCACCATGCTTTATCTAACTTCAATGACCGATATCATGCAAGGTATGACTGGCAATACGATTATTGTTAACGGTGTTGTAGACCCAGTTTTAACAGTTCCTGCAGGATTAGTCAGACTTCGGCTATTGAATGGATCAAATGCTCGTTTTTACAAATTTTCATTTGATAACAATCAAGCATTCCAACAAATTGCTACAGATGGTGGGTTATTAGAAAATCCTGTAAAGCTCAAATCGGTAATTCTATCACCTGGGGAACGTGCAGAAATTATTTTTGATTTTAGCAACTTTAAAGATGGGGCATCAATCAAGCTAGTTGATGGAAAAAAACAGATACTTAAAATTGCTGTTAAGGGTAAAGACTCGAAAACATACAGACTCCCTACAAAACTTGTCAAAATTGATCGCAATAGTGTAAGCAAGCCAATAAAGGAGCGCGACTTTTCTCTAAGAGGAATGGGGCATATGGTTTCCATTAATGGCAAAAGAATGAATATGAATAGAATCGATGAGAAAATATCACTTGGTACTGCAGAGCTATGGAATGTTGAAAGCAATCTTGGAATGATGGGGATGATGCATAGAATGGGAAATAGCGTACTACATAATTTTCATGCCCACGGCACTCAGTTTCTAATTCTTACACGAAATGGATCACCACCACCAGCCAATGAACGCGGATGGAAGGATACTTTTCATATGCGTAATAGAGAAACAGTTACCGTTGCTGCAAAATTTCCATACAGCGGAATATTTATGTATCACTGCCATATTCTTGAGCACGAAGATAACGGGATGATGGGGCAATTTTCAGTTGAATAACTAACTTTTTAAATCAATTTATACTTTTAATGCTTCCCGTTCATTACGAGTGATGGACAATACCGCAATAGATGAAAAAGGTCAGAGTCATTGCATTAATTGACTCTGACTATATTATTGCACCAACTACAGGCTTTCAGAAGTGGTTGGATCAATCATTGTTTTAATTTCAGAAATTTGTTTTATAGGGAAGCCACCTTTTTCACCATGTTCTCGCACTAGATCCTCATTTGACGCAATATACACGCAGTAGACTTTGTCATCAGTAACATAACTCTGAACCCATTGAATATGCGAACCCATCTTGCTTAACACTTCACAGGACTTCTGTGACATAACTTCCAACTCCTGCGCTGTCAACTTGCCTGCTCCGAGAAAATCTCGTTCAATTAAATATTTTGGCATGATAACTCTCCTTGCTTTAGTTTGAATGTTGTTAATAAATCTTCTCACCCTAACTTGTCAATAACAGTGGCAATGGAGGCAAAATACATGATGAATTAACAATATAATTGTAGCATACATTTAACAACTCATGATTAACGCTAAGATTTCAGAAAATCTATATTTCCATATAATGGTGATTGCTAGCTTTGTCATTTTTCAACTATTTGAACTTTAACTAGGCAAGCAACTTCCTCCCAATATTTAAGCTATAACTCCCTGTAACAACAACTAGCTCACACAATATTAATAAAAAGAAATAATCTTATTTAGATGTCTAATTATTTTACATCCATTAAAAAATCAGCAATAACTTAAATTGCATAAGCGACTAGTCTATCTAGCAAATATCCACATGGCACACTCTTTGCTTTTTCTCCATTTTTAAAATTGGACAATTTTAAGGTCTTTATAAATGGACAAACATTATAAAAAAGCTATCCCCGTAGTTTTTATAATTCTGGCTTCTGCTTTATTCAGTAACGCAAATGCATCAGTAATTAATCTTACTAACCAGTGTAGTTCTGGTGATTCCATCAACGGTATTTCTACTACGGATGTCAATGGAAACGCCGGAGGTGCATCTGATTGCTGGGGGACATTTGATGGCAATGATGGAGGATCTGGAGTTGAGTTAACAGATGGCATCACTTCATGGGATTTTATAACTAAGAAGAATATTGGTGGGGGCATAGAAGGACAAGATATTGGCCTTGCATTACCGACAAATGACGGTAAAACTGGAACATGGGAATTTGATTCAGGACTTAACTTTGAGTCATTTATTATTGTTCTAAAAGCGGCAAGCAAGCCTGGCTGGGCTGCATATCTTTTTTCAGGATCTGATGCAGATTCACATTATGGAGATTGGTCGGTAAACTGGGATAAGGATCTTTCTCACATTTCGGTTTATGCAAAACCCGGAAGCTATGAACTCCCAGAACCATTTATCTTACTATTGCTTGGCACCGGCTTAATCTCTTTAGGGATTTTTGCTGCCCGAAAAAAATAACTATATAAATCTATACTGAAAAACGCCATGGAAGGCGTCTTTCAGTATTGAAATGAAGGGTATTAGATATCTTTCCCTCTTAATGTTTCTTGATATCTCTCTTCATGTTTATCAACCTTGTGCTTCACGCTAGCTTCAATCTCTTTTATATAACAAAAAAGCACTGGTACGACCAACATCGTCATAACCGCGATAAACATTCCACCAAATGATGGGATTGCCATCGGCACCATAATCTCGCTTCCACGCCCGGTTGAGGTAAATATTGGCAATAAAGCTAATATCGTTGTCGCCGTGGTCATAAGACATGCTCTTACCCTGCGAGTACCTGCTTCAACCACTCTGTCACGGATTTGCTCGGTGTTTTGCGGTGGTTTTTCGCGAAACAATTGTACTAGATAGGTTCCCATCACCACTCCGTCATCGGTTGCGATTCCAAACAATGCCAGAAATCCAACCCAGACTGCCACACTCATATTAATCACGTCCATCTGGAATAGCTCGCGTATTGGCACATCAAACAGAGAGAAGTTCATAAACCACGGCTGCCCGTACATCCATATCATCAAAAACCCTCCTGACCAGGCTACAAATACCCCAGTAAAGATCAGAAACGTGGTTGAAACCGAACGAAACTGCATGTAAATCAACATGAAGATCAAAAATAGGGCGAAGGGTAAAACGATCGCCAGTGTTTTTGAGGCACGGATCTGATTTTCATAGCTACCGGCAAACTCATAACTTACTCCAGCTGCGATGTTAAGCTCTCCATCTTTAATCTTCTGCTGCAAAAACGCTTGCGTCTGTTCCACAACATCAACCTCGGCATAGCCAGGCTTTTTATCAAAAACAACGTAACCAATCAGAAAGGTATCCTCGCTTTTGATCATTTGCGGCCCGCGCACATAACGAATCTCTGCCAGCTCTGCGATGGGTATTTGCATGCCGTTTTTGCCAGCTACCAATATGCGGCTCATCGATTCGATACTATCGCGCAGCTCACGCTGATAACGTACCCTTACCGGATAACGCTCACGCCCTTCAAAAGTGGTTGTTACCTGTTTACCACCGATCGCCATCTCAACCACATCGTGGAATTTACGAATAGATATTCCATACCTACCCAATTCCTGCCGATCAGGAATTATCTCCAGATATGGTTTGCCGACAATTCTATCTGCAAAAACAGTTGCAGCTTCTATCGATGGTACTTGCTTGAGCAAACGCTCAATATCAAGACCTGCCTTTTCTATCGATTCAAGCGTTGGTCCTTTTACCTTCACCCCCATCGGCGCGCGCATACCACTTTGCAGCATCACTATGCGTGCTGCAATTGGCTGTAATTTTGGCGCAGATGTGGTCCCAGGCATCTTGGCTGCTACAATAATCTCATCCCAAATATCATCAGCACTACGAATATGATCACGCCACTGACGAAAAGGTCTGCCATCTGGATCTTCGATCAAGTTACCCGTATCGTCCCTTACATAATCATCTTTTTTAGAGTCGTATTGGAAATCAATACGCTTCCCTTTGTCATTGGTAATATATTCACTCTTATAGTTGATCACCGTCTCTATCATCGATATCGGTGCCGGATCGAGTGGAGTCTCAGCACGACCAAGCTTACCTACTACCGATTCAATCTCAGGAATAGATGCAAATGCCATATCCTGTTTCTCTAGCACATCCAATGCCTCACCAATCGATGCATGTGGCATTGTAGTTGGCATAAACAGGAATGATCCTTCATCAAGATTTGGCATAAACTCTTTACCCAAGCCAGGAAACCAGTGCGCTACTCGCTGATAGCTTTCACTTTTTTCAATCTTTTCTGGTACCCAGGAGAAGGTTTTGGCAAAGCCCAACCAGATCACTAAACTAAATATCAGCAAACTAGCTGGAATCGATAAAAACAAAAGTTTATGATCCAGACACCAGCGCAATATTCTTGGATAGAAATGCTGGAATATTTTAAAGATGCCTAACAGCCCTGAGATCAAACCACCGACAAATATAAAGTTTTTAAACAGTCCAATCTCTGATCCTAACGGTTCCCAATCAATTGTGAGCATGATGCCTACAGCAGCAATTACCACCACTATAATCAAGCGTATTGACCAGTTTTTTATCCATGCTGGTAATCGATCCTCAAAGAACCTATATAACCCAAACAATAACAGCAGAATGCCGCCAACCACGCTAAATTTAATGGCTAGGAAAAGACCTGCAAGTATCACCCCTATGTTTAGGGCCTGCGATAGTAGACGTGTTTTGACACGGCCACAAAATAGGATATGTGCAGCCGGAGGGAGTAAGGTAAGAGCAATAACCACTGATGCAATCAAGGCAAAAGTCTTTGTGAATGCCAATGGTGTAAATAGTTTTCCTTCAGCGCCTGTCATAGCAAATACCGGTAGGAAACTAACTATAGTTGTCATTACAGCAGTTAAAACTGCACTACCGACCTCGGCGCTGGCACGGTGTACAACATTTATTGTTGATTCATCAGGGTCGGCTTTATCTAGATGCCGCAGAATATTTTCGCAGATCACAATCCCCATATCGACAATGGTTCCGATCGCAATCGCAATCCCCGATAATGCAACGATATTGGCTTGAACATTGAAAAGCTTCATACCAATAAAACTTAGCAAGACTGCAAGTGGCAACATGGCACTAATAATAATGCTACTGCGCAAATGCATAACCATAACCAAAACAACAATTATGGTAATTAAAATCTCTTGGATAATTGCCTCATTAAGGGTCTCTAGAGTTTCATATATCAACCCAGCGCGGTCATAGAATGGAACGATGGTCACCTTGCTTTTAGTAACCCAGTTTGGCCAATTATCGCGATCATTAGTTTGCAGATAATTGAGCCATCCATTCTGATTGAGCTTTGCACCAACAAAGGCATCAAAATCATGTACATCTGCAAAATCTTTGACCTTTTCAATAGAAATATTATTAAAATCAACAATAGCCTTGGAAGGTAGCGAATGCGCAGTTTCTTCTATCTTTTCCTTAACACGATTGATTACTTCCAGAGGGTTATCACCATAACGCGCAACCACTACCCCACCAACAGCTGGAGCACCACCTTTATCCAGAGCGCCACGTCTGGCAGCTGGGCCAAGCGACACCGAAGCAACATTCTTGACTAATACCGGTATATCCTGACCACGGAGGGAAATAACACTATTTTCTATATCTTCTATGCTTTTGATAAAACCAATACCACGAATAAAATATTCCGCCTTATTGATCTCTACAGTTTTAGCGCCGACATCGATATTGGCATCTCGCACTGCATTAAAAACATCTTCAATACTAACTCCATAGGCACGCATTGCATCTGGATCTACATCAATCTGATACTCTTTAACATGACCACCAATTGAGGCAACTTCGGCAACACCATCAGCCGATAAAAGCCAATAACGTGCATACCAATCCTGTATCGTGCGTAGTTCTTCCGGCCCCCATCCACCTGTTGCTTTGCCATCTGGGTCTAGTCCTTCAAGAGTATACCAATACACCTGCCCTAATGCCGTTGCATCTGGTCCAAGAGTTGGCTGCACACCGTCAGGTAGAGTTCCAGATGGAAGACTGTTGATCTTTTCTAATACACGAGTGCGCGACCAGTAAAACTCAGCATCTTCCTTAAAAATAATGTAGATAGTGGAGAAACCGAACATAGAATAGCTACGCACCGTTTTAACACTGGGAATCCCCAGCAGTGATACAGTCAATGGATAAGTTATCTGACCCTCGATATCCTGCGGTGAACGCCCCATCCATTTGGTAAATACTATCTGTTGATTCTCACCAATATCAGGAATGGCGTCTACCGCAACTGGATAACGCTGCACCCCTTCAATGTTCCAATCAAATGGCGCAACCAGAACACCGGCAAATATAACCATTGCAGCAAGTAGCCCAATCACTAGTTTATGATGCAGGCAAAACCACATCAACCTCCCAACTAACGAACGTTGATCTGGGGTTTGATCAAAATTATCTTGAGATTCCATAATCATTCCCCCTACTTATCTAATGCTGGAAAGTTAATTTCATCTGCAATCTCACCACAATAGAGCATTAAGCTGCCATAGTATGGATTGAGCACCTGCGACTCACGTTGTATCCAACGCGCGCCTTTATTTTCAAAAGCCATTGAACAATAAGCCAAATAAAGTTTGCTTTGTTGCGGTGGAAATTTGGTTAGAGTCTTTATCATCTGTTCAGATAAAAGCTGGAAACCTTCACGCTGCACCTCTAATTCTGCTGAGCCCGCAATTTTACTAACTATAGATTGCAATTCCTTACTGTGCTTCTCCCACTCTCGTTTTTGGAAGAAATCCAATCGACTCTGCTGCACACCGGCGAGCGCCTGATTTAACTCCTCGTTCGCCTTAGTTGCTGCAATAGCAGCATCATTGGTCAACGCCTTATGCAAGGTTTCATAACCTATAAACAGCATCTCCATCTGAATTCTAAATTCTGAATCGAGTTCTGTAAAAGGAACAATTTTGTCGGATGAATCTTCACTGGCAACCTCTTCACTCATCATGCTTGGACGTGCCTGTAGCTGCAGCTCGGCATCAAGTTTGAATGCACCACGTACCACAACATGCTCACCTTCACTCAAACCATCCTGCACCAGATAATAATCTCCAGCGCGCGGCCCTAATGTAATAGTGCGCCCTTCATAAGATGGTTTATCCCCACCAACCTTAGCCACATATACAATCGCTCGCTTACCGGTCAACAATACTGCTGAAGCAGGTACTACAAGAGGGCGATTTTCCTCTATATCTGATACATAACCCAATGATTCAGCGCTCACCAAAGGCATACCGCACACATCACATTTACCCGGTGCATCTTTTATCACCTCTGGATGCATTGGACTAATCCACTTGCCAGCCAACTCGCGACTGATAATTTTGCCATCACTGGCAATGCTTGAGTGCACTATGGATCGTACGAACATTCCTGGCTTAAGCGACATATCACTATTGTCTACTACAACTCTTACTTGAGCAGTTCTAGTGGCCTCATTAATAACCGGATCTATAAAAGTAACTATTCCAGTAAACTTCTTATCTGGATAGGTTTCAGTAGTGAACTCGACAGGTGCTCCATAACGCATCCAGCGCAGATCTGATTCATACGCATCAAGTTTTACCCACACCTTGGAAAGGTCGGCTACGGTAAACAGTGGAGTTCCAGTCTTAACATATATCCCTTCACGTGCATCTTTATGCACAACCACCCCAGATATGGGAGCCTGAATATCCATCTGTTCAAGAACTTTACCTCGACGTTCTATCTGCTTTATTTGCTGAGAAGAGACTCCCCATAGACGTAGTTTTTTTCGCGCAGATTTAATGGCAACATCAAAGTTATTTCTTATGCTGGCATAGTCTGTTTGCTTCAAACTTTTCCTGCCATTTATAGCATTGATTAAATCATCTTGAGCTATTAATAGTTCAGGGCTGTATAGGCTTGCCATGTGCTGGCCCTTCTCTACAACAACCCCAGTATAATTAACATAAAGTTTATCGATTCGGCCTGGTATCCATGCAGATATAGTAGAAACAAGAGTCTCATCATAACCAACTTTGCCAACCAAGCGAATCTGGTTATCAATCGCCTTGCGCTCAACCGGAATAGTTTCGATCCTTAATAGTTTCTTGGCATATTCAGAAATCACCACCTCACGCTCTGCCAGATTTTCATCTGTTTGTTCAAGCGGTATTAAATCCATAAAACAGATAGGGCATTTTCCTGGCTTCGGTAGTTTAATCTGCGGATGCATGGAGCAAGTCCAATAGGTCTCACCGCTTTCATCGGTTACCTCTATCAGCTCGTGATCATCTTCGTCTTCATGATCGTCATCTACATAGGATGAGTCTTGCTGCGTCACATCATTGTCTGAAAATTGATAGCTAAACATAACAAGATTAAGCAGTGTCACTATTGCAAAAATAAACACCAAAACCTTATTGCGCATAATTATTTCTTTTTGTTTTTTAAAGACCATGTTTCTCAATGCCTTTTAATAATTCGCGGATTCAACCTTCAAGTGCATAATCACTGAATTTTGAATTAATTATACTTGATTTAGGCGCTGCCAGCTGTTGCCAACAGCGCCTAAAATAATATTCAGACAAAATCATTTTGGAGTTTTATCTAAAACAATTCCCTGATCTTCAAGCTGTTTAATGTATTTTTCCGGATCTTTAGAGATTAAATTTATACAGCCATAGCAGCAGTAGTAAATCCTTTTACCTTTATAATCGTAGAAATTATTCCTATTAATAGGACTACCCATCACTGGGCAATGGGTTTGCGGCTTACCTTTAACTTCTTGAGTTGCTACATCACTCTTAGTATCACTTTTAACATCTGCAATTGCTGGTATGGTAAAGATCATTCCAGAGGCAACAACCATAGCAGCCAAAGTTGATTTTAAATTGAATCTATATTGTTTCATTTACTTTTCCTTTCGGTTTGTATCTGTAATTTTTTGATAAAAAGGCATTTCTTTCGCTGAAAATAGCTCACGAGATCTCAAAGCTGGCACAAGCCATGGATGAGATTTCTTATAAGGACTTGGGTTTAAGCACAGGTAAGCAAAAACTTACGCATCATGCCTAAAGCAAACATCAGCGGTCTTATAAAAGATTTAGGAATTAAACTTTGGGAGGTCTTATCTCAGGCGAGACTTGGAGGGTAAAAAATTGAGGTTCGATTGATAAGCCAGAATCAGATCTAGGAGACCCAATATCGATCTTACTCGGGAAAAACAATGCGTAGGAAACACCATCAACACTAAAGCACGACAACGGGGAATCACAATCATCACATGAAGTATCAATTTGAACAGAATTCATAGAGATGGAATTTTCATGCTGTATAACTAAAGGCATTTCGAGTTTCTTAGCCTTACTGTAAACATAAGAGCCAGTTGAAGTAACCTGTGCCGCATCCATTGCAGTCATTGGCATTGCGCTCATCGGCATAGCCATTTGATTAAGTTCTGATTCGCAACAATCATGATCATTGCTCTGCACAAACGCCTGTGCAGGAACACCCGCAAAGGTCAGAGCTAAAATCACAATGCTAATTACAGTCTTAATCATACGGTTTACTGATCTCATATATTAATTGAGTTTGTCTATTGATGTTAGTTCATTATCCATAAGAAATAAATAATATAGCTTCACAAACGTGCAAAAAACAAAGATAAACTAACAATATCTGAAGTTACTACGCAGCAAATATCTGCCGCTCACCTTGGAAATTACGCCACTCTTTTTCTCTAAAAAACAACAGCGCACTCATCATAAGCAAAATAACAAGATCACCTTCAAACCCTTCTGTATAGCGAAACAACAGCGTTGACAACACTTCACTCAAGGCACAAAAAACCACTACCCCATCTGCTTTTCTGACGATGCCCTTGGTTCAAGAAATATTACAAAAAGAAAAAATAGGCTTGGTAATATCAAAGCTGTTGCAAGGGGAATATCCATGATTATTGAGGCTAATACTCTACTGCTAAAGTAGGCAAAAGGCGCCCCTTAAGTTTTAAGGATAGCTGCTAAATTTTTACAGGGAGGGAGGGGTTAATTATTCAAAATCTTAAAAAATATGGGATAATTATAAGCAGGCACCCAATTGCGACAAGAAGTATGGCATTGGAAATAAAGTACGGGAACATCATCAGAATCAATCCACATAACAGCGGAACAATTGCACTCTGTTTTTTGCCATACAAAAAAAATCCAAGTCCAATGGCCCCGAAAATCAAACTAAAAAGAAGCGTTGACATGGTACTCAAGATAATCTCTCATGTTGCTATAGCTGCTCATGCAAGCAGCTCATCAAATATTTAACTTCACCATGAATTTAACACATAAATAACAAAAAAATGTGTTCTCTATACGTAAAACCAGCAACTCTTTTAATCATTTTGGCTATATAAACACAGGATCATATTTTAAGTCGCTATCAATACCCCTTGATACATTCCCATTTGGCAGGTGAATTTATATTCACCTGGCTGAGAAATCATCAATTTGATCTCTACAGGTTGATTAATTGGTAGTTCTTTACTCACATCTAATCCATCAAATATAACTATCGAAGCACATGGAGAAGAATCCTTACGTATAAATCTTAATGTTATAGATTGACCAACTACAGTCTTAACTAAGTTTGGCTTATACGTCCCATCTTCAACCAGTATATTTATTATCTCATTACCACTAACTACCGATGATGAAGCTTTAGTTGGCATTACCCAAAACCATAAAATCACTGCTACAAATAGTGCGATACCAATCAGGTTAATAATAATGTCCATTATTTTCTCCCAATCTTGATTAGTCTTAAGCGATTGGCATTACTTACTACCGTAACTGATGAAAATGCCATAGCAGCGCCTGCTATTACTGGGTTGAGTAGTACACCTATAAACGGATATAAGACACCTGCCGCGATTGGAATCCCTAATGTGTTATAAACGAATGCTCCAAATAGATTTTGTTTGATGTTACGCAAGGTTAAGCGCGAAATTTCAATTGCATCCGGTACACTTTGCAATGAACCTCGCATCAAGGTTACATCCGCACTCTCCATCGCCACATCGGTACCTGTGCCAATAGCAAACCCAACATCTGCTTGAGCTAATGCTGGCGCATCGTTAATACCATCACCAACCATACCAACACATTCACCCTGCTTTTGCAGCTCAACAACCTTTGCTGATTTATGCTCAGGGAGAACCTGCGCGAATACGCTATCAACTCCGACCTGCTTCGCTATAGCCTCGGCAGTCATCCGGTTATCTCCGGTGAGCATAATCACCCTTATGCCGTCTTTTTTTAGCCGAGAAATTGCGTCTTTTGAATCCTCTTTAATTGGATCTGATACTGCAACGATTCCTGCAGCCAATTTATCTATTGCTACATACATTGGGGTTTGCGCCTGTTCTGCCGCCTTTTGCGCTACACTGACAAGGTCATCTATATCGATGGAATTATCCTGCATAAATTTTTCATTACCAATTAATACATAATGTCCATCAACTTGACCCTGCACACCATGTCCAGCGATAGCCTTGAATAATTTGACCTTAGATAGTTTAATATCGCGATTCATTGCAGACTTGACTATAGCTTGCGCCAATGGATGTTCAGAGCTGTGTTCCAGACTCGCACTTAACCTGAGTAGTTGCCCTTCATCTAAACCGTTAACGGCAACAATAGATGTTACTTCAGGACGCCCTACCGTTATGGTGCCGGTTTTATCCAATACCACTGTAGTTATATGACTGCTTTTTTGTAAAGCTTCACCATTGCGAATCAAAATACCATTTTCCGCCGCTTTACCAACCCCAACCATTACTGACATTGGAGTAGCCAACCCCAAGGCACACGGACAAGCAATAATTAACACCGTTGTCGCAGCAGTAAGCATAAATGCTATACGGGGTTCTGGACCAAGATTAAACCAGACAAGCGCCGTGACAACAGCAATCAATAATACTGTGGGGACAAATACCGAAGCGATTTTATCAGCAAGCCGTCCAATAGACGGTTTGGAATTCTGCGCCTGTTTTACCATTTGAATAATCTGCGCCAAAGCGGTTTCTGCACCAACTCGCGTAGCTCGATACAGAACTGTTCCAGTTTGATTAATCGTAGCACCAACGACCTCATCCCCCACCTGTTTTTGCACCGGCATTGGCTCACCGGTTAGCATAGATTCATCAACGCTGGTTGCACCCTCTATAATTTCTCCATCTACTGGAACTTTTTCACCAGGACGTACGCGGATAATATCTCCTACCTGAACTGCATCAATAAGAACATCAATCTCTTTATCGTCACGCACAACCTTAGCGGTTTTGGGCTGCAATCCAATCAGTTTTTTAATTGCCTGCGATGTTTTCCCCCGGGCACGAACCTCCAGTGCCAAACCAAGATTTACTAAACCAACAATCATCGCACTAGCTTCAAAATATACGGCGCGAGCCTCTTCTGGCACTATAAATGGAAACAAAACCACAACCATAGAATAGATCCAGGCAACGCCTGTACCAATACCAATAAGGGAATCCATATTTGCCGAATGATTTAAAAATGACTTCCAGGCACCAATATAAAAATGCCGACCGGAGATAACCATAACTGCAAGTGTGAGCATCCCAATCACACCCCATGCGACCTGAGCTTTAACAGAAGCGATTGCCATATCGCCAGTAATCAAGCCCCAGAGTATTAACGGTATCCCCAAGCTCAATGCCAAAAAGCATTTACGTAATAGAGTTTTATAGTGCTTCTTTTCTAACTCTTCTGCCTCTTCTTGATGCTGCTCTACGCTTTGAATCTCGCTCGCACCATAACCAGCATCTTTTACTGACTGGATAAGAGTTTCAACATTAGCAGTTCCATCAACTTGAGCAGTGCGATCGGCAAGATTTACAGCAACAGACTCAATTCCATCTACTGCCTGCAAGGCCTTCTCAATTCTGCTGACACAACCAGCGCAGGAGACACCTTCCAGTGCTAACTGTATTTGTTCAGCATTAATTTTTTTATCTGAGTGCATGTCTGCAGACATAATTGATCCCCTTATAATTAAACATCTGTTGACCAAAAAATTAAGGTCTATATCAATTACAGGCTATCAATCACACGCTGCAGCTTTTGACATATCTCATCAGCAATAACGTCAAGATCCGGGTTATCAACTACTTGCATTGCAACTTTAGGATTGATTGCGGCGATTTCAGTTCCACCTTTAACCTCCTGAACAATAACATTGCAAGGAAGCATGGTTCCAATCTTGTCTTCAAAATTCAGGGCTTGATATGCATAAGCTGGATTGCAGGCACCCAATATTCGATATTTCTGAAAATCTTTGTTCAACTTCTCTTTAAATTTCTGTTGAACATCAATTTCTGTCAGTATGCCGAAACCTTCTACCTGTAATGCTGCAGTAATTTTCTCAATTGCTGACTCAAAATCGATATCAAGTGTTTTTCCAATATAGTAGCTCATATAACATCTCCATTGTTGTTACTCATTGACTCATGTTTTGTAAACACCCCCCTGTGTTCACTGATAACTTTTGTAGCTATATAACTATTGTTATTTATGTTTTTTCTGCTCCATACTTTTACAAATCTCATCAGCTTTTGCACAACATCCTGGCTTAGCTGTGGCATTTGACTTTGCATTCGCATCAACAAAACTATGAAACGCGATCTTTATGCGATTCATCAAGCAGTTTGAATATTTGACATTAACTTTAAGCATAAACTCAACAAGCTTATCAACATCAATCATATTGTTATTATAGTGGAAGATAATAGAATTTTTGTTAAATTTAACTTCAATGATTCCAGGAATATCTGCAGCAATTTCCTGAGTGTATTTTACTAGCTCATCCGTAGTTTTATTTATCTTTAACCGAACACTTTTCTCATATTCCGGATCTATATCACTCATCACAATTCTCCCATCCATTTTAAAAAGTAAAGTAACATGCCTCTACATAGTTGGACATATAATCCAAATTTAAATTCCTAAATACCTGTCTCTAAAAACAGCTGGGATATCTCATCGTGGAAGGGTAATCTTAGCCACTAATCCATCACTATTACATAGAGTCAGATCTCCACCATGCCCTCTTACGATATTACGTGCAATTCCAAGCCCGAGGCCAGATCCACCATCACGACTAGTTCGCGCTCTATTCAACTGGTTAAAGGGTTCAAATACTCTCTCTAACTGATCTTCCGAGATCCCAGGGCCATCATCGGTTACCCTTATAATCAACTGTTCAGGCTGGTCATCTAATACAATATATATCTCGGCGCCATATCTAAATGCATTATCAAGCAGATTATTCAGACAGCGTTTGATTGAACGTAATCTAATGACTATCGGAGCATTAGATTTTCCCTTTATCATAAAGTGCTGCCCCTGCTCTTCACGATCTGCCTGAATAGTTTCAATCAAGGCATTAAAATCAACTAAAACAACATCTTCGTCATTTTCCTCGCCACGCATAAACTCCAGAGTCTCGTTGATCATTGCCGTCATCTCATCAAGATCAGAACAGAACTTATCGCGAAGTGTCGAGTCTTCAAGCATCTCTGAACGCAAGCGCATACGAGTTACCGGAGTTTTTAGATCATGAGATATAGCAGAAAGAATCTGACTTCGATCGGTTATATAACGCTTAAGGCGCTCTTGCATAGTATTAAATGCATGTGCAGTACGACGAATCTCATCTGGACCTGTTTCTTTAATTGCCACTGACTCAATGTTACGCCCAAACGTATCTGCAGCAGCTCCCAAATCTTGTAACGGTTTAACCAAGAGCCGTATAAGGAACATAACCAACAACCAAGCAGAAAGAAGAATTACTAAGGTGGAAAGCATTAACTTTAATGGCCATCGTTCAAGCGGAAGCTTTGTAATGCTGCTATAAAACTCTAACCAGCGACCATTATTTAACTTTAATTGCACAATAAATTGATCATGCACCTCCCCCATTCTTCCCATGCCCCATTGATTGGAGCCATGATGACGAGAACGCATCCTCTCCATCTCAGCACCCCATCTCAGTGCAGACTGGTTTTGGTCGAGTACTCGCTTTACCCGCAGCGGATACTCCTCACCAAGCTGTTCTTTAATAGACATTAACAAGGTTTCTGCTGAACTATCTCCATTTGGAATAACGGCAGCAGAAAAAACATTTTCTTCGCTAATAAATCTAACTTGAATATCAGGGGAGCTAACAGCATTAACAAAGGTATTATATTCTTCATTAGGCAGCACAATGAACAGATCAACAATACTATTAATGCGTTGTGACAATGATTGCCACCTAACGTTATAAATAAGATCCTGCCTATCAAAATGAAATATGGTTAAGATTATTACCTGTGATGTTACCAGCACCATCATTAGCAGTAGCAGTAATTGTGCTGTAAGTGATCGCGGCAAGATTTTCATAGCTGCACCTTCATAACGTCACCCTCATAAAAACACCTTCTTAACTGTTGCAGTAAATACATATCCCTCTCCACGAATAGTCTTAATCAACTTCGGAGAGCGCCCAGAATCACTTAAGCGCTGTCGCAACCTAGATACCTGAACATCAATACTACGATCAAAAGGAGCATTTTCACGTCCAACAATCCAATCCATAAGTTGATCACGAGTCAGCACTCGATTAGCGTGTTCAAGAAATATCTGCAATAACCGATATTCAGCGCCACTAAGAGGTACAACAACCTTACTTGGAGAGATCACCTGACGATTAACTAGATCCAACTCCCAACCATCGAAATAGAATTTATCAGGTGTCTTCGGTTCTTCAATAACATTTCTAGTTAAACGCCGCAGAACCACTTTTATGCGCGCTAATAGCTCACGTGGGTTAAAAGGTTTGGGAAGATAATCATCCGCTCCCATCTCAAGCCCAACAATACGGTCCGTATCCTCACCCCGAGCGGTGAGCATAATAATTGGTATATCTCTCTCAACTCTCAATCGGCGACAAATTTCCAGACCATCTTCCCCGGGAAGCATTAGATCCAGAATAATTAAATCAACAGAATTGGCGGCCAATACTTGATCCATCTCAACGCCATCAGCTGCAGTAAAGACACCAAGGCCATTCTGCTGCAAATATTCTTGCAGTAGCTGGCGGATTTCATTGTCGTCATCAACAACAAGAATATTTTTATTATCCATATATAACTTATAACCAATACATGGATTAATTGCTACAGCGCTTTCGTTATAGCAATAGTGAATAGCATCACTATGTTACGTTTTGTTACAAATCTCACTACTCCTGAAACACTGCGCTTACATTGGCGTGATCTAATAGTAAGTATGAAGTAAACAAATTACAGGAGAATTGAGATGAACACTAAAACATCTATCTTGGTAATCATCATAGCTGGGCTTGCTCTGGCTTTTGGAATTGGAAGTTATGCGCACGATGGTAGCCCAAACAGAGATCAACAGGGCTACTATGGGCAAAACTACAGTGGCATGGGACATCATTCCGGCGGCATGGGTATGCGAGGAAGACACATGGGTGGCGGTGGTTGGTTTGGTTTTATGCATAATGATTCAGACAATCGCTATGAAGGAATGAGACATAATCCAGCAAATATGATGGGTAAGAATATTGACCCTGACGCAATCAAAGATAAGCTTGACCTAACTGAACCCCAGATACCAGCCTGGCAAATTTGGAAAGATACAATCGATACACAGCTAGAGATTCGTGACAAACACCATGATGAGATGCGCACACTGTTTGAAGATAGAGATACTTTTGACCCAGTTAATCATGGAAACCAACGAATTGAGTTTATGGAAAAAAACATACAGCAACTCAAGATCACCAATCAGACATTCCAGGATTTTTATCAAACATTAACACCTAAACAACAGGAGGCTTT
The DNA here is from genome assembly GCA_033852155.1 of Gammaproteobacteria bacterium. GTDB lineage: Bacteria > Pseudomonadota > Gammaproteobacteria > QZLD01 > QZLD01 > QZLE01. The sequence goes on along the minus strand of JAWSVA010000013.1, from coordinate 46,413 downwards.
AACACCTGAACAGCAAAGAGGATTTAAAGGACGTAGATCTGGTTATTGTTTTGAATAACAGTTTGAATAGCATTTCTAAAAAATTTCGTCTTACTAAAATCTAAGTAACTTGGCCCCGACTTATAAGGTAGGGGCCAAATATTTTGCAATACTACATTTTTATATATATTTAGACTGAATCACTTCAATCGTTATGTGATCCAGCTCAGCCTCTAGTGCAATTACCTTATAATTATCTGCACACTTTGGTCGGTTAGTTTCGATTCAAGCCATCAGTGCATAATGCTTTAAGTTCTGGGCCTCAAACCGCTACGCGCTTTGCGGGCGTTGTATTTTTAATACTAACGCCTATTTGTTAACAATTAATCTTGCAGCTTGTAACTGCATACCGACTCTATCAACGTGATCTTTACAGGCTATATACCTTGTTTGCAAAATTTCGATCTCTTCCGTTCTGATTATTGGATTAACACTTTGAAGTGCCTTTAATCTCTCAGATTCAGATCTTAAACTATCAAGAGACTTATGAGCCTGATCTTTAATAGTAGGAAGTTGTTTCTCAGCAATATTCTTACTATATTCAAACATTGTTTCTAGCTCACTTCTGACTTTTTGCGAAACAGCCCTGGCGATCTTTTTCTTAACTGGCTCACATAGCTCATTAAGTTTTGCGTGGTCTATTACGGATGATAAATCTTTACCTGATACGTCAATTAAAACCCTTACAGGGCAAAGGGGCAAATGAGAAGATAACTGCAATTTCTTCGGCGCAATCACATCTGATGTAAACCATGTTTCAAGTAAAATACTGCCCGGCGGTAAAGCTTTAACTGAGATTGTAGATACCGCAGCATTACCATGTTCAGATCCTAGCACCATCTCCATAGATTCATTAACCATTGGATGTTCCCAACTTAAATAATCCATATCCTCACGTATTAACGCATTCTCACGGTTAAAGGTGATCGTATTTCCATCTTCTTTTAAATAAGGAAAATGATGGTCTTGCATATGATTACTTGGTCTTATAATTAATGCGTCTTCTGAATGATGTTCATGATCTACGCCATACTGTTCAAAAAGTTCTGTCATATAATCAGGAAGAACTTCACAATCATCTTCAAGTGCAATTTGTTCTATCAGGCTATTTGCTATATCTGGCCTGCATGAGTTCAACTCAAGCAGGCGATCTCTTCCACCTTCTAGTTTTTGTTGAGTTTCTTTTAATACACTTTGTGTAGCAGAAATTAATTCGCCAATTTTTTCATCATTACGCGAAAGCTGCTGCAGTAATTGATCAGCAAATTGTTCGTATATAGAAAATCCAGAAGAACAACTGTTTTGAAATAGGTTAAGGCCATCGTTATACCAATGGTAAAGCACTTCTTGAGCTGTTTCTTGAATATATGGGATATGAATTTTTATTGTTTCTTTCTGCCCTATCCTATCAAGTCGGCCAATTCTTTGTTCAACCAGATCAGGATTTAACGGTAAATCAAAAAGAACAAGATGGCTAGCAAACTGGAAGTTACGTCCTTCACTACCAATTTCCGAACATATCATCACTTGAGCGCCGCCATCTGTCTCAGCAAAATATGCAGCAGCCCTATCTCTCTCTAATATGGTCAATCCTTCAAAAAATGAGGAGCTTCTGATCCCGACATTAAGATTAAAGTATTTATCAAGCTCTACAGCTGTATCTGCGTTATGGCATATAACAAGAATTTTCTCTTGTTTTAACTCTTTGACCTTATCAATTAACCACTGAACTCTAGGGTCATATTTTATCCATTCTTCAACATCTAGGGTTGTTTCAGGATAGAGTTTTTGGTCAAGAGGTTCATCATTTTTAGATGCTGGCAGATAAAAATCAGGTCGAACTAAAGGATAGCACTGAGGCTCTCTTACTGGAAATCCTTGATCTGGATTACGAACATTTCTAAATAAGACTCTTCCTGTTCCATGCCTATCAAGTAATTGGTTTATAATTTGATCACAGTCCTGACTAAAATCTATATCGAACTGTTTGCTTAACTCACCTTTCTGCTCTTCTGATAATGCATCACCATTAACCAGCAACTCATTAATTGTATTTGAAACCTTCTGGTAGTTATCCTCTTCGAGCTTAAATGCTTCCAAATCATGGAAGCGAGCAGGATCAAGTAATTTTAATCTGCCAAAATGACTTTCAAGACCAGCTTGCTCAGGAGTCGCTGTCAGCAATAAAAGCCCTTTACTTACTTCTGATAATTGTTTGCAAAGGGTGTAATCATCACCTTCTTGCTCTGGACTCCAGTGTAAATGGTGTGCCTCATCAATAACAACGATATCCCATTCAGCAACTAATAAATCCGAATGTAGATCTTTACGCTGCATTAAGAATTCCAGGCTACAAATAATTCTCTGCTCAGATTCAAATGGATTTTGAACTGACTGCTCATCTAACTCTTCATTTTCTGACTCTTCGTCAATTAGCGTTTCTGCATCCAGACGAGATTGATCGAAAATGGAAAATGGAAGGTTAAATCTGCGCAGCATCTCTACTAACCACTGATGGATTAATGATTCAGGTACAACAACTAAAATTCTATTAGATTTTCCAGATATTACTTGGCTGTGTAGAATCATTCCTGCTTCAATTGTCTTTCCTAATCCAACTTCGTCAGCCAATAAGACTCTAGGAGCATCACGTTGTGCAACTTCATGCGCGATATAAATTTGGTGAGAAAGAAGATTTGTACGAGAACCTAATAACCCTCTTACATTAGATTGTTGCAGTCTGTTTGTGTGTTCGATTGTCTGAACACGAAGTTCATATTCACAATTTTTATCAACTTGACCATTAAGCAGGCGCTGAACAGGTGTTGTATGACGGGCAAAGCTACTTAGGCGTACTTCACATAAAGCCTTGTCATTTCCATCAGAATCCTTACCAATGTATGTTATAAGTCCATCTAATTCATCAACATCATCTACTTGGATCTGGTTTTCTTCGCTATCTTCAATAGTATCGCCAACACAATATTTTATTCGTGTAAGAGGTGCGTTATCAGAAGCATATGTTCTGGTATCTTCTGCGGCAGGAAAACTTATGCTTACTCGACGGTGATATACCTCGATAATAATTCCAATGCCTAAATCTGGTTCTGCATGACTAACCCAACGCTGACCAACTACAAACTCCATAAACAACCTTATCTTTATATATAAAAATGAGGGCGAATTATAGCATGAAGATCACCTGATTTAAGCCTTATATCGCATATTTTCATTTTCATACTGATAAATAATAAACTAGTTAAAATCCATGAATAATTATAGCTACAACAAGCTCTGCAATAGAATTTATTATATCTGCTTAATTAATATTACATTCGAAAAAACTGAGCATATGATTAAAGAATTTGCTACATCTTTTGGAAAGTTATCTTGCTGGTAACGACTCCAGCAATGATAACTAGAGTAGTACTAGCCATTGCACGTGCAGCTGATGAGGCTGCACCATTAATACTAGTAGGTGCGTAAAACTAGCTCCATCTTTACCACTTGACGGAAACTTTGCATTCTTACATATGAAGCGAAAGGTTATGCATCTTGATGAACATGTAAAAACTGTTCTTCATGAAATATTAGATGCTTTTGCGCGCATGGATATAGCTGAAGCATATAAAGTTTACTGCCAAGATAAACAAGTAGATTTAAAGTACTAAAGCACTTTACTTCAAACTATCACCTTTATGATGGAAGATCCTCGAACAACCCCCTGGGCTTTAAATATAATTTGGATTGCTCGCGCTCTGGAACGCATTGGTGATAGAGGTACCAACATTAGCAAATATATTATTTATTTTGTTAAAGGGAAAGATGTTAGGCATATCGGCGCTGAAGGTATCGAAGATACTATTAAGGAAGATTTGGAAAAGATAAAGTAACATACCCGAATAAATTCCCACTTGCGCGGGAATCACACCATTATACTTTTTACTTACTCGGCAATGACGATTTTATTCATACTGGTCACACCAGTAAATACTGTGATTTCAGTAATTAAGGAGTGTGGATCACCCTAAAACTCAAAACTGCTCTGAGCGACACCTTTCTTCTTACTAAACTTAACAACATTATCGGTATTAGGTTTTAATTCAGATGCAGTTACTAGGTCATCCTCAATAGAAAGTTCAGTAGATTCAGAAACTACGCTATGTGCTACCTGCGCCTTTGATTCAACCGCTATTTTTGAGATTATGTAAGCAATAGAATCGCCTTTGTAAGCAGCATTCTTTAATCTTCCATAATCATTATCAGTAATTTCATCAAGATTTGATATCACTGCACCACAATTTCCACAAGCCAATGCGCGGCAAACAATATCGATATTTCTACTCTTATCATTAGGATAAACCATGATTATCTGCTTCGTATCAAGATCTACATTATTAAGCATATTTTTGAGTATATCTGAGGGATTTATAACGGCAATCCAGCGCTTGTCCTGCCTGATAAAATTTATAATTCGGCAAAAATCATTAAGGTCATTTTTAAAATTTATAAGTTGAGATTGTGGGGATTTTAAACTTGGTTCTATAGATCCGGTTATAAAAATTTCTGGATTACTAAATGCCTTAAATGTTCTCATACGTCACCTCACTACACTAATTTTATGCTTTTATATTGCGTCTAATTTATCTACGGTTATAAATTTCTAATTACACCGATACCGAGGCCTTCAATTGCAAAATACTCGTTGTCAGCATTAACTTCTATGGGTGATAATTCGTCATTTTCGGGGATTAACTGAATTACATTACCCTGCTTTTCAAATCTTTTAACCGTTACTTCGTCTTCTATCCTAGCAACTACAATCTGACCATTTCTGACATTTGTAGTTTTATGTACAACTAAATAGTCGCCATCATAAATACCAATATTTATCATGCTGTTGCCAGATACTTTTAGTAGGTAATCAGGCTTCTGTGGAAATATAGATTCATCAATATTAAATCTTTGTGATATATGTTCTTGTGCCAATATTGGGCTACCTGCTGCAACCATTCCTATAAGAGGTATACCCTGCTCTTCTTGATTGATTAGGTTATCTTTTGAATCATCATTCTTAATGATACGTAATCCTCTAGAAGACCCAGCCTGAATCTCAATGGCACCTTTTTTTTGTAATGCACGCAGGTGGTCTTCAGCAGCATTAGGAGATCTAAATCCAAGTGCTTTACATATATCAGAACGTGTTGGTGGATATCCTTCATCATTGATAAATGAAGAGATAAAGTCCAAAACTTCTTTTTGTCTATTAGTTAGCTTTTTCATATACTGTAATTATATACAGTATATTTTCCTTGTCAATAAAATTGATTTGAAATATTCTAAAGGCAAGCAAGCTACTATAATTAATATACGGATCTACAAGAGTTTTGCTTATATAAGTAACTTAGTTTGGTTAAAGGAAGCTAGTATGCCAGTAAATTTTGAAAATAAATTAGTCGTAGCCATATCATCTAGAGCCCTATTCGACATGAGTGAAAGCCACGACTTATTTGTTAATGAGGGTATAGATGCGTATTACAAATATCAAATTGAACATGAGGACGACATATTAAATCCTGGTGTTGCATTCGATTTGGTTAAAAAGTTTTTATCCTTAAATGATATTGCAGCAGATAAAGGCACTAAGGTTGAAGTGATCCTGTTATCAAGAAATAGCGCAGATACTGGACTGCGTATTTTCAAATCAATTGAGGAACATAAACTGGATATTGTCAGAGCAGCTTTTACAAATGGTGCTAGCCCATATAAATATGTTTCATCTTTTGGTGCTCATCTTTTCTTATCTGCGGACCCTGATGATGTTAAAAACGCATTAAACTCTGGCATAGCTGCCGCTACAATATTACCCAACCAAACAAATAAGCACACAGATTCTCCTTCAAAACATTCTGAGCTTAAAATTGCATTCGATGGTGATGCAGTAATTTTTTCTGATGAAGCTGAAAGAATTTACCAGCAAAATGGATTAGATAGATTTAACGAAGTTGAGAAAAACCGCGCAGACAGTCCTCTTCCTGGCGGTCCTTTCAAAAACTTCTTGGCGGCTTTACAAAAAATTCAATCAGAGCACCCTACAGATGCGGCGCCGATTAGAACTGCTCTTGTTACCGCCCGCGGTGCACCAGCACATGAAAGAGTAATTAAAACTCTAAGGGCATGGGATATTCGTATAGATGAGGCTCTTTTTCTTGGTGGCTTAGACAAGGCTACTTTTTTGGATTCATTTGAGGCTGATATTTTCTTTGATGATAATTGTGGAAATTGCGCATCAGCATCAGGGCATGTAACTACAGGGCATGTGCCTAACGGAATTTCTAATGAATAATTCATTAAACATTCTGAATGTCATACTGAGCGTATTTTAAATTGCTTATTATTTAACTATAGCTACTTGATTACGCCCATTTTCTTTTGCTTGATATAAGCCTTGATCTGCAATCTCGACTATTTGTTTCCATGTTTCATATTTAGATTTATCATCAAAAAATGCTACACCACCGCTTATAGTCAAAATACCTTTTGCAACTGCGCAGTGCGGAATTTGAAGTTTTTCAAGATCCTGAACAACTCTCGTTGCAAGCATTTTAGCGCTATCATGATCAGTACGAGGCATAAGTAGCAATATCTCCTCACCACCGTAACGGTATAAGCGATCTGATTCTCTTACAGAATCCTTAAGAAATTTAGCGATTAATTTCAATAGCTTATCACCAGCTGGATGACCATAGTGATCGTTATAGTCTTTAAAGTGATCTAAATCAAATAGTGCTATTGCATATTCAATTGAATATCTAACAGATGCCGAGTGAGTATGCTGCAAATCAACTTCCATCGCCCGCCTATTACCAATCTGCATTAACCCATCCTCTAAGGATAAAGCCCGAAGTCGTTCATTTGCTTCTGCTAATTCTTTGGTTTTTTCCTCTACATTTTGCTCAATTATCTCAGATGCACTCTCAATAATTCTAAAATATGCATCAACTAGATTTGTTTGAGTTACTACTCCTATAACTGCCCCGCTTTCACCAATTACAGGCAGATGCCTTATTTTTTCAGTTTTGGATATAGTTAATGCTTCAAATAACGACTCTGTATCTCTAATAGTAACTATAGAGGTGCACATAAAATCAGAAGCTCTGTGTCTATAAAAGAACTCCTCTTCATATGATTTAGCAACAAAGTGAACAACATCCCTTTCGGTAACGATTCCGACAGGAATATTATGCTCAGTTATTATTATGCAAGAATAATTGTTTTCGTGCATAGTCGTTATTATCTCAGATAATAAAGTTGTTGGATCCATGCACAAAACATCTTTAGACATAAGAGAAGAGACATTATAATCAAACAATTTCACACTCCTGTCACAAATATCGCGACAATATCACACATCAAAAAATAGTTGCTACAATTATAGTTTATATATATTTAAGTTTTAATGACTATGAATAACAATATTGAAATTAAAGAGCTTCGCACCAAATTAGTTGATGCTCAAGAAAAAATACAAGAACAAGCATTAACAATAAAGAACTTTCAAGATGAAAGTTCTATGGTTACTAAGATTGCAGCTGCTGAGGACCTTGAATCAGTTTTAAATGAGATCCTTGAGTATATCTGTGACAAATGGGGATTTAACTGCTTTGGAATCCAGTTAGTTGATGAAGAGAAAAATTCATTAAAATTTTATGCTAACTATGGTTATGGCGAAAAAGCAAATGATCCGGAAATTAGAAAATGTCAAACCACTGAAATACCACTAGAAAATGAAAAAATCTCCGTTTCAGCCTGGGTAGCCAATAGACAAAAATGGGTTTATGCAGATTTCGGTCTCTATGGAGCTCTTGATAACCTGCCACCACTAGATAGAAAAATTGTCGAGCATTTAGACATAACAGAAAATTTAATAATACCTATAGTCGAAAAAGGGGAAACTATCGGTATTTTACACCTAACTTCACTATCAAAACGCTTAGACCTTACTAAGAGTCAAATAAAAGACATTCTTAGACTTGTAGAAAGTACGTCCGGGCATGTAAAGACAATTAGACGAAAAGATCAGCTCGAGCGTATAAAGAAAAAACAAGAGCAACTACTAAATTTAGTACAGGCTATAAGTGTTAATATCGATTTGGATTCTCTTTTAGATCTTTTAGGAGAAAATATCATTGAACTTATGGGTGTTGATGGGTATGTAATTAATGTCGTAGACTTTAATACAAATGATCTTGTTTGCGAGAAAATACATCTACCAGCTAAATTCAAAGGAATTGAAAAAACTTATCGTAAATATATTTATCATATTGACAATACTGATCCAAATACAGAATGTTTTCTTCACCAACTACCTATTATTGTTAATAAAAATATTCTTAAAAAATATAAAGGGAATACTAAAGTTCAATTCATTGGTTGGCAGATGGAAGAACTACTCATATACCCTATTATTGATTCAGGGTCTGCCATCGGCACAATAATGATCTTTACCCAAAATGGTAAAATTAATAAAAAACCTTTACCCGAATTAGAACACCTCTTAAATATATTTAGTCCCCAAATAAGTAATAGCAAATACTACACATCTCTACGAGAACGTGAACGGCATATATCATGTGCTGAAACTGAAAAAATTGAATTTTTGGAGTTCATTACAAGAATAAACAATCTAACCTCAAATGACCTGATTTTTCAACTTGTTACAGAGGAATTATTTAAACTTTACCCATTTGATTTAGTAGGATGTTTCATAAAAGATGGTACTAAACTAGTTATAAAAGAAGCGTGTAATAGAGATGAGCAATATGATGAAAAAACCAGTACTTGGAAAAAATACTATAGAGAAAATCCTGTAGACCTTACAAAGAAAGGGGAAGCGCTATCAGTAGTCATAAATACCAATGTAAGATTTTATATTGAAGATGTTCAAGAGGTTTTGCATCTTCCAATGGCCCGCAATGATCGCAGAGCTATTGAAATATTTGATTCACCAAGAACCTGCTTGCATATCCCAATTAAAAAAGGGGATTTTGCTATAGGCGTAATAACGCTTATAACTTTACATGACGTATTTACAATGAAGCACGATGAAGTTGAATTCCTTGAACTAATCTGTTCATTCATCGGTACGGCTGTGGTTAATGCAGAAATATATACACGATTAATAAATACTCAAAAACAATTGGTATTAACTGAAAAGAAAAAAACTGAAGCGCTTGAATCAGCCAAGGAAGCTGCAGAAGCTACCGCCAAGGCAAAAAGTAATTTTCTTGCCAATATGAGTCACGAAATTAGAACCCCGATGAATGCTATCATTGGCTTATCAAAACTTGCTCTTGGCACTCAATTAAATGAGAAACAAAAAGATTATTTAAAAAAGATCTCTACATCATCAAATTCACTTCTAGGAATTATTAACGATATACTCGACTTTTCTAAAATTGAAGCCGGAAAGCTTGAGTTTGAAAAAGTTGATTTCAATATAAATGAAGTTTTAGACCACATATCTGATTTATTCTCTAGCAAACTAACTGAAAAAAACATCGATATTATTATAGATAGGGACCCGGATGTTCCAACTGAATTGATCGGAGATCCATTAAGGCTTGGTCAAGTACTAACAAACCTACTATCTAATGCATTTAAATTTACCGAAGTAGGTAATATATTAGTAAATATAAAGATTCATGAACAATATGAAAACAATATCTCTTTGTTATTTGAAATAGAAGATAATGGTATAGGAATTGAGGCTGATAAGATTAGTCAGCTTTTTGCATCATTTACACAAGCAGATGGTTCAACCACAAGAAAATACGGAGGAACAGGCTTGGGCCTCAGCATTTCTAAGTCGTTAACAGAAATGATGGGTGGAAGTATATGGGCTACAAGCGAATATGGTAAAGGAAGCTGCTTTAGCTTTATAGCAACCTTTCAAATGCAAGAAGAGCAAGAGGTTCACCATCTTGAAGATGCAATAAAAGAGGTGGCACAAGATAAAAACATACTCATAATCGATGACAATAAAGAAACTAGAAACTATATCCAGCGCAAAATTGGACCATATTGCGCAGATTTAAGATCTGCACAATCTATTAAAAATGCTCAAAGGATAATCAGCAACTCTAATCAAATCGATATTGTAATACTTGATTGGGATATTCCAGAAATTAATACTATAGACTCAGCAAAAAAAATCAAAAGCATATTGGAAGATAATGCAGAAATCATACTAATGATTGCTTTTGACCAAGAAAGAGTAAGACACCAAGCAGAAGCCATCGGTATTAATAAATTCATCATAAAGCCAATAAAAGAGATGGCTCTTTATAATGCTATTTATAATTCCATTACTGGAAATGATTATATAGATAGCACTTGTGAAGAAAAGTTAGATCATAATATTGAAAATCATAAACAACAAATTTCCGGTGCGTATGTTCTACTTGCAGAAGATAACTATATCAATCAACAAGTAGCACAAGAGTTCCTATCAAATGCAGGTGTAATTGTAGATATTGTAAATAACGGTAAAGAAGCAACAGTAGCAGCCCAGAACTATAAATATGACGCAATATTAATGGATTGCCAAATGCCAGAAATGGATGGATATGAAGCAACTCGCTATATAAGAGCCAATATCTCAAAAGATACCCCAATTATTGCAATGACAGCAAATGCAATGACAGGCGATAAAGAGAAATGCCTTGATGTAGGAATGAATGATTATATTCCTAAACCAATCAGTGATAATAATTTGTATACGGTACTTAGCAAGTGGGTACAGTCAGACAACAATGTAATTTTAGACATTTCACCGAAACCAATAGAAGAAACCGATGATAGTACGCCTAATACCGAACCAGATTTAAGTAAACTTAATGGTCTGAACATAGATAAAGCCCTTGAAAATGTTGCGTCAAATCAATCACTTCTCATAAAATTATTGAAGGATTTTTATGAGAAGTATGCTAAAAGCTCAGATAAAATTAGGCGGGTTATTAAAGCGGGTGATTATGAAACCGCACAGATAATTTCCCATACCATAAAAGGGCTTGGTGGAACTTTTGGCGCAGATACATTAGCAATAGCAGCAAAAGAACTTGAATTAAGCATAACATCCAGAGCAGACTACTCTACCATTCAAGGCAACATCGATGAATATGAGAAACTAATAGCTATAGTAATGGACTCTATTGTGCAGTCTGGAATAGTAAAAGAAGATATCGAAGAGAGTAAAGTAGATAGTGAAAAAATTAAAATCATTATATCAGAACTGGAGAATCTTCTTGAAATCAATGATTTTGGTGCAGTAGAGTGCTTGGAAAAACTTCAAGAAAATATTATTAATTCAGGAACTGATATGGATAGAGATTTCACAAAATTGGAAAAGGAGATCGAGAGTTTTGACTTTTCAACAGCCCGTGAAACATTAGATAATGTATCACGAACCCTAGGAAGTTAAATTGTAGTAGCTCAAACCTTACCTTTACTTTAAATCTCTTTCATTAGTTTGTAATTGATACTATCAATCAAAGCGATCCATGAAGCTTCAATTATATTTTCAGAAACCCCGACGGTTCCCCAAACCTCATTACCATCGCTGGATTCGATAATTACGCGAACCTTAGATGATGTACCACTATCACCCTCAATAACTATAACCTTATAGTTTTTCAGATGAATTGAAGCAAGCTGCGGATAAAACTTGGTGAGAGCCTTGCGAATCGCATTATCCAAAGCATTTACCGGGCCTTGACCTTCTGCAGCTGTATGAACTACTTTATCATTAGCAAACACCTTGATGGTTGCCTCAGAGTATGTTTCCCCGCCGCTGCGTTTCTCTTCAATTACACGATATCCTTGAATAACAAACGGCTCTTGGTAATCACCATTAATTTTCTTGGCCAACAGTTTAAATGACCCATCTGCCAGCTCAAATTGATAACCCACTGCCTCCATCTCTTTTACCTTAAACAGGATTTGTTTAACGATAGGGTCTTTCTTGTCAATATTTGGATAGATCTTCTTCAACTTTTCCACTACAGTCGCACCACCAGACTGATCAGAAAGGATCAGTGTGCGCTCATTGCCAACAATTTCTGGTTTAACATGTTCAAAAGAGATGCTTTTCTTTAATACACCATCAATATGCGCCCCGCCCTTATGAGCAAACGCTGCTTGCCCAACATAAGGCAAATGGGAGTTATGTTGTATATTAGCAACCTCATTAACGAATAAGGATGTCTCAGTAAGCTTGAACAGGTTGTCTTTACCGATAGAGTTTTTACCAAGCTTCAGCTCAATATTAGCGATAATGGTACAAAGGTCAGCATTTCCACAACGCTCCCCTATTCCATTAATAGTCCCCTGGACATGGGTAGCACCGGCTTCAAATCCGGCAATTGAATTAGCAACTGCACATCCTGAATCATTATGGTTATGAATCCCAATTTCTACATCAGGGAATCTTTTACAAACAACAGAAACAATATCACCATATTCAGATGGCATCATGCCACCGTTAGTATCGCAAAGTACTAAACTGTCAGCGCCACCCCGAACTGCAGCTTCAAGTGCAGATAATGCAAATTCAGAATTGCTTTTATAACCATCAAAAAAATGTTCAGCGTCAAAGATTACTTCTTCACAGTGTTTTTTTAGATAAGAAATAGACTCTTCAATCATCAAAAGATTCTCTTCGAGAGTTGTCTTGATAATATCCGTTACATGTAAATCCCATGTCTTACCAAAAATTGTGATGACACTTGCTTTACTATCTATTAAAGATTTTAGGATAGGATCTTTATCAGCAGATATATTAAGACCTCTAGTTGAACCAAAGGCAGCAATCTTTGCATGCTTAATATCTATTTTACGAATCTCTTCAAAAAACTGTAGATCAGTAGGATTGGATGCATTTGGCCATCCACCTTCAATATAATTAACTCCAAGATCATCAAGTTTTTGCGCAATAATTAGTTTATCTTCAAGTGAAAATGAAATATTTCTATCTTGGTTTCCATCGCGCAAAGTTGTGTCATATATCTTGATTTGACTCATGGTTCTCTCTTGAAAATCATCTAATTAAGGAATTGTTATAAAGCATCAGATTAATAATACTGCAATTGCATAAAACATGAAATATCAATATTTAGCTTATATTGTTTTATTATCACTAGTACTTACTAGTTATTATGTTAATAAAATAAAAAGCCCCTCCTCCTCTCCTGAAACAAGAGGGGGGAGAGGCTTCAAAAATCAGAAAAGGAATTAACCTTTTATCTTAGCAACAATAAGATCACCCATAGCTGCTGTATTTATTGATTCAGAAGGATCACGCACTAGATCTATTGTTCTAGCACCTTCCTCAAGAACTGCTTCAATAGCATTCTCGATATCCTTAGCTGCATCTTCTTGCTTGAGGCTGTATCTAAGCATCATGGCTACTGAGATAATTTGAGCTATTGGATTTGCAATGCCTTTGCCAGCAATATCCGGTGCAGAGCCACCAGCAGGCTCATAAAGACCAAAGCTGCTCTCATTAAGGCTAGCTGAAGCAAGTAGCCCCATAGAACCCGTGATCATCGCACACTCATCAGAGATAATATCACCAAACATATTACCGCAAAGTAATACATCAAATTGAGAAGGGTCTTTAACCAACTGCATAGTAGCGTTATCTACATAAATATGATTAAGCTCTACATCTGGATATTCTTTAGCGATTTCAATGACAACTTCACGCCACAGAACCATAGTAGTAAGCACATTAGCTTTATCTACTGATGTTACTTTTTTGCCGCGTAGCCTTGCTGCTTCAAATGCCCAGCGAGCAATTCGCTCGATCTCACCACGGCTATATACCATGGTATCCCAAGCTTTCTCTTCCTGCCCTTCACCATCGCGACCTTTTGGTTGACCAAAATAGATGCCACCAGTTAGCTCGCGCACACAAAGGATATCAAAACCTTTTTCAGAGATATCTGCTCTTAATGGAGAAGAAGCTGAAAGTGCTTTGAATAATTTGGTTGGACGGTAGTTACAGAAAAGACCGAAGTGTTTTCTTAGCGGAAGAAGTGCACCACGTTCAGGCTGCTCATTTGGAGGCAGGTTTTCCCACTTAGGACCACCTACAGAACCAAATAAGATTGCATCTGCTGCTTCGCATGTTTTAAGTGTGGTTTCTGGTAATGCTTTACCTTGATTGTCGATACCAGCACCACCAACATCACCGTGCTCATATTCAATCTCAAAGCCGTATTTATCTTTAACAGCATCTAAAACTTTGATAGCTTCTGCCATCACTTCTGGTCCAATACCATCACCTGGTAATACTGCGATTTTAGCCATTTTTTATCCTTTACAAATTGTTTTTATTTATTGTTGCCATACTACAGACAACAATAAAGCGCGCTTTCAAGTAATAAGTGCAATTCAATTGGGTATGCATTTCAACATATGAGTAATGAAATGAGAAAAAGCCCTTTAACATGTTAGCTAAAGAGCTTCTTAAACTTAGTAGTTTGCGTCAGCGTAGCCGAGCCAACCGCCTGACTTAACCAGTGCTTTATCAAAGCCTGAAATATCATAACTTATACTTAAAGTCTCACCTTCGCAGGTAAATTCAAAAGTATCATTCTCAACATCAACCTTAATGGTGGCTTCTTTACCAATAAAACTAAACATCTTGTTTATTTCATCTTCAGAAGCTTCAATTGCAAGCATGCCACAGTTGAACATATTCTGCCTGAAAATACGTGCGAAGCTTTGTGCGATTACAACGTTGTAACCGTTCACTTCAAAAGCCCATGGAGCATGCTCTCTTGATGAACCGCAACCGAAGTTCTCTCTGGAGATTACAACAGCTGCCTCTTGAAGATTTTTACCTTGAGGGTCAAAACCATCAAGACTTAGATCTTCTAAAAGGTGCTCACCAAGTGCTTGTTTAGAAACCTCTGTTAGGTATTTAGCTGGGATGATCTCATCAGTATTGATATCTGAACGATCAAGAAAAAGTACTTTACCTTCAAAAACCTTACTCATTATAGATACTCCCTCGGATCAGTAATTACACCAGTAATAGCGGTCGCTGCAGCTACAGCAGGACTAACTAGATGAACCATTCCACCTTTACCCATGCGACCATTAAAGTTTCTGTTTGTAGTTGCTGCTGCAACCTCACCTTCTGCCAATACACCATTTGACATACCAAGACATGCTCCGCATGTTGGATTAGTCATACAAGCACCTGCTTCTGCCAAGATTTTGATATATCCAAGATCCAAGGCCTTGTTATAGATAGCTGGAGTAGCTGGAGAAACGATAAGTCTTACATGTGGATGAATCGTTTTACCTTTAAGTATTCTTGCAGCAATCTCAAGATCTTCCAAACGACCATTGGTGCAACTTCCAAGATAAACTTGATCAACGCGTGTGCCGACCATCTCAGAGATACCTTTCACACAATCAGGTTTGAAACCATCAGTGATCTGTGGCTCCATATCGCTAACGTTTAAATCAAGAACTTGTTCATAATCGGCATCAGCATCGGACACCCATTTTTGGTAATCAGCTAATGCTTCTTGCTTATCATTATTGTAGTCATCTTTGACAAATGGCCATAGGTAATCAACTGTAACCATATCTGGCATACATACGCCACTGGTTCCACCCATCTCGATTGCCATATTACAAAGGGTCATACGGCTTTCCATGGTCATGTTATCAACAACATCACCACGGAACTCAACTACGCAATCAGTTGCTCCGTTTACTGTAATCCTTTTGATGATATTTAGGATTATATCTTTCGCATATACTCCAGCTGGAATATCTCCAGAGATATTAACGCGCATAGTTTTAGGCTTTCTGAATGCGCAAACACCTTTTAAAATACCAACTTCAAGATCAGTGGTACCAACACCTGCAGCAAAAGCACCAAAAGCACCGTGTGTACAAGTATGTGAATCACCCATAATTACGGTGTAACCAGGTCTAATAAAACCTTTCTCAGGGAATAGCGCGTGACACACACCATTTCTACCAATATCAAAAAAATCCTTGATCTCATTTCTACGCGCCCAATCACGAAGGATCTTCGCTTGTGTAGCCGTCTTTGTATCTTTAGAAGGGGTCACATGATCGACGACAGCCTTGATTTTATCTGGGTCAAATACACGATCCATCCCTCTTTCAACCAAATCAAGGATAGCGATTGGTGTGGTAATTTCGTGACACATAACAACATCAAGCTTTAATACATGCGCACCTGGAAATGGCTCATCAACTTGATGAGAGTCAAATATTTTTTCCGCAAGTGTCTTACCCATTCGACCTCCTAAATAGATATAATAATAATTTAAAGAAAATTATTTTAACACCGCAGGAGGTGTTATTGAAGAAAACTACAGTGACAAATTTTTATAAAAATAATAACTTTAAGTTATAGGTGTTAACTTTTTAGATTACCAAAGGGAATTTTAATATATCGTGGTTTCAAGTATTATTTAATGACAGCTTCTGTCTTAGTTCCATCTGCATGCCACGTATATACCACAAATTTAAAATCTTTAAGGTCACCATTTTGTTTGAAAGCCACTTTACCTATAGAGGCATTGTAATTACTCGATCTCATAGCTTTTGCAACTTTGCATGAATCCTCAGATTTTGTTTTTGCTATTGTATCCGCAATCACCTGTACAGCTGCATATGAAGGCATTACAAAAGGCCCTGATGAATCCTGCTTTTTATTTTTAATAAGCAGTTACAAGATTTGCATTAGCAGGATTTGTTGTGAAGTCAGCTGGCAAAATAACTAACAATCCCTCTGAAGCTTTGCCAGCAATTGCACTTACATCTTTATTACCTACACCTTCAGGCCCCATAAATCGAACTTTTAACCTTTTTTGCTTAGCTTATATAAGAATAAGACCAAGCTCTGGGTGATAGCCTCCGTAATAGATGAAACCAACATCAAGACCTTTAATTTTAGAGATCAGGGCTGAAAAATCATTACTGCCTTTGCTCACACCCTCAAATAAACTACCCCGCAGCAAGCTGACTGTGGTATCGGCGCCAATCTGCTAGAACAACTCCAGTTGATGACTGCTATGGAGTTTTTGGTACTTACTACCACCTAGGCCATTTACATACTTACCTATCATTGCTTCATCTCCATGCTTTCCAACAGTACTAGCAAAATATCCACCACTCCAGAACTCACCATCCCATAACTTTTTCTTAACCTCTGGGCAACGCAGAAATATCTCTTTTCTATATCCAGACAAATATCTCGCAGCTCTGTATCAACTTTATCGTTAAACACTGCCGTTCGATATTTTGCAGGGAATACTAAATGGTACATTAAAACCGTTACATTATGACTCTTGTGTGTATATTCGCTCATTCACCTATATTCGCAGCAAGCTGCTGGGAATAAAACCCCAAGAGATTTAATAATAGAAGCAAGAGTACAGCATTTAGATTCTATTGTAGAACATAGTAGTTATGTAAAATTAACAAGGTAATAAATGCACGGCATGTGACTAAATTTATAAATTCGACACAAATAAAAACAGGGTATCGGCGTACCGTTACCCTGCTCTCCTATATTGACAGATAACCTCTGTCGTTTGTAAATCAATTTTTTATAACACTCAGCTAAATCAATTAATCTATAATAGCGTTTGTTCCTAGCGTAGCTTCCTGCTACTCTTTTCTCCTTGGCGGTAATCCCTTTACCGTTAACGCAGTTTAAATTTACTATAGTTATTCAAATCAGGAAATCATAAAAATCTTATCATTGCGTAGGATATTTCGTACATTAATGTAAGAAAAATATTTAGTTGATTTATTTATGCATCTATCTCTTAAAATTCAAAGAGATAATCACTATAATGAATAACACTGAAAAAAAATAATTACAGAATTATCTTGACGATCAGATGACTAAGACTTATATAGTCAGACACGAGATCAATAATTTTCATACTTGATCACAGGCATCAGGCCTGAAAAACAAAGTTAAACTTATAAAGTTAAGGATATCATGGCAAAGTCATTAGTAATTGTGGAGTCACCAGCTAAAGCCAAGACTATTAATAAATACCTTGGAAATGATTACATTGTAAAATCAAGTGTCGGCCACATTCGTGACTTACCTACAGCAGGTTCTAAAACCTCAACACCATCAGAGCGAGCAAAAGAAGCTGCGAAAACACGTAAGATGTCTCCTGAAGACAAAATTACATATAAAGCTAAGAAAGCTAAAACACAGCTCGTAAATCGTATGGGTATTGACCCGGAGAATGACTGGGAGGCTAATTATCAAATCATCCCAGGGAAAGAGAAAGTTGTAAACGAACTCAAAAAATTGGCAGCTAAAGCTGACAATATAATCCTCGCGACTGATTTGGATCGCGAAGGAGAAGCGATAGCATGGCATTTGCGTGAGATTATTGGTGGTGATGATTCTAGATTCCAACGTGTAGTATTTAATGAGATAACTGAATCAGCCATCGCTGATGCATTTTCACGCCCAGATATATTAAACATTGATAGAGTAAATGCTCAACAAGCAAGAAGATTTCTAGATCGAGTAGTTGGCTTTATGATCTCTCCGCTATTATGGGCCAAAGTAGCACGAGGACTTTCAGCTGGCAGAGTACAATCTGTGGCTGTAAAACTTGTTGTTGAGCGAGAACGTGAAATTCGTGCATTTAATCCTGAAGAGTTCTGGGAAGTTTTTGCTGATCTTTCATCTTCAAACTCAGATATCAAGTTTCAGGTTGCTAAGGCAGCAGGTAAAAATTTCAGACCAACGAATAAAGAGCAAACTGACGCAGCTTTGGCTGACTTAAAAGATTCTGACTACGTATTAACTAAGCGTACAGATAAGCCAACCAAAACAAGACCAAACCCTCCATTTATAACATCTACTCTGCAGCAGGCTGCTAGCACTAGATTAGGGTTTGGCGTTAAAAAGACTATGATAGTCGCACAAAAACTTTATGAAGCTGGTTTTATAACGTATATGCGTACTGATTCAACCAGTTTAAGTGCTGATGCTATTAACACTTGCAGAAATTTTATTGAAGATAGTTACGGGAAAAAATATCTGCCCGAAAAAGCTAATGTATATAGCAGCAAAAAAGGTGCGCAAGAAGCGCATGAGGCGATAAGGCCTTCAAGTGTTGATCTAATATCAGCTCAGCTCCCATCAAGCTTTGACCGTGACTCACAAAGGTTATATGAATTAATATGGAGACAATTTGTTGCTTGCCAAATGCTTCCTGCTGAATTCAAAAGCACTAGCTTATCTATAACTACTGGTGATTATGAACTTCGTACCCGCGGAAGAATCTTAATCTTCGATGGTTTTCTTAAGGTAATGCCTCAAGCACCTAAAAAAGATGAGAATATTGAACTTCCAGATATTAAAGAAGGCACTAAATTTTACCTTAAAGAGCTAGAGTCAAATCAACACTTCACCAAGCCACCAGCTAGATTTTCTGAAGCGGCACTGGTAAAAGAACTCGAGAAGAAAGGGATTGGTCGACCATCAACCTATGCGAGTATTATTTCAACAATTCAAGATCGTGGTTATGTAATTGTTGAAAACAAAAGGTTTTACGCAGTTAAAATGGGGGACATTGTAACTGACCGCCTATCTGAAAACTTTGATCACCTTATGGATTATAACTTCACAGCCAAACTTGAAGAATCATTAGATAAAGTGGCGGCTGGTGACATTAATTATAAAACTGTACTTGATGATTTTTATACCGATTTTTCATCCAGAATTGACGTTGCATCTAGCGAAAATGGCATGCGCCCTAATGAGCCAACCGAAACTGATATAGCATGCCCACAATGTGGCGAAGGCCATATGCAAATTCGTACAGCAAGTACTGGCGTATTTCTTGGTTGTTCACGCTACTCTCTTCCACCAAAAGAGAGATGTAAAGCTACTATGAATCTGACATCAGCAGATGAAGTGATCAACGCTGATGACGAGGAAGCTGAAACAAATGCACTATTGGCTAAGCATCGCTGCGAAATTTGCGGTACAGCAATGGAAGCCTACCTTATAGATAAAGATAGGAAACTACATGTTTGCGGAAACAATCCTGATTGCTCAGGGTATGAGATTGAAACAGGTAATTTTATAATTAAAGGCTATGAAGGGCCTCTAATTGATTGCGACAAGTGTGGAGCAGAAATGCAGCTCAAATCAGGCAGATTTGGAAAGTATTTTGGTTGTACAAGTGAAGATTGCAAAAACACCAGAAAGCTTCTTAAAAGTGGAGAAGCTGCTCCACCTAAAATGGATCCAATTCCAATGCCTGATCTTCTTTGTGATAAAACTGAAGATCACTTCGTGTTACGTGATGGCGCTGCGGGTCTGTTCTTAGCTGCAAGTAAATTCCCTAAGCACAGAGAAACTAGAGCACCTTTGGTTAGTGAAATTTTACCTGTAAAAGATATTATTGACCCTAAATATAACTACCTAATGGAAGCTCCTAGCAAGGACCATGAAGGAAACCCTACAATCATCCGATATAGCCGTAAATTCAAAGAATCTTACGTTATGTCTGAAGTTGATGGAAAAGCTTCTGGCTGGAAAGCAACTTATACAAATGGAAGTTGGATCGAAGAGATTCCAAAAAAGAAAAAAGCTACTAAAGCGAAAAAATAATACTAATAAAGCAGTATGGTAGGTAGCACCTATCATACTGCAATACTTTAAAACCTAATATTTGGATTTATCTTTTAAATCATTAAGCAAAGATAATAGCAGTTCACCGCCCTGCTCTATCCTGCTGAAAAAGTTAATTGCTTTACCCTGATCAAATATACCTTCTTTATCTTTACCTATTCTGGCATAACTTATTATTTCATGTATTTGAGTTTGAAACTCATGTGAAATAGCAGCTATAGCACCCAGAACCTCATCATGATGATCATCTCTCTGGTCATTGCTTGGTGGATGCGTCCACTCTTTTCGCTTTTGCAGCCCTACAAAACAAAGCCATTATATGCCTTAGAACAGCCCAATGAATTGGCTTAGCGATGAACTCTTGAGCACCAGAATCATATGCCAGCCTGACTGATTTATCATCGTCTAAACCTGTAATTATAATTACGGGGATATCTTTAGCTTCTGGATTAGTTTTAATGAACTCACAAAAGCTAAACCCATCCATGCCTGGCATATAGCCATCAACAATAGCAAGGTCAGGTTTATTCTGTTGCAGTAATAACTTTGCATCTTCGGCGCACGATGCATCTAATGGGAAATATCCATTCTCAATGGCAAAACTACAGATTATAAGCCTTAAAGATGGATCATCATCCACAATAAGAACTAAAGGTTTTGAATCAACGCTATTGTTCATAAACATCAATAAACCAATGCTGCTGAGATTAAATCTCAGCAGCATTGATCAGGTATTAATGTCCCATGTATAAAAATGTATTTCAGTTATACGCTTCACTTTTTAACACATCAGTATACTTGGGCAAAAATATTATGGATTGACATTACATAAGCTGATGATTGGTCATAATCTTCTTCTGACCGACTCCGTTCATATTATTGATAGCAGTACCTGTCTCTAGATTTATATCAATTTTACACGCAACAGATCTAACCTTGCCGATTTTTACTGGGGGAGAAAATCTAGTGATCGGTATACCACCTTTCTTCATTAATCTTTCTAAACTAACACTTGTAACAGTTACATAACGATCAATGTCATTTTTTTCAGCAAATTTAAATGCCGCTTGTAACATCTGCCTTGTTATCAAGTTCAGATCAACGTTCTTCATATTATTATGATCATAAGGCGACACTGCAAATCTACTCAACTCCCAAGTCTTCTTATGCTTAGGAGCTTCCTCATCACCCAATAACACAGGAAAATCATGCTCAAGCATATACGGCTGTGTTGTTGGTAAAAGTCTCCAAACTCCTTGTAGAAAACCCTCATCACAAATTGATAAAATATAAACTGGATTCATATCATCATAACGATCCCTTTCCATCCCATTTTCACTTGTTACTTCCCAGCCCATACGTTCTTTAAAAACTACATGCCTAAACTTGAACATATCTTCAAGTAATCCATTACATGATTCTGAGTCAGCTGGAGAAATTATTAGTGTTCTACTCATTTTATTATTCCTTGTAGTCATTTAGATCACCTTCATAATTAAGCAACAATATTCTTAATCATGCTCCTAGGATAATCCCTAGTCTTTCACAACCCGACTTGACTTTTCACAAAAAAAGCCTATGCAAATTAGCATCTTATACAAGTTTTCCGTTAGAAAAAAATCTTGATTAAAGATAAAATAAACTAAACATTATTTTGGCAAATCCCCATGAAAATGCCGCCATCAAAGGGTTAATGGAGTATAGTAAATATAGTATATAAAACATCATTATAAAGATGGACTAACGTGTTTATTAGGAATGGTAATATCAGTAAAGCAGAATATTCGTGGCTTATAATTTTATATATATCTGATATTTAGATATCTCAATATATTTAATACCTTATGTGTTATAAATAGGGAAATTATAACTTTTTAGAAGTTTACAATTTACGGTAAAAATAATATGGAGAAAAATGTTCTAAAAACAACCCTAAATATGCATTTTAAGGCTGTTTAAACAGTTGTGCAGCTTGTGCATAGTTACTTGCAAAAACAACCCCAACTAACAACATAATTATCCAGTTTATGAGCGAAGCAATGATAATAATTTGCTCATTACCATTAAAAAACTCATTAACTATGAGTTTCAATGCCAGAGGTAGAATTAAAACAAAAGCCATAAAAAACACCCATGATTTTTTCTTGGAAAAGACTTCTAACGAAGGGGCGCAAGCGCCTAGCCACACAAACAAACTGCTAAGAACAAATGCAACCGTCCAACTAATGTATTGGCTATGCATTTGTCCTGTAACTGCTTTGATTATAAAAAGTGCTGTAATATGCACGAATAAGAACATTAGTGAATTTCTGCCAATAAAAACGATGAATTTAGTTAGTAGCAAATCTTAGTTTCGCATAATAAGTGCAATTTTCTGAATAAGGTGGTCAGCTGATATAGTTCACCATTTTACTCGCCAAAGGAAAATGACTTATGAACTATAAACAGCTAACCGAAAATGAAAGATACCAGATTTATGTAATGAAGAAAGCAGGAAATAATAATAAACAGATATCTTTATTGCTCGGGCGAAGCCAATCAACAATAAGCCGAGAGCTTAGACTAAATAAAGGAAAGAAAGGTTATCGTCCTGCACAAGCTCAGCGACGTACTTATGAACGAAGACATAGTGCCCATAAATTCCGAAAGATAACGGAAAAAGTTAAGTATTGGATAGAGCTTCTCATAAGGCAAGAGTTAAGCCCCCAGCAAGTAGCGGACTATCTATTTAAACACAAGAAGATAAAACTGCATCATGAGACCATATATAAGCTGATATATGATGACAAGGCTAATGGCGGTGTTTTATATAAGCATATGAGGATTATTTCGAAACCCTATCGTAAACGCTATGGCATTTATAATAATCGCGGCAAAATCAAAAATCGTGTAAGCATTGATGATAGACCAGCAATAGTAGATAGGCGCAGTCGAATTGGTGATTGGGAAGGTGATACAGTTATTGGGAAAGGCCGCAAAAGTGCCTTACTTACAATGGTTGAGAGGAAAACTCTTTATACATTAATAGTTAAACTTACAGGCAAGCGAGCAGATCTATTAGCGAAGGCTGCAATTAATAGCATGCATGAAATGAGATCAAAGGTTAAGACCATAACATTTGATAATGGTCTGAAGTTTGCTGATCATGCTGAAATTGCAAAAGGATTAGAGGCTAAAATTTACTTTGCGCATCCATACTCCTCCTGGGAACGAGGTATTAATGAGAATACCAACGATCTCATAAGACAGTATTTTCCAAAGAAAACTGATTTTAATACAGTGACAGAAGAACAGATAAATTTTGTGATGATGCGTTTAAACAACCGACCGAGAAAATCTCGTGGATGTAAAACACCAAATGAATTATTTAAGGGGCTGCGAGTTGATTTGTTAGCAGCATAATTAAATTGCACTTATTACTTGAAAGCGCGAAAGATTAAATTGGTTCACACTGCAATAGCGAACCCGCCAATAGAACTTGATTTTAAAGTAAAAAAAATGCAGCTCAAAGAGCTGCATTTTTTAACAAAACATTTTTAAAGAAAGATTAGTTCTTTTCTTTATCGACAATCTTGTTTGCGCCAATCCAAGGCATCATTCCACGAAGCTTTTCACCAACTTCTTCGATTTCATGCATTCTACCTATACGACGTTTAGCTTTCAGAGAAGCTGCACCAGCTTTATTCTCCAGAATGAATTCTTTAGCGAACTCACCGTTTTGAATCTCCGTAAGGATACGCTTCATCTCAACTTTAGTTTCATCAGTAATGATACGTGGACCACGAGTAAGGTCTCCGTACTCAGCAGTATTTGAGATTGAGTAACGCATGTTGGCAATTCCGCCTTCATACATAAGGTCAACAATAAGTTTAAGCTCATGCAGACACTCAAAATAAGCCATTTCAGGCTCGTAACCAGCTTCAACAAGAGTTTCAAAACCAGCTTGAACAAGAGCAGTACAACCACCACAAAGAACAGCTTGCTCACCAAATAGATCTGTTTCAGTCTCATCTGGGAATGTTGTTTCGATAACACCTGAACGACCACCACCATTTGCAGAAGCATAAGAAAGAGCAATCTCTTTTGCTTTGCCAGATGAGTTTTGATGAACAGCAATCAAACTTGGCACACCACCACCCTCTGTATATGTAGAACGCACAAGGTGACCAGGCCCCTTAGGAGCAACCATAATCACGTCAAGATCTTCACGAGGTTCAATGCAACCGTAATGGATGTTGAAACCATGAGCAAATGCAAGAACTGCACCTTTTTTGATGTTAGCAGCGATTTGATCAGTATAGATATCAGCTTGATATTCATCAGGAGCAAGAATCATAACAACATCAGCAGTTTTTACTGCTTCATCAACAACAGCGACTTCAAAACCAGCATCTTGAGCTTTCTTTGCAGCAGCTGAACCAGGCATTTCACATACCGTAACAGTTACACCTGAATCACGAAGGTTATTTGCATGAGCATGTCCTTGCGAACCATAACCAACAATAGCTACCTTCATACCACGTATTATTGAAAGATCTGCATCTTTATCGTAATAAACCTTCATTATATCCTCTCAATTAATTTTAAATTTACCAAAAACTTTTTTATCCACATATCAAGTAATAGATATTATGGACTAGACCTTTAAAGTTGTTTCTCCACGAGCTATACCAATGACGCCTGAACGAACGACCTCTAAAATTTCTGCTTCGTCCAAAGCTCCAAGGAAAGCATCTAATTTTGCACTTCCACCTGTCATTTCAATGGTATATGTTGAATCAGTTACATCAAGTATCTTCCCTCGGAAAATATCACACACCCTCTTAACAGCATCTTTTTTACCAGCTTCATCAACCGAGACTTTAACCAATAGCATCTCACGCTCGATATGAGACCCACTGGACATGTCTTTAACCATTATCACGTCTACAAGCTTATTAAGCTGCATCATGATCTGTTCAATAGTAGTATCGTTACCACTGGTTACAACAGTCATCCGCGATAAAGACGGATCATTAGTTGGAGCAACGGTTAACGAATCAATATTGTATGCACGTACAGAAAATAGGCCTGCTACTTTTGAAAGAGCACCTGCCTCATTTTCAACCAAGACTGATATAATATGACGCATCTATTGTCACCAAAGTCCTAAATACGGTAAAAAACACAAAAAGAAGCCGACAAAACTACCAAACTATAAAGGCTGTTGCAAAGAATTTATGTTAATAAAGCGATAATTATTCTATAAGAGTCTAAAGTATATAAATGCCGTTCTTGATTTTAATGTTGGAAAAACTATTTACAATACTGTAAATATTGATAAATAATTGCATTTACTGGAACAAAATAATTCGCAAGGATAGAACAATGAGACCAAATAGACGTTTTGCAGCCATTTTTATTACAGCAATAATATCTACTATTAGTGCAGTTTCATCGGCTGAGGTCCATAAATGGGTTGATGAGAATGGGCTTACTCACTATTCTGAATTTGCCCCTCCAGTACAAGAACGACAGGTAGAAAAAGTAAAAATCGACAAAACACCTGAAAGTGCTAGTGAAAACTATAATAAATTGATTGAAAAAACTTCCAAACAAACAGAGCTAGAAGAGGAAGAAAAGCGCCTAAGTAAAATGGATGAATTTGAGCAGAAAGAGTATAAAATACTCAAGAAAAACTGCCAGTTAGCCAAACAAAACATCAATGCACTTAAAGACAAGTCCAATAGAAAATTTAAGGATTCCGAGGGAAATATCACATTTTATGATGATAAAACCCGCCAAGAAAAAGTAAAAAAAGCGCAAGACTACTTGGATAAGAACTGTAAAGACGTAAAATAACCCCTTATTATAGGTAATATTTACTTTTTTCACTTAATTCTTAATTGATAGGAATAGCTATGCGCGTTTCAAAATTCCCTCTTTTGACAATGAAAGAGACACCAGCTGATGCAGAAATCAACAGTCATAAATTAATGCTTAGATCAGGTATGATCCGCAGACTTGCAGCTGGTCTTTATACATGGACTCACCTTGGTCTTCGCGTTCTTAGAAAAGTAGAGAATATAGTTCGCGATGAAATGAATAATGCAGGTGCACTTGAAATGCAAATGCCAACTGTTCAACCAACAGAGCTTTGGGATGAGTCAGGTAGGTTGGCACAATATGGGCCAGAGCTTCTAAGATTTAAAGACAGGCATGATAGAGAATTCTGCTACGGACCTACACACGAAGAGATAATCACAGACTTTGCCCGTAAAGAACTAAAGAGCCACAAGCAATTACCTATCAATCTTTATCAAATTCACACTAAATTCCGAGATGAAATCAGACCTAGATATGGAGTGATGCGTGCTCGTGAATTTTTAATGAAAGACGCCTACTCTTTCCATACTAATTACGAATGTATGGAGCAGGAATATCAAAACATGTTCACAGCATACAGCAACATGTTTACCCGCATGGGATTAGAGTTCCGCCCTGTTTTAGCTGATACTGGCAGCATTGGCGGGAAAAAATCACACGAATTTCATGTACTAGCATCATCAGGTGAAGATTCAATAGCATTTTCTGACAGCAGTGACTATGCAGCTAACGTTGAACTAGCTGAAGCAATCATTCCTACAGCGCCTCGTCCAGATGCTACAGAAAATTTAGAAACTGTAGACACGCCAAATCAGCATACTATTGAAGAGATCAGCTCATTTCTTAATGTACCTAAAAATCGTTGCTTAAAAACTTTAATCGTCGCTGGATCTGAAACACCAGTTGTAGCCTTAATTCTACGTGGCGATGATGAACTTAATGAAATCAAAGCCGACAAACTAGAAGAGATAGAATCTCCAATCAGATTTGCAACTGATGAAGAGATTCAAAATGCTATTGGGTGTAGCAAAGGATCCATTGGACCAATTGATATAAAAGTTCCTGTAATAGCAGATAGGAATACTACTAATGTTTCTGACTTTACATGTGGAGCAAATATAAATGGCAAGCATCTTCGCGGCGTAAACTGGGGGAGAGACATCCCTCTTCCAAAAGTTGCTGACCTAAGAAAAGTAAAAGATGGCGACCCAAGCCCTGATGGAAAAGGCACCCTTTCTATTACCAAAGGGGTTGAAGTTGGACACATATTCCAGCTTGGAACCAAATACAGTGAAGCGTTAAATGCCTCAGTACAAACTGAAGGTGGTGGATCTCAAGCTATGATAATGGGAACCTACGGCATTGGGGTTTCAAGAATAGTTGCTTCAGCAATAGAACAAAACAATGATGATCGCGGTATAATTTGGCCAGATTCAATCGCCCCTTTCCAAATTGCTGTTTTACCAATGAATATGAATAAATCGCATAGGGTAAAAGAAAAAGCTGAAGAACTTTACAGCGAGCTTAGATTAGCTGGTTTCGATGTTATCTTTGATGACAGAAAAGTGCGACCTGGCTTTATGTTTGCCGATATGGAGCTTATAGGAATCCCACATCGCATAGTAATTGGAGATAAGGGTTTGGATAAGGGTGTTATCGAATATAGAAAACGTGATCAATCTGAAAACCAAGACATCCCAATAGATGATATCGTTGATTTTCTAAAAGAAAATATTCAGAGATAATTAACTAGAAACCAATAATCACTTAATTTAAGCCGCTTTCAAAGCGGCTTTTTTATGTTATGTTAGAGATAATATTAAAACTAGAATTACTTATGCTGTTTATACTTACTCGCTATCATCTTAACTTCTTATGTCAATATTCTTTGGCTGTAGTATTTATTGCTCTCCTTGGCATAAGCACTTGCAATGCAACAATTGAATTACAGCGTAATGACACAGAGCTACGAGTTCTGCTTGAAAAAGCGATTAATGATACAAGTAGCTTTGCAGGCAAGTTTGATGCAGAAGTATGGTTAGTAGATATGTCCAGCAGGCTCTCAAAAAGAGTTAAAGACCCTACAAAAAGAATTGAGCTACTAAAGCTGGTACATCATGAAGCTACAAGAGCAGAACTAGAACCTGAACTTGTTCTTGCCGTCATTCAAATTGAAAGCAACTTCAGAAAATATGCGATTTCACGAGTCGGGGCTCGTGGTCTTATGCAAATAATGCCTTTCTGGCTAAAAGAGATTGGGCATCCTGATGATGATCTTTTCGATATAAAAACCAACTTACGCTTCGGTTGTACAATTCTCAAACATTATCTAAAGAAAGAAAAAGGCAACCTTACACGAGCCCTAGGACGATACAATGGTAGTCTTGGTAGCTACAGATACCCTAAGAAAGTATATAAGGCGATGGACAAACACTGGTTTCAGTAATCTACACTTGTGACTATCGATATTTCGGATCTAATTCAACTATCGCACCATCTTCATCTATCTCTGGATATTCAATTCCTTTCCTCTTGCAATATTTAGTCATTTTGGGCTGCATCCATTCAAATAATTTGGTTTCGTAAGTTTCTTTATCGAATTTAACAGACTCATACATACCTTTCTGCATCCTTTGCCTCTGCGCCTCATATAAAATGAGGGCTGCTGCAACAGAAACATTGAGTGACTGCCCCATTCCAAGCATTGGAATAACTACATGCTGATCTACCGCTTCAGATGCCTCTGGGCTTACACCGTATTTTTCAGTACCTAATAATATGATTGATGGTTTTGTGTAATCGACGGATGTATAGCATACAGCATGATCTGAAAGATGAGCAGCATACACAGTAAAGCCTTCAGCCTGAAGCTCATTTATTGCAACTACGCTATCATCGTGAACTTCAACATCTATCCACTGACCATTACCAGCAGAATGCCTCCTGGTTGCCCTGCACCTTTCTTTGGGTAAAACTGCATGAGCTTTATTCACACCAACTGCATCACAACTTCTAAGGATTGCAGATAAATTATGTGGTTTATGAACTTCCTCTAAAAAAACCCTAAGATCAAGCTGCCTTTTATCTAATACAGTTTTCATCCGATTTAAACGCGTTTCGGTCATCCGGCTACCTATTAAATTTTCAAACTTGTGGCATATTAAACATTAATTACCCATATATTTAAACTCAAAACATGAAGTACATACTATTTTATAAAAAATTTATAAATAATACTTACTTATTGGTAAATTTTATTTGCAATAACTCTCAACTTTTTATAATATAGAGTTGTCTTGAGGTTCCCCCATAGCCTCTTGACGACATTAACTACTTATTATTAGCTCAGCGCCCCCCGTTGAGCTATTTTTTTATCTTTAATTCCTTAATATATGCCCCAAATATTTATTTAATTCTCTGCTATATTTAGAGTTAAATAATAATGAAATACACAAAGGGAGCTTTCGTGAACGATAATATTACTAAACGAAAAAAATATCTCATCAATAAAAACTTCCAATTTCACTATATTGCCGTACTAATTTTACTCCAAGTCACGGTAGCATCATGTGTCGGTTTTGTGGTCTCATACATTTTTTTAATAGTGTACTCCGGAGGTACTGGTGCTGCATTCGAAGACACAATCCTCCTAATAACCTGGGCTTTATTAGTGGTTTTATGTGGAGGCGTATTTTGCGCTTGGGCAATAAAGTACACCAATAGAATTGCAGGCCCTGTATTTCATATGCGTAAATTACTTCAAGAAGCTGCTGAAGGTAACATTCCAGAACAATCAGTAAAATTTAGAAATAACGATCACTTTAAAGATTTAGAAGAAGATTTAACCAATTGCTTTAAAAAAATGCGCGAATACAAAGAAAAAACAAAATTAGAAAGTTAGCAGGAACTAAATAATATTCGGCTAATTATGCCTACTTGTTTTCATCCCTCCCATATTGTGAGGCAATAAATTCTTAGATGCTGCTATCAATACGAGCTGCTCTCTAGTCTTTGCTCCCAGCTTGGCTTTAGCCCTCTCTATTCTTGCAAAAATTGCTGCTTTTGAGATAAATAATTTTTCAGCTATATAGTCAACATTATACCCATCAGCCAACAGCGCAATAGTATCAACTTCCCTCTTACTAAGAACTGAAGAGCTATGTCCTCCCATCTTATCTTGAACCCTATGCACAGCTGCATAAATATAATGCCCTACTAATGCCATGGTATCTAATGCACAAGCAACTCTTCTTTTGCTTTCTGGCGTTGATTTACAAACTGAGATAATCAGTGCTCCTAAACAGCACCCACCATGTATTGGGATAACTGCAAAGTATTCAGCTACATGCTCAGCTAATACAGTATAAAACCTCAAGGCTTCAGAATCATTTTCTGTACTAGCAATATTTACAAGATCATAACTAAACGTAGGAGCTACGTTAGAAAGGCAATAATTCCATGTTGGATCAATTTTAGCAAAACCATTTTTACTATAAATTTTACCCCAATTTGAATCTACATCAGTTACGGTAGTTACAAACGGTTCCTTACCAACATCGCCACGAAATTTTTGCATATAAAAGAAATTATCCATCCCCAACTGTTTTATGTAATCCGTTATACATATTTTAATATGGCTGTAAGAAACAGCTTTATCCAATCTATTTTTAACATCTGCTGTTGATAAAGCCCCATCAAATTGACTTGCATCAGACTCATAAAATAAGTCTTCGAGGGAAACATTAAATATATCGGTTATTTGTACTACATGCTTAAAGTCAGGTTTGCATTTACCCCCCTCCCATTTATAAATAGCATGCCTACTCACCCCGACTTCATTAGCCAACCATTGAACCGATCTATTTTCAGATTCACGTAGTTCTTTTATTTTTTGCGCAATGGAATCCATTTGTTTACCTATGGTCTACAGATTTAATCAAAAGCTTAGTTGATCATATATATATATCAAGGCGACCTTTAATCACAATTATGATTTATAACAATAATATAAAGTCTTACATGAGTGGGTGCATATATGAAAAAAGTAACTTCCGTTCTTGCTCTATTCATAATTCTTATCTCTAATGCATACGCTGAATATAATTGGACTGAAGTGTATATCGAAGCTGCACCTGGTTATTACGCATAAATTGATAACCTCTATGGAATTAATTATGCCCCTGATAGACTTGTTTGGGGTTCAGTAACTGAAAACTTCTTTACTAAAAATAAAAAAATAATTCTAACATTTGATACGAGCATAATCCCTGATAATGCAACAGTTGCTCATGCTTTCATCATTGCAGGAGATGAAATACTGATAGAAACTGATGGTTGGCCCCCGGGGCAACGCATGGAATATATCCATGAAAATCTAGTAGCAGAGTTCGCACTACTTGGAGGATTTGGTGGGTCATACTTTACTACGGCATATGATTACTACGGTTATGCAGTTGATAGCTCCCCTGTTGAGTCATATGGCTTTATGTTAACCGATACGAACAGCTTATCGCACATCAATAAGTATGGATATACTCAATTAAAAGTAGGGTTCAAAACAAACCCTGAAAAAATATCTATCTCATCAAAATACATATGGAACCACCCTGGCAATCAACACCAGAAAATTAAAGTACGACACACCCTGAATTGAGATTTTATACAAGGGCAGCTAACACACCACACATATATTTTCAGCCTTTTTCCTTCCAAAAGCTCCGTTACGGAGCTTTTTTTATGATTTAATCCAAGAAGACCAACTCTCTTTTTGCCTGTTCAATGATTTTCTTATGCTTCTTCTTATAAAATTTTGGGGCGCTATATGCGTAATCTACAATAGATTGAAAAATATCATTTGCCTGTCTGATTTTTTCATTTTGCTTCAGCAATATTCCAAATTCAAACTTAGCTTCTGGCCCAGAATAATAATCCACAAGAATTAGATATTCAGCAATAGCTGCATCAGTTTCACTCAGCTTTACTAAAGATCTTGCGTATAAAAGATGTCCTTCCTGCGATTTAAAATCAGGATTTTTTTCTATCAAAAAATTTAATGTATTTTTACAATCATTAAATTTATCAGCATCAAAATAGACTCTAGCTAAACCTTGCATAATATCTGGATCATATTCATAAATACCAGATAAAGCTTGCTTAAACAGCCGCACAGACTCTTCAAACAATCCTTTGGCCTGACACTCACGAGCATGAGCGACTAAATTCTGAACATTACCTGAAATTTTCACATCAATTGATGTTTTCTTTATATGTCTATTTGGATCAACAAAATTTTTAACTTTAAAGTTTGTATTTTTAGCAGTCTTTGAGTTAAGCAATCCTGGCAATACCTCAACAAAAAAATAAACAGCACAACCTATTCCAGGCGCAATAATAATAAAGTATAGCCAACGTGAATCACGTCCAGTTTTGACAACATGAACAGCAAAAGCAATTTGAAAAATCACTGAAAAGAAAAAAATAGGCATAAATTCCCCCAAGCCTTAATTGAAATTATTAAAATAGACTTTGATGTTAATATATTTAATTTAAAAATCAAACGCTGATATTTTTATATTAATTCAGAGCTAACTTAACTGCCTTAGCAGAATGAATCAATCCTGAATCGAACAGCCTAACATTGGTGTCAGCCTCAGTAATTAGCATTGGAATTTCTGTACACCCCAGTATCACACCTTCCGCCCCCCTGTGTCTTAAGCTGTTTATAATACGGATATATTCTCTTCGAGAATTATCAAAAACCTTTCCCAAGCAAAGCTCATCAAAAATTATATTATGAATGATCTTGCGTTCATCTTCACGAGGAACAATAACATTGATATCAAAACGCTCTTTAAATCTAGATATCAAAAACTCCTCTTCCATTGTAAAGTTAGTGCCTAATAGTCCGACATCTTTTATATCAAGACTTGATAGCTGCTCACCTACAGCATCAGCAATATGAATTAACGGTACAGAGATAGCGCCCTCAACCTTCTCAAATATTTTATGGATAGTATTTGTACATATCATTATAAAATCAGCACCAGCTTTTTCTAACTTTAAAGCTGCATCAATAACTAATTTGGCAACTCCATCCCAATCATTTTTGAACATAAACTTTTCAATTAACCCAAAATCAACACTATACAAACAGATTTCAGCTGAATGTAATCCGCCAATCTGCTGATTTACCAAAGTATTAATGTGTTTATAATATACCTGAGTTGACTCCCAACTCATTCCGCCAATTAAACCAATAGTTTTCATCCTTACTATCCTAAAAATCAAACCTTATAGTAATTATAGCGTGATAAATATCGTTTGGGTGTAATCCATTAACGTGTTGCACTTATACATATTTCTTAAACCAAAAAGGCCTGACACAATTGTGTCAGGCCTTTAAAGCATATAGCTTAGAATTTTACTTCATAGAAGAAAATTACTTAGCTAGACCACCAGTCATGCAACCAGCAGTGATCTCTAGGCAAGCGCCGTCGATAGCTTCGTTTTGCATGATGTGCATGATGATAGAAGCAATTTCTGATGGCTCGATCAAACGACCAAGATGAACAGAAGCTAGAATTCCGTCTAGTGCTTTTTGATTCATGCCTTTAACCATTGGAGTACCAACATAACCAGGAGCAACAGAAACAACACGAATGTTCTTAATGCCTTTCATTTGGAACTCACCAACTAGGATTTTAGGCCAAAGAGCAACAGATGCTTTAGTTGAAGCATAGTTTAGCTGACCAGGAGCACCTACTTTGTTTACAGAAGAAATTGGAATGATAACGCCGTTCCAACCACCGTCAACCATTCTTGAAGCAGCTTCACGAATAGTGATGAATGTTCCAACTAGGTTTACGTCGATAACAGCTTTAAAGTTGTCAGTGCTCATTACGCGCTTAACTTTTCCAGTTTCTCTATCTGGAGAGATCATTAGAGCATCTTTAATGATACCAGCTGAAGGGATAACTGCATTGATTTGACCGAATTTTTCGATCGCTGTATCCATTAATTTTGCTGTATCTTCATCGCTAGTTACGTTACATAGAGAAGTAGCAACTTCACCACCAGCGTCTTTGATTTCTTGAGCTACGCGATCAAGGCCTTCTTGATTCATGTCACCAAGAACAACTTTTACACCATTAGAAGCCAATTCTTTTGCTAACGCTTCACCGATTCCACTAGCTCCACCAGTAATTACCGCTACTGAACCTTTAAGTTCCATAATTAACACCTCATTGTTTGTGTTGTTAAAGACATTCGTTAAAAATTTACGGCAGAAACTATACTAAATATTCATCGTCTAGTACAAAAATAAGTCAAAAAAAGAGATGTGGTTCACCCTCTTTCTTTCGATACCGTAAATAGAAGACATTAAAATGGTTCTATATCGCTTTGTTTTTACATCTTAATTAGCCACCACTAACTCTTAATCATGAATAGTTACTATATATTTTAATCAATAATTGAATAGACATAATGGTGGCAATTTAGAACCATATAATTAGTATATTGTATGTCATATACCCTCATAAATGAGTACAAATGCATAATAAAAAGCGTTTTACAGTGCGATAGTCCAAATAAAACACCAAAAAACTGTTTATAAACGTCAAAATAAAGAACCTAAAAATTTTAAGCATTTTTCAGTTCACACTTTTGATTTCTTTTTACGGAATTTATCTTTACATCGTCTAATATAATTATTATTGATATGTTCTAAACAAACAGGGATTTTAGGTCACATGGCAACAATATTAATAGTTGATGACTCAGCGTCAATGAGACAAATGGTTTCATTTACACTTTCATCTGAAGGATACACAGTTGTCGATGCACCTGATGGTAAAATTGGATTACAAAAAGCACAAGAAACCGCCGTTGACCTAGTTATAACTGATGTAAATATGCCAAATATGGATGGAATCTCATTTATAAAAGAGATGCGTGAAATTCCAAACTACAAGTACACACCTCTACTTCTGCTAACAACAGAATCTGATGCTGGCAAAAAATCAGAAGGTAAAGCAGCTGGAGCTACTGGATGGATGCTTAAACCATTCAGACCAGATCAGCTTATAGCTACAGTTAAAAAAGTATTGGGCTAACAAAACACTATTTATTAATCATCAGCTCAACTTGAGCTATTACATCTTTTACAGATATTGAGATCAGTGTTGCCTCACCTTTTTTTTGAGCCTTAATCCAATCATTAAGCCCATCTTCAAAGTTCGGTAATTTTTTCACCATGCCGACTAAATTTGTTGCGCTGTTCTCAAATACCTTTCTAGAAAGGGGTAAATGCCCAATACTATCTGCAAATCCATCTGCAAATCCATCTGCAGATTCAGGATCCTTTATTTTAAGACCTGATACTGATACGTGAACTGAGGTTAAATCAAATTGTACAATAGTTAAATTTGATCCTTGCTCATGAGGCCGAGCATCATAACTCCAGACTTGACCAACCTTTAACTCTTGTTCAGCAATAGCAAACTTAGAACTAAATGTTAAAATTGCCAACGCTATCCATAAAACAAATGAAAATCGCATTTCATTATTTCCTTATATTTGATAAAATATGCGCAGTTAATAAATCTGTAGTTATTTTAATAGCGATAATAAATTAGTCAAAAATAACTAGTCCAATTTGCATTATAAAACAATTAAAAATAATATTTTCATAAATCAATTATTATAAAAAAGGCATAAAAAATGATTTTTGCACAAGACTTCGGTAGAACTATCGGGTTTTTAACAATGGGGCCGTTTGGGGCGCTTTATGGTAGCGCTATTGGAAAAAGCATCGATGACGCCATGGGCACCGACTACAAAAAACCACCACTAAGACAATCTATACAACAACCAATTAACAGCGAGATACAAAAAGTTTTTTTTACATCCACGTTCCGTATCATGGGTGATATATTCATGAAGTGTGGTTTCCATAGAATGAATGAATTAAAACGACTACATAACATTATGGAGCATATGGAACTTACGATTGATCATAGACTTGATGCAGTAAATAATTATTATCTAGGTCAAAAGAAATCATTTAATCCTGAGAATCAAATTCGAAAACTTTTTTCTAAGTGCGAAGATAACAAGCATATTTTGAAGATGTTTGTAGAAATACAACTACAGGCAGTTTGTGATGAATATAATAATTATAACCAGGCTGGAATAGAGGCAATTAAGCAACTAGCTGGCATCATAAGTATTTCTGATACTGAGCTTGGTCAAATCCAAGATTTAGTTAAATCATATATAGCTCGCACCAGCAGTAAGAAGCTTAGCTCCTTTCAGGAAGAATCAAATGCATATAAACTTCTAGGGGTATCAAAATCGGCATCTATCTCAGAAATTAAAAAATGTTATAAAACATTAATGAGCCAACACCATCCAGATAAGCTTATTGGGCGAGGAATGCCTTCTGATATGGCCCACATTGCAACAGAAAAAATTAAAGCCATTAATGATGCATATAAGCTTATCTTAAAAACCTGTAAAAAAAGAAACTAATAATTAACTAGTTTATCTACCACCATGTTGCTTAAGAAGTTTAATTACCTTTTTTTGCTTATGCGTGGTAGCCAAACGCAGCGGTGTCGAACCTCTATCCGTTAGAGCATTAACATCTGCTCCATTCTGGATTAAATATTGTGCTAAAGCATAATGCCCCTTAAATGCAGCCCAGTGCAAGGCTGTTGCCCCGGTTTTACTCTTTGAATTGATATCTATCCCTCTTTTAAGAATGACTTTTACTTCATCAAGATCACCCCTTATAGAAGCCTCATGCAATGGTGGTTCAGCATATGGATCATCCCAGCATCCAAGCATTGTAAAAATACTGATAAACAAAACCAATATTGCAAAATATTTTGCTTTCATCCATTCCTCCAGTTAAAAACTATTATTTGAATAATATAACAGAGAAAGTATTAATGCTTAGTTTCGCATAATAAGCGCAGTTTGCATTACCTGATTAGCCATACCTCAACTATACTTACCCCCATTAATAAATATTAAATTAATACAACATGAGAGAAAGCAAATGACTGAAGAGTTTCAGCTGACCGATATCCAAGCACGAGTACTGGGATGCCTAATTGAAAAAGCAGTTACTACCCCTGACCAATACCCTTTAACACTTAACTCTTTAAAAAATGCATGCAACCAGAAATCGAATAGGGACCCGGTGGTTTCTTATGATGAAAATGAAGTTCGACAAACATTATTGCAACTCGAGAATATGAAACAGGTTAAACAGCTAAGTCCACATGATAGCCGCGTAGCAAAATATGAACATCATGCCGGTAAAGTTTTTGACATTACGGCCAAAGAGCTAGCAATTCTCTCTGTTCTTATGCTTAGGGGTCCACAAACTATCGGAGAGATTAGAACAAGAACACAACGTTATTGTGAGTTTGCAGATCTAAATGAGGTTGAAAGAGTAATTGGTCGCCTAGAATCAAAAGAACCAAAGCCATTTACAATTATGCTTGAAAAGCAGCCTGGTCAAAAAGAATGCAGGTACATACAAACTCTTACAGAATACGATCCAGATCTGTATACCACCGCAGTTAATACGGGTTCTTCTGGATTTTCTCATACATCAACCAGTTCTGTTCGAGATCTTAAGGATGAGATTCATGAGCTAAAATCTGAAATCAAAGACCTTAAAGAAAGAATAGAGTTAATTGAGGCTTCAATATAATTTATTATGGCGCTAAATGTAGGTCTTCAGGTCTATTAACGATAACAACTATTAGATCAGCACCAGTTGGATAGTGTGGGGTTAAAAAACCAAATAAATATTATTGGTAAAATAAATTGAATAAAATCTAACTTTGCGAATCATAGATAATAAGTTTATTATTCAGATCAGTTTAAAGTAGGAAAAACAGATGTTATCTAAGAAAAGCATATTAGCCTTAATATTCTTAACTGGCACTATATCAGGGTGCTCAATAGAGAGCCTTCCATATATCTATAAGGTCGAAGTTCAACAAGGGAACCTTTTAACACAGGCTGACCTTAAAAAAGTAGAGCTAGGGATGTCTAAAAGACATATAACCTACCTAATTGGATCACCGAATATAATCGATCCGTTTCATCAAGACAGATGGGAATACATCTTTACAATTAAGCCAAGCCGTGGCGATTATAAAGAAAACAAAATAACTATGATTTTTGATGATGAAGACAAGCTTAAAGAGATAAAAGGCTCTGGTGTAACAGAAGACTACCTCACATCCAAATAAGCAATATTGATAAATTTTAAGATTTATTCTAAACATTAAAAAATGCGCCAGATCCTATTGCAGGAAGGCGCATTTTTATATAAATAGCTTTATTGATCTAACTAGATCTACTTTAAGCTTCAGCCGTGACAGCTTCTGCCTTGGCTTTATCTCTTTCAGCTTTTCTCTTTCTGGCTTCTTTTGGATCTGTTAGAAGAGGTCGGCAGATCTCAATACGATCCCACTCACTAAGAACAGCATCCATAGTAGTTTTCTTTCCAAATATAGCGATTTTATTAACGTTAAAATCGATATCATCAGGATAACGCTTTAAGATGCCAGAGCGCTGGATTGCTTCCTCAACAGTAGCTCCTTCATGGACAGTAACTTCTAAAGCGATTTGCTCATCAACCGATTTACCAAATGCCACTTCAACTTTGATTCTTTTTGACTCAGTCATATACTTCTCCGGCCCTTTTTACAAAAGCATTTACCATGGTATTCATAATATGGCCAAAAACCACACCGAATACCTTTTTAACAATACTATTCGAGTATTCATAATTAAGATTTAATGAAACCGTACAAGCTAAATCATCAATTCTTTGAAATCTCCAAGCTCCATTCAAGTGTTTAAAAGGACCTTCAACAAGATTCATTTCAATATACGAACCACTCTTGCGTCGATTCTTTGTAGTAAAAGAATTACTTACTTTACCTTTGCAAATCGACAACCTAGCAACCATCTCTGCATCATTTGTACTTATAACCTCACTGGCACTACACCAAGGAAGGAAATCCTTATATAAAACCACATCATCCACAAGATCAAACATCTGCTGTGAAGAGTAAGGAACAAGTGTTGTTTTCGAAATGCTTGCCACACTAAAACCAGTTTTATTACAAAACGGCTGTATTTTACAGTACAAAATCGTAAAATTCACCCTAAGAGCAAAAATTACTGGCATCAGACCTCAA
Source organism: Gammaproteobacteria bacterium (assembly GCA_033852155.1). Classification (GTDB taxonomy): domain Bacteria; phylum Pseudomonadota; class Gammaproteobacteria; order QZLD01; family QZLD01; genus QZLE01. The sequence continues at coordinate 6,543 of JAWSVA010000013.1, read as the reverse complement.
CACTGCTTACAATTTAACGCATGAGTAAAAGCCAAAAAAAATCTAAAACACCGAGTAATTCGATAGTCAGCAATAAAAATGCGTGGCATGAATTCTTTATTGAAGAAAAATACGAAGCTGGAATGTCCCTTCAAGGTTGGGAGGTTAAAAGCATTAGAGAAGGCAGAGCCAACCTTAAGGAAAGCTACATCCATATAAGGAAAGGGGAAGCATTTCTTCTTGGGGCACATATATCACCACTACCTTCTGCATCTACCCATGTTAATCCTGATCCTATTCGTCCCCGAAAGCTACTACTACACAGATCACAACTGAGCGTTCTTGTTGGCGCAGTTGAAAGAAAGGGGTTCACACTTCTCCCTCTGTCTATGTACTGGCATAGAGGAAACGTAAAGCTGGAAATAGCATTAGCAAAAGGTAAAAAGCTTCATGATAAACGCGATACTGAAAAAAACCGTGATTGGAGTCGTGAAAAAAGTCGGATAATGAAAGAGTCAAAGCGCTAATCTTGCTTTCGTGTATTCTTCATTTTTAGTGCATTCCCGAAGATTGTTAACATGCTGCTATTATTACACGATTAAAAGCGTTAAACTTAACTTAATTGGGGGCGAAATGGCTTCGACGTAGGTCGCGAAACCCTAGGTGCATGTCGAGACAGATACCAACTCGTAAAAATTGTGTCAACTTAATGTAGTTGCAAACGATAATAACTACGCTCTAGCGGCTTAACCCGCTAGCCTTCACTTAGGCAGTGCTTGTACTCTTATACTGAAGGTCATACTTACAAGATAGTAGAGATGAACGTTCGTGGCATCTTAGCGAAACTTAAGCGAAATCGTTATCTGCCTTCCTAGCTCATCGGGTAACAGGTAATTAAACTAAAAGCATGGGATAAACATGTAGAGCCGAAGGCGTAGGTCTTGCGGACGGGGGTTCGATCCCCCCCGCCTCCACCAAATTAAGAAGGTCAACTGTTTCAGTTGGCCTTTTTTAATGCGTGCTCCTGCGTACTGTTGCTGATTCCCGAGGGTTATTGCGGACTGCCCTACTCCACCATAAAACCACATTTTCGACTTAATATTCTCTCTTTAGCCCTATATTCTCCGTTTTTCTCCAAACCCAAAAACCGAAGTCCGCAACCTTGCAACTCTTATATTCTTTTATATTCAACAACTTACTTGCTGACTAATCATCAGAGCTGGATAACGATAACCTGAATAATTGTTCTTTGTCCTTTTCACTCTAAAATTATCGCATTTTTAAAGACTGATTGTTAAGTTGACAGTACCCGCTCAGAATACATTCCTTATTTACGCCATATATTTGCAAATGAGGGCTTAACGAAACATAATTCTAAAACTTTACGCTGCAACTCTCAGCCGCGACAGGAGAAATAACAAACGTGAAAAAGCTAATACGCAATTCTACTGCCGAATTTTTAATTTTTACTTCTCAGGCTGGTGAAAACAGCATTGAGGTCCGAGTTGAAGATGAAACCATCTGGCTCACGCAAAAATTGATCGCCGAACTGTTTGATAAGGGTCGCAGCACGATAACTGAGCATCTGAATAATATTTTTGCGGAGGGTGAGCTAGCGCAAGAATCAGCGTGTCGGGAATTCCGACATACTGGGTCGGACGGAAAAGCATACAACACAAAGTTCTACAACCTCGACGCCATCATTTCTATCGGCTACCGAGTCAATTCTAAGCGCGCCACTCAGTTCCGCCAATGGGCAACCCATATACTGCGGGAGTTCTCCATTAAAGGGTTCGTACTGGATAAAAAGCGACTTGAAAATGGTACTTTTCTGGGCGAAGACTACTTCGAAACACTGCTGGCTGAAATCCGTGAAATTCGTTTAAGCGAGCGACGTTTCTACCAGAAAATCACCGACATTTATGCCACCAGCGTGGATTACAACAAGAATAACCAGATCACTAGAGACTTTTTTGCCAAAGTTCAGAACAAACTGCACTTTGCCATTCACGGCCATACTGCTGCCGAATTGATCATGAAACGAGCCGACAGCGCGAAAGAACGCATGGGGCTTACCAACTGGAGCAACAGTCCTGACGGTAAGATTGTAAAAACCGATGTGTCTATCGCAAAAAACTACCTAAACAAAGACGAAATTGAATCTCTCAGTCGCATTGCAGGTGCTTATCTTGATCTAGCTGCATAAAGAGCTAGGCAAAATAGTTACTCTATCTTTGTTTCCTTTACCATTGCGCACTAAAATTTCGTTACGCTCAAAATCAATATCTAAGATACGAAGTCTAATAAGCTCCATTAAACGCATTCCGCTACCATAAAGTAACCTTGCCATCAGTAGGTGGATACCATGCATTTTTGAAAACAAACCCTGAATCTAAGAACGGTTCAATACAACGGGGAAACGAGTAGGAGTGGTCGCTCTAGTAATATTTTCGAGGTTTGGTAAGTGATGAATCCCCAAAACATCCCTATATAGAAATAAAATTGCACTCAAAGCCTGATTTTGAGTAGAGGCAGCGCACTTACGCTGTACAGCAAGATAAGTAAGAAAGGTTTCAATCTCCAAAGTACCCATCTCAGAAGGGTGGCGCTTATCATGGAAAAGAATAAACTTCTTTATCCAATCGGTATAAGCATCTTCGGTGCGAATAGAATAATGCTTAGTACGAATCTTATCACGCACTTGATCAAGCAAACGCGGTTTATCCTGCCCAGAATTAGCAGCCCCATTACCCATAATAAATCCCATATAAAAATTGTAATAATAAACATTAACAGGTAAATTCTATTGGTACTGACGGGAATCGTCAATAAAGAATTAATTAGGATGTAGGAGTTATTCATGATGTATAAAAGAGACACCTATAAGCGACGTATAAAATTAACGTCTAATAATAGTTAGAACGCAATAGCTCTATGGTGTGACATACCATTAAAATCAATCCAAATTGCTGATTTATCAATTCTTTTAAGCTTTTTTGGGTTTTCCCATCCCTTAATATTACAACCTCTCTAGTTCATCATTTCTTTAAAATCATATTTTCAAATATCCGCCTCAACCAATCTAATCACTCATTCTTTTCAAAGCCAGTAAAAAATCAGCTTCGTAAGCTAAGTTATATAAAGGTTGCAATATACGCTCTGATTATTGGGCAGTATCCTGAAAGGCCAACATGTTCTTGTTCAATTTTTTTAGTAGACTGGCAATTCATTTTGGTTGGGAAGTTTAAGTAGTTACGGGTTCATTGCTATCATCATGTCTGTTGTTTTGCATAGCGTTGCTTTCTAACATCGCAATCAACGGGAAACTAAACCCCGGTCGGCAGTTATCAAATGATTTCCTGCTTGGTTAGTTTCGTGTTAGATTATCGTTTTAAATTTATCAACGGGTTTCGTTCCCGTTATTACGGGCGTTAGAAGTCTTTAACGAATTACCGCAAGAGAAAAATCATGAGTGAACAAAATATCTATTCCGTTGATGGCGAAGATGATGCAATGAAAATTGCAAGTGAGAATGCTAGAAAGTCGTTTGGCTTTTTTTGGCGAGAGCTTTCTTGGGAATATCGAAGAATAGTTCCAGGTCTTGATCTTTCTATAGTAAAGGTGGCGTTTCGGACCAATGATGGGAAATCGGATTCACCACCATTTGAGCACATGTGGGTAAGTGATATTGAGTTCGACGGTGAAACAATAAATGGTGTGCTCATAAACGAACCTCAATGGGTAACGTCAATTAAGACTGGAGATCCAGTTTCTGTCTTGTTGTCGGAAATTGGTGATTGGATGTATTCAATTAGTGGCAAGGTCTATGGTGCCTACACGGTGAATGCGATGCGCGCGAAAATGAGCAAATCAGAACGAAAAAGCCACGACTCTGCGTGGGGTTTAGACTTTGGAGAACCTAAAGATATAAAAGTAACGCCATATACAAAAGTGGAGTCAAAATCCTTTTTATCAAAGATATTGGGTAAAAAAGAAAGTAGTGACCTTTCGGAGCACCCAATGAGCGAAAATATGGCTAAGGATATAGAAAAGGCGCTAAAAGAGAATCCATCGCTTGCTACAGACGCAGATGAAGCAGGTTGGACGATGTTGCATCGTGAGTCATTGGCAGGGAATTTTGTACCTGTGTCATTGTTAACAAAATATGGTGCAGACCCTATGGCACTCACAAATAGTGGGTTTTCTTCAATTGAACTTGCGAGAAAAATGAATTGGCTAAAAATTGTCAACTTTTTTGAAGAGCGCTAGCTTGAAAAGAGACTTCTAACATATCAATCAACGGGAAACAAAACCACGGTCGGCAGTTATCAAATGATTTCCTGCTTGGGGAGTTCGTGCTAGATTGTTGTTTTAAATTTATCAACGGGTTTCGTTCCCGTTATTTCAGGCGTTAGAACGCAATAGCTCTATGGTGTGTTTCTCCAACAAGTTCAACCCAAGCATCTGATTTATCAATTCTTTTAAGCTTTTCTTGGTTTTCCTGTCCCTTATCTTGCAACCTCAAGTTCAATTTTGCATTCGAGTGCAAAATCCCAAATATCCGCTTCAGGCAACTTCATTAATTGTGTTTTCAAGTTCTCATCCCAATTGTCAGCTTGGGCTGGAGTAGGGCAATTCAAAGCTCTGCTATTTGTCACTTTGGTGTTCCGTTAGGCAGGTAAAAAGTGGTTGCAATATTTCGGTCTGGTTGTTGGGCAGTATTCTGAAAGGCCAACGTGTTCGTGTTTTATTTTTTGTAGTAGATTGGCAATTCATTTTGGTTGGGAAGTTAAAGTAGTTACGGGTTCATTGCTATCATCATGTCCGTTGTTTTGCATAGCGTTGCTTTCTAACATCGCAATCAACGGGAAACTAAACCCCGGTCGGCAGTTATCAAATGCTTTCCTGCTTGGTTAGTTTCGTGCTAGATTGTTGTTTTAAATTTATCAACGGGTTTTGTTCCCGTTATTACGGGCGTTATACGTTATTTGCATTAGAGAAATAATATGTCTCAAGATAGTACATTAATAGCTAACTCAATTAATACTTTCAATACATTCAGTAACGAACTTCGTGACAGAATTGAAAGTCTTATTAAGCAAGTCTTAGTAGTAAGTGGTGGCATTCAAACTATTACTATAAGTGCTTTCTTGAGCGGGAGTAAGCCACAGCTTACTGATGCTACGATTCAACTTCTAAAATATAGTTGGTATCAATTCTCAGCTAGTATGGTTCTTTGTTTATTCATTATGCTTTTACAAATACTGGCATTAACACATGTTGGTATACAACAAAAAGATAAACTTACATCTAGTAAAGCTGGTGTTGAAGTTTTAAGTACATGGTTGCCACTAAGAATATTAAATTGGGTTATTGGATTGTCGGCCTTCTTTCTTTGCCTATCTGGTATAATTACAATTTCATTGGCAGCGGCAAATTTAATTGGCGCATAAATTAATGGTTAAAACGTATAACATCGCAATCAACCTCGTGCCTTTGGCACTGGACTTCAAACCGCAAGCGGTTTTCGCCGGTTATTGCGGGCGTTATACATCATAGAGTATGAATAAGAAAAATATAATTCAATGGGGAATCGTATATTTAACTCCGTATTTGGTTATTTCTTGCGCTTTCATCAATAAGGGTATTGCAGCAATATATTTGCCAATGTTTTATCTTGGGCTTAGTTCAACTGTTGGTGTATATGCCGGTGTTTTTTCAACGGCACAAGCGTATACTTTTACTTTCAAGGCTTACTTTGTTATTTGGCTTTTGCTATCAATAAGCATATTTGTTATCGGTTATTTAAAACGTCAAAACTTTTGGGGTAAAGCATTAAATGCATTTGGTATTTATCTTTGGTGCATTGGCGGAATGGTTGCGCTATCGTATAGCAGTTGATGTATAACATTTCAATCAACGGGAAACAAAACCGCTGTCGGCAGTTATCGAATGGTTTCCTGCTTGGAGAGTTCCGTGCTAGATTGTTGTTTTAAATTTATTAACGGGTTTCGTTCCCGTTATTTCAGGCGTTATGCATCAATGGTGAATTCATGAAATTAGCAAATTTCGCAGATGATTATTGGCAATTGCGGAACGGTGAAGAGTCTCACAATCAAAACCCTGATAAGTTTTGGATTCCACCGTTAAAAGAAAGAAAAGCTCTGAAAATCGGAGATGCAGCAAAAATTATATTGGAAATTGAGTGTGAAAACGACGACGGTGAAATTATTGTCGAAGGTGAGCGCGGTTATGTAATTATTTCCGAAATAGTGGGTGACAAATACATTGGCATTCTCGACTTTCAACCAGCGTGTATTGATAAAGACGAAGAAGGTATTTATCTGTGCTTTGGCGCCGAGATTCCATTTTCTCACGAACATGTAATAGATATTGATCGACCTCCAGATGACTATATTGAGTGGCAACTGAGGCAAAAACCAGAGAGAATTTGGCATAAGAGAAATGATGCATAACAACGCAATCAACCATCGTGCCTTCGGCACTGGACCTCAAACCGCTACGCGCTTTTCGGCCGGTTATTGCGGGCGTTAGCAGTCAGGA
>JAWSVA010000012.1:0-109799 GCA_033852155.1 Gammaproteobacteria bacterium | reverse complement strand
TTCAGAGAGAGTCCGGAATTTACCAGCGTATACGGCGGAGGTATAGGCAAAGCAAAGCGTTAATAATGAAGGAAAAACAATATGCTATGCCATTTGAACTTTACCCGGACAGTAGTGGGCGAAGGCCGGTATCCAGAAGACAAATGTAGGTTGTGGGTGAGAGTAGCGAAGCCCAACGTGACTGGAACTTTACTCCAACTCTATTTATTTTTTAAGCTATTTATTCGCAACCCCAAAAGGAACATGAACCATAGCAAGATTTTCTGCTGATGGCTGAAGGTGGGTAATTTGGTCATCAAAGAATAAGTGTGGTTTGAATATCCCTAAAATACGTTTCTTTTCCATCCCTCCAAGAAAGAATGTTTCATCTGCCCAAACGCCCCACTCTTCTAGTGTAGTAACAACCCTTTCATGAGCAGGTGCATTTCTTGCTGTGATTATCGCTGTGCGTAAGATTCGTTTATATTCCGGATCTTCTTTAAGAAGCTTATCTTCAAGCTTTTGCATAAATGCCAGTTTTTTAAACAAATCAGCTAATGGACCAGGATTATGTGGATAAAGCTGAAAAACACTTTCATGATTATGAAAGTCCTCAAGATTTCCTGTTTTATAAACTGTCTCTGCTTCATCATCAGCAATTACACCGTCAAAATCAAAAGCTATACGTAATTCAAGATCGTCATCATCATCTGATACCTGTGAAGGTAAAACCAATCCACCAGGGTATCCTGCCTCAATAGCCCCTTTTACATCTGCTTCATTGGCTGACAAAAACAAAGAAGCATTAAAGGCTGGAATATATGGATACGGAGATGCACCTGATAAGAATGCAGCACGACTAATTTTAAGTTCATACGCCTGTATTGACCGAAACACTCGCCTACCGGTCGCTGTTGAATTTCGGGATAACAATACAACTTCGACTGGCTGGCGCTCTGAAAAGCTGTCGTTTATAGATAAAAAGCGACGAATAAACGGAAATGCCACCCCTTTTTCTAAAACTTTATCAATATTATCTTCCTGAAACTTTTTATACTCAGCAGGACCTTTTTCACGGAAGATTTGATCTGATTCAGAAAGATCGAACAAAGCACTAGATGAAACAGCCACAACCAATTTTTTATCTATAGGGTAAGCTGCCACTATAACTCCCCCGCAAATGCTTTTTGGCTTATAGTCAGAAACTCATCAGAACCACACTCAGAATTTTGTTTTTTCATTGCAACTGTTCCGAATCATTTGGTATATCGTTTGTATTACCATCACAACCTACCATCATGTTGTAATGCGCAATCTGTTCAGCCTTTACAAAAACACTTCGAAACACGCGTAAATATGATTCATTTGCCTGCTCCCCATGATTTATATATAAATCATCATGAACTGAGTGAGAGCCATCATTTACCCATGAAAACAATGACCGGCATATTAATTTGTCACGCCCATCAAATAGTTCACAAATATCTTTATTACTTTTCCCTCCCCATAAGGTGAAGTAATTTTCGAGGATTCGCCTAAGCGTGTTTTGTAAGCTCAGGCTTGATATATTAGATGTTCTAACATCCTCCCAAAGCAGCTCATAAGCAGAGCGAATAGGGTTTTCATCAAAACGCTCGACAACGGACCCAGTATGCTGTTTTTTTACCATCCAAAATGATTCATCAGACATAGCATAATTTTTGCTACGGTTAATGTTAAATGATATTTCTTTATGGAAGAACACATTATGTGTAAGCACAAACACCTGTTTGATATAACCAACATTCCCCCTTACTTCTTCAAGAATCCCCTTTATAAGACTACTCACAATATAAAGAATGTCGCTATCCAAAGATGAGACTGGATCGTCAAACACCACAATCCGATTTGTAGTTGTTCCAGAAGCCGAATGGGCGCCTTTAATCAAAGAATAAAAATAAAGGAAGGTTATAAATGTCTTCTCACCTTCACTTAAAGTTCTGCTAGCATCATCACCATTCTGGCGACAAATTTTGTAGTGCCCATGTTTATCAACAATATCTATATAAAACGAGTTAAATCCAAAAGTTTGCAAAAGGCTATTAATTTCATCTTTTGTCGGGTGAGTTGACGTCGATTGCCTCTCCAGATCCTGAACTCGTCTCTGCAAATCACGAAACTGTTGTTGCTTGTTTTCCAAGCTGCTTTCCATTCCTTGGATGGCTTTGGTTATCCGATCTTTATCCTGCTCATATTTGGAAAGATCATCATCAAGCTCATTCAATACAAATCGCCATACCCGTGAAGTAAGAGTTTCCTTCTCTGCCGCTATATTGATAACAGTTTGATTGTGGCTACTAGTTGCCGTATTTGCTTCAGCAATCAAACTTTGCAATTTAGTAACCAAATCATCAATTGGTTCAAGTGCAATCTTTCGGCTAGGCTCAGTAATTTTTGCTTCAATTAATGAAATATTCTGTTTAAACCGTTCAACAAGCAACTGCGCCTCAATTTCAAATAGCTCGCTTTTTAAAAACTGATTATTCTTATCAACATTACTTTGAATAGCAAGATAAAGACTTCTAGATTCATTTTTATATTTATCAAGTAGTTGCTTCAATGCTTTTATATCATTGTCATATGCTTCACTAAAAAACTCTTCCAGTTTTTTTGAAAAAACATCATCCGTAGACTGCTGACAAAAAGGGCATGTACTTGGTTCTTGTTTATGATATTCCCTACCCCGCTTTACCCAATCACTATTGCCAAACCTCTCTATTAAAGGTGCTAAATCAACATCCTGATTACCAACAATGATTTTTTGCAATAAAGCATGGGATTCAAGCTCTATTAGAGCAGTGTTTGATAGATTTGAAAGTGCTAATACTCTTTCAATGCTACTTGAAAAGACAGTTTTAGCCTTGTCTTTTAGCTCATCCAATGTAAACAACTCGGCACTATTAGAAGATCTCTGAGCTAAAACCTTATCTTTAAAACGCACGGAATTGCTCCGCACACCAGAAAAAGCAACCTGAAAATAATTATCATGCTCCCTTTTCTGTTTAAAGCAACTTTCAATTAATGATGGTTCCAAATCGTGTAGTTCCATACGCTTACCAGATTCACCATCTTCACCATCAAGCTGTTTTTTTAGGTTATTTATTTCACCTGTAATCTTATCAATTTCAGGCTGCAAGCTTGCAATCTCTTGTTCCGCATCTACCTGATTGTCACCTAGTGTAAATACACCTTTAACAGTATTTTCTTGATTAAAATTACGTTCCACAAAGTCTCGGTTGTACACCATAACTTGTAGTGGCGTTGCATTTTTCCAACTTAACTGACAGTGAGAGTGACTATCGGCCTGTTCAATAATACGACTAATAGTTGTTTTACCTGTGCCATTGGCGCCAAAGATATAATTAATAGATCTAAGATCACCTAGTGTTGCTAGTATATGATAGGTTGCTATATTATTTATCTGTATTTCACTAATCATGCTCCGTCCTGCCCCTCAGCAAAAAAACTTTTAAAGAACCAAGTAAATAAAAAGTAGTTAAGTATGACATTAGATATTATTCGATTCTTATATTTTAATCAATGTAAAGCATAGTTAGTTATTGGGTTAATGTGTTTTCTCTCTGGATACCGGCCTTCGCCGGTATGACGTTGTGTATCACCCGGTATGACGTAGTGTATAACCGGTATGACGTAGTGTATAACCGGTATGACGTAGTGTATAACCCGGTATGACGTAGTGTATAACCCGGTATGACGTAACGTGTAGTTGTGACTGGCGCTCTTTTTTCTTCTATACTCAATTTATGAATAACGAACTTATAACACCGCAAATAACACCGGCGGTACAACAACTGGTGGACACTATCCGTGATGAGATTGAATCGGGTAAGGAGCGCGCGTATCTTGCGATGGAGCAGGAGAAGCGAGCCACTTATTGGAATGTGGGTAAGCATATTAAAGAGCATCTGTTGCAGAATGCAGATCGGGCGGATTATGGAGATAATTTGATTAGCCAACTTGCAGAAGAGGTTAATCTATCTCAGGCAATTTTGTATGATAGCGTGCTGTTTTTTGAGCAATTCCCAGAGATTCTCTACACGTGTAGAGAATTGACATGGTCCCATGCTCGCGTGCTTGTACGCATTCAAGAACCTGATAAAAGACAAGAGCTTGAAAAGAAAATAGCAGATGAAAACCTTTCTGTTAGAGAACTTAAAAACCTGGTAAAAAGTGGCAAAACTGGATCTGAGACAGAGGTTAAACCTTTGCCGGTTACACGTGGTGAACCATATTTTTATCGCCTGAAAAAGGTACAAAACAACACGGTTGTGGATTTGGGTTTTAGGTTTTTTATTGAAAGTCCGGTTGCTAATGATGAGCTTGCGGATAAAGGCGAAATTACTAAAGCCAAAGAGGATAAAGTTGTGCGCTCGGACAAGGGTGATAATGGATATCGCTTTTTTGATGGTTCTGCTTTGGTTGTGCCCCACTATACCTATAAGGCGTATGTGCTTGAGGTGATTGATGGCGATACCATTTGGGTAAACATTGATTTGGGATTTGGTGCCTGGACCACACAAAAACTCAGACTAAAGGGGATTAATACCAAAGCAATTGAAACTGCCGCAGGGAAAAGCGCGAAGGAGTTTATGGAATCGCGTTTAAAACGCTGCAAGTTTATTGCAATTAAGACCTATTGGCGCGATAAGTTTACCCGCTACCTTGCAGATATTTTTTATATTCAGCGTGAGGATGACTTTTATAAGGTGGTACGTGATGGCAGGTTTTTGAATCAGGTTTTGCTGGATGAGGGGTTGGCAGCGAGATTTTGATTATTACAGTAAGATTGGTGGGTAGTTTTTGGTGGGCTCTGTTCGTGCTGAGCGTAGCTGAAGTGCCCACCCTACGGAACACCAATCGGTTTAAATTCAATACTCATTGCTTCTCTCCTGCAAACTCTCTTGAAAATTCAATTAAATGCTCAGCTTGATAGCGGCACCGTGCTATTACGTCACGATCTACCGCCTTAAGCCAGTGTACTGGTATTGCATCTAGTCCATAATGTGCTCCCGCTATCATCCCCGCTATTGCACCGGTTGTATCCGCATCACCACCACGATTAACCACGTCAATCAAACAATCTTCAAACGTTGCGGTTTGGAAAAATGATTGGAACACCACGCGCATGGTATCAACGATATAGGCACTTGGATTATGCTGGTGTTTTTTATCAAAACGGTAGCGTGGGTGCTCATCTATCAATCTTTGCACTGGCCCTTCGAGCATCGCTTCTTTTGATTCATCATTAAAAGCCATATGTATCATCTCAACTACACAATCAATTGCTGCATCTGAGCAGGCATTATTATGCGTCACATGAGACTGCATTCGACTGATCCTTTTTATCAGCTCTAGATCACGATCGTATGTTGCCAGGGCAATTGGCAGTACACGCATACAGGCTCCGTTGCCAGCATCGTGTTCACTTTCTGCTGAGATTGGTCTTTTGGTATTTCTGAAATTAATGATCCCGCGCCTTACGGTATTACCCACATCAACAGGCTTTCCTTTTAGCCATTTATCAAATGCCATCGCCATATCGGTAATATCAAATCGTTGTTTATTGAGGATCACCTCTCCCAGAGCAAGAGCCATTGTGGTGTCATCGGTGACCTGCCCTGCTTTGAGTTTTAACCACCCTCCACCAATGATCTTTTTGTGTACTCCATAGGTGTGTACGATCTCACTTGGCAACATAAACTCCACCGTTGCCCCAAGTGCATCACCAACGGCCATACCGCAATAGGCAGCGACAGCCTTTCCGGTCAGCTCATCTGTTGCAGGTATCTCATCTCGTTTAAAAAAACTATTCCAGATAGTATTAAGCCGAAACAGATTCCACTGAGTAACAGGCATCATAATCCGTACATTCCTCACAAGTTGGAGATCGACACAGCGTTCCCCGTTTCGAATCACATAACTGGCGATAAAGAAATTTCTTCCACTTCATATCCCAGTTATTTTTCTTTGCCAATGGATAAAAATTTTCCATCAGCATCTGTGTTAAATCCGACCTTTTTGACAACCCAAGATCTGACCATAAATGATCATTACTCATGCAACCAATGGCAACTAGCAGTGCTATCCATGATTCTGTTTCACTACCACTAGTTCGATTCTTCATCAAAATAGCGTATAGATCTTCAACCTCCGCTTGCCTGTCGTTTGCACATGGATGATGCGAATGGTGATATTTCCAATTCTTTTGAAATCCAAAATAATCAAGAAAACACCCAAATTGCTCTGGTTGCATTCCCAATTTAGAAGGCATGGAGCCAGATCCTGAATTCCAAGAACTAAAGATCATCTCTATATATCGGTTTTGTACTTTAACGTTATCATGTTCCGGACTGCTGGATACCAACGCCTTAACCTCTCTTATTGAAAATCATTTGAAGCAGCTATACCACGCACTCTTCCAACTTATTGTTGCAATACAAACGTACAGCATCATCTATAGTTTCCATCGCATAATCGATACACACCTCTATCCCGGCTTGTTTCAGTTTTTCCCGTGGGTAATGACCAATACGCGCGGTAAGCACCACATCCACACCTTTTAAAACCTCTACAGCCTTATCTAAGATCGTTTCGCGATCATCATCACAGCTACCAACACAGTATTGGTCAGCACGCCTAACACCCTCAAACTCTACTTTTTCTGCGGTAACTCGATAGATTAAAAACTGCCGTGCATGACCAAAGTGCTGATTAATCAGGTTATGACTCTTAGTAGTTACCGCTATCTGTATTGGTTTTACCATCTTGTTTGCCGGGGTAGTTTTCTTGGTCTGCTTTGGTTGGTGTGGTTCTGGATATGATTCAAGCTTTTTATTCTCTTTGTTACCTTTTTTACTGAAGCACCCTGACTGATCTTCACCCAACAACCCAACAGCATCTGCACGGCATTGACGACAATGGCGCATCATCTTCATATCTATCCCACAACTATCACGCAACTGAGTTAACTCTTCATAGGATGGTTCACGCTGACCGATACGACTGTAGTGGGTATCAAACTCTGGCTTAGAAATTAGGGGCATAATATTATGAATCTCAACTCCAAGACCTTTAATGATGCGACTTACATTAGCGATATCATGATCATTTATCCCTGGGATCATCACCGAGTTGATCTTTACTCTGGCACCACTGGCAACCATCTTTTCGATCCCCTGCAACTGCTCCTGAATCAAGATCTCTGCAGCCTCTATTCCGGAAAACTTAACACCATTAAAATAGATCCAGTCATAGATCTGTTTGCCGACAAAAGGGTCAATAGTATTCATGGTTACCGTGATATGCTTTGCCCCCAAAGAGATAACCTCATCCGCATAGATATTAAGATTAAGGCCATTAGTTGAAAGGCAGGTGATAAGGTCAGGAAATTGCTTGTTAAGCATATCGATAGTAGAAAATGTCTTGTCTGGGTTCGCAAGCGGATCTCCAGGGCCAGCAATACCAACTACGGCCAAGTTATCTAGTTTTTCACTCACCCTCTCCACCCTCTCTAAGGCCTCCTGAGGAGACAGCAGACAAGAGACAACTCCAGGGCGAGACTCATTAGAACAATCAAATTTACGATTACAGTAGTTACACTGCATATTGCAGGCAGGAGCAACTGGAAGATGCAGACGCGCATACTGATGCTGCGCTGATTCGGAATAACACGGGTGTCTATCATCTTTTGATGGTGTTTCTAGTTTTGAGTGACCCCCACAAGGTGAGCTTTTTTCTGCGGAATCTGGAAACGTAACAATATTGGACATGGTAATACCTCACTAGTCTGTAACAGAGGTATTGCAGGAGGTATGCCAGCTTTCACCACAAACATATCCAACTGTTTTTATTGGATATTTACAATTTTATTTATCTAAACTCTGTGTAGGTTTCATTACACAGTGTTGCTACATGTAGTGTTTAGTACATTGCGGTATAGAAAAAAATACAAGTCGGCTGAGCGGAGTCGAAGCCAGTTGTATTTTGAAATTAATTATTTTTATCCATTTTTCCATTCAACCTCAACCACTCCCTCTTTGACACTATCATCACCTCATCTCCACTATCTTCAGGCTTATCCATATGGGATATCATATTCATCATAGGGCCACAGGCTTTGACTTTGCCATCTTCTAAAAGCGCTATATATTCCGCCATCTTTGCCACCTCATCCGGTGAGTGACTAACATAGATAACAGGTATCTCAAGCCTCGAAATCAATTTTTCCAGATAAGGTATTATCTGCGCCTTACTCTGCATATCTAAACTCGCCATTGGTTCATCCATCAATAGCAAATCAGGATTACTTGCAAGTGCACGCGCGATTGCCACTCGCTGCTTCTCTCCGCCAGATAGCTTTTCTGGATAACGTTCGAGTAGCTTTTCTAATCCAGTTAGTTGAATCATCTCATCAACCGCGAGGGCTTTATCCTGTTTTTTACTGCGTTTATATCCGTATTCAATATTCTTTTTAACCGTAAGATGCGGAAATAACGCCGCGTGTTGAAACACATAACCAACGCGACGTTTATCTATTTTAAGGTTAAATAGAGTTTCGCTGTCATACCACTTTTTTTGGTTAACTTCGATAAAGCCTTTGCCATCAATCTCCAACCCCGCAAGAAAACGCAACAAAGTAGTTTTGCCAGAACCAGATGGGCCAAATAAAGCACTCACCCCTTTTCCAGGAAGGTTGAGTTTAATATCGGTCTCAAAGCTATCCCTTTGCAGTGCAAGCTGACAGATTACCCGATTCATCTTCTCTCACCTGCAGATCTATCTTTATTAATTAATTGAATAATTAAAAGGCTGACAAATGCAAATGACAGCATCATTGCAGCAAGTGTATGGGCACTTGTATATTCCAATGCCTCTACATGCTCGTAGATCACCATGGAGATCACACGCGTTTTACCAGGGATGCTGCCACCTATCATCAAGATCACGCCAAACTCACCTATTGTGTGAGCAAAACCAAGCACTGCAGCAGAAAGATATCCCTGCCGAGATAGCGGCAGTATCAGTGATATAAAACGATCGAGTCCATTTGCACCTAATGTCGCTGCGGCATCAAGATGACTTTGGTCGATAGATAAAAAGGTATTCCTGAGTGTTTGCACCACAAGTGGAAGAGAGAATATTACCGAACCAACAACCAATCCATTAAAACTAAATACCAACAAGGGAAGATTCAACGCCCCCATCATCTGTCCTAATGGTCCCTCTGGTCCCATCATCACCAGAAGATAGAAACCCAATACTGTAGGGGGCAACACCAGTGGCAACGATATGATAGATGAGATGATGTCGCGAACAAATCCAAGACTACGATTGCGGTTTGAGCGTGACAGCCACCATGCTAAAGGGGTAGCGATTAAAAGTAACAAAATAGTGGTTACTATACCTAGTTTCAAGGTGACCCAGATTGCCTGAATATCATCTGGACTTAGGTTCATCAGTCAGAACCTTTTTCCTTTTTATCTCCTTTTTTACCATGGCCTTCTTTAGCATTGACTTCCTTTTCAAGGCTGTAGCCCGCCTCTTCAATTTGTTTTACAACCTCTTTGGTTTTTAAGAACTGTATAAATGCTTTGGCAGCCAAATTATCCTCACCTTGCTTTAGCAATACCGCCTGCTGCTGTAACGGCATATATTTTTCAGTTGGGATAATCCAAACCGAAGCGGAATTACGCTTCTTTGCTGCTACCTGTGCCAAGGCGATAAACCCTGCCCCCACTCCACCTGACTGCACAAACTGCAGCGTTTGCGCGACATTGTTTCCCAGCAGAAGCCTTGTTTGATATTTGCCCCAATAGTTGCTTGCTTGCAAAAACTGCTTCGCAGCCATGCCATATGGCGCTAACTTGGGGTTGGTCATAGAGATATGCTTTATCTCATCTTGTTCAAATATAGTTTTTGCTGTTTTGCCTTTCTCTGGTTGCACTAGGGCTTCCGCAATCCACAAAACGAGTACACCAGTGGCATAAGTGAAACGACTTCCTGCTACAGCTTTACCATCTGCCTCTAATTTTTTTGGACGCACGGCATCAGCAGCCAAGAAAAGATCAAATGGGGCACCATTAATTATTTGAGCATAGAGTTTTCCGGTGGAACCAAAATGAAGCGTGAGCTTATGCCCACTTTGTTGTTCAAACTGTGGTTTTAGTCTTTTGATTGTAGCGATGAAATTAGAGGCTACGGCGATGCGGGCTTCGGCACCACTTGCTACAGTAGGGAAAGTAAGCACAAAGCTAAGCAAGCCAATTATAAAGATTAAATAACTGATAGTTGGGCGTGATAACGAGGGGAAAAAAAGCTGGCTGAGCGCACTTCGGCTACGCTCAGCACAGGCAGCCGAAGCCTCCTTGTTTTTATTAATTTTTCTTGACCCTTCGGTGCAGTCTACCCTGAGCGTAGCCGAAGGGCTCAGGGAGCTTGAAAAATTCAAGTCGGCTGAGCGCAGTCGAAGCCAGTTATTTTTACAAATAGATCTGTCTACAACATATCCAATCACAGCTGTCTCACTTTTATATCCATGACCTGTACCCGGTATGCAATCTGCCTTGGAGTCATTCCAAGAAGTCTTGCAGCTTTCGCTTGCACCCAGCCACACTGCTCCAGCGCTGCAACGATTCTGTCGCGCTCATCGATAGACTCATCTTTTAAGTCCATTGATGGCACAGACTGGCTTAACGATTTATTTATCGGCTGCGCTACTGGCTGATTCTGCAACAGGTTAATAGATAGGCTCGGCTGACCAATTAGATTGTCGGTACACATTATTGCGGAACGCTCCAGACAATTTTCTAACTCTCGTACATTGCCGGGCCAATCATGCTGCATCAACATCCGAGTCGCCTCATGAGATATCTTGATTTTACGATCCTGCTGTTTACTTATCTTGTCTATCAGATATTCAACCAACACTGGAATATCTTCCCGGCGTTCACGTAGCGGTGGCAGGTAGATTGGAACCACATTGAGTCTGTAATATAGATCCTCCCGAAACTCAGATGAATCAACTAGCTCTTCCAGATTTCTATTAGTTGCTGCAATGATGCGCACATCGACTTTAAGGGTTTCATTACCACCTACGCGCTCAAATTCCCCCTCTTGCAATACACGTAACAGTTTTACCTGAAATGCTGGAGTTATATCACCAATCTCATCAAGGAATATGGTTCCACCATGAGCCTGTTCAAAGCGACCTTTACGCTGATTTACCGCTCCGGTAAATGCACCCTTCTCATGCCCAAACAGCTCAGACTCTAACAAGTTGTCGGGTAATGCTGCACAATTGACTTTTATCAGCGGCCCATTAACACGGGGGGAATTATAATGGATGGCATTGGCTATCAACTCTTTACCGGTTCCTGACTCGCCGCGCACTAAAGCCGTGGTATTCCATTTGGCTACTTGACGAACCAGTTCAAACACGCGACGCATTATTTCGCTACAACCAACCATATTATCAAAGCCATAGGATCTTGTTACGGCTCTGCGCAGGCTGTCACGCTCATTCTTAAGGTCTTCTCGCTCTTTTTCTACGTCAATTGCCAGACGTACACTTTGAGTAATCAGGTTGGCTATCATCTCTACAAAATGGGCATGCTCATCCAGGATTGAAATCTCTTTAATACCAACCTGGACTGCAAGCACTCCGGCGACCACATCATCGTATATTCGAATGGGCACACCAATAAATGGTAATTCAGGATCATAAAGTGAAAGACGATTCAGAAACCGTGGGTCGTCAGCAATTCGAGAAAGGACAACGACTTTTCCCTCCTCGGCAATAGCACCAAATATCCCTTCACCAGGTTGATATACAACCTCATCATTCATCCCCTCATCTTGCCCTAAAACAGCCCCTACTAGCAGCGCACCACTTGCTGTATCTTTTAGGGTAACTACTCCATGAGTCATCTTTTGCGTATTTTGCAGAACCTGCAAAACACTTTGCAAAGTCTCATGAAAATTTAGCGAACGACTTAGTACTTGGCTGACTTGATATAATGCTTCTAATTTCGAACAATAGATCTTGGTTGACAGGGTCAAATTTCACCTCTTTGTTTTATGCCATTCTTTTCTTAAAACAGCTTACACAACAGACTGAATTGCCATACTTAATCTGCAAACAATATGTATGACAATTATTAACTAATGGTTTGCGGCCCTGCTAACCTTATGCTTTTGTATCTCTTGCGCTATCCATTGCTGCTGAGATGTAGAGCGTTTCTTATCTTCTAAATGTACGCGCACCTCATGCTCTACTTCATGCAATGGTATTAATTTTTCAGGGAAGATTTCCTCACACCAAACAAGATGAAACCCCATATCGGTCTCAACTGGTTCACTTAGTGAATTCTCGCTCATAGTAAACAATTTATTATCCAATGCTGAAAATAGCTTTCCCCTGGGAACTGTTCCAATCAACCCTCCATGAAGTGCAGATGGGCACTCTGATTTTTCCAAAGCAAACTGTTCAAGCTTTGCCTGACTATTTCCAATCTCATAAGCAATCAAACTTAATCGCAGCTGTGCATCTAAATAGCTATTTCCCTCTAACTTTTCATTTACGGTTATCAGAATATGCCTCACCTTGCGCATCTCCGGCTGAAAAAAATTCTTCTGATGATTGTTATAGTAATTTGCAATTTCATCACTGGTTACTTCCGCCGCTTCGCTCACCTTTTCCAAAACGGCATTTACTCGCAACTCATTTGCTAACAGAATCCTATAATCCATAACAGAAAGACCATACCCTTTTATCGCCTGCTCAAAATCTTGAATATTTTCGTAGCGCTGCATTATCTCTTTAAGGGTACTTTCAACTTCAACCTCTGATACCACTACTGCTTCTGCTTGATCTGAAGAAAGAATTGCGTGATTAAGGTGCTGCATCTTGTGCGCCTGACTTAAAACTTCAACCTGTTGCTCTTTCTCCAGATCGAAATGGGAACATTGAAAGCGCTCCATCGCTATCTTCAACATTAAATATGCTGTTTCGTTATTTGCATCCTGCGTGCTTTTTGAACTTTGTATATTCATATAAAACTCCAATGAATTAATGTTCTGGGCAGGTTTCTAATATAAGTTCTGGTAAACGAAAAAGTCGTGCGCCATCACTATAGATATCTACGTTTAAAACCACATTGTCATTGCTATTAAATATATACATATTTAACCTCTATAAATTTGAATTACACTGCATGAGTTTGATACAAAGCATGGTACAACCGCTCAAGTTCATAAGGGTCCGGGGTCTTCTTGTTTGTGATTACATAGCGACGAACCGCCTCCAGCAACAATGGTTCATCCTCCTCTTCAATCGGAAGCCCTAAAGTTTCATAGGTAAAACGCAGGGCATGACGACCAGAATGTTTACCCAGGACAACACGATGTGAACGTCCTAAATCAGCAGGGTCAAGCGCCTGATAGTTTTCAACATTCTTAAGCAGACCATCTACATGAGTACCAGCCTCATGAGTAAACACGCCATCCCCAACAATACTCTTCTGCCATGCGATCTCTCTTCCGGAAGCCTGAGCAACAATGGCAGAAAGCATTGGTAATGCCTTAAGGTTTATCCCACTATCAATCCCATACTGCTGTCTCGCAGCCAAAATAACCTCTTCCATAGCGGCATTTCCAGCTCTCTCACCTAGCCCATTAATAGTTGTGTTTACATGACACACTCCGGCTCGCAAAGCAGCCAACGTATTCGCTGTCGCCATGCCTAAATCATCATGGGCATGCATCTCAAAATCTATATTTGTTAAAGGCTTTAATAATGAAAAGGTATCGAAAACGGTAAAAGGATCCATGATTCCCAGAGTATCTGCAAAACGGAAACGACTCGCGCCCGCTTCTTCTGCAGTATTTATAACCTGTTTCAAAAACTCGATATCAGCTCGACTAGAATCTTCACCGCCAATGCAAACAGCCAACCCCATATCGATAGCCTGACGCGTTAGCCTATTTATCTGTTTTAAAACCCACGATTTACTTTTCCCAAGCTTGTGGTAAATCTGCTGCTCCGATACTGGAATAGAAAGATCAACCATACCCACTCCAAGGTTAGCGCACAGTAAAAGATCTGACTGACTCATACGACACCAAACCAGTGTATCCATACCAAGATAAAGATCGACTATGGTTTTGATCTCTTCCCGCTCTACCTCTCCCATTGCAGGAATACCTAACTCAATCTCATGCACACCAACCATATCTAAAGCTTCGGCAATCGCTATCTTTTCTTCTAGACTAAATGCTACGCCAGCTGCCTGTTCCCCATCACGTAAAGTAGTATCATCAATAATTAGCTTTGGTTGTTCGGTTGTAGCAGTCATAGCCATCACCTTCTAATTTGCATCAAATTTAATCTAATAGAGCAAGTGGTGTGCCAATCAACCATGGCCAGTCTTAAATATTGTTTAATATAGGTTTTATACTTTTTTAGATTTGTATGAAAAGGTACATAATAATAAAACACTCACAACTTTGTAGCATCTGTTACATTCAATGCACTAAATAATGACGAACTAGTTGAGGTAACACCAAACTATATCCGTATCCGCAAAGACTATTAAAAAAGCATGAGAGAAAGAGAGCCTGGTGGGTCCCTAAAACACTAGACACTTCATTGTTATATACTTGTGGGTTCAATTAGTCATTGCAACACTTATCATACGAACTTTGATGGCTAATAATCTAAGTACATTTTCTTAGTTCTTTTCATGAATGGATTATCGAGATCATTTTGTTAAGTTAACAGTACTTAGATACTTCAATGTAATATTCTTGTAACATTTATATTGTTCAATAACCCTAAGAATAACTATTTATGGAATTCACATAAATGCAGATACGCCTTTTAGTAGTTGAAGATGAACAACCAATCCGTGAGATGTTGAAAATGGTATTGTCATATCAAAATATGACAATACTTGAAGCCGAAAATGGCAGCCAAGCATTTGAACTGATAAAAAATGAATCTTTTGATCTTATTTTGTTAGATTGGATGCTTCCTGATATCAGCGGAATTGAGATAGCAAAAAGGCTCAAAGCTGATTCAAATACCAATCAAATCCCAATAATAATACTTACCGCGAAAGGTGAAGAGGAAGACAAGATCAAAGGGCTTGAATGCGGAGCGGATGACTATGTTACCAAGCCGTTTTCCCCTAAAGAACTTGCCGCTCGTATCAAAGCTGTTTTACGCAGGTCTACACCAACAAAAGACGATAAAGAAATCATCTGTGGGATAATTAAATTAGACCCCAAAAGCCACTCTGTCACAGTATCTGATAAAGGAATAAAGCTAGGACCTATTGAATTTAAGCTATTGCACTTCTTCGTTACTCATCAAAACAAGGTTTATAGCAGAACTCAATTACTTGATTATGTTTGGGGTACCAATGTATATGTTGAAGAACGAACCGTTGACGTACATATCAGAAGATTAAGAAAAGCTATCAGCATTGACGGTGCAGAAGCCTATATCAAAACAATTCGCGGCACAGGATATATCTTTTCAGTATGATCACCAACAACAACCCTTGGCCTAAATTGCTGATAAAATATATATCTTTTGTGTTGATTGCTGCGCTGATTGGCTGGGCTTTTGATTATGCCGTACACGCTGCATTCATCGCACTTCTCATTATTGTTGCATGGAACTTATCACGGCTTTATACGCTCGATCAGTGGCTGCGCAAAAGCCGCATGATAAACCCTCCTGAATCTACCGGCATTTGGGGTGAAATTTTTGACCAGATATATCGACTTAGAAAAAGAGATAAGAAAAGATCTAAGAACCTTTCCAAGATTGTCAAACGATTCGAATCTTCTGCCCTAGCGCTACCCGATGGGGTAATCGGGATTAATGAAAATAGTGAGATGGAATGGTGGAATGATACTGCATCTCAGCTTCTTGGCTTAAAAAAAGGGCAGGATAAAGGACAGCGTATTGATAACTTGATTAGAACTCCTGAATTTGTGCAATATTATCAGGATACGCAACACGAAAAACCCATCCATGTCCCATCTCCTGCCAACAAAGCAATTGTCCTTGAAATTAGAGTTGTAGGTTACGGACTTAAAGATCAAATTATAATCGTAAGGGATATTAGTGAACCTTTACGAGTACAACAAATGCGTAAAGACTTTGTTGCAAACGTTTCTCATGAGCTTAGAACCCCACTCACTGTGTTAAATGGTACTGCAGAACTATTTGATGACACAAAAGATGAGCTACCTGAGCAGTTTCATAAACCAATCGAGTTAATGAATCAACAAACTAAACGGATGACATCGATCGTTAATGACCTACTGACTCTATCCAAGCTTGAATCTGGTCATAATGAATCCAGTGCAGAACTTATAGATATCGAAACACTATTGAGACTGTTGAAAACAGAGGCTAAAGCGCTAAGTGGGGATCTTGAACAGAATATTATTATAGAAACAGATAAATCACTTTCACTCTATGGCAACGTAAGCGAAATAACCAGTTGTTTCACCAATCTAATAAGTAACGCGATTAGGCATACTCCTCCCAATGGTGCTATCAATATTCGTTGGCATAAAAACGGCGGTGATCCTTGTTTCGAGGTTCAGGATAATGGATTTGGCATTGCTCCAGAACATATAAGCAGACTTACTGAAAGATTTTATCGTGTTGATGCAGGAAGATCGCGCAATACAGGTGGTACTGGTCTTGGTCTTTCTATAGTCAAAAGAATTCTATTACGCCACAACGCTACTCTAGAGATTGAAAGTGATGAAGGGATTGGTAGTACGTTTAGGTGTAGATTCAAAACCAGCTGACCTAGCTGGTTTAATCTGGCTGGTTACGGTGTTTTTCAAGGTTATTGTAGCTGCAATCTAGTGAAAATCTCATTTAGAAAACAAATCTAAATATACACCCCTTAGCACTCTCTTTATCAATATTTCAAGTTAACAGAAACAACGCACACACATTATCCTCCTGATTTAATAGCAGTTTTAGTGAAAGAACATATTTAATTTCAATTTGTAATATTCTTGTAACATTTCAGTAACAAAATATTAATAATCAAGATTAATAATGAATGCATATCAACATCACAACAGGAGAAAGTTATATGCAATTTTTCAAAGCAGCTTGTGCGACAATTTTTTCAGCTTCGATAGCTATAAGTGCAAATGCAGAATCAATGGTCGATGCTAAATTATCTACCTACAAACAAGCCAGTGGTATTTCAGGGAATATTTCAAGCGTTGGCTCAGATACTCTAGCTAACCTAATGACTTTTTGGGCCGAAGACTTTAAAAAGAATTACCCAAACGTCAACATTCAAATCCAAGCAGCCGGATCTTCAACTGCTCCTCCTGCACTAACAGAGCAAACATCAAACTTTGGCCCAATGAGCCGTAAGATGAAGGATAAAGAGATTCAGGCTTTCGAAGAGAAGCATGGTTACAAGCCAACAGCTATACGTGTTGCAATTGATGCGCTTGCCATTTTTGTAAATAAAGACAATCCAATTAAAGGGATGACTATCTCACAAGTAGATGCAGTTTTCTCAAGCACAAGAAAATGCGGTGCTAAAAAACAAGTAAATAAATGGGGTGATCTAGGGCTTACAGGGCCTTGGGCGAATAAAGACATCCAACTATTCGGTCGTAACTCGGTTTCTGGAACATACGGTTACTTTAAAAAGAAAGCTCTTTGTAAAGGTGACTTTAAAAACAATGTAAACGAGCAACCAGGATCTGCATCAGTTGTTCAATCAATAAGCACATCTGCCAACGGTATTGGATATTCAGGTATTGGTTATAAATCAGCTGGGGTCAAGGCTGTAGCTCTTACCAAAAAAGGTACAGATTACATTGATGCCACACCAGAAAATGCCCTTAAAGGTAAATATCCACTTTCAAGATTTCTTTATATTTATGTAAATAAACACCCAAATAAAAAGTTATCACCTCTTGAAAGAGAATTTATTAAACTTGTTCTATCAAAGCAAGGTCAGAAAATCGTTGCTAAAGATGGATATATTCCAGTTCCTAACAAGATTGCTCAAAAAGAGTTAACTAAGTTAGGCATAAAATAGGATCATAGGATAACTGAGAGGTGTCAAAACCTCTCAGTTTAAATATATATGAAGCAAGAAAATTCAAACATAGAACAAAGTTTAGCTAAACAGTTCACCCGTAGAAACGTAAAAGATTTGATTACCAAGATCATCGTATATACAGGTGGCGGCTCTGTACTTATCGCTCTTGGACTCATCTTTGTTTATCTAGGCATAGAGGTTGTTCCTTTATTTGAAGGCATCACAACACAAGCAAGTGTAACTCACGCCAACTCAACTAATAAGAGTCAAGCCAATAACCTTATTCACCTTTCACTTGAAGAACAAAATAAAGTCGCCCTATCTATAGATGCCAGCGGTATGCTTCGCTTTATTGATATAGAAAAAGGCACTGCTATATCTGAAGAACAAATTTCTACACATAAAATTTCTGCTATCCATACTCTAAAAAGTTCCTCAAATGTAAACATCATTACTGCATTTGAAGATGGAACCGCAAAATTGATACGGCCAGAATACAAAAGCATATATTCAGAAAATGAAGAAACAAAAATCATCCCATCAATTACTTACCCACTCGGTGAAGAGGCAATTAAACTTCATGAAGACGGCAGCTCTATAGCACACGTTTCATTTGAGATTGATGAAGAAAATATCACTATTATATCTAGCTCCGACAATAAGTTATTCATGTCGAAATTCACGAAAGAGGAATCTTTCATGGAAGAGGATATAAGCTGGGAAAAAGAACAAATTTCATCAAATCATGAAATATCACCCGACCATATCTTTATCGATCAAACACAGCGTAATATCATAATTCTTAGCCAAACGGGCGAATTTTTAAAACTGGATGACGAATTAGCAATCAACCAACGGGGGGACTTTGTTGATGGAAGTGAAGGAAAAGTCGATGCTGCCGCCATATTGTCTGCTGGTAGTTCACTACTTATAGCTGATTCTAACGGGTTACTAACACAGTGGTTCCCTGTAAGAAACAAGAGCGGCAACTTCAAGTATTCAAAGATCAGAACCTTTAAACCTAAAGGTTCTAAGATTATAAAAATCGAGCCTGAGTATTCAAGAAAGGTCGCCTATCTCTATGATGATAAGGGTATGGTAACTATTATCCATACAACCTCGGAACAGATAATTCATCAAGAGGCATTTGCGGGTGAACAGATCAAAAACCTGGCAATCAGCCCAAGAGCTAATGCTCTGCTGGTCAATTCTGCAAAAAACATATCTCTATTTCATATCGATAACGAACACCCAGAGGTATCAATGTCTTCCATCTGGGAAAAAGTTTGGTATGAAGGGTATGAGAAACCCGAATACATCTGGCAATCATCCTCATCATCAAATGACTTTGAATCAAAATTCAGCTTTATGCCACTAGCTTTTGGAACTTTAAAGGCTGCATTCTACGCAATGTTATTTGCAACACCTATCGGGGTTTTAGCTGGAGCGTATACAGCCTATTTTATGAAACCTCAGCTACGCACAGTCGTTAAACCTACAGTTGAACTAATGGCAGCGCTGCCAACTGTGATTTTAGGGTTTTTGGCTGGTTTATGGTTAGCTCCATTCATTGAGTACAATCTGCCGGGAATATTCTGTATCCCAATTATTGTCCCTCTTGGAATAGTTTTGCTCTCTTTACTTTGGGCTGTATTGCCATCAAAGATGCGTCAGAAACTACCGGAAGGTACTGAGATTATATTATTAATTCCATCTATCATCTTCCTTATATGGTTATCGTTTTATCTAAGCCCAATGCTTGAGATTACACTATTCGGCGGCAATACCCGCTCTTGGTTAACCGATACAATGGGTATTAATTTTGATCAACGCAACTCGATTATCATCGGTATTACCATGGGGATTGCAGTTATCCCAAACATATTTTCGATAACAGAAGATGCAGTGTTTGGTGTTCCTAAATCTCTCACAAATGGCTCTCTTGCTCTTGGTGCAACACAGTGGCAAACAATGACAAGAGTAATCATACTTACAGCCAGTCCAGCAATTTTCTCAGCGATAATGATTGGGATGGGACGCGCTATCGGCGAAACCATGATTGTTCTAATGGCAACTGGAAACACCCCTATCATGGATTTCAACATCTTCGAGGGGATGAGAACACTTGCAGCAAACATAGCTGTAGAGATGCCAGAGGCAGAAGTTGGTAGTACCCACTTCCGACTTCTATTTTTATCTGCATTTGCTCTATTCATACTTACATTTATCTTTAACACTATATCTGAAATTATCAGTACCAGACTTAGGAATAAATACAGTAATTTATAATTACTTAAAAAAGCGATATGAAAAAAATTATTGATTGGTACAAAGAAGGAACACCGTTTCTCTGGCTCTGCGCTGGAGCAATTGCTCTATCAGTGATACTTGTGGTTGGTATCGTCGGGTTTATCGGCTATCAGGCAATACCACATTTTTGGCCGGCAGAAACACACATCGTGACAATTGATACTCAAGATATGGAAAACAAAAAAATTGTTGCTGAATACTATGAAGAGAAAAACAAGGTATCCCCACACGGCCCATATACAGACATTCTACTCAAGACTGGTAACCGCGACATATTTGGAATGGACTTTCGCTGGGTTCGAGATTCACAAATAACTAACAGTGTTCCTGCTGACAACTATGCGACCTTTGAACGTAGAGAGTGGGGGAATCTATACGCCATACCTAAAAACATTATTGATCTTGAAACACAAACCAATGTAAATGGTGAGATATGGCCTACTCTACAAGAAAAAATTGCGGAGGCAACATCAATACACAAACAGCTAGAAGAGATTCAAAATATCGATATTGGCGCCATAAATTACCAGATGGAACAAATCAGACTGCGTAAACGCTCTTTAGAGTTAAAAGACAAG
This sequence comes from Gammaproteobacteria bacterium, assembly GCA_033852155.1. Classification (GTDB taxonomy): domain Bacteria; phylum Pseudomonadota; class Gammaproteobacteria; order QZLD01; family QZLD01; genus QZLE01. Next base: position 88,771 of record JAWSVA010000012.1, on the reverse strand, counting down.
CTCACTCAAGCAGCCATTGAAGTTGCAGAGGAAGAGCAAAACAAATTAAGCAAAGAATATAATGCTCTTAATCATAAACTTGTAGAACTTTCAAAGGCATTAAACCGGTATAGCTTAGAAGTTGAGATTCTATCTGAAGCTGGTCCTAAAACCATATCATTGAAGGTATCGAATATAGTCAGGTCTTACATGCCAAACGGTATTGGAATTGGGCAAAAGATCTCTATCTATCTCGATCGCATTGGCGAATTCATATTCGGTAGTCCGCGAGAAGCAAATACTGAAGGTGGTGTTTTCCCAGCAATATTTGGCACGGTATTGATGGTTATTCTTATGACAATCTTTGTAACACCGTTTGGCATATTAGCTGCTGTATATCTGCGTGAATATTCAAAACAAAACATCTTCACCAGAATCATTCGTATTTCAGTAGTAAATTTGGCTGGTGTTCCATCTATCGTTTATGGAGTGTTTGGTTTAGGATTCTTTGTATACATCTTAGGTGGCAAGATAGACACCCTATTCTATCCAGAGGCATTGCCATCGCCAACATTCGGTACGCCGGGGATATTATGGGCATCTATAACACTGGCATTACTAACCCTTCCTGTAGTTATTGTTACAACTGAAGAAGGCCTTGCAAGAATACCAAAGGCTTTTAAGGAAGGTAGCCTAGCTCTGGGGGCAACTAAATCAGAAACGCTGTGGAAGGTTATTCTACCTATTTCTACGCCAGCAATGATAACCGGGATGATACTTGCTATTGCACGCGCTGCTGGCGAAGTTGCTCCACTAATGCTTGTAGGTGTAGTAAAACTAGCCCCATCACTACCACTTGATGAAAACTTTCCATTCTTACACATGGAGAGAAAGTTTATGCACCTTGGCTTCCATATCTATGATGTAGGCTTCCAAAGCCCAAATGTAGAAGCTGCAAGACCATTGGTATTTGCCACAGCATTCCTACTAATTTTGATAATCATATTCCTAAACCTATTTGCCTTCTCTCTTAGAAATCGCTTGAGAGAAAAATATAAATCAATAGCAGGTTAATAATGACTGAAGTAAATACAGCTACAAAAGACGAACAAGATATAGTTATATCTACATCCGTAGGGTTAGAAAATAGCAAGAGTCAGCCTTCACACCTGAAGGATGAGCGCATTGCATTCACTGCAGACAATCTAAATCTATATTACGGTGAAAACCGCGCCTTAAAAGATATAGATATTCAGATACCAGAAAAAAAAGTCACCGCATTTATTGGCCCAAGCGGCTGTGGTAAATCTACGCTTTTACGTTGCTTTAACCGTATGAATGATTTAATTGATAACGTCACTATAGATGGGCAGATCAATCTTTATGGCAATAACATCTATGAAAAAGGTGTCGATGTAGCAGCATTGAGAAGAAAAGTTGGGATGGTTTTTCAAAAACCAAATCCATTCCCAAAGACTATCTACGAAAATGTTGCCTATGGCCTAAGAATCCAAGGAATTAAAAGCAAGCGCACCATAGATGATATAGTGGAAAAATCATTAAAAGGCGCAGCCCTTTGGGATGAGGTAAAAAATAGACTTAATCAAAGTGCACTTGGGTTATCTGGCGGACAACAACAACGTTTGGTTATTGCGCGTGCAATTGCCATTCAACCATCTGTATTGTTACTGGATGAACCTGCATCAGCACTAGACCCAATATCGACCCTAAAGGTTGAAGAACTAATAAACGAATTAAAAAATGACTTCACCATTGTGATTGTTACACATAACATGCAACAAGCAGCCAGAGTTTCAGACTATACTGCATTTATGTATATGGGTGATATTGTTGAGTTCACCGATACTAAGACGCTATTTACAGCTCCAAAGCATAAACAAACAGAAGATTACATAACAGGAAGATATGGATAGGTAAAATTATGACTACTGAATCAGGAAATCACATTTCGCGTCAATTTGAAAATGAGCTTGAAGAGATTAGAAACAAAGTTCTAGCAATGGGTGGACTCATTGAGAAACAACTCAGTGATGCAATTACATGCTTATTAAATAGCGATTCAGCACTAGCTCATGCTGTAGTTGAAAATGATAACGCTGTTAACAAGATGGAAGTTGAGATTGATGAAGAATGCACTCAAATAATTGCGCGAAGACAACCAACAGCTAGCGACCTACGCTTAGTAATAACAGTTATTAAGACAATAAATGATCTAGAGCGCATAGGTGATGAAACTAAACGTGTTGCATTAATGGCTATTGACCTGATGGATAAAGATATAGGCCGCTCACGTATTCAAGCCATTAAGCATCTTGGAGAACATGTAAAAACTGTTCTTCATGAAATATTAGATGCCTTTGCACGCATGGATACAGTTGAAGCATATAAGATTTATCGTCAAGATGAACAAGTCGATCTAGAATATGAAAGCACCCTTCGCCAAACTATCACCTTTATGATGGAAGATCCGCGCACCATCCCATGGGCGCTAAATATCATCTGGATTGCTCGTGCACTTGAGCGTATCGGAGATAGAGCTACCAATATTAGCGAATACATCATCTATTTTGTTAAAGGAAAAGATGTACGACATATTGGTGCTGATGGTATTGAAGATACAATTAAGGATGATTTGTAAATTGGAAAAAGAATTTCTAATTACTTAGTTTTGAGCCAAAGTTTGAAGCTAAGTTTTTAGACAAACTCAAAATCTTATCTTGTAACATTCCCGTAACAAAATCGTAATTTATCCGTAATATTTCTTTCGTAAACTGCACTCATCAAATCAATATTTAATGAGGAAATCTTAATGAAGAAAATATTATTTACTGCTTTTATTTGTGCTGGCCTTGTAATCTCTGGTGCTGTTTCAGCTGCCGATTTTCCTGCTCCTACATTATATGGGCGTGTACATATTTCAGCAGGATATGTTGATAACGAAGATGGCAGTGTCGGACAAATGGAAAGCTGGGCATCACGCTTCGGAATTAAAGGTAACTATCTACTAGATTCAAACCTAACCGCAACCTATAAGCTTGAGTTTCAAGTAGACACTACAGATAACCCAAAAAGTAGCTCAAATCATATCAAAGGGCGTAACCAGTATGCGGGTCTTAAAGGTAGTTTTGGTGAAATTCGCCTAGGTCGTCATGATACAGCTTATAAAGGCGCAACTGCAAAATTAGATCCTTGGTCAGACAGCTATGCTGATTACACAAATATCATCGATTCAACCCACGACAAAAGAGCTGATGACACAATTATCTACCTGAATAAATTTGAAAATTTCAGTTTCTCACTATCTCACTCTTTTGAAAACGACACACCAGCGGGCAATGGTGATGGATCTGTTACTGGCCTTGGTGTTAATTACAAAACAGAAGGACTATTGCTAGCTGGCGGTATTCAGGATATCGATCAAGATAGTACCGCACTCAAACTTGGTGCAAGCTACAAATTTAATATCGTAACAATTGGAGGGCTAATTGAATCCATCGACGCTGATGACAGCACAGAAGATGAGACAAACTTACACTTAGCAGCAAGCTTCAAAATAACAGATAAAGGCTCAATCAAAGCGATATATGGTCAATCTGATATCGAAGACAGCGAAGATCAGTCACTATTTGGATTAGGTTATGAGCATAAATTCAACAAGAAAGCCTCAATCTATCTTTTGGCTGCATCATCTAAAAATGATGGGATGAGCAAAAGTGGAGTATCTGAGGACGCGACAACAGTATCTGCCGCAATTAAATTCAACTTCTAAACCTTGTATTGCGCAAAAGAAATCCTAGTAAAGCCATGTTTACGATACTTTGCTATTTTCTTCTATGATTAGCTTTTCTTGGAATAATAGATTTAATAACTACTCATCTTTATTCTTCGTAGGGTGAGCATCGCCCACCAATTAAATGCTTACCAAAAACAAATGGTGGGCAGAGCCCACCCTACATTTCTGGAAAAATCCAGCGCAGTCGAATCTATGATCGAATCATTGTTAACATCATTTTGAAATCTTCAATAGCTTTAAGTGCATGAGGATCATTAGCAGGCATAATAATCATCTGCCCTGCCTCTACAATAATTGGGGTTCCTGAAATAGTTATTTCTGCCTTACCATCAAGAATATTAACCATTGCATCAAAAGGTGCTGTATGTTCACTCAAGCCTTGCTCTTTAGTAAAAGCAAACAACGTTACTGTACCCGTATCCTTTTTAATCAGCGTTTTGCTAACAACTGAATCATTTTGATAATCTACCAAATCTTTCAACATTTCTGGTTTTACTTCATGGCTCATAATCTTCTCCAATTTGTATTTGCAATATAATAAGTTATTAAAGACATAGTATGAGACGGCGATTTCTATGCCTTAACATATGTCAATTTTGCTGGGAAAAGTTACGAGGTGGAAATAATAGAAGGCAAGCTATGCTTTTATAATGGATGCGCTTCGCTTATTAGCACCCAACTATTGGATGCTAATAAACTGGAGACTGGCAGTCTATTGATCTTTGATCAAAGACTCTTATCATATTGATTATATTTACTCTACAATCTTTAACTTATCTATTGGCTGACATTTTTTAATATCTTCAGTGTAGATAACTTCAAATTTCTTATTATCTAACCTTACCCCGAAAGCACATAACTGAGTTGAATCTCGAGAGATATTTTGTTCTACAGCCTCAGTATAAATTGGTTTCACACTTGATTGAGCGCATCTATCAAAATTCACTGCTTGGTCATATAGTTCAATAATATCAGCTTTTTCATCAGAATTTGAAAGTCGGTGAACAAGGTAATACTTATTACTATTAACGGTTGTTTCATCTAGTTCGGAAACTTGATCAATAGTTGGAAATATACAGGTAGGAGCTTCATGTAATTTAAATACATGAAAGTATAAATATAGAAAAACAGCTGTTCCCCATAATGACAATAAAAATATGGCTAAAAGTGCTACTTTTAAACTTTTATTCGGGGCTTTTGGATCTGAAGACATGAAAATAACCTAAAATATGATTTTAATTAGGCGGAAATTTTATCATAATCTCGATCATACTGCCCCCTGTTATATCCTATCTGAATTAGCTTTTAATATTTTATCAAGTATCTCGAATTCTTTTTCTGTAAGTTCTGAAAAGTTAGCAAAAATACCAATGCCATCAGCAATAACTCTCACAATTCGAATAAACAAACTATTGCTGCCAGTTGAACCAGTTCATTGATTATCATTTTTTTTGTTGCTATGCTTTTCTTTTAAATTTCACTACAGCTTTGGAGGGTACTAATGATTGTCGTAAAAACCTTCCGGGTAATTAGCTAATAACTTCAGTTATTAATTAGTCTATACCCGGTCTTTGAACCGGGGCGCAAAACGCCCCAGATTTGAATTCATTCTGCGCATTAATTGCGCCGGGGTTAATTATGACTATTTTATACTCTCTCCCAAACCTTGGGTGGCAACACTTTTTTCAGCAACAACTTTCTCTCGAAGAGTGGGAAGCAAATACTAATGCCAGAGTTGTGGGGCAGGAACGCTCACAAGTTCTGCTGTTAACAGACACTGGCAAACAGGCTCTTCCACTAACTCCTTTAATGCCACAACTAACTGTAGGTGACTGGGTCTTGCTGACAAATGATGGCAAGTTTCACCGCTTATTAGAGCGCTCATCTTTATTTTCTCGTAAAGCTGCAGGTACAAAAGTCGCTACACAGTTGATCGCTGCAAATATCGATACGGTTTTTGTTGTTTGTTCAATGAACCTAGACTTTAACCTTAACCGAATTGAACGTTATCTTGCACTAGCTAATGAAGCCGGAGTTGAGCCTGTGATCGTCCTCACCAAGGCTGATTGCTGCAATGATGTGCAGGATTATATTGATAAAGTTAAAGGGCTTAACTCATTACTTGATGTGATTGCTGTTAATAGTCTTGATTCTAGCAGTGTTGACCAGCTAAAAACTTGGTGTATTAGCGGAAAAACTGTCGCATTATTAGGCTCATCAGGGGTTGGCAAGTCAACTTTGGTCAATACATTACTTGATATGAAAACGCAGCATACGAGTGATATTCGCGAAGATGATAATAAAGGGCGACATACGACAACTAGTCGTTCACTTCACTTGCTTTCATCTGGAGGATTGTTATTAGACTCTCCTGGCATGAGAGAATTGCAGCTAGCTGATTGCGAACACGGTGTGGAAGAGACATTCTCAGAAATCATCAATTTAGCGACTCAATGTCGCTTTTCAGATTGTAACCATGAAGATGAACCCGGTTGCGCGATCAGAAAAGCAGTTAAAACAGGTGATATTAATGAAAGAAGGCTCGCTAACTATCGCAAGCTTTTAAGGGAACAAGCATTTAATAGTGCTACGTTAGCTGAAAAAAGAGCAAAAGATAAAGATTTTGGGAAACTTGTCCGCTCTGTCATGAAAATTAAGCAACAAAGCAAAAGATGATTTAATATCAGTTTATTTTTAGGGCAGCATTTAGATATATTTATACTGCCCTATTTATAGCTTACAAAACCTACAAAGATCACTTAACCAATGTCTTAAGCCATTTCTCCAAGGCTTTAGCAGCATCTTTCCAGTATGGATCAAGCATCATCATATGAGATGACCTTGGTAAGAATACTGCTTCAGAATCTGCTTCTTGTGCTGTGCGTTTAAGTGAATCAGTTGAGAACAACATATCCTTTTCGCCACCCATAAAAAACAAAGGTATATCTTTAACATCTTTCTTTGTTGGCGTCTCAGCAACCATAATATCCCAAATAGTATTATATGATTCCGGCTGAAACAAAGGTTGGTAGCGTAATAGATCTTCGGTAGGAGTATCTTTAGTAAAAAGTGCTTTGCGAGCAAAATCTGGAGTCGCAAATGTACTACCAAACATTTGTACAAATTGCATCTGCACCATCACTGTAGGATCTCTCATAGCGATCTCCATAGATGATGGACCAACCCCATGATGAGGAAGTGTTGCTAGAAAGGCTGCGGCTTTACAACCATCATGATTTTTATACTTACGCAGATATTGTTGTATTACTGCTCCACCCATTGAGTGACCAACTAAGATAACATCATCTTTTATATCATTTTCAATAACCTGATGAACATCACTAACATAATCTCTTAAGCCGTAGGAGTGAACCATCATTCTACCGCTACTTTTACCATGCCCGCGAAGGCTAACTGCATACACTTCGTACCCTTTCTCAGTGAAGTATGGCAAAAAGTTTTCCCAGCACCATGCACCAACATATGCTCCATGAACAAACAACAATGGGATCTTATGCTTTTTTTCTGCAGGTATATGGTGTAATAATTCGAGATTTGACACTAAACGCTCCTAACTCGGTAATAAAACAAATAAGTTAAATATCCAAGCCTTAGGTGGCTGAGTTATTTGTATTATTTCAATAATAACAAATAACGAGATACAAGCGATAACCATGAATCTAAGCTAACGTCTGCGTGTGACTATAATAGCTAAGCAGCAATATAATTACAATTTACCATTTTACTTATTAATAAACTATGGTCAGTAATAAAAAAGCCCGGACAGTTTAAACCGTTCGGGCTTTATTTTTTTAGCTTCTAATAAGCTGCTTTATTTCAAAAGCTCCCTAGGATTTATGTCCCAAAGTACTTAAGAAGTACACCAGCAGCTACAGCAGAACCAATAACACCAGCTACGTTGGGTCCCATAGCATGCATCAACAAGAAGTTTTGAGGGTTAGACTCAAGACCCACCTTATTCGATACGCGAGCAGCCATCGGTACAGCAGATACACCTGCAGAACCAATAAGTGGGTTAATTGGGGTTTTGCTAAGCTTGTTCATAGCTTTTGCCATTAGAACACCACACGCTGTACCGATCCCAAAGGCAACGATACCAAGAGCTAGAATCTTCAAGGTACCAATCTGTAGGAATTCAGTAGCCTGCAATTTAGAACCAACTGACAGCCCAAGGAAGATAGTTACGATGTTGATCAACGCATTTTGAGTTGTATCACTTAGACGTGTTACAACACCACTCTCTTTCATTAGGTTACCAAAACAGAACATACCAAGTAGCGGAGCTGCATCAGGAAGTAGAAGTGCAACCAATAGTAATAAAACGACTGGGAACATAATCTTTTCTGTTTGTGATACAGGTCTTAGCTGAGTCATCTTAATCTGACGCTCTGCTTCTGTAGTAAACAGTCTCATGATTGGCGGCTGAATCATAGGAACCAGAGCCATGTATGAGTATGCAGCTACAGCAATCGCACCTAGAAGATGTGGAGCAAGCTTAGTTGATACATAAATAGCAGTAGGGCCATCAGCCCCACCAATAATACCGATAGCAGCTGCTTCTTGACCAGAAAATCCAAGAGCAATCGCACCAATTAAGGTAACAAAAATACCGAACTGAGCAGCAGCACCTAGTAATAGAGTTTTAGGGTTAGCTAGAAGAGGACCAAAATCGGTCATCGCACCAACACCCATAAAGATAATTAGTGGGAATGCACCACTTGCCAAACCAACGCTATAAAATAAATAAAGTACGCCATCGGCATAGTTTGCATTTTTAGCTATCTCTTTAGCAGCCATTTGTGCAGCAGTAGGAGCATCATAAAATGACACGCCACCTAATGCGCTATTGATTGCAGAGACAATTTCATCAGAACCATAATGCAGCGCCTGTGAGACAGCAGACTCGGCAAGTCCTGCCACCGGGATATTCGCAAGAATAGCGCCAAAACCGATAGGGATTAATAGTAGAGGCTCAAACCCCTTTTTAATCGCAAGATATAGCAACAGCAACCCTACAGCCAACATAAGTGCCTGACCTGGAGATATATTCCATATCCCTGATCCGTACACTAGTTTTAATACATTTTCCATTGGATAAAATCCTTTAGCGATTTAACCTTGATAATGAAAGCCCCTACATATTAGAGGCTTAATATTAAAGTTTAAAAATTATGCCATTGTTAAAAGAGTGTCACCAACAGCTACTGTATCGCCCTCTTTCACGCATATCTCAGCAATAGAGCCCGCTTTACTAGCACGAATTTCAGTTTCCATCTTCATCGCTTCAAGAACAATGATTACGTCACCTTCATTCACTTGTTGCCCAACCGACACAGGAACCTTAAAAATATGTCCACCAAGAGGAGCAGGAATAGCTTCTGTACCGATAGAACCTACAGGCGCTGCTGAAGGTGCAGTTGATGCGCTAACTACTGGAGCAGCTTGAGCGATTTGAGAAATGTCTCCACCCTCTTCTACCTGAACCACATAGCTATGGCCTGCAACTGTAACAGTATAAACATCAGCACCGTCAGCGGTTTTCGCAGTAGCAGTAGCAGCTGTTTTAACGTCATCAGCAGATGGCACAGGTTCAAATGCATCTGGGTTGCCACGGTTCTCAAGGAACTTAAGACCTATTTGAGGGAATAGCGCATAGATAAGAACATCATCGATCTCATCTTTAGCAAGCTTGATACCTTTCTCTTTAGCGATACCTTTAAGCTCTGCAGTAAGCTTGTCAACTTCATCTTCAAGCAAATCAGCAGGACGACAAGTGATTGGATCTGCACCATCAAGAACTCTTGTTTGTAGCTCTTTATTCAGTTCAGCAGGAGCTGCGCCGTATTCACCCTTAAGGATACCAGCAGTCTCTTTAGTGATAGTCTTGTATCTCTCACCAGTTAGTACATTAAGTACCGCCTGAGTACCAACAATCTGTGAAGTTGGTGTTACTAGAGGGATAAAACCAAGGTCGTTACGAACACGTGGAATCTCTTCCAGTACTGCATCTAGCTTATCAATAGCACCTTGCTCTTTAAGCTGACCTTCCATATTAGTCAACATTCCACCAGGAACCTGAGCAACAAGAATTCTTGAATCTACGCCTTTAAGAGCACCTTCAAACTTAGCGTATTTCTTACGTACTTCTCTGAAGTATGCAGCGATCTCTTCCATCTGGTTGATATCAAGACCAGTATCTCTCTCTTGACCATCAAGCATCGCAACAACGGTCTCAGTAGCTGAATGCCCGTAAGTCATAGACATTGAAGAAATTGAAGCATCAACGTTGTCGATTCCAGCTTCTGCAGCTTTAAGATATGTTGGAAGTGATAAACCAGTTGTTGCATGACTATGTAAATGAAGAGGAATTTTAACCTGTTTCTTAAGTGCGGTGATTAGCTCATATGCTTCATATGGTTTAAGAAGACCAGCCATATCTTTAATACAGATAGAGTGAGCGCCCATCTCTTCAACTTGCTTGGCTAATTTACACCATGATTCTAGCGTGTGAACTGGGCTAGTTGTATACGAAAGAGTACCTTGAGCGTGCTTTTCGTTCTCGATAACTGCCTTAATAGCAGTTTCAAGGTTACGTGGATCGTTCATCGCGTCAAATACACGGAATACGTCTACGCCGTTTACAGCTGCTCTTTCTACGAATTTTCTTACTACGTCATCAGCATAATGTCTGTAACCAAGGATGTTCTGACCACGGAAAAGCATTTGCTGTGGAGTATTAGGCATAGCTGCCTTAAGTTGACGAATTCTATCCCATGGGTCTTCACCAAGAAATCTGATGCATGAATCAAATGTTGCGCCACCCCAGGTTTCAACAGACCAGTAGCCAACTTTGTCTATTTTTTCAGCAATAGGAAGCATATCTTCCAGGCGCATTCTAGTCGCAAATAGAGATTGGTGTGCGTCACGTAGCACTACTTCGGTAATTCCAAGTTTTTTTGTGTTACTCATGGGTATCAACCTTATTTTATTAAATTAAAAGTCCGTATTTCTGTAAAATTGTTACTACTTTTTAGCAGCGCGATGTTGATGGATAGCTGCAGTTATTACAGCTGTCAAAACAGCATCAGGAATTTTTGATTGTCCAGTTACTGGAATAACTTGCACTGGCTTTGGCTGTCTGGCCTCTAATGCCATAACAAACTTTGACATCAATGTAGTACAAGCAATTAGAACTATAAGGAAAACAAATACTGTTCCCATTCCAAGTGCAACTAGAGTAAAACCTTCTTGCATTTAAATGCTCCTTAAATTTCACACAAATTTATTAATAAAAATAAAGACCTGTGTTATCTCAGTTTCTATCTCGCGCAGCTAACCACCAATAGCGGTTTTGCTGTGAAGGTTAAGGCTGACACGCCTTCGAGGTAGTATCTGATTGTTTCCACAAGCTTAGGCTATTTCTTACAGCCTTATACCTGCTTTTTTCAAACATAATCCGGCGACAATTTACACTGACTTTTCTAAGATAGCAACTACTGAGTTAATTTCTCTATTTTAATAAATTAACCCCCAAGCCTATTCAACTATTCCCCAAAAGCGCGCTATGTAATAGCTAGAGTGCAGACCGTAGTCAACAGCAAAGCCACCAGCCTCCATTCCACCTTGATCAAAACCTTCCCCTGGCTCTACCGGGATAGAATGAAACATTCTTGGAATTATTAAAGTAGCGACTTTCGCTTCTCCATTTTTATCACGGTATTCTTTATATATATGCCGAGAATATGTCTCTTTTAAAACTCTAATGTCGTTATCAGCTTTCTGATCTATTCCATGAACCGCTGTCCACTGTTCCATTGTTTCTTGTAGATTATCATCATCGACATATTTATCTCTACCACCCTGCAAGATCATAACTCGCGGATATTGGCCTGCGTAATCTTGTTTACCATGCTGCATAACTAACTCTTTCCACTCCTCAGGAGTTTTTTTACGCGCTGGATCCATACATGCCTCACCCTTACCCTCGCATCCTGGACCATTATTACTTCTGGTGGAAAAATTAGCCTTAATCCCCATGCAGCCAAATCCTTGTTTCATAGTATCTGCGCAATGAAATGGAATCCCTGCCAAAGGTGCCCCGCCTGCAAATTTATCTGGCCAATATGCCAACATCAGATTAGTCATAGCGCCACCTGCTGAAAAACCGGTAATAAAGACTTTTTTTGTATTAATAGAATAACCGGAACTATCGAGGTGAGAAATCATATCAAGGATCGATTTGTCCTCCCCCTCACCCCTTTTCTTCCATTTACCGTTTAATCCCGACCAATTAAAACATAATACTGGATTGCCGGTTTTGGATTTCTTTCCAACCTTTAGCTTTTGCTGCTGAGGAAAGACAACGTAAAACTTATGCTTATCTGCTAGATCATGCCATCCAGTCCATTTTTTCATCAGCCCAGCTCCTTTCATGCAGCCGTGCAATACAAAAACTACTGGTGCATTTTCTGGCATATCAGCTGGGACATGAAGATACATTTTCAGATTCCCTGGGTTTGGCAATGCTGAATCACCTTCAGTATTCGCTGGAAAATCTTCAACCAAATGAAATGGCTTTGCTTCTGATGGGGTCAACTTTTTTTCTGTTTCAGCAAAAGAAGAGCTAGAAATAACCGCAAGACATATAAAAATGAATGATAAAAAATATCTCATAAAAAACCTTCCAAAAATACTAAGTTCAAATAAACAGTGATTAATCAAAATTAATTATTGGTAAGTATTATACTGATTTTTGAATAATGAATATATTAACATATGAGCATATATTCATATCAAAGCCATTAAACTCCTAAATAAACAATAATGGTATCTATGAGACTAGAACAGCAGATAAATAAATAAAAAGACAAATATTTGCCGAATTTTCAGCAAACAACTATCATTACCTAAATTTCACCCCACCCAGGCCGATACAAAACAGGAGTTTTACATGAAATTCGTAACAGCTATTATTAAACCTTTTAAACTTGACGATGTGAGAGAGGCCCTTTCTGACATTGGGGTTCAAGGGATCACTGTTACTGAAGTAAAAGGTTTTGGTCGCCAGAAAGGTCACACAGAACTATATCGTGGCGCAGAATACGTGGTGGATTTTCTACCCAAGGTGAAACTAGAAATTGCTATAAACGACGAGATGTTAGACCAAGTAATTGAAACAATTTCTAATGCCGCAAACTCAGGCAAGATTGGTGATGGAAAAATCTTTGTTACTGAACTTCTAGATGTCATCCGTATTCGTACCGGTGAAACTGGCCCAGAAGCGATCTAATATCCATACAAATCACATGCGGTAGGTTTTATACCTGCCGTATTTCCAATACAAATAACTATAATCGCATGAAATTCTTCAGGATCTACCCCTTAATTTGCTTCGGTCAATTTATCTCAATGCTTGGCACCACCGTAACCGGGTTTGCTTTATAGGTTTGGTTTCTAGAAAAAAATAGCTCCTCCCCCCTCTTATTTCAACGATTCTTGCCACAGTCCTTACCACATCTATTTTACTTACCCGCTCATTTCTACCCCATGGGCATTAAAGAATTCAATCACTGCAGATATTATTGAAATTAGAGAGGGTCGTGGCATTGCTTTAATGTTTGTCATCAGTGCAATTACAGTTATATTATTATCTGGTTTATCATTTAGATCGAAGACGATCTGAGATATTGATACTGAAATACCAGATAAACACTAATTAATTTCAAAGTACATATACGAATAGGAATAAAATTGTTCGACAAGGAAGCCATAAAAAAATCATCAATTGATTATCTATCCCGCCGCGAGCACTCCAGCAAAGAACTATTGGAAAAGCTTTCTAATAAGGGCGGAGAAACGTCAGATATTTATGAGGTTCTTGAATGGTTACAAGAGAGAAACTTACAAAGTGACGCTCGATTTACCGAAAGTTTTGTAAATTCTCGCCTTGCTAAAGGGCATGGGCCAGTAAAAATTGTCGCTGAATTGAAGAGCAAAGGGATAAATATAAACCAAAATGAGCTTGGTTTGGAACAATCTGAATGGATTAACATGGCTCAAAAAGCTAGAAACAAGCGCTTTGGCAAAGAAATTCCAACAGATCTAAATAGCAAAGCAAAACAAATTCGCTTTCTACAGTATCGAGGTTTTAGCTTCGATCAGGTAAAATGCGCGCTTAATGATAACGACTACTATGAATGAGAGTAAGTAATGAACTGGACTTGTGCAGATATTAGAGATGCTTTTCTAAACTTCTTTAAAGAAAAAGGGCATGAAATCGTAGATAGCAGCCCATTGGTACCAGGCAATGATAAGACATTATTGTTCACCAACGCTGGCATGGTTCAGTTTAAAGATACCTTTTTAGGGCAAGAAAAACGCTCTTACAATAAGGCCACCTCAAGCCAGCGCTGCGTAAGAGCTGGCGGCAAACACAACGACCTAGAGAATGTTGGCTATACCGCCAGACACCACACCTTCTTTGAAATGCTTGGTAACTTCAGCTTCGGCGACTACTTCAAACAAGATGCAATCAAATATGGTTGGGAATTCCTTACTGAAGTAATGGGACTACCTGCAGAAAAGCTTTGGGTCACTGTATTTGAAGAGGATGATGAAGCAGCTGACATCTGGCTAAAAGAGATCGGTGTTGATGAAAACCGTTTCTCTCGCATTGGCGCCAAAGACAACTTCTGGTCAATGGGAGATACAGGACCTTGCGGACCTTGCACCGAAATTTTCTATGACCATGGCGAAGATATTCCTGGCGGACCTCCAGGAACACCTGAAGAAGATGGCGATAGATATATCGAAATCTGGAACCTTGTTTTCATGCAATACAACCGTTTTGCCGACGGAACTATGGAGCCACTACCAAAGCCATCGGTTGATACGGGAATGGGGCTGGAAAGACTTGCTGCTATCATGCAGAACGTTCACTCAAATTACGAAATTGATCTCTTCCAAAGTTTGATTAGGACCACTTCTGAAATCACCGGAACTACAGATCTAAACAATAAATCCCTACGCGTAATTGCTGACCACATTCGTGCCTGCTCATTCCTAATTGCAGATGGTGTATTCCCATCTAATGAAGGACGTGGTTATGTGCTAAGACGGATAATTCGTCGTGCAGTAAGGCATGGCTACCAGCTCGGCGTACAAGATCTATTCTTCTACAAAATAGTAGATACCCTAATACAAGAGATGGGCAAGGCCTACCCTATTCTTGTTGAACAGAAGGACTTTGTAAAAAAGATCCTTAAACAAGAAGAGGAACAATTCGCTAAGACTCTAGAACAGGGGATGAGAATTCTAGAAGCAGAAATTGATACCATGGGCGGCAAGATCATCTCTGGCGATACGGCTTTCAAACTTTATGACACCTATGGCTTCCCATTTGATCTAACTGCAGATATCGCACGTGAGCGCGAGCTAACCGTTGATAGAGATGGTTTTGATACCGCTATGGAACAGCAGAAAAAGCAAAGCCAGCAGAGCAGCAAGTTCATCGTTGATTATAACAACACCGCTGAGACAGAGCACGAAACAGAATTTACCGGATATGAAGAGATAACCGGCAAAGGCACCGTTCTAGCAATCTTCAAAGATGGAAACCTGATTGACAAGGCATCGGCTGGAGATGAAGTTCAAATCATCCTAAACCAAACTCCTTTCTATGCAGAATCTGGTGGTCAGGCTGGTGATAGCGGAGAACTTCTGGGTCAGGACTGCACAATCCAGATCACAGACACCCTTAAAAACGGTAACGCATTCGTCCATGTTGGCACCGTAACCCGGGGTACAATAAATACCAGAGATGAAGTTGCTGCAGTTGTTGATGGTGTTAAACGTCAAGCAACTATGCTCAATCATACAGCAACCCATATCCTCCATGCAGCCCTACGCGAAGTGCTTGGAACACATGTTGCGCAGAAAGGCTCACTAGTTAATGCTGACAGACTAAGATTTGACTTCTCTCACTTCGAGCCTGTATCAGATGAGCAACTTGTAGAAATTGAGCGCATCGCAAATGAGCAAGTTCGTGCTAATCACGATGCCGAAGTCAACGTAATGCCATATGACCAAGCAGCAAAATCTGGTGCAATGGCTCTCTTCGGTGAGAAGTACGGCGATGAAGTTAGAGTTATCAAGCTAGGCGACTTCTCAGTTGAACTTTGTGGCGGCACTCATACTGATAGAGCTGGAGATATCGGCCTAATTAAAATTATTAGTGAAACGGGTATTGCATCAGGTGTGCGCAGACTCGAGGCGTTAACCGGTTCAAACGCCATGAGCTACCTGTGGAACAATGAACATAAGCTCAACAAGCTATGCGGTTTCCTTAAAGCTGATCGTGAAAATCTAAATGACAAAATGGAACAACTGGTTACACGCAATCGTAATACAGAAAAAGAACTTGAGCGCCTAAAAAGTAAACTTGCCAGCCAAGCTGGTGGTGATCTTGCTAGCAGCGCTGTTGAAATTAACGGCATTAAGGTTCTTGCAGCCAAACTTGAAGGCGCAGATGCCAAAACGCTAAGGGAGACTGTAGACCAACTTAAAAATAAGCTTGGAACCGCCATTGTAGTTCTGGGAACTGTTATAGATGGCAGCAAAGTACAGCTTGTAGCAGGCGTAACCAAAGATCTGATTAAAAACATTAAGGCTGGAGACGTAGTAAATCACATTGCTGCTCAAGTTGGAGGTCGCGGTGGTGGTAAACCGGATATGGCACTAGCAGGTGGTAGTGAGCCAGAAAAACTAGATGCCGCACTTGCTTCATTAGAAGCATGGGCAAAAGATAATATTTAAAGATACCGCCATCCTATTAAGGAAATAATGATGCAGTTAATTAATGGTCATAAATGTTTTTTTGAACACAGCAATAAATTCCCTGGTGCAGATACCGTAATTTTTCTAAATGGTATCCTTTTTACTGTCAACACATGGCAGCAACAGGCAGACCTAATGGAGTCAATGGGGCTAAATGTGCTCAGATATGACCTTCGCGGGCAATGGTTCTCAGAAACAACGCCTGGACCATATACTATGGAGTTGCTAGCCCAAGATTTAGCGGCGCTGATGGATCATTGTGGTATCGAAAAAGCTCATTTGGTAAGCACGAGTTACGGTGGTTTTGTGACACAGCAATTTGCTTCAATGTACCCTGAAAAAACAAAATCAATCTTTATGATGACTTCGTCACCAAATATTGTTGGAAGATCGCGAAAAGCTGTTCAGAACTGGTGTCACCTAAACGAACTTGGTGATATCGGGCTTTACTATGACGTGATGACTCACGAGATTTTTTCTGAATGGTATTTTGAGAATCATGAAGATGTAATTGAAAGTAGAAAGCCACTATTATTAAGTGTTACTAAAGAGCTTCCAGATTTTTCATTGGGTCAATACAACTTAAACAAATGCAGTCTAGATGATTTGGCTGGTGAAGGACTAATCCCGCTATTATCAAAAATAACGTGTCCGGCACATTTTATTGCTGCAGAAGATGACATCCAGTATCCACCACGTTTTTCTCAAATAATGTCTGATCATGTTCCACAATCAGAGATAACGATAATACCAAAATATGGTCATGCAATTGTCCTTGAGTGTAAAGATAAAGTAAATAAACTACTAAAATCTCATATCGAGAAACATGCGACATAGGTAAAAAACCCCTATAATCGCACACAATAACGATTTACAGGTTTATTTAATCACCAAATTAGTGTTAAATATGCGCGCGAAAGTGAATATCGGATATAGCTATGGACATCTATTCTCCATAGCTAGCAGCTTATATTCACAACTAACATTAAAACCTCTTTCTTACACAATTTAGGCAGATTTATGGCATTAATTGTTCAAAAATATGGCGGCACATCTGTCGGAGCTCCCGATCGAATCAAAAATGTCGCAAAGAAAGTAAAAGCAGCAACTGAAGCTGGCAATAAAATCATTGTAGTTGTATCAGCAATGAGCGGCGAAACAAATAGACTTACTGATCTTGCTGGCCAGATGCAGGCCCGACCAACAGCCAGAGAGATGGATGTACTGCTATCTACTGGAGAGCAAGTAACTATCTCGTTGCTTTCAATGGCTCTTAATGAGATTGGCTGCCCAGCAAAATCATATACCGGCTCTCAGGTTAAAATCCTAACCGATAACCAGCACACAAAAGCTCGCATCAAAGATATTGATGCCCAAAGAATTCAAGAAGATCTTGATGACGGCAAAGTCGTTATAGTTGCTGGTTTCCAAGGTGTAAATGAAAAAGGATGTATCACTACCCTTGGTAGAGGTGGATCTGATACAACAGCAGTTGCTTTGGCTACGGCCCTTAAGGCCGACGAATGCCAAATCTACACCGATGTTGATGGTGTTTACACCACAGACCCAAGAGTTGTCAAAAATGCAAAAAGATTAGAAAGCATCACATTTGAAGAGATGCTGGAAATGGCTAGCTTGGGGTCAAAAGTATTACAGATACGATCTGTCGAATTTGCTGGTAAATACAAAGTTCCTCTTAGAGTCCTCTCTTCTTTCAAAGATGGCCCTGGAACATTGATCACATTTGAGGAATCTGAAGTGGAAAAACCAATAGTATCCGGAATCGCATTTAATCGTGATGAAGCTAAACTAACTGTAACTAGAGTTCCTGATACTCCTGGAATAGCCTATAAGATATTAGGTCCAATATCTGAAGCCAATATAGAAGTTGATATGATTATTCAGAACACTGGTTCAGATGGTCATACCGATTTCACTTTCACAGTTCATAAAAATGACTATGATAGAACATCAGAAATTCTTCAGACTATCGCTGATAAACTTGGCGCAGAATCAGTTCTTGGCGACACTAAAATCGTTAAGATATCTATTGTTGGTGTTGGAATGCGCTCTCATGCAGGTGTTGCCACGAAAATGTTTGAGACGCTATCAAAGGAAGGGATCAACATTAATATGATTTCAACATCAGAAATCAAGATCTCTGCAGTAATTGATGAGAAATATCTAGAGCTTGGAGTTAGAGCTCTACATACTGCATTTGGACTGGATGCGGAACCAGCAATTCAGGAATAAACAATATAGTGATAAAGGGTTGGCAGTTTTTAATAAAACTACATTTTCAACCTGTAATAAAGTAAATATTTTACTATGCTTAGAGTTGTAGATTCAATACAGGGATCACCCCTGATGGAAACGGAATAAATAGCATAGAAAATATTCCATAAAGATTTTTAGAACAAGGAGGCTGGTCGTGCTAATACTAACACGAAGAGTAGGCGAGACATTGATGATTGGTGACGATGTAACTGTTACCGTTTTGGGCGTAAAAGGTAATCAGGTAAGAATTGGGGTAAATGCACCAAAAGAAGTATCTGTTCATCGTGAAGAAATTTATGAAAGAATTAGGCGTGAAAAAGAATTGGCTGAAGGTTCTTCTGAAGGTTCTGATGACAACTTCGGAAACCAATAATTTTTTCTCAAAAAAACTTACTTTTTGACTTTACCTTTTAGCGAAATTTCCGTATTCTACGCTACATCAAATACAGCTCTACATTACTGGTAGAGCTGCATCCAGGAGAGCTGGCCGAGTGGCTGAAGGCGCACCCCTGCTAAGGGTGTATAGGGGTAACTCTATCGAGGGTTCGAATCCCTCGCTCTCCGCCATCCCCCCTCTTCTTTACTCATTTTAATTCTCTCGCTGTTAAAAACTCGACTTCGCAACGCAAATAAACGCTATTCACAACATCACACTCCAACACCCCCGCAATACTGTCATATTTCTTTACACCTTTACAACACAGTGGAAGTCATTTAATACGGCGAATCATATAGTTACCATTGCGGCACAAAAACTGCTAATATTATAAATTCAAAATATGTTGAACCAATTATTTTCGGAAGATATGAAATTGCTTAAGTTATTCATCGCATCTATTCTTTTTGCTCTAGCATCAACAGCCAGCGCAGTACCGCTGCTTCAAGTCTACATTGAAGATGCAACCTATGATTCTTCATCCGATACATGGGTAACCACATCTACTTCATTTAATGTATGGGTAATTGCCAATACCAATGGCGCAGGCTCAAAAGGGGCTTTACGCGACGTTACGCTGGTTGCTACAGCTATTACAGGCAACCTTAACGACTTAAAAATATCTGGAGGAACAACCTCTCTAGTAGATGATCCATCTACTGCCTCAAATCCAGCATTAGGCATTTCAGGTACAGGCTCACATCACTCTCTTGCCAAACATGGCATTTTCAAAGATAACAATCCATGGCAGGAGTTTTTGCTAGGCGACATGCTACTTTCAGACTCCCCTCTTGGAGATGCCACCCAAGGTGGATTCCCTGAGTTTATCGATGGCGCACCAGGTTCAGCTCAGATCAATGTATACAATATTGAAAAAGCAACACCTTACACAGCAATCCACTTTGATGTATTCGGATTTTATGGGTCAAAAAATAAGTTTGTTGCAGCTCCATACTCACATGACGCTGAATCTCTTGCAGTAGATGAACCGACTGGCCTTGCGCTTATACTATTTGGCTTTTTTGCATTAAGCTTTCGAAAGAGAAAGCCTGCTATACTCCAATAGCAAACTAAAAAAATATACAGTAATAACTAGTTACACCAAAAATACACCTCACCTCCAATCATCACAAGCCTAAAAGGCCCCAGCCCCACAGAAAAACCGCTCACCAATTCGCCAGACTGTCAATAAAATTTACACTTTAAATTTGACGAAAAAAAATAATCCCGACAATTCAAGCGCTTAGCATAAAGGCACACAACTTGCAGCTTTTTTATTAGGCAAAAAAGCGGGGTGTAATTATGAACTCTTTAAAACTATCCATCGCAGCTATCTTATTAGCTTTTGCATCATCTGCCAGTGCAATACCTCTATTGCAGATATACATTGAAGGTGCAACATACGATTCTGTGTCTGAAACCTGGGTAACAAATTCTAGCTCATTCGATCTATGGGTGATTGCAAACACAGATGGCCCCGGATCAAAAGGCACACTATATGACGTTACTCTTGTCGCTACCGCACTTGAAGGCAGTATCTCTGATATGACCATCACAGGCAGCACAACCTCCTTAGTTACTGATCCATCTACTGCAGCTGATCCAATAGCTGATGTCACTGGTGTAGGAGCACACCATTCTCTTGCCCCTCATAGCATCTTTACAGGTAGCAATGTATGGCAAGATTTTCTTTTGGGCGACATGATGCTCGCAGACTCCCCAATAGGTAATGCATCTCCACCAGAAATGTTTCCTGATCTTATAGGCGGCGTGCCAAATTCAGCACAAATCAATGTCTATCAAGTTGAGTTAGCTGGTGAATTTACTTCCATCCACTTTGATGGGTTTGGCTATTATTATAATGCAGCAAAAAGCAAATTTACTTTTGCCCCGTTCTCCCATGATGGTGAGACATTAGCAATTAGCGAACCTATTGGATTAACTCTTATTCTTTTAGGGTTTATTTCTATCGCTTTAACCAGATCAAAAATACTAGCTAGGGTTAAAGCATAAGCTGCACTTCTTATTTGAAGATGCAGAATAGAAGAAGGCCTTTATTATCTAAAGGCCTTCTTTTTATTTAGAGTATTATTTTCAGTCTTCAGTTACATGCATATCATAAGTTATGCGTAATGCTCCCCAGTGCTTTCCATGAATATAAATAGGTGCAGATACATCTTTAATATTTGCATATTGGGTCTCACTTAAAGCTATCCTGTATGTTTGCAGTAAAAAGTCATTATTGTTTCTTGCTGCTGCAATACCAACAGGATCTTTATAGATCTGCTTCCATCTGGAACTCTGCATATTGTAAGTTACATCCCCTCGCTTCTGTGGGTTAGAGCACCTATTCAAATGCCTTGGCATATAGCCGTTAACATCGACTGCTGTACAGGATATTATGCGCTCATCATCATCAACCACTGGCTCTTGTATATTAGGTAATACCTTGCAGCAAAATTCAGTAAATCTTGTTATATACTGCATCGGATCAGTATCTGGAATAGGCTGGTAATCGTGATCAAACCAATCAGTTTCAGTAATGATGCCTTTAACTATCCCATCTTCAAATAACGCACCAACATCAAGAGCCCTCTGCTTCACCAGGCTAATAATTGGGGTATCGACAGTCTCAATACCTGGTATAACTGTGTATCGAATTAACTCTTCAGTCCAACCACGCAAGAAATTAATTTTATCTTTTGCCTTGGCAAGATTCTCATTCGACTTATCAACTTGCTCAGAGATATCATCTAGACCGGAGGCTGTATCTCTGCAATGAACATCGATATCATTAACAGCATCAACAATTTCACTAGATTCTGAGTCGATCTCTGAAATATTTTCTTCCAGCTGGTGAATGACATCGTTAATATTTTCTGCCCCCTTGCGCACCGCCTCTGCTTTTTCGGTATCTTCATGACTTTTTTCTACTAAAGATATAATCTGACCTGCGAGAGTTTTAAGGGTAGAACTAATATTCGAGGTAGCTAAACCTGTTTTTCTGGATAACTCTTTCACTTCATCAGCTACAACAGCAAAACCTTTACCTGCTTCACCTGCCCTCGCCGCCTCAATGGTTGCATTTAACGCTAAAAGATTTGTTTGCTTAGAGATTGATGTAATTGATTGAGCAATTTTCAAAACATCTTTCAGGCTTCCGTTAATCTGTTCTAACGACCCTTGATTATCTGTTACTGATTCAGTGAGGTGCTTTATATCTTCTATGGAGTTGTTGATATTCGAACGGGATTCTTCAACATTCTGAGCTGCCTTAGATACTACATCCTTAGTCCTTTGCACAGAATTTTCAACTATATTATTACTTTGAATTAACGCAGTAGATATATCTTGTAACCTTTTAAAGGTTTTTGCTTCTTCACCTACCTCATCGCTAAGTACATCGACCCGCCCAGAGATATCTACAATCTCTACCGCTAGCTTTCCAACACTATTGGCAGTTTTTTGCACAGCATTTTGCAATAAATCCACATCTGGCTTGATACTAGCCTCAAGCACTTTGTCTTTACCAAAAAGCCGCTGCATGATAGTTTTTTTATTTTCTGAGGTATTCTTCAATTGATAACCTCCAAGCCTTTAGAGTGACAATTATTCATTTGCCTTAATATAACATTATAGTTTTAAATTCTAATCCTTGCTGTGCTCAACATTCAGCTTTTGAGATATACCTCACACTAATTACTTACTATTAGTCAATATCTTGCGATGCGCTACAGCTATGGTGCGGTTAACCTTTGATATCACCCTAACTACAGACTTAAACGGTTATATAACTGCAACATCAAAACTTAGCTGCACCCATTAAATTTCTTCGCTGATTGCCAGCACCAAACATATGGGTATAATCCTTTTACCATTAATCTTTAGATCGAATAAACCATGGAATCATTAAGTAACTCACGTAAATTTCTACTGGCAAAGATATGTGCAATTCTCATTTTTTCGGCAACTCTTATCTACACAACTGCATGGATATCTTCTCGTTGGTACGAGTTATTGGTAAACATTGAAAATGAAGCGCCACAGATCGTTATTAACTTAGGGGCTTTCTATCTAATCGGGATAATAGTATTGGCAACATGCCTGCTATATATGTTGATATACCTAACATTGAAAAACAGATCTCTTCCTGAAAAACATACCAAAGCAATTATTTACCCATTAATGGTTGGTATTGCGTTGATGATTTTTCTACCCAAACACGTTGGAAAACATTACGTAAAGCAACTGGAGCTTAAGCAGTATCATTATTGTGAAAAGGCTTCATATCAATGGTTGTTTTATAAGGAATTGGCTTTTACGTCATCAAAAGATGAATGCATAAAATAAGCATGTAATTCAGGAATTTAAATCTAACTTATTTAATATTTTCTATAACTACTAGCGCCCTCACCTAACTTTTACGCAGATCACCAGTTTATAGATAGCCTGCATCTCTAGCCGTCTATAGGTATTAAATCTTTATCTATTTTAAGATGTTTTATCATAAGGATTCCACTAAGAATAGATGTGATTATTTCTGCTATTGGCAGTGCAGCCAAAAGTGGAATCTCTGGAATCACCCATCCAAACAGAGCTAAAAAAGAGGCTGGAAGTATAAGGCCTCTACTTAAGGCTATAGCACCAGACTCCAGTGGCTTGTGTATAGCGGTAAAGTAACTTGAAGCGACAAAATTAACTCCGCTAAATAGGAAAACAGGGAGTATCAACATAGCAAATTGTTTTGCTAAGGATAGTGTTGATGAAATATCTTCGCTTAAAAATACCCCCAATAATGTTTCTGGAGATGACGCCAACAACACCATTATTACAATGGAAATTAATGTAGATGTTATAAGTGCGATAATCACAAATTTTCGAATACGAATAAACTGCTTTGCACCGAAGTTTTGACTTACAAGCACTTGGATCGCATCACCTATACTATAAAAAATCATAAAGGCAAAAAACATCAGATAATTAATAACGGTAAATGCGGCAAGACCAATTACGCCTATACGAATCATTAATAACCAGTTAATCATGAAGTGGGTCAGGCTTCCTGACATTTCGTTAATAAATTCGGAAAAGCCATTGATTGCACCTTTTGGTATCTCAATCCAACCACTCCATGATAACAACCATTTTAATCTACCTTTACCTGAAACGAAGTGTGTCAGAAGAATAATAAGTTGAAGGAATTGGGATAAAACTGTAGCCCATGCTGCACCAGTAAGTCCCCAATTAAAATAAGTTATAAGCACCCAATCAAGCAAAATATTGGCAACCGAACCACAAACTAAAGCGATAGAAGCAAGAACAGGTTGCTCATCCATGCGTACAAAGAAATAAACAGCAATAGCAATTAACTGAATTGGCATAAACAGCAGCAAAATATCGAGGTATTCAACAACCAACGGTAGCAGCTCGGAATCAGCACCAAGAGTTTTTGCTAATATATCTGTATAGATCCATGCTGGTATGCAGGCAACTAGAGCAAAAGAGGCAACCACCAATATTGTCTTGGTAAAAATAGATGATGCGTCATCATAGCGGTTTTCACCACGATATTTTCCCGCCCTTACTGTGCCACCAATAGAAAACATCAATAGAACGCTGAAAACTAATGACTGATATGGAATCGTTAAATTAATAGCTGCAAGCGCAGCGGAGCCAACCCAGTTTCCTATAAATATACCATCAACAATACTTGCAGATGAGATAGCTATAAGCCCAAGCATGGATGGTATAGCGTAGTAAAAGAATGTTCTTATAAGTGGTGATTCTATTGGATGCATTTTCATGCCGAAATTGTAACAGATTAATTAAATCAAAGTTGCTGGTGTCGGTGGGCATTAATCTACCCTATCTCCTTTTCACCTATAGGATAAATCATTCTGTTCAAGTTGGAATATAACAATCTGGTGTGAATTATTGGCAGTTTTTTTAATACAAAATAAATGGATATTTTAGTAAATACAACTAGGAGAAAATATTTATAACATTCATCTCCTGCAATAATAAGTCGTTAGATATTGTGTTTGCATATGCCATTAAACGCCATTGAAGAAATTAATGCAGCTACACGCAAAAATTGGGTATTTGGCGACAATTATTTTAACCATCTTGTTTTGGAAAAAATATGATTCCCTACATACCAACAAGTAATCATTGCTGCTAATATTTACAGCCTATATTTCGTATAGCATATTTGTATAAAAGGATATTTTAATGACCAGGAACATATTTTCTTCCAGAAATTCATGGCGTGGATTTTTATTTCCACTTCTATCTATCTTCTTTTTGCTTTTACCTATTACAGCCCAGTCCGATGAACTGGGAGAGTTTCTTCTGAAGAAAATGATATCCAATCCCAGCGGTAATTATTCTGATGCTTCTTTGCTTCTAATCACCAGTAACCTTAAGTGGTATGAAGAGAATATGAAGAAGTTGCCTCAAAACATTCAGGATCAGGTGCAAAATTTGCGGATTCGAGTTGTTGGGGAATCCACTCGTTCGGCAGCCCAAGCTATGGGTGAACCAGACGACATCTTTTTGGCCAGTGGTTCTTGCAAACCGGGGCGTGATATAGACCTACTTTATGTTGGCAAAGATGTCAGCACAGCAAGAAAAAGTATTGAAAGCGCTATTTTACAAACTACCACCGACCTTCTTGCCCAAAATGCAGATGATCCGCTATTGAAAGCTGCAATAAAGCAAGAGCTAAAAATCCCTAAAGGTATCACCAGCTCTGCGATGGATGTGGTGGCATCTGATCTACCAAACTTTGGCTATGAAGACCTAAACAAAGCACTCGCCAAAGCGCGCGATATTAAAAAAAGTGGCTCAGGAGATGCGATCGCGACTCTTAAACGTGAAATGCATGATGCTCTCAGGCGCAATCTGGATGCTCAGCTATCCTCTTCCGCTAAAGATATGTATCGCGGCGGTGCTGGCCAACGTTTTTTTGCTACAAGCTATTTGGGTGACCCAGAAAAAGTTCGCCGCATCTCTTTGGACAATGCAGGATCCTGGGTGTTAAAACCAGGTGGGAAAGAGGCGTTATCCGATATGCTGTTGGAGCAGGTTGATGCTCTTATGCCATCGAGCCGGCGCGCTAAATTTGCCAAGGTTGCCAGCGACTTTGCAATGTTCTTTAAACATAGTGAAGGTGGAGTTAGCGGTACAGCAAAATACGTGAACCGCATCTGGGTAGATGTAGATGATGTAGCCCTGCTAACTTACATGGATAATGACGAAGCAAGAGCCTTTCTTACTGCGCGCAAAATTTCTAAACAACCTGGGGACGCTTCGGTCATTCTGGCAAAGATGAAACTTAGCGAAGATGAAGTTATCACAGGAGTAAAGCGTGGTTTATACCAGACTGTTGAAAATCAGCTTATGCTCGACGTCAACAAACTACTTACTGAACTTGAACAGGTTAATGCTGCTAAAAGTGCAAAAGGTATTAGTGACCTAGAAGTTCTTTACAGAAAACAATTAATAAAGTTTGACCTGAATGATTTGGCTAATGGACTTTCAGCCATTGGAAGTGTTCCTGGTGCAAAACCAGAAGCGATGATGAAAATTCTGCAGAAAGAATTTAATGGCCGAGCAATGGGGCCAAACGTATTGGGATACATTGAGCGCCAACTTAAACTCATTTCAGGAGACTCTGCCGATATAATCAGCAAGCGATTATTAATGACTCTTTTATACAACCATGAGATCACACCGGAAGAGTATTACGAAGTTAATCGACATATTCAAAACGGAACAGATCTTCCTGCAGGATCAGCAACAGCCAAACTAAAGCAGGCCCGGCAAGAAGTGTTGTATCTAAGCTCGGTTGATATGCTGGAGCTAGGTGGTGGCTCGAATTCTATTGATGATGTAGTTGATGATTGGCGCCGTCAGCGTAGCAATGCGCTTATCCGCACGGTGCCGGATGATATTCGTCAAACTGTGAAAGAGCTAAAGACTCTTCCTGCCAATGATCTAAAAGCCCTTGGATGGCTTGAAGTCGAAATAAAGCTGCCCATGGAAACGCGCCTTAGAATAAAAGTCCTTCCTGGGCAGATGGCTGATATGGCAGCAAAACTGCAAAACCGTCTAGGAAAACAAGCAATTTCACTAATGGAGTGGCAGCGTCAGACTCGTAAATATATCTTTAGTCTAACACCAACAGAATTTGGTGAGGTTGGCGATCTGGGACCAATGGATGGAGTTTTTTCTGTCGCGACAGGTTTGTTCCAAACTTACACAATTCTTAACAGCGGCAAACCAATGACACTAGAGCAAGAAAATCTAGCTCTGGCTAATGCGTGGGTGACCTCTCTACCTATTGTTGGTGACTTTGCCGAAGGGATTCTTGCTGGTATTGACGCTGGTTTTACTGGCAATAAACGCAAAGCCTTGGAAGCAGGATTATTTCTTTCGATTGGGGTTATGGGTGTCGTTCCTGGTGGGCAGATTCCAGCGATGGTTACCGGACTTGTGATGGCAGGAACGCCTATTGCAGAAGGGGTGTATGATGCACGCCAAGCACAAAATCTTGTGCAAGCATGGGTAGCATCAGGCAGTTGGGAAGGTGGTGGCGACAAGCCAATGGTACTCAGCGGACTATTTGACCGGGCCCATGTATTTCACGAACTAACCTATAAAGATCTGTTAACCAGAAAAGGCAATGCGCCATATGAATCTGAAAAGGCAGATGGTTTATTTACCGTTCCAACTATTAACGCTTCTATCAGAGACTACGCAGAGAAAAATGTATTTCCTCAATATCCTAAAATTAAAGAGCTACGTGAATCCTTAAAGCATATATTCCCTAGATTTAATGATAAAGATTGGGAAAACGAATTTGATGCAAAACTCAAAGTGAATACCCATGGTGGAAAAGCAGCATTACTATTTTTTAAACAGTATCACCAGATCCGTACCCAGGCACTTAATCATACTATTGCTCAACTGAAAGAATGGGCGGAAGAGGAGTTTCGGGTAGCCAAAGATTACGAAGGGGAGATAAAAAAAGCCAAAGAGGAGCTACGTAGTCTTGAGGCAGAACTGAGAGTAAGAACCTTGGTGGCTAATGCAAATCGTAGCGCTGAAGCATACAGCAAAGTTATCAAGAATGTGATGGAACACGAAACCCTACCGCTGTCTCGCTATCGCATCTACAAAAACTATCTGCAGGAATATAGAAAAATTGCAGTGATGTACCGCAAAATAAACAAGTATCTAGCCGAGGTACCGAAGGGTTATAAGCCTACCAATTGGCACCTAACCGGATATCCAGAGTTTGATCGCCCGCGCATTACTAAATTAGCATCCATGATGAAAAACGGTCGCAGACATGCTGTAACCCAGGTTGAAACCCTTATCAAAGATTTTGGTTTCACATCTAAAGGTGGCTATGACCCAGATAACTCATGCCATAAAAAATCACTACAAATTTTATTAAATCATCGTTACAAAATTGTTTTTATCGAAAATCTAGTAGATTACTTTACCACTCTGGCAGAGTCAGAATCTGCATGGAGTGATGCTTATGAATCAGCAAGATCTAGATATATAGGGGTTCGGGATAAATATGCCAATCTTCCAAAGGTTATGCAAACTGATGTTGAGCAAAAGGCTATCGGCGATGCCGTTATAACCTTCGTGGCTGCCATGCCTTATGCATTGGCCTCTGGTGAGCGCGATCTTTATCGCAGCACAGCCAGTGACTTTAAGCTCAAAATGAATAAAGCGATGCGGGATTACAAGTATGCCGCATTTAGTACAGGTGAGGCTGGCAAAGCCTTAGAAAACTGTCTGATGGCATCCATGAAAATAGAGATCTCTCTATCTAAGCTAACCCCAAAAAAAGGTGAGACTATCCACGTGAAAGCAAAATTGATTGCCGTCTCACCACCTGCAGAAAAATACTTTCACTGGAAAGCAGATGGTAAAATCACCCTGGAATCACGCTATGGCCCTGAGGTAAAAGCAATTGTTGATGGTCCTGGATCTTTATCTGTAGAAGTTATGGATGACTTTAGAAATGGCGCCAAAATGCTTGCTCAAGCCAGTATGCGTGTAATCCCATCTGATGATAAAGAGGACGAGAAAGAAAAGGACAAAGCTGAGGAAGAAAAACCTGAAGAGCCCGAACTTGCTGTTTTAGATGTAACTCTTAAAGGTCCAACAAAGATAGTTGAAGTTGGATCCAAGGTAACACTTTCTGCATCAGTTGGTGGTGGCAAAGGTCCATATCAATATAAGTGGTCTGGAGTGAGTGGATCTTCATCAACTACAAGCTTTAGTCCCTCCCACGTTGGAGACTGGAGCATTAGCCTAAAAGCAACTGATGCCGAAGGTATAAGTGCTGAAGCTATTACCACCGTTCGAGTAGGTCCAGCTAAGGTAAAAATTAAAGGTGTTAAAGGGGAGGTTTTTTACGGAAGCAAAGCAATTCTCAATGCTTCTGGAATGGGGTTGCAAGAACCTATACGTGTTCCTGCTAAGATCGATTGCAGCAAAGGGGATAATCCTTTTTGTGTAGATACCTCGTCAAACGCCACTTATACTCCGCCCCCAACGAGGGATATTCCTGATGACACCAATAAGGGGCACTATGTTCCAGATCCTGACTCAGAGGAATATGATGAAGAACCCCCAATGGAAGAGTACAAGGTGGTTTGGCAGTCTGAACCAGCACTGACATTTGATCCCGGTGAAAGCCCAGACCCTTCTACCGAAGTTACCTATGACCGCATGGGTGAAGTTAAGGTTTGGTGTGAATTACTTAAGTTTATAGAGGGCGCTTATCAAACTGTTGCCGAAAGTGAGCAGATCACTGTAAATGTGGTAGCTCCTAACTTTAGCATCAGCTATGAACCAGCTAATGGCAAAGCTTATGTGGGGCAGCAAGTAACAGCCACTATACACGCCAAGCCAGGTATAGGAAGTAAACTAATTGATTATCGCTGGTTTGATCCATCTACATCCAACCGTCTGGAACTAGACGGCAACGGTGGCCGAATATCTTTTAAAGTGAAAGATATAAATCCATTAAAGCTTAAAGCATTGGCCAGAGTTCCGGTGCATGGTGATGAACTCTCAGAGATAACTAGCAGTTACACTGGCATGACCTATGGTGTAAATGCCTGGATGGTGCAACCACCAAATCTACCAAGAACCTGGGATCCAAAAGCTAAAGGTTTAAAAACTATTACCAGAGGAAGCCGCGCTACTGCAGAACAAATCACCCTAAAAGCAGAACTACAAGGTGGTACTGCACCAGATGGAGTGCGTTGGAAATGGACAGTTAATCCTGGAACAGCTATCAGTAACGATATCTCGCAAACCCCGCGCGTTTCAAGAAGTACAGCTGGTACTATATCTGCCCGAGTAACCGCTAAAAATAAAAACGGAAATAAACTAGGTGAAGCAACGGTAACCGTAAGTGTTATTGAGCTAGTCAGCCCACCAGCAAATTTCAAAAAACCAGAAAATCCTAAAACTGGTCAGCAGAAAAAAACTGCTGCCAAAAAGATGGTCAAGCAAGCTCGAGACGAGCTAGCTAGAGGTGATATGGTCGCTGCGGAAAAGAGCGCTAGCCAAGCCAAGCAACTCGACCCAAAAAGTGCAGCACCAGTTATTAAAGAGATAGCGAAAGCCGCGAAGAAAAGTGGTTGGCGCGCAGTTAATCAGAGGGATTTTCCCAAGGCTAAAGAAAATCTTCAAGTTGCAGATAGACTGGCTCCAGGAAATGCCGACACCCAGAAAAAGCTTAAAAAGTTGAAAACATTTGAACAATTGTGGACACGTGCAAAGGCCAAAGTACCACTATTTGATCAGCATGTAGCAGCAAAGAAGCCGTTTTCCGCCCAAAAAGTATTGCTGGAGATGCAGAAAATTCAATCATCTATTCCAGGAGGTGGGTCCACTCCTCTGCTGCAGAGAATTTCTGATGATTTTAATGAGGCATTTCGTGAGTATCGTGCTTATATCCTAGATTTGGAACAACAAAATACCAAGCTCTTTAAAGAGAAGAACTGGCAAGGTATTTTGGATATTTCTCTTCCAGCATTAAATAGAGAGCTCGACCAGAATCGAAGGAAACGTATCCAGGGATCTATTGATCTTGCTAGGCAGATGATGGAGGAACAGCAGAAGAAAGATGGAGCAGCGGTTTCTCAGGTATCGGGTAAGCAAGTACCGGGTCAACAGTCACCAAGTAAAAAAGACCCGTTACATGCTAATAGCAGCAAAACATATTCTCCAGCAGATCTGCGTTCACCGATTGTACCTGCACCAGCAAATCCACCGCAAACTACCACTAAAGCAGGAAAATCACTAAAACTGGCTAAGACAATATATGCTCCATATGAAAAGATAATATTTGATTTTTCAGTATCTGCAAAAATACCCAAAAAAACCTGGGTAGGTATGATTCCTTCACACGTTGCTCATGGTTCAAACTCCCGCAATAATCAGCATGATTCTACTTATCAAAATGTTAATGGGCGCTCTTCTGGTCAAATGATTTTCAAAGCACCATCAAAAAACGGGCAATATGATTTGAGGATGAGTTCTCCAGATGGAGATCAAGAGATAGCATCTATCACCTTCACGGTAGCTGTCCCAAATCATACAGCAGCATTAATACTACCTAAGAAAACCTTTGCCCCAAATGAAGATATTAAATTGGATTTTAAGGCATCGAAACTGCTACCCAAAAATACCTGGGTGGGAATGATCCCAGAGCAGGTTCCTCACGGATCTACATATCGTAACGATCAGCATGATCACACCTTTCAACTAGTTAGTAGTAAAGAATCAGGGCAGATGGTATTTCGGGCACCTAAGAAAATCGGCACATACAGTTTCCGTATGAACGAGACCACCAATGACAAAGAGGTAGCAGCCGTTAGCTTTGAAGTAGCAGTACCTATGGAAGGCAATGAGTTAATACTTAGCAAAAAAGTATATGCGCCTTATGAGAAGATCAAATTGGATTTTAAGGCATCGAAACTGCTACCTAAAGATAGCTGGGTAGGATTGATTCCAGAGCAAGTTGCTCATGGCTCCACATATCGCAACGATCAGCACGATATGAAATTTAAAAGGGTTAGTGGTGAAGAATCAGGGCAGATGGTATTTCTAACACCGAAGAAAATTGGCATATACAGTTTCCGTATGAACGAGACCACCAATGATAAAGAGGTAGCAGCAGTTAGCTTTGAAGTAGCAGTACCAATGGAAGGCAATGAGTTAATACTTAGCAAAAAAGTATATGCGCCTTATGAGAAGATCAAATTGGATTTTAAGGCATCGAAACTGCTACCTAAAGATAGCTGGGTGGGAATGATCCCAGAGCAGGTTCCTCACGGATCTACATACCGTAACGACCAGCATGATTCAACCTTTCAACGCGTTAATTC
This sequence comes from Gammaproteobacteria bacterium, assembly GCA_033852155.1. Lineage (GTDB taxonomy): Bacteria > Pseudomonadota > Gammaproteobacteria > QZLD01 > QZLD01 > QZLE01. Next base: position 55,980 of record JAWSVA010000012.1, on the reverse strand, counting down.
TCAAACATCGGGGATAATGGAGTTCACTGCACCTAAAAAAATCGGTAAATACGGTTTCCGCATGAATGAAACTACCAATGATAAAGAGGTAACGGCTACTGTCTTTGAAGTTGCTGTTCCAATACACGGTAATGAATTAAAACTCTCCAAGCAGGTATTTACCCTTGGTGAAAAAATAACCGTTAGCTTTAAAGCTCAACCGCTATTACACAAAGATAGCTGGGTAGGTTTAATCCCTAGTCAAGTTCCTCATGGCTCCACATATCGCAACGACCAGCATGACCACACCTATCAACGCGTCAGTGGCAAAGCATCGGGGCAGATGATTTTTAAAGCACCAACAAGACCTGGAAAATATGATTTTCGCATGAATGAAATCACCAATGATAAAGAGGTTACTCATGTGACATTTACCGTGGTGAAGAAATAGCATGGCAGTTATAACTTATACATACTGAAAGTATGAACTGCTGGATGCTGTTGAATGGATAGTTATTGGTTTTGCTATTATAGGGTTAATACCTTTAGTGGCAAATACGTACCCGTGCATATGCACGGGTCATGAGGAATAACCATTGGTATAGCTAAAAATTGATGCTGCAGGAGTATATAAATTACCACTCTGACATTTGACTTTTACCATCAAATAAAGCTATTCTTTATATTAGTCTATAAACTAATATTTATTAGCGCAAATATCTTTTAACTTATTGCTAATAAAGCAAATTTAATTTTCAACAAACATCTTCAATGCTATTCTAATTCCTAGTCATTTTGTTAATTATTTGAAGGAGGATTTATGCCACAATCTATCAGAGAATTTTTATCAAAAGGTCCTGCTACGTCAAAAGAGATTCAGAACCACACTGGTTCTAGCCAACCAGTAGTAGCGCGTAAATTAAAGGCACTTGGAGATGATATTGTTAGACTACAAGATGGCAGGTCTCCTCGGTATGCAATAACACGTAACGCTTTTGGCGCAGATAATAACCTTGCTTTGGTTATGGTAGATGCATACGAAAATACTGTTATAGCGGCACGCATACGCCCTTTAACCCCTAAAGGCTTTTGTATTGAACCAGCTACTGGAATGCCACATGCGTTCTTGGGAGAAAAAGGGGATGGGCTGTATGATGACCTACCTTACTTTTTACAAGATCTATGCCCACAAGGGTTTCTCGGAAGACAAATTGCAAAGAATCTAGCATCACAGCAAGATGAATTCCCTTCAAACCCAAAAAATTGGAACACCAATCATATTGGACGTTATTTAATATCTAATGGTGACAACCTACCAGGCAACCTAAAATTAGGTCCAGACGCACTTTCTCGCATCAGGCATCGTCCAGAAACTTCAATAGAAGATGATTATCCATCTCTGGCAGATAGCGTTATCAGCGGTGAAGTTCCTGGGTCATCCGCTGGTGGCAAGCAACCAAAATTCACAACATTTTGTAGATCTAAATCAGCGCATGTAATTGTTAAGTTCTCCCCTAAAGGGGATAACGAAATTTCACAGAGGTGGCGCGATATTCTTATCACAGAGTTTCATGCAACAGAGGCCCTACACACCTTCAACTTTCCTGCTGCTGAAACGCGCCTACTAGAATTGGATGACAGGCTTTTTTTGGAATCCCAGCGTTTTGACCGCTCTGGAGAGTTTGGACGCATGCCGTTGATTTCACTTCAAGCTATTGATAGTGAATTCACCGGAATTGGTGATAATTGGCTTAGAGTAATGAGCGCACTAGAACAAAAACGGTTGATTAGCAGCCAACACGTTTACGACACGCTGATTTACTGGGGGCTGGGCAAACTAATAAACAATACAGATATGCACTTAGGCAACTTGAGCCTAGCAGTTGATGGTGATGTTTTTAGATTGCTACCCGTTTATGATATGTGCTCAATGGGGTTTGCCCCCAGGGGTGGAGGCGAAGTTTCCCCTTATGATTTCAAAATCCAAATACCTAATGCGCTTACTCATGACTTATCAACATTGGAAACAATCAAAGATATAGCGCGAGATTTTTGGGAGCGCATTGCTAATGATGAAAGAATATCTGACGAATTCAGGACCTTTCTTGAGCGCGGCAATCCAGTTGATTTTATATAATAAACAACCATAGCCAAACAAATAACCCCTTGCTGATATTTCAGAAGACGCTATTTGCGTATTGCTTTCAAATCAGGTTGATCCAACACAATAACCCCATCTTCTATTACTTATTTAATTAGTCCTTTTGCACTTCATATTGAGTTTTTACTAGCTGATTTATTAACACTTCGGAACTAATAAATTTGAGCTTAACTCGCTTAGGTAGATCGCCAAATAATGAGATCCCTTCACCTAATAAAACCGGAATAGTTGTAACTATAACTTTGTCGATTAAACCTTCTTTAAGGAAGCTTTGAATAAGAGATCCACCATCTATATATAGATTGGCAAAACCGTTTTTATTTAACATATGAGCCATCTCACTAGGAGTACCTTTTATCAAAAAAGCCTTTCCATCGACACTATGTGGCAATGACGCTAGTGAATTACTGGCAACAAAAACTGGTTTTTTATATGGCCACATTCCGAATGACATCACTTTTTCGAAGGTCTTTTTACCCAAGATTAGAGCATCAATGTTTTCCATAAATGCAGCATATCCAAAATCGTCTTTCTCTGGATTATCTATCTCATCAAGCCAATCAAGCTCTCCATTTGGTCCGGCAATATAGCCATCTAAACTTTGTCCTACATATACATAATTCACTATATTATCTCCATAAAAGCATCTGCCATTATTGATTTCTACTCATCTAAAACAAGTGCAATACCGAATCCAACTAGAGCAACCCCTACAGTGCGGTCAATGGCCACTTGAAACTTTTGAATTAACCCCAAAACCAACCGAGTACGGACAAGCATTGCAAAAATATTCCATACGATAAAAGATTCGATAACAATGAAAGCACCATAAACAATCTTTTCAAATATTGGAGTAGATGGTTCAATTACTTGCGTGAAGACCGCCAAAATGAATATTGTAACTTTTGGGTTGAGTACATTACAAAGAAGACCATCACGAAAAGGTGTAGTTCGCTTTTCAGCCGCAGGGTTATTTGATTTATCCAAGGTTAACCCACCAGTTGAGAAGAAAGATTTTAAACCTATATAGATTAGATACCCTGCCCCAACAAGCTTCATTACTGAATACAGTTTTGCACTTGCAGCTATAACAGCAGCAAGTCCGAGAATAGAAAATGTTACATGAACAGATACACCACAACATATGCCAACAATACAAGCTACAACCGACCAGCGATCTTTAGCGCTGCAGCGCTTTATAATTAGCAGCATATCAGGGCCTGGGCTCATCATAGCTATAAATGTTACCGAAGCCAAAATTAAGAATGTAGCTATCATCATGCTTCCTCAATTATCTGTACAAACATAATACCCGCATTGACACAGAATTACTTACAGAACTAAAGAGCTCATTTAATAATTATTCAACAAGAAAACATAACATGCTGCTGCATATTATTCCCCTCAAACAAAAACGGCTACCAATATTTGGGAGCCGTTTTTTTATCTAATTTCTTTGCTTACTGCAATATCTACACTTATTTCTTATATCTTCGTAGTGAGAACATCCCACCAAAGCCAAATATCATCATAAATAAAATTGCAGGTTCATTAACAGGCTCTGCATCAGAGGGCCAAGCAGCACGACATGAATTTGAATTCCATATAGCTCCTGCTTCTACACAATCAAGTTCAGTAGAATATTCAATACCACTAATCGCACCAAGTCTTTCTGTTAACGGCACCATAGCAGTGGCTAAGTCATATGCGCTAGTACTATCAGTAGCGATGATATCCAGAGATGAATCTTCTACTAAGCAGTCAATTTTATTCATAGTCCAACCGCTACCCATACCAACAATATAAACTTTTATACCTCTTTCATTAAGTTTATACACACTGCTACACGGGCTTTGGCGAGAAGAAGGCCAAGGGTTACCGTCTGTGAGCATAATAATAGCTTTTTCATTCTCTGCTGAGCTTTCATTATCAAAAAGGTTAATAGCCTTATCTACAGCCTTTTTCATATATGTTGATCCACGAGTGTAATTCATATCCTGAACACGGCCGGAGATTTGCTGCCTATCGTCTTGCTGGTCATCAAAACCATAAATTTGTTTGGTTCTAGAACTTGATGAAAATTGGATGATGCCTAATCGAGTATCTTCATATGGGATTCCAGATATAATTAATTTTGAAACAAAATCCTCTTCATTATTCCAACCAGTACTTCCCATACTTCCACTTGAATCCATCAATATAGCAATATCAAGCATCGGGGCAGCATAGCTGTTTGCACTACAGAGCAAACCTAGAAAAACAGATGTCGCCAATAAAAATTTACTCGTAATTGCTTTCATATATATTCCTTGGAATAAAACATAGATCAATAGTAATAAAAAATGATTACTTTTTAGATAAATAACATCAACTAATAATGAATAGTAGCCAATAAAATATCATTAATTAATGATATTCTCAATAACGCACCACTAGAATCTAAGATGATCTTTTCCATTTAAACTGCACTGTAATAAACCAGTCCAACTATTCCTGCGGCATAAACCACTATTTAACCTTTATCATTAAAGATTTTATTGCGCTATTATTACAGAGTTGTTTCCACCCATCCCCTACTACCTGCCCAATATACTCAACATCCCATGCTGGTCTTTGACCAAAAAACACGCATACAAAATTGCCATTGTTCGTGTACGCAATTCCTCCTGAAGGTATTTCTGGAACTGGGCTCTCTTCACCTAAGTTGATACCTATCGGCCCATAAACCTCATCACCCCACTTCTCTAAACTTATCGTGTAGGGCAAATTTTGAGCGAATTTCTCAGCTACAGTGGAATCAAATAGTTCTGCATCTAGAGTAAATTCACCAAAATCTAGGGTGATTTGTTTTTGTTTCATTTTTTATACTCCCGCTGTTTTTTTTACTACATTAGCTATACGAGCTGCTGCTGCAACTTCTTTTGTTACTATTGTTTTTCCAATAGGAGCTAGAGAAATTCCTGCAAGTTTTAAGTGTTGCAACCCGAATGGAATACCAATAATTGAGATAAAACATGCTATTGCAGAAAAAAAATGTCCGATTGCTAGCCAAATCCCAGCAAAAACAAACCAAAGAACATTACCCAAAGTTCCAAAACCACTCGTGCCTATATCTTTGCTTTGTGTTAATTCATCACGGGATATCGCTTCTTTACCAAATGGGAAAAATGAAAAGCCAGCTATAACAAAACAAGATCTTCCCCAGGGTATTCCCACAATACTTATATATGCTATAAGTCCAAAAAAACACCAAGCCAACCCCATAATGAATCCACCTAATACAAACCAAAGTATATTTCCTATTGTTCTCATTTCACGTCCTAACAGTTCATTTAATTATTGATATTGAATAAAATTTATTTCGGATAATTATCACATACTACATACTTACAACCCAAGAGATATCACCCACACCTTTTTGTTGTAACAATCTAAAATAACTTTTCATCTAAACCATTCCTGAACTATATAAATCAGCTATGTAAGAGTGCTATGTAGCATATTTATGCATATGAATTAGATCAACCTGCTGACCATTCCTTTTTTCCCTTACTTCTATTTCGTTAGAAACAAAGTCCAGTTTTTTATACATGAGCAAGCCATTGGTATTCTCATTAAAGCATGAAATTTTTACATATTTAGCATCTTGCTTTTCAAATGCTATTGCAAGCATGGTTTTAACAAGATAAGAAGCAATTCCAGTTCTACGTAATAATGGGTTTACTATTACATTACCAATTGAACAAAAATCCCCATGCTTAACACTTATAAAGTTCCCATAACCAACCACTGTATAATTTGATAACACAACGGTTGGAGAAAAGCGTGATTCTGATTCTTTGATGAGAGCTTCTGGTTTTAGAGGGTAATCAGCTTTTGGAAACATATAGAATAGTTCTTTTTCTGATTGAGGAAACCCTACAATAATTTTTGCATCTGACTTTTCAAAAGATCTATTACTAAACATTTAAACTCCATTTCAAAAGTTAAGTCATAATAATTATTGCCAACCAATTCAACTTATCCTCACATATTCTTTTTGCCAACAGAATAAATTTCACTTGGCTTCGCTCTGCCCTGCATATTTAGGTTAAGGCAGCGCATAAACAGCCAAGTGTATTTTTAATTTTTTCAAGTAATTAAACTAAGATATTTCTGTCATTTCATTAACAGTGAACTCATCAATTGCACCATCAGTAGCAGCCAAAAAATCCTGCAAATGCTGCGCGCCCATATGAACCTGCCATAATTCACGAGATTCCCAGCTCTCGAAGAACATGAAGTGAGCTTGGTTCTCATTATCTTGATGTAAATCGTAGCTTACACAACCATCTTCCGCACGAGTAGGAATTATCAGTTTTTCAAGCTCAGTTTTTATCAAATCAACTTGGTCTGCTTTGGCGGTGATATTTGCGATGATAGTTAATTTAGTCATTTCCATTTCCTGTGTTTAAGTTAAATTAATTTAAATGTGTTTTCAGTATGGCACTAGTGTATTACAAGTAAGGGCCTAGTGGTTAAATCATGCCTCGACATGTCTGTTGATTTGTTATCCGGCTTAGTATCAAGTTTGAAGTGCGACAATAATATTTATTTACAAGGCCCAAGATATTTACCTTTAAATTTGTTTTTTATTTTCATAGGACCTGCTGGGCCTTGGGACACCTCCATTTCAAACCAACCAGATGTAGTTTTCCCGTTGAAATTAACCTCACCTTTCCCTTTGATTACTGCTTTTGATTCAGTGCATGTAACATCAACCAATATTTTATTAGCACTGACACGTTTTTGTTCAAACTTACATTTTTTATCAGATTCAAACATAAGCTCAGTACTTTTAATGCACTCTTGCTCAGTTTGAGAGGGTACTTTCATCATTGCAGCCATATTGGCAGGAACACCTTCAAATTCCACTGTCGTAGTTGTTTCCCACAATCCTGGTTTGAAATTATAATCTGCTGCATAGATGTGTATTGAAACTAAACCTAGTACAAAGGTAGTCGCTATCGTTGATAATGTTTTCACGGTTTATCTCTCCTATTAATGGTAGCAAGTAGTAAATTTATCTATGCCAAGCGCCTGTTATTAGCGCTAGCAGTTTTATATTTAGTGTAAATTAGAGCCCGTAGAACAAACAAAAGCCCCCCAGATTGATGTGTACTTTAATATTTCAATGAACATATTTATCTCAATCGATAACTTGGACCTCTATCCATCGTCAGTCTTAAAATGGAATCTAAATCTTTATAAAATAATCCATTTAACGTGAACACCCATATGCTTTGAATCTACATTTTTTTGATTATGAATACAATATTGTTTTAAATCGTTGTTTATTGCAAACTACTCATTACCTGCGGAATAAACAGGTTTTTTTGTTTCTACCACATAAAACATTCCCAAAAAAATGGCAAAAAAAGAGGAGCTATCTTGCTCCTCTTCAATTCCTTCCTTATGACTTTTTTCGTTGTGCTCATCTTCATACCATTCATCAAGATATGAGTTGAGCTTGCGTCTGCTGCTAGAACGCTGCGAACTGCGTGATTTTTGATGTACGCCACCCTTACGTAGCAATGGGTTGTGCACTACATGGTTTCTATATTTCATGGTTTCCCCTTTGGTTTCTTCGTATTAACCTTTAATGCAGATAACCTGCTTTAAGGTATATTTGATTTTCACTAGGTCACTTTGTTTCTTCATAACCGAATCGATGTTTTTATACGCGCTCGGAATCTCATCCAAAACATCTTTGTCCTTGCGGCATTCAATACCTTTAGTTTGTACCTCAAGATCCTTTTTGGTAAATGACCTTTTTGCCTTGCTACGACTCATCTTTCTACCGGCTCCATGAGAACAAGATTGAAAAGAATCCTCGTTACCTATCCCTTCTACAATAAATGACTTTGCACCCATGCTGCCGGGAATAATTCCAATCTCACCTTTAGCTGCACGAATTGCACCTTTGCGAGTAACAAAAACCTTTTCACCAAAGTGGGTCTCTTGTGCCACATAGTTATGGTGGCAGTCGATTATGCTGCGTTTTAATTGATGGTAAGATGAACTCTTATCAACAACTGATAATACCTCCTGCATAATTACATCGCGATTGGTTTTAGCATAATCCTGAGCCCATAAAACCGCCTCAACATAATCATCAAAAAGCTCTGTACCTTCGGTAAAGTAGGCTAGATCTTTATTTGGCAGATTTACTTCCGGCGGCATATTGCGTTTGGCAAGAGAGATAAAATATCTCCCCATTGCATTACCAAGGCCACGACTCCCTGTATGGAGCATAATCCACACCGAATCTTGCTGGTCATAGCAGATCTCTATAAAGTGGTTACCACCACCTAAAGTTCCCATTTGACACACCCAGGTCTGAGGAAGATTTTTTACCATCTTCATCAACTCTGGATGCTTTTTTAATATCGCATCAAGCCTTGCATCCAGATCTTTACATGCTTTTTTATGCGCGTTTCCGGGTTGATTCATGGTAAACCCAACTGGTACGAGATCCTCTATAGATGCGCGTAACTTAGCAAGATTATTTGGTAGATCTTTGCGCTTCATGTTTAGCCGCACAGCCTGCATTCCGCAACCAATATCTACACCAACAGCAGCAGGTATAATTACCCCTTTTGTTGGGATGATGCTACCTATAGTCGCACCTTTGCCGCTATGTACATCGGGCATTGCTGCGATATGTGAATGAATGAACGGTAATTTCGATAGCTTGATAAGTTGGTCTATTGCTTCAGATTCAATCTCATCAGTGTAAATTTTTACCAGCACCTTCCCCTTATTTAGTTCCATATAAACTGGCATGATAATTCCTAATTTCGACCCATAAAAAAACCCTGACAGCCAAAGCTAATCAGGGTCTTATGATTAGAAGGCTGAGCCTCCCAATCAGAATTTGTTCTGGGGAGGTGTTATATTTTGATTACCTGTTTTTGCATTGCTTACCTCCTAACATATGAGTTGATATGAATTTTGGCGTATATTACTCCGATGAGTGATTGTGTCAACATTGAAATTATATTTCCGTATTTTTTATGATTTGCAGTTATTGATAATAATAAACAGACTAGCCTCTTTTATTTTTTGTTTATCCATAAAAAGTGGTAAATTGTAGAATAATTAAGTTTTAGAAAGGCAGATCATGACCAAAGATAGCAGTAAACTGGATAATGTAGTTATTGCGGCTCGACAAAATGCCGATTTGCGTGCCAAAGGATATCGGGAACAGGCTCTCAAGTTGTTTCCATGGGTTTGTGGCCGCTGTACACGCGCATATGAGCGCAGCAACTTATCTGAGCTAGAAGTACATCACAAAAACTGTGACCACAATGATAATCCAGCTGACGGCAGCAATTGGGAGTTACTTTGTACCTACTGTCATGAAGAGGAACACACTAAATTCATGAATTCAACAGGTTGTCCTACAGAAGAGGCATCTGAAGATATCGCCACACATAACCCGTTTGCCAACATCAAAGACATGCTGAAGAAAAAATAAGTATCAAGGAAAGAAACCCCAGCACTACGCAGTTTAAATCTAATGGTAAACGTTGGGGTTCACTCTTCACCCGCAACCTACGGGCTTTATACTAAAGAATGTATTGAACCAATAAAATCAGTATCAATACTAGATGAGGGAAAGCTACAGTAGGCCGAATTGATTGCTTGGCGTACTCAATAATTAAAGATAATCCACTTAAACTAACCTTCTGGTACTCAGTGTTGAATTGACATACACCATTTTCGCTTCCCTCTCCTCTTCCCTCCAAGATGTATTTTTCAATTTGTAACAGCCTTGGCTCTATACGTGATTGAAATGTCTTCCAAATTGCATCTTGAACCCATAGCACCGCCAATATAAGCAGCATGAAAATACTTATTACGCCCAGAACCTCTGCCGCCAACAAAACAATAATACTTAGTAACTTTATATACAGGGAGTGCTTTTCATAGCTATCGAACTGATTCTGAAGTAAACACCATTCTGTTTGAAATTCTTTTGTTTCCATTTATTACTCTGATTTCCTTTTGTCATTTGTTGCCAGTAGTAGGTGGTCAAAAAGCGCATAGCGGTTTGAGTGTGTAGAGTCAAAAGCAAGATGGTTTATTGCGATGTTATGCGGGATGAAGATCAATTTTGTGAACATTATTAAGCTTCAAGCGCTTTTTAGCTTGCCATAGATCATATGTATCTTGCATAGCAAGCCAGCTCTCTGGAGTGCGACCAAGCGCAATAGATAAACGAAGCGACATTTCAGGACTAATCGCATTCTGAGCCTTCAAAACCCTGCTAAGAGTTGAAGCTGAAACATCAAGTTGAGATGCAAGAAAACGACAACTCAAGCCAAAAGGCTCCATGTATGTGGCTTTAATAAACTCTCCTGGATGAGGGGGGTTATACATAGTCATTAGTGATAATCCTCATAGTTAACAATGTAAGTATTACCTTGTTTAAATTCAAACGTCATGCGCCAATTCCCACTGACTGAAATTGACCATATACCTTTCCGATTTCCTTTAAGCTCATGAAGTTTGTAACCAGGGATATTTACATCATCAATGCAATGCGCTGTATCTAAGGCAGCAAGCTGCATACGAAGCTTTTTACTGTGTGATGTTTGTATGCCTTTAGTGCTTCCTGTTTCGAAAAACTGCTGCAGGCCTTTGTGCTTAAAAGACTTAATCATTTAACGAGTGTAGCATGTTGCGCAACGCGGTCAACGCATTTGACGCATGATTCCCGCAATAACTGGTGAAAATTGCTCGTGATTTTGAGCTCTAGTGCATGTATGCATGATGGTTGATGCGCTGTTAAAATTTATTTATCTTCGGACTGTATTTCTCAATCTTGTCTGATAACACTTTGAGGTCTTGTTTCAATTGAACAAATTTATATCCATATTTCGGCGACAGCATTTCTGCCCCGGAGCGGATGAACAGGGCTGCAAAAGAACTCCCCAATACGGCCATCATTGCAAACAATACATAAGCTAGTATTTTTGCACCAGCCAAACCCAATACCAAGTTTTTTCCATCAAACTCTAATACTACTTTAGTCTGCAACTGAGTAACGATCGACTCAACAAAATGATGATCTAAACCATGTCCATAAACATTCAATGTTTCAAAAACAACAAAACCTGCAATTGCAACACCAATTATTAGTAATAATATTCCTAGCATTAACAATACTCTTGGTGTTGGTGGTTCAATTTGACTATCTTTCATACTTTCACTTTCCATGACTTGTTAATCCTATATGCAATACCTTCAAGAAGTTTAGTAGTTTGTTTTTCTAAGTTGGTAACTAATTCGATTTTCATGCAATTTACCTAGGTTCAGATAACTGTATCACTATAGTATTACTTTCAGATAAAAAACTGAAGCATGAGAAATATTGCTAACTATAATCGGGCCTCAAAATAGACCTAAATCTTTATAAAATTGTTCATTTAACGTGAACACCCATATGCGTTGAATCTACATTTTTTTGATTATGAATACAATATTGATTAAAGATCGCTGAGCGTAGCCGAAGTGTCAAATCAATAGGTTCCTACCATATTGGTTTCAGAATCAACTGGGAGAACTTCACTCTGACCTCATTGATTTCATAATGCTCATAATGCTCATAATAATAGGCTAAAAGTTGTGGGCTAAACTTGAGCATGGCTAAATCTAACTCACTGTTTTAATTTCGTTTAAATGCCTTGTTATGTTTTTTTGCTTTCGCATATTTCCAGTAAATATAATTCAAAAAATGATCTGTTTCTATAAAATCTTCTGTACCGATGTCCTTTGAGAATGTACTCATAAATGAAGCGTAATTTTTGTAATCTTTGCTATTAAAATGTTGAGCCTTTTTAAACTCTTCTCCCACCAGGTATTTTATACTGGTTATTGGATTCATATTTAAAACAGGAAATTTTGTAGGCTCAAACGTATTCAATAACTCGGTAATGACATTAAATCCAAGACCATCAATATCAGTTTTGAATGGTAATACTTTTTCAAAAACTTCTTCAGGTGATTGCTTTAAAGTATTTTTATCTATAGCTACTTCAACAAAATTTATAAACTTGATATAGCTTTTAGCTACGATATTTTTTTTTCTATACATTGAATCAGAGTGCCACAACCAGCCTTTTCCAGCGGCGCCAACTAATTTTTCGTATACAGAAATAAAATCACTTTCATTTTTTATGTTATTGGAGTTTATCGTCTTAACTAATTTTTTAGCTTCTTTATAGTTTTCTCTTTTTTGCTTAAGATCGTTCATCTCTTTGCTATTTGAACGATATTCTTTATAGCATTTCAATACCAAACTTGAGTTAAGAGTTTCTTTAATAACTTTTTTGGCTTTCTTATTCGCCTTTTCTATTTCATTATTATAAACTTGATACTCTTCTTCATATTTTTTTATCTTTAAGTAACTAGCTCTTTCACACTCTGGATTAGTGATTATCTCATTATAAAAAGTAACAACTTGATCAAAGAGAAATTCATTGTCTTTTGTATAAACCGAAGCCTCAATATTAGAGCTCAATCCCCCATTAGTGAGGTTCGCAGATCCAATCAAGGTAGATTTTTTATTAGCGTTACTCACACAATATATTTTGGGGTGAAAAGTTGAATTTTTACTCTTATATAAATATAGATTTATTCTTTTGTATTTTTGTTTCAGCTTATATAAAGCATATAATGCGTCCGCGTCTGTTATATAAAGATCCAAACCAATTATGAGGTTTACCACACCTTTATTTTCTAAAACATTTTTGATCACAGACAATACACTTGATAAACCAGAAGATTTTAAGAAAGCGACTGCAACATAAACTTGACGTGCATCAGATAGCATTTTATTGAGCGTTTTTAGATGTCCATTTTTTTTGTTGCTTATTAACATGTGGCTCCTTATATATTACATAAATAACTAAAAACATAACGCCCAAATAAGGGGCTGATTAATAGTTGGCTAAAATGTGAAGCGAAGCGAAACCGAGCCAACTGTTAGCAGTCCCACTTAATTTTCTTGTTAGTTCTCGCATACACTATAGTCAATATCTTCGGGCACTTCGCTTGGCATTTTATCAACTTGAAAGTATCCCCAAATAGAAAAAATAATAAGGACTATAGGGATTAACAGCTGAAATATTGACATTAAACTACTTTTCCAACCTCGTATTATTTTGGTTGGTTTGTAGACTTTAACCCCTTTAGGTGGAAATTGTTTTTGGATAAGCCCTTTATAACCGATTGGTGCCGTAAAGGGACCTATCATAATGGCACATAAAAGTGGTAAACCTACAAATAAGGCATACCACATTACTGAAATCCCCGAGTATCCGAAAGGAGTATGGCAATGTGCAGTCTCAACATACCAATTAATAAATGGAAGATACCATTTTTCATTAATAATATATGCCAAAATACCTAGTAAAAGAGCTAATAATATTCTCTTGTGCTTTTCTGGTTTTGAGTACTCTTCAGCGTATTCGATAACTCCCTCCTTGAGTAAAAACTAACTATTATTAGACGTTAATTTTTTACATCGCTTATAGATACAAATTTTATACGCCAGACATGACATCTAAATCTTAAACATAAACACCTGCTAATTATCACATATTACCTACTTACAAACCAGCTGATATCAACCTCAGTTGCTCGTCATAAAACAAGATAGATTCTACATTAATTTATATCTATTGATATCCAAGTCGATCTACCGACTTATTTATTGGATTACCCAAATAAATCCTGTAATGACAGGGCAAGGGCTCTTGAGATTCCCGCTTCCGCACACTGCTGTCCGGAATATTTAACACTGAAAAACAAGTTGGCTGGGCGTAGCCGAAGTCCCTTGTTTTCATTAATTTTTCTTGACCCTTCGGCTACGCTCAGGAATCTTGAAAAATTTAAGTTTAAAAAATACCGCCACGCTATACAACCTGAGCCTGCTACCCTTTTGACCAATCATGGGTATTTATTCAGGACAGTAGTACGCCTACGCGGGAATGACGAGGTGGGGAGCGGGAATGACAGAGATAGGTAAGAATGATTTAAATATATGTGGGCAATGCCCACCCTACCTGACTCAGCACGAACGGCTTATTAACGGTTGGATATGCATTCCCGCGCAGAGCATGAGAAAAAGAGAAAATTAGAGTTAATTGACTTTTTCAGCATTGGACTCTATTCCATAGCTCTTAAATATTTGTTGGTAGGTGCCATCTTTTTTTAATTTTTCGAGCCCCTGATTAATTAAATCGACTAATTTTATATTGCTACTGTTTTTGCGAGATAACAGCATGAAGAATTGTTTTGGCTCGGCACCTATGATTGGAATACGTTTTAATTTATCTAAGCTAATTATCCCCATTTTTTCAAATCCTTGTAAAATTTCTATATCACCAATAAGAAAATCACAGCGGCCAGCGTGTAATAATTTCAATCTGTGTTCTTCGATATATGATTGTGAAAAAATATTCTTATTTGGAATATTATACATTGAATAGTTGTAACCAAATAAACCACAGAATGAATGATTTTTATAATCCTCTATTTGATTAATCTTTGGAGGCTCTTGTGGATGTTGCTTAACTGAATAATATAGTGCGCTATTGATTGTATAAAATGGTTCTGTGAAAAAAAATGATTTGTCTCTTTCAGCAGAAAAAGTTCCATCCATTACGAGATCAAAATCACCATTCGCACCTAATATTAAACAACGTTTCCAAGGTAAAAATTTGATTTCAAAATCAAGATTTGCACGAGTTAATATTTCTCGTAATATATCAAAAGATGCACCAGAAGCTTTTCCTGTTTTGGGATCTTCATATACAAATGGAGGCCATCCGGCAGCATCAACGGCAATTTTTATTGTTTCCGCGTATGTTGCCTTAATCGACAGGATGAAAAAAAACATGTAACAAATCTGTAATATTCTGTTTTTTATATTCAAATTATCCACAATTTGTCCTTTCAAATTAATTGAAACTTTATTTTCATCCTTTATAAAACATAATTCCTTTATCGATTATTTCAACAACAAAAACTAAAAAATATCATTTATTTTGCTTACGATACCAAGTTAATAAATAGAAATTATCCTAAATGGTTAGTTGAGACCATTGTTTGCGTTCAGCACGACCGGTTTCTGATGGTGGGCAATGCCCACCCTACCTAGATTCATGGGAATAACGTGTTTGCATAGTGGCTCAGCACGAACGGCTTATTAAAGGTTGGATATGCATTCCCACGCTAAGCATGGGAACGATAAGCAATAAACTCCATCTTTTATGACTTACTAAATGCTTATTATACGATTTGAATAATACTTTTATATCGTATTTACCACTATATAAGTAGTATTTGCAATATAATAACCTCTAAGGTCTATGACTAAGCATTTGAGACACTTTTGTCTCTTTTAATGTTTTTTGAAAAAAGACATTTCCATAACAATCAACACCTTACAATATATCCTGAATTGTCCCTTCGAAGGGACAATCTTGCTTTTCAGATAAACCATTGATAAACAAAGATATCCTAAAATAAGAAACTATCGAAAAACAATTCCTCATTAATGCGAGTAGCTACATTGAGGGTTTATAAGCATCTGTACAACCCTACTCTTCTACCCCACCCAGCTGGCAGAAAATATAATGCAAAGTAACCTGTTTGTTATATGATTAGGTGATATTTGGCAAATGTAATTTAAAGGTTGTTATGGAGTTAATTTTCCTGGGTACTTCGGCTGGTACTCCTACAAAAGCAAGAAATGTAGCTGGTGTTGCTATTAAGATGGCTAGCGCTAAGCCTTGGTATCTTGTTGATTGTGGTGAGGGTACGCAGCATCAAATTTTGCATACAAATTTATCTTTGATGCATCTGCAGGCTATTTTTATATCCCATATTCATGGTGACCATTGTTATGGATTGCCTGGTATTTTAGCTAGTGCAGCTATGTTAGGTAGAAGTGAGCCGTTAACTATTGTTGCCCCAAAAGCTATAAAGAATTTTCTTGAAGGTGTTCAGGCTGGCTCTCAGCTTACGCTTTCATTTAAGATTAATTTTATTGAGATTGAGGCTATCGTGGAACAGATTGAGCCTGTTAAGGGACAGCTTAAGTTTGATGATTTTTTAGTTGAGATTGCTGAGTTATCACATGGAATTCCATCTTTTGCTTTTTGTTTTATTGAGAAGAATATTAAGCGCAAATTGGATGTTGAGAAGCTAAAGAATGATGGAGTTGCTGCGGGGCCAATCTGGGGTTTTCTGCAAAGTGGTGAGGATGTAATGCTTCCCAGCGGTGACGCTTTAATTTGCGATGATTATTTATTGGAAGGAAGGTTGCCACGTAGGGTTATTATTGCCGGCGATAATGACACCCCTGCTCTGCTTGCTGAATATTCTAAGCAGGTTAATGTTTTAATACATGAGGCAACGTATACGGCAAAAGTGGAGGAGAAAGTTAGCAGTGATTACCAACACTGCTCTGCAAAGCGCATTGCTGAATTTGCGGAGAGTGCATCTATCGGCAATCTTGTATTAACTCACTTTAGCCCACGATATCAAAATTTTGGTGACGATGAGAACTCGATTATGGCTTTAGAAAATGAGGCTCAGGATGCTTTTAGTGGGGGGCTGTTTTTAGCTAATGATTTTGATGTTTTTTATCTGGACCAAAATGGTTATTTAGTGAAGAAGGTTTAGTTTTTATTATGTTGACACTTCGGCCTTGGTTTATCCAGAGCGTAGGTTGGGCTGAAGAGTGAAGCCAATTCTTTTCTTTAATTTTTCTTGACCCTTCGGCTACGCTCAGGAATCTTGAAAAATTCAATGCAAAAAATCCGACCATCTTTACAACCAGGAGCTTTAACTTTTCTTAATGAGTTTGTGCCGGCGGAACACCGGCACTCTCAGGATATTTTTAAATCAATCTTTTAATAATTAGTTTTGCGCTATTCTGCCACCCCCATCTTCTGTTAAAAATCTGAATGATATCTCTACCCTTCTCTCGAACTGGTAGCCTTTTGTATCTTCCATGGTGCACATTAACTCACCCTCACCTAATGAGGATGCGGTGATTCTCTCTTTTGTTACCCCTGCTTCTACCAGTACTTTTTTAACCTCCTCTACCCTTTTTCTGGATAGCTCTAAATTAGCTACTATATCGCCACGAGGGTCGGTGAATCCGCTTAGCTCTACCTCTATCTTGCTGAGGGTATTTAGTGAGCTGGCGAGTTTTGTTAACTGTTTTTTGTAATGCTGCTCTATATCAAAGCTGGAACTACGAAACTGCACTGCCATGGTGAATCCGTTTGATATCGCGCTCATGGTTTCGTTGGTTTCTACCGTTAGTGATTCACGGTGCATGATGTCGTTTTGTAGCGATGCTAGCTGTATGCTTTGTCTATCTTCTTGCTCTTTTAGTATCATCTTGGCATTTTTTAGCTCTAGCTGGGCGATTTGTAGTTGTGATTCTACCTCTCCAGCTTTGATATTTGCATCTGCAAGTGCCTGACTATTATGCTCGTTATCTGCTACTGCTAGCCCACCGACTCCACCGATAATTGCTCCGGCTGGTCCACCGAATATCCCACCTATGATTGCTCCTACCCCCATTCCACCTAATGAGGTTGCGGTTGGTATGTTTGAGGTGTTCTCGTATGGCGCCAGATTGGCGTATTCCAATTGTTCTAACGATATCTCGGCAAATGCTGGTGTTGCTACGATTGTGCCGACTACTGCGCATGCTGCCACCGCTGTTTTAAGTATGCTTGTTTTAGTAGTATTTAGTTTCATTTCATTCTCCTGTTAACTCGATGTTTTGTTCATATTCCAAGAGTTATTAAATCAACTTGAGATGTTCTGGAGATTGCGAGATGATGTAGATCCACCGATTAAATGTGGCAATAAGATGGCAACACACGATGGTAGGATTTAATGGCAAAAACAATTGCAATAGTTGAAGATGAAAAAGCGATTAGTGACAACTACTCGGATATGCTTTCTAAACAGGGGTATAGCGTTAAGACTTATGCATCTCGCCCTGAAGCATGGAAGGCGTTGGAAAATATTCTGCCGGATTTAATCCTGCTTGATATTGGTCTTGGAGATGAAATTGAGGGTGGGTTCGATCTTTGCCGGGATATTCGCGCTATTGACTCTACTGTTCCTATTATCTTTTTGACTGCGCGTGATA
This sequence comes from Gammaproteobacteria bacterium, assembly GCA_033852155.1. Lineage (GTDB taxonomy): Bacteria > Pseudomonadota > Gammaproteobacteria > QZLD01 > QZLD01 > QZLE01. Next base: position 37,609 of record JAWSVA010000012.1, on the reverse strand, counting down.
GTGACTTAGACCTTATATCTGGCCTGCGCCTTGGCGCCGATGATTATTTGACTAAGGATATTAGCCTGCCCCACCTTTCTGCCCGTATTGCGGCGATCTTCCGCCGTATGGAAGCTTTAAAGCAACCTACGCAAAAAGAGCAGTTGATTAAACATGGTGACCTTGAGATTGATAACAGCCGTATGCTTATTAAATGGAAAGGTAACCTTGTTGACCTGACGGTTACTGAATTTTGGATGGTGTATACCATTGCTAAGCGTCCGGGACATGTGAAAAGCCGTGAGCAGTTGATGAAAGATGCGAATATTTTTGTAGATGACAACACTATTACCTCGCATATTAAAAGGATTAGGAAGAAGTTTGCTGTTACTGACGCTGAGTTTGATATGGTTGAGACCGTTTACGGTATGGGATACCGATGGAAGTCGGAGTAAAGCCCCCCACAACAGATAAAAAACGTCCGCAAAAAAACCGGCCGCAACTTAACGGCTTTAGGCCAAGGATATCTCTTCGGGTTAAGCTTTTTTTGCTACTGATTATCCCCTTTTGCATCCCTTTAATTGGCTATTCTTTTGTTAAAAATTTAGAGCAGTTTTTACGCGATAACGAGCAAAGTTTGCTGACTAACTATTCTCGTTTGGCCGCTACTGTTATGGGTAATCATGCAGATGACTTTGTGGCTTCACAACAATCTGCAACTGGTAAATCTATATACGCTTACCCGATTAATTTCCAGCCCCTTTTAGATGGTTATTTTGATGAATGGCCAAAGCATATAAAACCGGCATTCTCTATTTTAGCTAATGAGATACCAAGTGTTGCTAGTGCTAATTTAGTACAAGATGGCTTAGTGCAAAATGAGGTTTTAGCAGATACTTTTTTGACTGCTGACAGCCGGTATTATTATCTATTTATTAAAGTGGTAGATAACGACATTCGCTATTTTAACCCTAGCTCCAGCTTCCATCACCAAACAAGCTTTCATGACCGCACTAACTCTTATGACCGAATAGTAGTCTCTGCAAATGGCGCGAACAGCTCTACAAACTATGTGATTTATACTGCTGCTCCAGGTAATGTTTTTGCTCGAATTTTAAAGAATAAAGACGGTACAGGAGCTAATGAACAAACAACTAACGAACCACGGATTAATGGATATTGGGAAGAGAGTAGCAACGGTTATAACCTTGAGCTGAAAATACCCAAATCGCTGATTCCAAATAATCTTTCAATCTCTGTTTTTGATGCCGATGCCCTTATTAAGGCTACCGATGAAACCAATAGGATAAAGACAACTGCTGAGAAAGCACCTGCTGAATCTTACTCTATCTCATCCCCTTCTATCCCTTTACAAAAAGCTATCTCTGATTTTAATCAAGATGGGCTGCGTTATTGGGCAATCAATACTAACGGTACGGTATTGGCTGCAATAGATAATATTAAAAACGGGGATATAAACAGTGAAAGAGAATCAATTCTGACCACTGTTAGAAAATCTATCTACCGTTTTATATTGAAGCAGCCAACCTCAAACTTTGCCGATAGCCAGTATGGTAGCAGCCATATTTCGGATATTAGTAGTAAAAAAGCCTTGGCAGGAATACCCTTTCAATCATGGCACCCTACACCGGATAATCGCGCGGTTATCCTATCCGCTGCATACCCGGTAAAAAAGGACGGCAGCGTAATTGGTGCTGTAATAGTTGAAAAGACCAGCAATAAGATTCTCTCCCTACAGAATAAAGCGATGGAGCGGATGATAGACATATCTATCCTCGCCTTTCTTATTACTCTTACCTTGCTGATTTATCTTACTACCCATATCTCCAGAAAGATCCTGCGCCTGCAGCGCTATACCAATAATTCTATATCCAAAGATGGCAGGATTATTAGCGATATGCCATTTGTGGATAATGCTAACGATGAAATTACCGACCTAGCGCATAATTTTTCTAATATGATTGATAGAGTGTCGCAATATACGAGTTATCTGGAAAACATGTCTGGCAGGCTCTCGCATGAGCTTAAAACCCCTTTGGCGATTGTGAGTTCGTCGCTGGATAATATCTCTATGTGTGAGGTTCCGGAGGATATTAAGATTTATCACCAGCGCGCTAGCGAAGGCGCGCACAGGTTAAAGCAGATGTTGTCAGCTATGAGTGAGGCAACCAGGTTGGAAAAAACTCTGGAATCAGCCCCGAGCGATATTATCGATATTAAGGAATTATTAAGCTCATATTGCGAGGGTTATCAATCTTGCTTTGAGTCGATAACTATTGAGAGTTGTTTATCTGAGAAAGATATTCATATCGTGGGTAATAAAGATCTATTTGCGCAGATGTTGGATAAGATTTTTGGTAATGCTGTAGATTTTCATAAAGCTAAAACTCCAATTAAGGTGCAGCTCGATCATAATAATGGCTACGCAGTTATGGCTATCTCCAATCAGGGGAAAACTATTCTACCTGAAAATGTATCTGAGATTTTCTCCCCTATGGTTTCTATGCGTAAAAACCTTGAAAATTCTAACCATCTTGGTCTTGGGCTTTATATTGTTAAGCTAATCTGCAAATATCACCAGGGCCATGTTTATGCTGAAAATCTGCAGGATAAAAGTGGAGTTTGCATCTATGCACACCTTCCATTATCTGCGATTAAAAGCAGCTAAACACCCAATTTTATTGCATTTTCCCCAACCAGTTCTATATTAGATATTAATACTGACAAATTAAATATTAATACGGAATAAATTATAGCTACGGAGCAATGGAAAATGTTTGCAGATAAAACTCATAGGGATATTGGGCTGTTAATTATTAGAATTGGTATTGGTGCTGCATTTATGCTGCATGGATTCCCTAAACTATCTGGCGGCCCTGAGCTTTGGGTTAATCTTGGTGGTGCTATCTCTTTTATCGGTATTGACTCTTTCCATACATTTTTTGGATTTATGGCTGCGGTTTCTGAATTTGCTGGCGGGCTGTTTTTACTGCTTGGATTATTAATGCGTCCGGCATGTTTTTTCTTATTTTGTACTATGGCGGTTGCTACTGCTATGCATATTGGTTTAGGCGACCCATTTATGAAATATTCTCATGCACTTGAGGCTGCTGTTCTTTTCTTAGGTTTGATTCTTATTGGGCCGGGAAGAATATCTTTAGATAAGGTTTTTCATACGTGTGATGTTTAGCTGCAAATAGTGGATATTTGGGCTCTGTAAGGATAAACAGGCCCAAATTCATATAGTTGAACATTTCTGTCCGGTAAAAATATTACTAATTATTGGAAAGTAATGCTGGGCTTGATTTGGAAAGGTGGTGGTTGATTTTAGACTTATTTGGAGCTCATCCGCGCAAATAGTTTATCCAGCTTTGAAGTTTCTAACTTAATATTAAAAAACTGCTTTAATAGGTTTGCTAGATGCTCTTCACTCTCTACCTGAATATCTTCATTTTTATCTTCTAGCCTTATTTCAAGCTTGTTATTTAACAGCCGAACTCGCCCCTGCTCTGAATAGATGCCGGCAATAATCATATTGGTACAAATTGATTCAGTTGAATTGGAGTTGTAGAAATTGGCCAGTTCGAAATCTATATATTGCTGCTCTGTTAGGTCGAATGAGTAGCGTGATTCCCAATCATTCCCAGACTTGGATTGAAAGATATATCCACGTTCTGCATCTTCTATGATTCTGAAACACTGCCCGTATTGGTGGTGAACAGTTCCTGATTCTATTTTAAGAGGTTCTATTATATTTAGAGCCGTGAAGCCAACATCGGCCAGATATTGTTCCCCCTGCAGCTCTACCATTAATATCATGTGGGTTTTTGGTCTTAGCTCGGAATATCCCATCATGGGGCGTGAAACCAAGTACTTAACTTTAAAACCTATTGCTGTTAATAGGTCATAGAATGCTCCATTAAGTTCATAGCAATAGCCGCCTCTGCCATTTTTAATTAATTTTTCTAATACAGCTGCTTTATCTATATCAACTTTGTCATTTACATGGACATCAAAATTTTCAAACGGAATACTGAATGCCTGGCATCTATGTAGCCTAATTAATGTTTCAAGATCTACTTTTGGCTCGCCTTGAAAACCTATGCGCTGTAGATATTCATCTAGATTTCTCATTTAAATTCTCCAGTCAGAATTCATAATTTCAAACTATAACCAGCGCCTTACGCCTTTAAGATAGCACTCATAGTCTTCACCAAACTTCTGTTTTAGCGCCACTTCTTCTGGCTTTATCTGGAATTGATTTATAAATACCGCAAAAGCTGGTGGGACAATAAAACCAGAGATAGCGCTAAAAAACAAAGCCCACCCCGCTAACACAAGCAAAATACCGAGATACATTGGGTTGCGTGAGTATTTATAGATTCCTATAACTACAAGAGAGGATGCTTTATCTGGGTATCTTGGATCAACTGTTGTACTCATTTTTCTAAATGCATATACACCTAAAAGAGCAACCACCCCACCTACAAAAAAGAGTATGGAAACAATCACTATCTGGTAGGGGATATTAATTTTATACAGAGGTATAAACTCGCCACAAAACCACGTTAATATAGCTGCGATTATCCCCTGTACTACTGGTGGGATCTTTAGATTTATATCCATTCTATTGGTGCTGGATCACGCGAAGGTATGCGGTAATATTTAAAACTTGGGTAGCCTAGCATCGCTGCTCCAACACACTTTTCATCATCAGATATAGCCAGGTATTTTCTAATATCTGGGCTTGAATTTACAGCAAAGTAAAAATACCCTGCCCAACAGGTACCAAGATTTAACGAATGAGCAGCTAATTCCAGATAAGCTATTGCTGTAGCTCCATCCTCTACCGCACACGCTGCATCTTTCGGAGCAACGGCTATTGCAAATGCCGGAGCCCCTCTGAGTACATTATCATGTCCTTTTTCCCATGATTTTATAGCTCCTTGAAAGTATTCAGCTAACTTTTTATCAACTTGACTAACCCTTTTCATCCACTCAACTACCATCCATGCCAATTCTCTAACTTTTTTCTTATCATCAATGAGCTTCCAGGATATCTCGTGTAGATTACGTCCAGTTGGAGCGTGATTTGCCATGTCTATTAGCTTAACTAATGTCTCTTTATCTACCGATTTATCTTTAAATTTACGAATAGATCTTCTTGTTCTTAACAGCTGCTTTACTGTTTCTGTTGAAGCTATTAGCTCTGGCTTGATTTGGGTAAGTTGTTCTGGTGAGGTTCCATTGAGAGTTAAGGCATCTTGTGAACAGACTGAGATGCAGTGTCCGCAGTTTATGCAACTATCTGCCTTTTTTTCATCTAGATATGGAATGTTTGTCTCTTCATCTATTTTAAATAGATGCAGCGGACACGATGCGGCACAAATTCCATCTCTATTGCACTTGTTATGGTCAATAACTATCTCTGTCATCTTCATTCCTTGGTTGTTTTTTCTTATTTAGAATAATGAACAATCATAGTGAGTACTGCAACTGCATTTTATGAATAATGCTCGTTTAGTTGATGAATAGTGTGGGTTGCTTGATGAAAAGTGTGGGCTGCTTGGTTAAATCACCTGTGGCAGTTCTATTTTGAAGCTTAAACCTTTACCTGGTAAGTTACTAAAATCAATTTTACCCTCCATCCGTAAAGTCACCAAGTTATACAGAATGGATAAACCAAGGCCGACACATTCACTACCCCTTTTGGTGGTGAAAAATGGTGAAAATACTTTATCCTGGTCTTCTTTTGCTATCCCTTTGCCGTTATCGCTATAGTGTATGACCACTACATCTGGGTTGGCCTCTATATCAATATTTATAATCCCGTCATCTTTATCTTCAAACCCATGAATCAGGGAGTTGGTTAGCAGGTTACCCAATACTTGGTTAAATGACTTTTGTTGAAGTTTTATCTCAAACTCTTCTGGGCAGTTTAATTCTATGGTGCATTTTCTTTCATTTATCTCGAACATGAGCGAGTCAATGATGGCGTTTATTTTGTCTTTAAGATTAAAGCAGCTTATCTTATCGCCTTCATAATCAACTGCTATCTCTTTAAAATGTGAAACTAAAACTGCTACCCTTTGCATATTTGAAAGTACCATTGTTTCAAATTGCATGGCAGAATCCATGTAGGTTTCGAAATCTCGCCTGGTCATGTTGCCTTGCTGAAATAGCTCCCCCAGGTTTTCTGTCTTCCCTTTTAGAAAAGATGCTGCAGTTATCGCTGTGCCAATTGGTGTGTTAATCTCGTGGGCCACACCAATTACGATATCCCCCAGCGCTGTCATTTTCTCTTTCTCAAATCTGTTTTTTATCTTCTCAAGCTTTATTGCTTCGGTAACATCATCTACACGAATTACACCACCAACGACTGTATATTTAACTAAAAGAGGATAAACATTAATATTTATGAATCGCTGTTTTGAATCAGTTTGAGTATGTATCTTATTATGTTTGAATACTTCACCTTTGTTAAGAGCCTCAAATATTTGAGGGTAATACTCAGAAAACTCAGGAAAAACTTCTCTTACATTCCTGCGTTCGACATCCCCAGAATAGAAGGAAGCTTGGCGTTCTGCCTGCTCGTTGAGATTTATAATATCCCCTTCTAAATCAATCCCAATAATACTCGATGGCATTGAATCAATAACGTTCTCTAAATATGACTGAGTTTGTTGCAGCTCATGGGTGCGCATATCTACCAGTTGTTCTAAGTTTTTATTTATGTATTTTAATTCTTTTTGCAGTGAATCTATCTTGAGGTGGGTGTGAACTCTGGCCAATAGCTCTTTTGCTTCAATTGGCTTGGTTACATAGTCTACAGCTCCTAATTCGAATGCCTTTACTTTATCCAGAGTTTCCGTGATTGCGCTTAAAAACATTATAGGGATGGCTTTTGTTGCCGGATTGGCTTTTATCCTTTTACATGTTTCATATCCATCCATGTCTGGCATCATTATATCTAACAGAATCAGGTCAGGCATGGTATTTTCTATCGTTTTAAGTGCCATTGCCCCACTGCTGGCTATGCTTATTAGATAGTCTCTCTCACGCAGAATTGCCCCTATTACCTGAATATTCTTCTGAGTATCATCTACTACCAGAATGCGCTGTTTATTTTCTTCAATTTCGGCCATTATATTTTCACTCCATACCTTGATCTTGCGTACTTTTTTGCGGCTCAAATATAAGCTTTTGCAGCTCAAGGAAAAGTTTTTGCATCCGCTCTATATCAAATATATAGGCTGCATTTGCCAGTTCATTAGCCCAATTGCTTAGGGCCTTGCACTTATATTCAACAGCTAATTTCTTCAGCTCTTCTGCTACTATTTCAACTTTATCTATGGCTAGTTCATTTGATAATTCTTCAAGTTCGACGTATCGACCTTTCAATATACCTAATAAGTCCTGGTACTCTTTTATTTTTACTAATGGCTCTATTTCTGCTGTTGTTTCAATATCATCTGCACTGCTAACTTCTTTTTCTGAATATGGTAGATACTGAGTTAGTTCTTTAAATAACTGCATTTTGCTAATTGGTTTTTTTAGATAGGAGTTAAATACATATTCCAAGTTTTCTATATCCTCTTTCATTACCGATGCGGTGACGGCTATAACTGGGATATCTTTAAACTTGGGATCTTCTCTTAATAGATTTGTTGCATCATAACCATTCATCTCTGGCATTCTGATATCCATTAATACAATGTCAGCCTTATATTCCTTAGTTTTATCAAATGCTTCTCTACCATTTTTTGCTTCGATTATTTCTAAGTCCAATCCTTCTAAAAACCCACAAATTAACTCTCGGTTAAAATCAATATCATCGGCAACTATCACTATGCTGTTTTCAAACTGGATATTAGAATAATCAAAATTACTGTTTTGCTTTGCAATATCATCTACTGACGCTACCTCTATATCTTTAAACTCAAGGAAGAAAGTTGAACCTTTGCCAACCTGGCTATCAACTTTTATCTCCCCCCCCATCGCTTTTATCAATTGTGATGAAATTGCCAGACCAAGTCCTGTCCCTCCAAACTTGGAGAACTTTTGCCCATCCATTTGTGAAAAAGCACTGAATATTGCGATTTGGTCCTCTTGTGGTATACCCATCCCTGTATCTTCGACTGCTAGCGCAAAGTCTAAGCAGCTTCTTTCATAGTTCATAGAGGTTCTTTGAGTTAGAGAAATCTTTATATGCCCTGCATCGGTGAACTTTATCGCATTACCGATTAGGTTAATTAAAACTTGGCGTACTCTTGCATCATCCATCACTAAAGCGTTGGGGAAGTCTCTAGGTATGTCGATTATCAAGTTTAGATTCTTCTCAGATAATCTTTGTCCGAATACTACTTGCATCTCCTTAATAAGACTTGCCAACGATACTGCTGAGCACTCGAGCTGCATCTTTCCTGATTCCACTTTAGATAGATCCAAAATGTCATTGATTAGACTTAATAGGGATTTGCCACTGGAGTTAATTGACTCTACATAGTGTGACAGCTGCTGGTCTGTTACTTTCTCCATCATTATCTCAGAAAAACCAAGTATCGCATTCATAGGGGTACGGATTTCATGCGACATATTTGCAAGAAAATGGCTCTTAGCTTTATTTGCTGCTTCTGCATCCTCTTTGGCATCTTTTAATGCTACTGTTCGCTCTTCAACTTTGTGTTCCAACTCCGTCTTGAATGCATCTAACCTTTGATATGAATCATTTAACCTTTGCCGCATCGAATTAATCGATAAAACCAATTGCTCTAAAGAATCATGTTTTGCTGCTGAAATTTGCTTTCGATCTAACTTCAGCTCGACAGCATCTAACTGTTCCATATTGATGTTACTCAAAAAGTTAGAAATATTCGCAAGATGTCGAATTATTAACTTATTAAGTACATAGATACTAAAACCAGATACCAGGAATATCTTTACGGCATAATCCATAAAGTTAATGAAAAATTGGTGCATAAGACGGTCAAAAATCTCATCCACCCCTGCAACTATTATCAAGCTGCCTACATCTACACTATCTTTAGCTAATTTAAACTCTTTTGAGATAATGTCTGTTGAGATAATTTCACCTGTAGCAATAACTGAACCAGAGTTTTCTGCAACCATGGCCATTTCAACAAAGGGAAACTGTAGAAAGCTATCTAACTGCAGTCGAACCTGTTCATCATTAACAAACCAAATATTATTCGTTAATGGTATTAAGCTACTCTTTTCAATTTGAGTAAATGCACTCTCAATTTTTCTCATATCAGCCCGATAATCCAAGCTTAATTGGATAAGGGAAAAAATTAGAGTTATTACAAAACTAAATACGGTTATTGAGATTATTAGATGCTGTACAGCATAGTCATGCAGTAAATAGTTAATAAATCTTCTATTTGAGAGTTTGCCTTTCATTTAATCACTTTTATTAGTTGCAGATACTCTTTTTTTGCATCGTCGGTTAGCCATTTTGTATACTGGTCTGTTGATATTTTAACTAGCTTTTTATCTTTAATAATCCTATTTAATTTATCTATTACGGCCCTACCCCATATGGTTTTGGGGCACGCCATATGACCTCTTATTAAATAATTTTCTGGCATTTCAGCTACGGGAATGTACATGAACTTTGTCTTTAAATTCAATTTTTTGGAAAGGAAGCCTACGCTTTCATCATAGGCTAGCATGTAATCTATCCGTTTTAGACTAAGCATTTTAAGGAGCCCCTCGGTAAGATCCTTACCTTTGCGAACAATCACATTTGGCCTATCTAAATTTTGCTGGATAATCTGGTCTACATTTTTTCCGTAAGCGACGCTTTTTTTAACGCCAAAATTAATCTGCTCATTTAGTATCAGTTTTGACAGGGATATTCTCCCTTTAGCGTTTATATACTGGGAGAATTTGGCTTTATCCTCTTCCCTTATAAAAACTGCATTCTGTAAGATATAAAAATATGGGGCTGAAAAATATAGTAATTTTTCCCTTTGCTCGGTTTTTATAAAACTATAAACGCAAACATCATCTCCATTGTTAACTCTACGAAAATACCCTGCATTATTTGTTATAAAGTGCTCATGCGTAAATTCAGGCATATTTTTGCTTATTGATGGAAAAACTTGGTCCAAAATCCCCGTATCTTTATATTGTCCATCAAGAATGAAATATGGGGGGAAATCATGCTTATACCATTTTATTTCACCCCAATCGTTTCCTTCTTCAAAAATCAGATCCCCAAAATTTGATTCAGACTCAGCTGCTAGTGAGTATCCTGTAAACCAAACAAACATATAAAAGAATGCTATTAATACCCCTATTAATTTGGCAGCATAAGTTCTTTGTGGTTTCATCTTTTTTCCTGCTTACTTTTTACTACTTTTTCAAATAGCCCCTGGTAGATCTTTTTGTCATTCTCATCAAGCCAGTAACTATAATAATCTGCGGTTTTATCAATTAAATCAGTAGTTGTTATTAAGTTGTCGATTTTTTCAATAAGCTCCTGCCCCCAGGTGTTTTTAGCACAACCAACGTGGGCTTCAAGCAGGTAATCTTTTGGCATCTCAGCCACGGTGATGTATCTTAATTTAGATTGTATATTCAGCTTCTTTGTCAGAAAACTGCGCATATCTGGATATGTAAGCATGTAATCAATCCGTTTTAAATCGAGCATTTGCAATAGACCTTCAGTCAGATCCTTACCGTAGCGAGCCACTACATTAGGGTTGTCTTTATTTGCTGATATTAATGGGTCGACCCCTTTTCCGTAGGCTGTTTTACCCGATACTCCAAATTTTAAATCGCTAGTTTTAAGTAGTGATGTTAGTGAAATTTTCCCTTCACTATCGATATATTTATCAAATTTACCCTTGTCTTCTTCCCTTATTATTAAGCCATTTGGCAATACAAAAATATATGGTAGTGAAAAGTACACATACTCTTTACGCTCTTCTGTCTTAATGAAGTTAATAGTGCAAACATGCTCTCCATTCTTTGATCTTTCAATCATAAGAGCAGTATTACCGGTAAAAGTTTTGTGATTATATTCTGGAAGAGCATCCATCAAAATTGGGATAACTTTGTCTCCAAACCCCATCCCTTTATAGGGACCATCTAAGATGAAATGGGGAGCAAAGTTCATCTCATTCCACATAATCATCTCTTTATACTCGGGTATTTGCTGATGCGCGGGTGCTATTTGTTGTTGCGGCTGGGCTTCTTGTGATTTTTCTTCAGCTGCTTGCTGCATTTTTTTGGGATCTGGGCCTTTTTCACAAGATATGCTGGATAGAGTAAATATGCTGACGGCAAGTATTAACCCTAATCTTTTCATTAAGTTTTGCATCTCAACTCTCCTAAACGGAACAACAAATTTTTAGACGTCCACATTATAACTAAAGTTACAAATTACTCCTTAGTCAAGGGAATGGCGGATAATTATTTCACTATTGAGAACTAGTTTTTCAATATAAAACAGATAATTACAACTTGTTACTTAATATACTGCTTTATACACCAGCAGTTATTTTTAAGGGCGTAATGCAAACATATAAAGATTAAGGGTAATTTCCCGTTTAGCCAGTAGGCTAAACGGGAAATGCTAATGTTTTTCTAATTAACCAGCTTTTCAACAAGATCGGTAATCTTATTAACTATCATCTCTGTTGGAGCACAATAAATATAGCCTCCATCAACTGTACGCCATTTCTCATCTTTAACTTTACCGGCCTTTTTATGATGGTAAATCAAACGATATTGAAGATTGTCACTATCATCATCCATATAAATGGTTTTCTCCATGATTGGCTCGCCAACTGCAGGAGATAGTGCCAGTCCTTTTTTATCTTCGTATACCTTGCCAAATCTTTTATAGCGCAGCTCTACACTAACTCTTGCAATACCCAACTCTTCCAATTCATCTAGATCCGATTCAGCTTCAATTGTATGTGGCTCAACTGGCGCGGCTAATGTAACAGCCATTAGTTCACCTTTTTTCCAACGTGGTTGCTTTGGATAAAGGTGACCGCCACGTAAACTCCACTGGGCTGCGTATTCAAAACTTTGAGCGTCATCACCCATTCTTGCGTACGAAAGCATAGCTGTCTGACCGCTATTCTCTAGATATTTTTTATCGATTGTCACTTCGTCGATAAATGGTCTTTGCCCTTTACGGTTCACCCTGATTTTTACGGTTGCGTAATTAACCATTTCACTGAAAATATCATATGCTTCATTATCAATTACAAAACGAACCTCACGTCTTTGAAAGAATGGGTCATCAAGGTTAACTTCACTGAATAGCTTTGGGTTATCTTTGTATTTGTTATACCAAGTTCCAATGTTGCCAACCATTTGATGTGGCTCATATCTAGCAATAACCTTTTTCAAAGAGAGAACCTGTTTAGACTTTCTTGTGATTGTCTTTTGTTTTGCTGCAGTATATTTGTAGTGACTTACCTTTGCTGCTGCTTTAGCTCTAGCTGCTCTGCGAGCTTTTTCCTCTTCACTTACTTCTTCGTCACCATCCTCTTCACTTGGAGTTCCAAGTCTATTTTGCATATCAAAAAATGATTCCATAACCAATTTGTGCAATCCGCTTTCAACAATCTCTTTATCAGCATCTGGAACGTGTTGAATATAATCAAATGTAACTACACCAGTCTCTTGCAGAAAATCGACAATCTCAGATTTTTCTGTCTCGGTAAGGCTTGATGTCTTTTTCTTGGTGCGGTGGAAAACATTCCAGATCTTAGGGGTCCAAACTGAACTCTTTTTTGAAGTTTTATCACGAGTTTGCTCAGATTCACTTGAGATAACATGAAACTGGTTGTAATCAATAGTAACTGTTACATCATATGCTGGAAGCTTTACAACATACTGCAGATCGAAAACTACCGAGATATCAGTAGTTGGATTCTCCATACTCTTAGCTAGTAAAGTAGCTCCATATTGGTCTAGCCTTGCTGCAACTGCTACTTTTTGACCTTCCATCACTGGAGCTTTTCCGCTCGTGATTAGAGTTGAACTGAACCCTTTGTCATTTAAGGTTGCAGAAACAACTTGAAATGAACTTCCCTCTGCACCTTGTTCCAACGGTACAGCACCTTTTAGTTTTGAGCCTTTAACCTGCTTTTTAAGTATCTTTGCAACTTCTTTCTGCTGCTTTTTGGTAAGGCCATATTCCACCATAAAGTGCAGAATCGCCCCATCTACACCACCTTGCTCTTTAGACTTATCGGTAACAAATCTAACCATGGAGAATTTAGGGGTTCCATCTTTGTCAGTTGCGATTCGTGGATTAGTTGGCAGGTAATACCAATTCTTAGATACCTTTGATGGATCTTTGGTTGCTGCAGGAAAACATCTAACTGTAGAGCCATCTTTAAGCTTTACATCAACATGCTTTCCATACTGAATTCCACCAATCTCTTTTACTGTGGAAGCAGATGGAATGGTTCTCAAAGGTGCAAATTTAGCCATCGTTGGCTTCGCAAACGATGTTTGCGAGATTGCTACCAGCACCACCGAAAGCAATATAGATTTACATATCCTGCGATACATTGTTATCTCCTTATTTAAAATTTCTATCAATTATAGTCCTGTAAACTGAATATTGGCTGAATGGTTTATCTATTTCATTCGTTGGGCTTCGCAAGCTCAGCACCAACCTACGTTTACTTCTCCACCACTCACACAAAGGGGTACACATAACATAGGCAATTTGAAAACGTAGTGAGCGAAGCTTAATCAAGGCGAAAACTGATTAAAAATGGAATTTACACATTCTCTTCAAAAAAGCGTTAAATGAGTATTTTTCATCAATTTTTAACACCGAATAAGCAAGCGCAATAGTTTTCAAGCTAGCCTGGTGGATAAATAACTAAGTACGTCTCATCCAACTCCTGCCAATCACTTTGATACTTCTTACCCTCTTGTGGATACCATGTCAGCCTATATTCCACTTTGCTCTTAGGATCGTGGAAAATTACAGCATTATTCAATGAATCTGCATCGGTAGCACGCATAACCGCTATACGTTCTTTTTTGGTCTTACCGAAAATAGAGTAACTAACTTCCATCATCACACTTCGATAACCGCTTTCATCAATCATAAAGCGATCTGCATCTATCTCAAGATCCATCCTCTCAAGCGGTGGCTTTATAGTAACAATTGGAGCATTAGAGTTTACCCATATCTTATCCTTTGTATTCTTACCACCTTTTAGACTCCAATCAACTTGATACGCATAGTCCATCCATGCCGCAGTTTTTTCACCAAGGCGCGCATACTTCCATGATTTACTAAATATCCCGTTGCGAATATCTTCTCGGGTAAAAACAAGTTCACCAGTTGCTGTATCTTGCCCTTTACCTCTGCCATTAGCTTGGTAATCTTTCTTTATTGCTACAGCAGAGAAGTTTAGGTTCTTTTCAAATACATCGGTAAAATCTCCATCGACACGGAAGAAAACTTCTCTCTTTTGGAACGATGGGTCTGCCAGATTCACTACGCGAAACATAGATTCTTTATCTTTATAGGCATTATAAAGACCGCTGATATTGCCAGCACTATACAAAGGAACCTTGATAACCGCGCGTCTATTAAGATTTATACGAAATACAGCCTTATTTATATCGGTACGTTTTTTCAGAACATATTGATTATCTGTGTAATATTTCTGATTTCCAGTTCCGGTAAATAGTTTTGCCATCCAACCTTTCTTCTGCCTTCTTTTAACCTGTCCTTTTTCTACCGCTACCTCTTTTTTAGGTATTGCAGTAAAACCTGTTTTCTGGTCAAAAATGGTTTCAGTCAGTTTATTACTTATCATATTAACCAATGACTGCATTGATTGATTTAGCTTATCCTCTGGCATCCTATCCATTACGTCGATTTTTATTGCCCCGGTACGAGTCAATTCATCCACTATGCTACGAATCTCTTTTTTCCGATAACCATCCTGCACATTTTTAAGTTTCGAGAAGTGGGTATAAACCGTACTTACATCAGCTGAGATCTTAGCATTGAATGATGGCATAACCGCCTCATAATAGGCAGAGATAGCAACTGATACATCTGATGTTGGTTTATTCAATGACTCCCACAATAACGTGGCTCCATTTTTACTAAGACTTGATGCAATAGCAGCCTTAGACCCTGGAGAAATTGGTGCTCTACCACTGGTAATTAGCTCACGCGTTAGACCTGTATCAGATAAAGTTGCTGAGATAACATTAAAGCTTCCATCCTGCTCTGTTTTAAGCTGAACAGGACCAGAGATTGTTGCTTTTGAATTAACCTCTTTTAACTTACTTTTAAGCGATTCTAACTCATCTTCTGGTAGTGCCAAGGTAACCAACATATGTAGCAAGCCACCACTTGTTTCCCCTTTAGGGTCGATAAACTTAACCAGTGAGATCTCAAAACCACCATCTTTACGCTCAGATACTCGAGGTATTGGAGGAAGATAATAATATTTATTTTTATCCGCACTATCCTGTAACAGCTGTATACCATCTATTGTTATAGCGCCAACTTCATAATTAACTACAGCATTAGCATTAAACGCAATAGTTGAACCGATAACGAATAAAATTAATGTAAATACTCTTAACATATCTATGCTCCTGGTAGCTCATCCCAATAAACGATATCGCCTTCAAAGGATGTTGATTTAGCGCTCATCTTCTTGCCACCGACCATATACCAGGTGATATCAATAGTGCTAACTCTATCCTGACCTTCAGGTATATCAACAACAGAGCTAGGTGCTACACCAATATTACGCACAGTGGTTTGGGTCACAATTGGCTTACCCTCAACATAGCTTGTTATCTTCACAACAGCATGACGCACTTTGGCTTTTGCCAGAGTTTCTCCAACCCCTTCAATACTAACTGTTCTGTAACTGTGTGGCGGCTTTAACGACAAGACAGCTGAATCTTTTTCTGCCCAATCGGATTTAACCTCTATTCCACCATGGAAAGACCAGATAGTTCTGTACTGGTAGTTAATCCACCTATTTCTATCATCGTCGCCCTTCCAACCATAGGTCATCATAAACGAGTTACTCTGAGCGTTGAAAATTTCAGGAGTGATAACCACTTCATCAGTTGTAAGATCGCCAGCTTGATGTAACTTTTTCATCTGCACGGTAACGAAGTTGATGTGTTTGCCAAATGTTTGTGAGTCTTGTCCATCTAATGTTATTAAGATATCACGCTGCTTGAATACCGGATCATCAATATTAACCGCGCGGAAGATAGAGCTATCGTCACCATATTTATCAAATAGATCGCCAATGTTTTCAGCCATAGCAAATGCCTGTCTCTCATTGCGATAGTGGTTAAGTTGATATTTTAGTTTGCCGCTACGCTTTATCTTTCTCAGCTTATATGAAGCCACTAGCGAAATCCCTGGGAATCCAGCTTTACGAGCCGTGGAAGCAATAGTTGGTTTCTTTTTAACAGCTGGCTTTGTCGGCTTGCTTGCAGCTGAAGATCCGGCTTTTGAAGAGCCCGTTTTTGAAGAACTTAGCTTACCTGTGTCGGCTGTTCCCTCTGCTGAGGAGTTTGAAGCCACTGATTTATCTTTTGCCTTTGCATCACTGCTTTTCGCAGCAGCCGTAGATGAGCCTTTTCCAGCAGTCGTATCTGATGTTTTAGCAGCAACAGCTATTGAAGCAGGCTCTGCTCCAGCATCTTTAAGCTTTTTCTTAAGAATTCTGATTCTTCCATCTACATCTTTAGCTCTTTGCCCTGTTGGCTCAACAATACTTTTATAACTTTCATAAGAGGTTAAAGCCTTTTGAGTTTGCTCAATCTTATATTTTGAAGATCTTGCAATACCTTCTAGTTTTCTTGCTTCGCTGTATATACCTGCAGACAGCTCTTTTACTCTTTTACGCGCATATTTTCCACCTTCATCAATATCTGAAAGCCCGCTTGCCGCCACTTTAAATGCCTTATATGCAGGTATCTTCTCACCTAATAACTCATACACATCGCCAATATGTCTATGCATTCTAAAGCGGTCTTTTGCCTCTAGGCCTGGAGCAGCTTCAAGATATGAGATTGCTTCGGCCTTACTACCTTTTTTCCAATGAATACACTCTGCAATATATACATAAGCAGGTCCTTCAAGCTTTTTATTTGCCGCATGATCTTCATTTGGAATGGTATCTATCACCGTCTTGAAATGTTTTATCGCTTCATCATATTTCTCTAATTGATAGTTAGATCGAGCCATTACCCAAGTTGAACCTATGCTTGGTCTGCCCTTAATTGACTGAAAAACAACATTTGCCTTCAGAGCTAATTTAATAGCTCCAGTATAATCCTGTTTAGTGTAATGAGTTTGCGCCTTATTAAAGAATGCCTGAGCTTCTTGTAACTGCTGCTCTTTAGTTTTTATATCAGCGTGTGCAGATGGAATAATAAAGTCCAATATAGCCATATAGAACTTTTCTGGTTTAATGTTTAACCAAGGTTGCGCTGCTGCACCACTGCTCTTACGCGCCATTGCACCTTCTTTAAGTTGCTTTGCGGCACGATCAAGATTGTCATAACCTTTCTCTTGTGAAAATCTTTTTAAATCATCAGCTCCACTACCATCAAACATCACTTGCAAAAGTTTGGCATTTGCACTTTGGATGATTGCATCCATACTCGCATTTTTACCTTTGGTGGTAATTTTAACTGCCCCGTTTTGTCTTAGCTCTTGAAATAACATATCGACATCAGCACCAAACCATTTGTATTTAAAACCAGCGTTTAACCTTTGGCTTTTTGACACTTGCGACCAATCTGCCTCAAGTGTTGCTTCGTATGGTTTTCTTACTCCGGCGAATTCCATATCAAATACTAAAGAGATATCAGGGGTATCACTCTTAAAGCTTTCCCATAAAAGCTCAGCTCCCTCTTTGGTTAACGCCATAGAAACCGCTGTCTTTTGACCTTCCATAAGTGGAGCTTTTCCAACAGCAACTGTTTTAGTAGTTATCTCATTTTCTTCTTTAAAGGAGGTAATTAATGCAAAGCTACCTTTGCGATAAACTATTGGGCCAACCAAATCTGCTGCTGCATTTTTCTCCAACAAGGCTGTTTTAGCTGCAGCTACCCTTTCATTAGAAACTCCATAAGTAACCAAAAAATGGACAAGTCCACCACCTGTTGCCTGATTAATCCCAGCTTCAGAAGCTGTCTCGTTACGCACATATTTCATAAATGAAAACTGAGGTTTTCCATTCTTAGTTGCTATTTTCGGTTGGTCCGGCAAGTAAAAGTACTTTGTCTCATCATTAAGCGCTTGATAGCAAATCAAATCAGCACATTTGACATAGCTATCAAGGTTTATCTCCTGAGCATTTACATTGGCAATAAAAGATACCAATGCCACTTTTATAGTTAATAAAATAACTGCGGTTTGTTTCAGTCTCATTTCCATCTCCATTTTGAAGAAATCTATGGGGCAACATAAATTTGATAATTATTATCGTACCCATTTATTAAAAAATAATTCATTTCTAACTATTGATACCTATCTCTTAACTATTTATACCTTGTAAGGTCCAGCATCAATTCACCATGTTTTTTAAACCATGGCATCTCAATCTTCTCTCCATCTTTATCGATATAAGTCAGGCGCACTTTATAAGGTTTGTCCATTGATTTGGCTATACCAAAATCTACTCTATATCTATATTCGCTATCCATATCGAAGCGTAACTGTTTAATTAGATCCCTTTCCTCTGTCTCAAACTTAATATCGACTAATACAGCATAAAGTTCAGGATAATTCCCTTCCAGAAAATCAAAGCAAAAAACCTCAAGTCCGGTATAACCAAAATCAATATTTGCATCAAGGTCTGTACGTCTAAATCTATCAGGACTTTGGCTTGCATTAAGCTCAAGAGGAATCGTTTCAGATAAAGTTATCTCTTCCTTAACCCATTTATCTTTACCATCGACCTTCTTTTTACGTACTCCCTTAACTACAGTTTGCACCTCGATGCTAAGAAGGTGCTGCTGTTTTTCGGCACTACCCCAAAGAATCTGCGCCATATTGTCATCCAATGAAATAGCAATACTCTTACCGCTCCATTTAGAATAATTACTCCAGCTACCATCAATACCACCCATTAGTATGCGCAGACGAGAACCGACCGATGGCAACTCTTTCAAGCTTAATACCTTGTATCCTTCCTTCTTAATCTTTTTGCGTAAGTTGGAGAAGGCTTTTTTCTCATACGTTTTTTGTAATTCCAAATGCAGAACACTCTTCACCCAGAACTTTTCCGCATCACCAGTACCTTTTCTACCCTTATAACGCATCAAATCTAAACTGTACCCAGGATTTAACTTGTCTCCTAAACTAGTTTTAGCCGGAGTTACATACCATTTTTTACTATTTTTGTTATCACTATAGATTCTTACTTTTTCACCATCACTACCATTAATATCACTACTTGCAATATCCAAATAGCTTCCTAGATTCGGTTTTGCAGAAACCGAAGAGATAGCAAATATTGATAATAAAATGATGAGTAAAAACCTAAACATCGTTATTCTTCCTCTTCCGATTCTGCATTTTCAAAATCGTCTTCATCACTCTCTTCTTCACCAAGAAGGGATTCAAGCTGGCTCGATCCGATGATTTTGGTAAGGTCATGTGAGTCTACCCAAACATCAGAAGATCTCTCTTCACCAGAACTTAATACCACTTTTATCTGATAACGAAATAACAGTGGATTCTTACCTTTTTTCTCTGGGTAATAGATAGAAAGATTTGCAACATTCTCATCTTCAGTAAGTTGGATAGTGCGTTCTTCAACCTTATTTCTATCAACTGAATAATACGGAGACTTCACTCTAAGAATAACCTTGTAGATCTCCATATCCTCAAATATTGAAGGAATCGCTTCAAAGGAAATATCCGTTGTTGGGTTATCAGATACACCTCTATCAATCTGAGACTTAATTTTTTTTACACATTTAGAACAATCTGTATCGATGTCCGTATCAAGCCATGCAACAAGAACATTATTACCAAACGCCTTTTGCACAGTTGGTAGCTTTATCTTTTTTGACATTCCTGGTTTAAAATTAACGCCCTTCTTAAAAGATTTTGTTACGCGCTTCAGCTTATTCCCTTTAACAACGTAACCATTTATCCCCTTAACCGATATTGGATAGGCCGAATCATTGGTTAGCTTCTTAATCTGCTCTTTATCAACCCACCACTCTTCAAATCCACTAATGGCAGCACCATTAAACTCACTGTATTTAATCTTGAATGGAATCGAAATAGTGCTCTTCTCATCCTTAGCGTTTTCACCCTTACCACTAGCAATTGGCAGGCTCAATGTCCCTACCATCCCCTCATGCGCGATTAGAGAAAATACTGACTCAGTTTCATCTTGCGTTAACGAAAAGGTTATATGCAAACTATCATGCAGGTTTTTTGGTGGTGTAACATGGATTCTATCTTTGCTTATAGCAAGGCCTGTAGATAGCGAATCAAAATCAACTTGAATATCACTACCGGATAGACTCTGCAGTTTTATCTTCTCATTAACTTTAAGATCCAAGGCTTCATGCAGAATCTGCTTTAATAGAGCAAGATCCCCTCGTTTACCTTGTGCTGAAAGTTCCATAGATAAAGTTACTGAAGGTTTATCTGCTTCAGCCTGCTTATTATATTGCACTCCAAATGCATAACCATTTGCTGAATGTTTTAACAAAAATGCTTTAGGAACATAATAAAACAGGTTTCCGACAGCCTTATCCTGAAATAGCATATCACCATCCCAACCGGCAATTTCTTCAATATCTTTTAGCAGTAACCCTTCATCTAGAATATTACGCAATGATATAAATTTATCAGGATCTGGTCCCTCTGGTTTCTTTGTAGAAGGGGTGATTGGTTTTAACCTTACCATATCAACTTTCCTGAACACTCTTACAGGGGCAAGTTGCATCTTTGGTTGAACTTGTTGAGCCGAAACAGCCTTGAGCTTTGTGCTCGCTTTTAACTGCGTATTCGCCTTAAACTGTGTATTCGCCTTAAACTGTGTATTTGCCTTAAACTGTGTATTCGCCTTAAACTGTGTATTTGCCTTAAGTTGTGTATTTGCAAAAGAGCTGTTTGCTGTAAAGCCTGTTGTAGAAAACATGGCTATCTGCAAAAACATAACCGCTTGCAAAAACACAGTACAACCGATTAAAACCAATGACCTTCTATTTTTCATCTTACTTTACCATCTCAAAACGTGGAGCAATCCAAACGGCAGTGTCCTGAGTAGCTGTTGCACCAGCATCAACGCGCATAATTAATGTAACGACTTTGCCTGCATATCTAGAAAGATCTAAATCAATATACTCATACTTCTTAGGGCTAACTCTTTTCCTAGTTTTTCTGCCAATACGCTTTCTAGAAATTGGATCTATCATATAAACAGAAAACACAACTCCGTCTGATCTTGAAGCTTTCCCAATAAATCCAATTGCTGATTTAAAATGGATAGATTTACCAAGCTTCACCTGTGGCAATGTCCCCGTAATATATCCATCATGATTCGATACTGGTTGGGTAAAAATTATTTTTGATGCGCTATTACCAGTGCTAAGCTTTCCCTTATCAATCTGTTTTACTAACCCTCGCGATCTTGCACCAACAGACACATTTACTGTTTTTCCTTTACCAGTGGTCCATTTGGCCTTGCCTGCATTTGCATAGATATCATAACTACCATTCACTGTAATTGGCATAGGTTGAATTTTAGTAGGAAGCCTTTGAGTTCTAATTCCACTATTTGTAGAGTTTGATTGTGTAGAAGAAACCTGAGAATTCCCTGCTGCCTGTTGACCCTGTACAGTATTAACTGTGACTGCACCTGCTTTTAACGAGGCTGCTTTTAAAGGAACTGGTCTCATTACAGCCCCTGGTGCTATAAATAAACCAGGCTTAGGAAATACTCCAGGCTTAGGCCCTGCCTGAGCAGAATCATCTTCATCAGCAAGAGAGATCTCCTCATCTTCATCAAATGGAACATCCTCTTCATCGCTATCTATCCAAATTTTGTCAATATCAAAAGCAAGCGCACCAAATGGCTTTTCTGGCTTACTATCTCTTACCAAAGAAAGTCTAATTTGGTCTGAATATGATTCATCACCAGAATCACTTTCGATTCCCCATCCATCATCCTCACCATCGCTGTTAAACTTAATTGATAGACGTAATTTACCATCTCTACTATTTACTGGTGATGGCGAAGAGATAAAGCTGCTAAGAACCTCTCCTTGATACATAACTTCTTTTACTATCGATACACCATCGGACCTCTTAATGCCTTTAAAACGCACATCAAATACCAATTTATTGCCTCGGCGCTCAATAAGGGTGATGTCTGTAACTTTTCCCTCATAACTACCAGACAACTTATCTAGCTCATCTTCAACTTTATCTCCAAGCGCTTCACCAGCAGCTTCAATAAACTTATTAAAGATTGACTCCCCGTCTGCAGCCAAACTAAAGCTGGAGAAACTAAATCCTGAAAAACAAAACACAAATAATAAAAATAGCCTTGCCTTGGTCATACCCAAATCCCTCTATTTAACAACAAAATTTTAACCACAAAGATGAAGCAGAAAATTACTTAAAACCGATAATCCATATAAAGTACTATTCATCCATCAATCAGATCTAATATTACTTAAGATAACAAACACATTTCCATAGTAACAGCATCCTGGTATTCCTGTTAATTATACATAGGTTACGCAATTATCAATACATCTCTGTGTAGCAGATGATTCAAAGATACAATATTCAACCTTAATGAAAACTGAACAAGAATTTTAATTTAAAAAATAACGGTGTTATTCTTACAAAATAAGAACATTTATAACTAAATAAGCGCCCATTATTGATAAGGACAAGCGATGAATATATTGAGAAAATTTTTTATAATCCTAAGTACCGCACTACTATTGGTTACATTTCAAAATGCATTTGCAAACGGTGATGCAATGGCACAAGATGGTGCAAAAGCCATTAATAAAGGCGCAAAGATTATTGATGTTCGCACTGACGGTGAATTCAACAGCGGACATTTAAACAAAGCAGTAAATATTCCATATCAAGATATTGCAAATAGAATCAGTGAGGTCAGCACCAACAAAGATGAGCTTATTGTAGTTTATTGCCGTAGCGGTAGAAGATCTGGAATAGCGCAAAAAACTTTACAGTCTATCGGCTATAAAAATATTATTAACGGTGGTGGTTTCAAGCCTCTTACCGCAAAACTTAAAAAATAATATATTCTGCACTCTAATAAGCTATAAATTAATAATGTGCTGATAGATTCCACTATCAACATGAACATTTTTAACTAGAGGTTGGTTGATAAGGTTTTCTCTTCCAGCTTCTAGACGTAAATGCACCATATTAATATCCATTAAATATATCCCATCACAATTATCACAATGCTGAATAACAATTTCTGTATATCTATCTTGAAAAAGATCCAGGCGCTCAAGTTCTTGCAAGCAAGAGAAATCATTACTATCGATTTGAGATATAACTTCACTTGGATTTAAAACTGAAGATAGTGGCGTAATTATAACTTCTTTATTTACCCAGCTATTACACTCTTCACAAAAAGGAGTGCGTAAATTATCCATTGCAACGTAACAGGTAATGCAGCAAATTATAATTTGTTCTATCACCCAAGTCGTATAATAACCTGCTGCAGATGGACTCCAATCAAATAAAGCCCAGCTTCCACGTTCAGCAACCACTCCAATTTGGGTAAAAAGTACAATTGGTGAAAAAGCAACTTGAGAAAATCCACCTGACAAATGCAACCAAACTACCCAGCTAATATATTGGCCTAATATCGCAAATGCTAAACCAAACATAAATGGGAACCAATAATTGCGTACTTTGCCAATGACTGCGCACTTGCCGACTATAGAGCCAACCGATACAGCAAACATTACAACTAAAATAAAATTGAAATAAACAAATGGTATTTTGCTGGTTATAAATCCATAAATTGCACCAATAGCTAAAATCGCAGCCAAACCAAATATTGACATATAAACAGGGCTTGCAATACCTACTCTTCCTGAGTGTTTATAATAAACAGCAGCATCCATTTTCTGTTTCCTTTAATAAACTTTGTTAGTTTTTTAAATTTAACTCCCCCAAGCTAGCGAATACCCCTAATATCCATAAGACATATCACACAAGCCGTTCAACACCCTTAGTATTACAAATTCCGAATAATACTTCAATTTTTTTAACTGAAAAAAGCACTTATCTAACTAATTTACAAAGCATTTTACCAAAACAAATTTAATCTTATCAAAGGTAACGACAGCATATAATTCCACACCAATGCCATATTTTTTTCCTCAGCACAACAACAACATTGACAATGTCACACATGGATTCTTATGTCCAGCAAGGTAAATAAAATTCAAAAAACTTTAACATCAAGCACTTTTCTGGGAACAAAGTTACTGTTTAGGTAAGATTTTAATGGATAATCAAGATAAATCAGTTGATATAACTATAAAAAAATCGTTATACAAACAAGGGTTATGATGTTCCTAGGGTTTTCCCTAATATCGCTAATCGATAATCGGCGTATACTAATACTTGAAAGTAACGAAGGTTTATTAGGACCGCATCCTTAATATATCTTTTTTGCCCAAGGAAGATTTTTTAGCCTTGTTGCTTTTGCCTCAATATCTATAAGCCCACACCATGTGGGCTTTTTTTTGCCTAAATTTTATAGCTCTTTTTCTTAGTTATTCAAGAAGGGGTTGTTTCTACGCTCTTCACCTATTGTGGTGTCATCTCCGTGACCTGGATAAACAACTACTCCATCAGGAAAAATCAATAACTTTGATTTAATACTATTAATCTCCTGCGCCCTCTTCCTGGATATTTCTAACTCATCTTTCCCCCAAGTTCTGCCAATACTATTTTCAAACAGAGTATCTCCAGAAAAAAGCATACCATCTATCAAGAAACAAACACTACCTGCACTATGCCCTGGAGTTTTAATAACTTTTAAAGAGTTATCCGCAAACACTATCTCATCAAGATTTTGTATATCTATGCTTAAAAAATTATTTTTATCAACATCTGCATAAAGAGAACTATCGAGCTTATTACCATATACCTCAACGCCATACTTCTTCAGATAATAACCATTGGCACCAACATGATCGAAATGCCCGTGAGTATTAAGGATAAATTTAATATCTATCTTATTCTCTGCAATAAACTTTTCCATGTCTCTATCACGATTTCCAGGATCTATTATCACACCACTGTTTTTTATCTTGTCGACTAACAAATAGGTGTTTTCGGAAAATAAATTTGGCATAGAGCCAACTTTAACTTCATACCTGTATATTTGATAACTACGGGCTTGATAACGATGAATTTGAGGTTTCTTTTCTGCAGCAAAAACAGGTGTTAAAGCACCAGAAAAGATAACCAGCATAGTTAGCAATACTGAGTAAAGTTGTTTAAATCCCCATCCCTTTTTCGTCATATTTGTTTTCTCCGCATCATTTGTGAAAAATTTTTTTATCTCAATAGTCACAAATTTAGCAATTTCTTATAAATTGTAATTGACCACAGTAACTTATTTAGTTATAAATTTAATATAGATAAATTAAACGTAGATTGATTATGAATCAAACCAGCAATAACACAATCAGCATTTTAAGCAGCCTCCTAATGGTCGTGGTGGTCGTGTTATGCACTTCTATAAGGTGTCGCTGGGATTAAATAGACTGAAACGAATTTAATAAAACCCCTGTCGGCACAAACCGGCAGGGGTTTTTTTTTACCCAAACAACGAGCAATATTCAGATAGCGGAGAGAAAGATGAAATTAAGTGGGGCAGAAATTACGATTAAGCAGCTAGAGCATTGCGGAATCAAAACAATAAGCGGCATACCTGGTGGTTCCAACCTACCATTATTTGATGCCTTACTTAATAGCAGCATACAAAACATTATGGCTCGTCATGAGCAAGGATCTGGATTTATTGCACATGGAGTGGCCAGGTCTACCGGAAAGACCGCGGTTTGTTTTGCTACTTCTGGTCCTGGGGCTACAAACCTAGTAACTGCGATTGCCGATGCAATGGCTGATTCCATCCCTATATTGGCTATAACCGGCCAAGTTCCAACTTCTCTTATGGGGACAAATGCTTTTCAAGAAGTTGATTTTATCGATATAACTAAATCAATTTGCAAAAAAAGCTATGCCATAAAATCTGCTCATGAATTATTAATAGCAATTCCTGAGGCAATACAGATTGCTCAATCCGGCAGGCCTGGGCCAGTAATAATCGATATCCCTAAGGACATTCAAAATGAAATTATCGAGTTTCAACATTGCCCAGAGATTGCTAGTTACGATTTACCAAAAATCTCGTCAGAGGATCTACACCAGCAAATTTTAAAAGCTGCACAGACCATTAATGACTCCAATAAACCAATACTATTCATTGGTGGTGGCGCAATACATTCAGAAACAAGTGGTGAAATATTACAGCTAACTGAACGAAACAACATTCCTATAATCACATCATTAATGGGTATAGGAGCTATACCTTCAGATCATGAGTTGAACTTAGGGATGATTGGAATGCATGGTAAAAAATCTACAAATAAAATCATGCACCAAGCAGATACAATTATTGCTTTAGGGGTTCGATTTGATGACCGAGCCATCGGCAATGCTCAAAAGTTTTGTCCAGATGCAAAAATCATCCATATCGATATTGATGCAAAAGAGATAAACAAAAACAAAGAGTGCTATATAGGCATAAACTGTGACCTTAAATCGGCCATGGGCAAAATACAGCCTGAAATTAAAAGTAATCCGCGCAACAATTGGATTGCACAGGTTAATGCTTTCAAAATAAAATATGATTTTGGCTGTACAAGTGAATACAGTGCTACAAAACATCTGTTTGAAACCATCTCATCTGCGGCAAGTAAAGACGCAATAATCACCACCGATGTTGGACAACACCAAATGTGGGCAGCTCAATATTGCAATTTCACAAATCCAAGGTCATTTTTAACATCGGGAGGAATGGGAACAATGGGGTTTGGACTTCCTGCAGCTATTGGAGCGGCTTTAGCCAACCCAGATAAAAAAATTATTTGCATCAGTGGAGATGGTTCAATCCAGATGAATATTCAAGAGCTAGCCACTATGGCTGAGCATCAATTAAATATCAGCCTTATCATCATCAATAACCAGCAGTATGGAATGGTAAAACAACAGCAAGAGCTTTTTTATCAAGAGCGTTATTCAGCTTCTAAATTTGGTTCTTCTCCTGATTTTGGCATTATTGCTCAAGGCTATGGAATCAAAAGCCAAAGGTTTGATATGTTTGAGGGCTATGAAAATGCAATTCAGTCGACATTAAAACATCATGGCCCTGTTGTACTCGATTTACCATTTGATGATACAGCAAATGTATATCCAATGGTTCCACCTGGAGAGGCAAATACAAATCCAATTTGCCAAGATAGCAATATAAAAGTTGCCTCATAACTTCCGAGTGCATTCAGCTAGGCTTGTTAATTTACTATAAGGGAAACTTTGATTATCACTTTAAGCGCACCACATGTATTTGTGGTGCGCTCCAACTAAAATTCAAAAACCATTAATAATGGCATTGCTTATCAATCGAGGTTTCTACTTCTGACTTATATATATTGTCCATTGGTAAGCAGCTAGATATATGCTCTCTTATTAAAAGGGATAATTCTGCAGGTACTTCATGAAAAGCAGCATGACCTACATCATCTAAAATAACTAATTTAGAATCAGAAATTCCATCAGCAATAATCTCACTGAAAACAACCGGTTTTATAATATCAACTTCCCCGGCAACGACTAAAGTTGGGCACTTAATTTCATACAATCTACTTGTGATTTTTTCATCAGTGTATAACCTAAAAAACATATCGCATAAATAAATATGTCCTTGAAAAAAATCTCTGTGACATAGCGTAGTAAAACTATCGACCCTTTCATTAATCTTATCTGCATTATTTTCCAGATAAGTATTTGAATACAGTTCAGGCAATATGGAATCATAATATTCATACACAACTTTTTTTAATACATCAGCATCGCCAGCAGATTCATCAATTGCATCAACAGCTCTTTGGGCACCAACCTTCCAGCGATTTACCTGGGTAATGTGCAATTTATTTGCCTCTGATACCGATGCTACTATCACCAGTGACTTCACTTTTTGTGGATACTTTAAAGCAAACCATTGCGCAACCTCACCTCCAAGGCTAGTGGAGACAATATGCACACTTTCAATGTCTAACGCTTCCATTAAGGCATTCAGATCTTCAGCCATTCTCAAAAATGAATACGGAGCATCATTAGTAACTTCTGAAAACCATTGACCCCTCATATCATAACCAAGCAACTTATAGTTATCGTCAAGGTCTTGCTTTATTTCATCCCATGATTCCAGTGGGCTTGCAATCCCATTTATAAATACAATTGTTTCATTGGATTCCAAATTTCCTGAAAGCTCATACCTACAATTAAAACCGTTAACTTTTATTTCTGACATTTGGCTATCCTCATATTTAATTCATTATTCATGGTTTAATTTAATCAGATACAGACTAAATACCACATGGTATTTTATTTATAAATTTCACTAATAATGTTACTCTTTGCGTAACATGGCAAAAAAATTAGTGCACCGGAGGTTAATAATGCCGACTATTGCTCAAAGAATAAAAGAACTAAGAGAGACAAAAAGAATTTCTGTAATTAAGCTCGCCAATAAAATCGGAGTTAGCAGACATTCTGTATATAAATGGGAAACAGGAGTTACGTCTCCTCAAAAAGAACACCTAAAACATCTTGCCGAAATATTTAATACTGATATTGATTACATCATATCTGGTGCTTCAAAGACTTCAGCACCATCTCATCTAATTGACTCATCGAAATATATAGAACGACTTGAAACTGCAAACTCATATTCTTCAATAACAACAACTATTTCAGACTTCCTTAAAGAATTGGATCTTGACCGATTTACGTATAATCAAATATTTCGAGGGGATACATCAAATGAGCCTGAAGTAACGATCATCACCAATATCAGAAAAGACTGGCAAATCCATTACCGCAGAAAAAAATATATCGAAATTGACCCAACCTGGAATTACGCAACAACCCATACAGCTCCAATATTTTGTAATGAGCTTATAGATCTTGTTGCAAGCACAGATAAAGATATTCAGGTTTTCTTTAAAGATATGCGCGAAAACCTTGCGCCATACTTTGTCGTAATACCTATACATGGCCCATGCTGTTTAGCTACTTACGTAGTTTCGGCAAAGGACAATACCCGGTTATCAAAAGAAAAACTTCATAACGCGATAGAATCATTAACCCATTTTGCCCATTATATCTATGAGGCTACACATAAAGTTGCCGAGAAAAAATCACTCCACCATAAAACATCCCTTACTAAAAAAGAGATCAGCACAATCAACTATTTAGCCAACGGATTAACCATCAAACAAATTGCAGAAAAAAACTTTATAACCATAGCAGCAGTAAACGCCAGAATTAGTAATGCTAAAGCTAAAATGGGGGCTCAAAACTGTGAACAGCTTATTCTACTAGCAGCATCAGCTAGCATCCTGCCACATAACTTTATGAAAATGAGAACGATAAATACATCTTAGTTACGCAGTTAATGGGGAATCACCCAACACATGTTCGCTCACTGTTGGAAGTTGTGCTGCATAACGAACAAGGATAGATCATGCTTGCCATGATCTATCCTTGTTCGTTCAAGCATGATCTATCCTTGTTCGTTATAAGTCACCATCATCTTCCTTGTGATGCCAAACCCTCAATATATGAATTTCATTGTCCTTGTCATTAATAAGATAGCGAACTTTATAGTTACCAAGGATTAAATCACGAATTAGGTCTGGTTCTGGTGCACGAGAAACCTCAATACCCATACGAGGAAAGGTTTTTAGTTTTTCGGTGCCGCTTAATAAACGCTTAGCTATTGTTTGTGCAGCTATAGGATTTTTTTGTTCTATAAAGTCTCTTAAACGCTGTAAATCAAATATTGATTCAGGTGTATATGTTATTTTCATATTTTTGGCGCTGATTTTTCTTTAGGTGTACCCCAGCTGCTAAGCCAAGAATTCACAAGCTTTTCATCAACACCTTTGCCTGACCTTACTGATTCTAATGCTTCTAGTGTTTCAATCCATTCGATGTCTTGAGTTTCTTGACGCTTTAGAAATTCCGTAATCGCTTGGTTTATTAGATAGTTTTTACTTCTATCTAGCTTTGTAGCTAACAGTTCAAGAGGCTTTTCAATTTCTGATTTGATTCTGACGCTAGTTACAGACATTGCAATGCACCTAAATGTAGTTATTTGTAGTACATTGTAATATTTTAGAACAATATTTACTATGAATTATTTCAAAAAATAGAGAATCACAGCTGTGACATATAACGAAGCTGTAGAAAAATTAAAGGACTAAATTACGAACAATAATTGGTTAAAAATTGATCTAAAAATAACCCCGTTTTTTAAATCTTTCCGCTATTTTACTCGTAAAAAGTTATTTCATGCAATGTCAGGGGCAAACATTCTTAACCTAACAAAGCAATTGATATTTTTCTACATCTTCAACGCCCGCAATAACCGGCGAAAACCGCTTGCGGTTTGAAGTCCAGCGCATGAAATGCGCGATGGTTGATTGCGATGTTGAACTAAGCCGCTTCGCGGCAGAACAACCAACCTTAATATCTTTATCTCATACTTTGTTTATGGACTCATGTTGAGTCTTAACTAACAAAGGATTTATAGCATGAATAAAGAAGAGAGTAAAAGATATGATGGGCTATATCAACAGCATCTAACCGCATTAAAGTTACAGGGTATGAGTAACAGCACTATTGATGTTTATGCTCGTGCAGTTCGTCGAGTAACTGAATACTTTGATGCCTGTCCAGACACCCTCACCATTGAGCAATTGCAGGTTTATTTTTCCAACCTGATTGATTCGCACTCGTGGAGCACAATCAAAGTGGATCGTAATGGTTTACGGTTTTTTTGGGAATTTGTCCTCAAGAAAGGTTTTGGCTGGATTAACATGGTCAAACCTCCGCAAATCAAAGCAATACCTGATATTCTCACCCCGAAAGAGGTAGAGACCCTAATAAATGGCTTTGATCTCATGCGTTACCGCTGCTTCTTTCTTGTAGTCTATAGCATGGGGTTGAGATTGGGCGAAGCCATTTCTTTACAGGTTAGGGATATTGATTCCAACAGGCAGATGATACATATCCGCCGCGGCAAGGGATATAAAGACAGATTTGTTCCTCTACCTCAGCTAACCCTATTAGCGTTACGCCACTACTGGAGTAGCCATCGCAATGCCAAACTCCTGTTTCCAGCAAAAATAGATCCTCAGTTTACAGACAAACCGATGAGTTATGGAGGAGCTCAGGCGGCAATTCAAGTAATCCTGAAACAGTGCAGAATCAACAAGAGAATATCCACCCACAACCTCCGTCACAGTTATGCCACTCACCTAGTTGAGGCCGGAGTTAATATCAGAACTATCCAGCGAATTCTAGGTCATGTTCGTCTTGAAACAACTGCAAGATACACACAATTTACTCCTCAAATCTGTCAGGATACCCAAATCATTATCAACAACATGATGGATGCCATGGATGTAACATTGGAGGGTCTAGAATGAATATTGCTGATATCATTGATAGATACAGACCCGAGTTAGAAAAGAATTTCCAGTTGCTTCCTAGCCATCACAAAGCCCTTAATGCAATGCAGAGATGTCGCAGAACTGGAACCAGAGAAGTGCTGGTTCATTGCGATTCATGCGGTAAAGATGAGGAATATTTACTCTCATGCGGTCACCGCAGTTGCCCCCACTGCCAGAACCATGAGACAACAAAATGGCTGGAAAGACAAAAGAATAAACTACTGCCGGTAGAATATTTTATGGCCACCTTTACCGTGCCATTTGAATTGAGAATGCTGGCATATAGAAACCAAAAGGAATTCTATGAATCTCTTTTAACTGCAGCGACCTCAACAATAATCAGTTTTGGAAAAACAAACAAAAAACTTAATGGACAGATGGGAATGACGGCAGTACTACATACCCATAATCGCAGATTAGACGTTCATCCCCATGTTCACATAATAGTCCCCAATGGAGCCTTGAACACAAAGAAAAAGAGATGGTGTAAAAAGAATGGCAAATACCTCTTTAGGGTGAAGTCACTATCAAAGGTGTTCCGCGCTAAACTTTTGCAGCAATTAACCAAAAGTGGTCTTAAGCCACGTGATTATCCACAGAAATGGGTAGTTAACTGCAAGCATGTAGGCAAAGGGCTGCCAGCATTAGAGTACCTTAGTCGCTACCTATATAAAGGTGTTATCAGTGAGAACAGCATCATAGACGACAGCAACGGCATGGTAACCTTCTCCTACATAGATAGCGAAACAGGTGAAACCAAATGCCGTACTGAAAAAGGAGCGAGATTCCTGTTTTTGGTGATACAACATATTCTACCAAAAGGGTTTAGACGAGTGCGGGATTATGGATTTTTGCACGGTAATTCAAAGAAGAAGCTGAAGCTGCTGCAACTTATCCTACACGTAAAAATGCCTGTGATAAAAAAGAAAACACGAGCGACATACAAATGCCCATGTTGCCAGCGTCCCATGAGAATCGTCGGAATATTTAACCGATGGCAAAGAGATATAGAGGCCAAGATATCTGGGGCTACAAAACAAAAACCAACATGCCCGTCAACGGGGTAAAAAACCCAGATAGATCAGAAGAAGCATCTGGAAAATTGAATAGGCAAACCAAGGGAATACCGATTTAAAAACGAGGTATCCCTAACCGTATTTCTGTGTTTGAAATCAAGAAAAAACCGAATAAAGACAATATGGTTACAGAAAAACGCAGGAGAAATATTGTAAAACCGGAAAAGCGACAGAAAAAGACTAGAGTTTAAGAACGTTCAAGCCAAAAAATCAGGTTAAAAGCTGGTTTTTCTTCAAGAAGAAACATCCTCCAAAAAGATATTTTCTATATATAGTGCCAGCATTTTTTACAGCAGGGCTGCCATGCCGCGTAGGGCTTGTTCAACAACTGGATAAGATCATGGCAAGCATGATCTATCCTTGTTCGTTAGGTGTAACCTTATTCATTGAGATGAATCCTAATGTTATATTGAGAGCTTTCATTGCCATCCAGAGTCATGAATTTAGGCTTGCCTATTTTTGATAAATCAATTGTTTTCATTAATGCAGAAGCAGATTCAATAATATAAGGTTTGATAGTAAAAGTTAAATCAACATGCTTGTTGCAAAGATAAACTTCTTTTAAGTGTATTTCTTTTGGCTTTATAGCTTCTAGTATTGAAAACCATACCTTTGATTCCTTGCACTCAGTATTATTAGCGGCATACGCACTATGTGGAATAAGGCTAGATAATAACAATAAAGTAAGAATTGAAATTTTCATTAGTTACACCTAACGCCCGTAATAACGGGAACGAAACCCGTTGATAAAATAAAACGACAATCTAACACGAAACTAACCAAGCAGGAAAGCATACGATTACTGCCGCCAGCGGTTTTGTTTCCCGTTGATTGCGATGTTAGATGTTTTAATGCTCATTACTTTTATCAATCATATATTTATCTTGATAATCTTTTGAAAGCTTCAACGCTTCAGTAAACAACTCATTAGAAGAATTTTTACATAAATCATTAAAACACCCTGACAACATTATTTGATCAAAGTCTAGCAAATGCTCTAAGTGCTTAATAGTTTTAACATCATTGCCTTCTCGTAAATTATTGAGCATAGCTAAATGATGTTTTATTGATATCGCAGAATCAGCATATGATGCATAAAGAAGTTTATTACCCATAGAGAGTTCATTATATTTAACACCTACAAAGAAGCTTAAGAGAGCTGTAATTATAAGCACTGGAATAATCTTAATTATCATATCTACTCCATAAACATCTAACGCCTGAAATAACCGGCGCAAAACCGCTCGCGGTTTTGTGTCCAGCGCTGCAAGCGCGATGGTTGATTGATATGTTAGGCTTCATTAATGTTTTCACTTTTAAACCATTCAACAAATGATTCAAGATGTTTTTTGAATATGATTTTTGTTTTACAGTCACCAACAGTTGGAAACTTACATTCTTCAGATTCAATATCAATAATTTGAATATCTAGACACGAAGCTTGATTCCACGCTGATACTTCAATTAAATATTTATTTGTTTCTAGTTCAACTGATGCAGAGCCATGCCCTGAATTATTAAACTCATAAGATATACAATATTCTTGAAAAACCCTAAGTTGGTCTTGATACCATGCTTTAAGAGTTTCAACAGCATATAAATCATCCATGTTGATCATGAAGCCTAACGCCTGAAATAACCGGCGCAAAACCGCTCGCGGTTTTGTGTCCAGTGCCGCAGGCACGATGGTTGATTGATATGTTAGGCATTTTTTGTTGCCCACAAAGCTCTTAGATTACTTATACCCAAGAATAAAATTATAAACCCCAGAATGCTTGCAGGATATTGAGAGCTTACAAAACCAGCAATTACCCCAAAGGCTCCTACAAGAGCAAGAATAGAATTACTAACTAGCAATAACATGCTTAATATTTTTTTATAACCACCTGTTAGCATAATTGGGATATTTAAAAAAACGGTCATATTAGGATTTATTACAATTGCAGTTCCTAGAAAATTACCAAAATAAATTGCAATAATAATAAGTGCGCTAATTGTTAGTGCTGAGTATTCTTTAATAGAAATAAACGACATAAAGAGGCTTGGAAATGTCAAAATAGCAAAGAACCAATTAACTATTCTTACTGTTTTATAACTCTTAATTGGTTTATCAGATGCAATATCTGATGATGGGGGAGAGTAAGGGTTCTCTATTACCATATAAAATTCCTTTTTCAATAATGCCTAACGCCCGCAATAACCGGCGAAAACCGCTTGCGGTTTGAAGTCCAGTGCATGAAATGCACGGTGGTTGATTGCGATGTTATGTGTGATTTTATGATACCCATAGTAGAAAATTTTTTTTGTATTTCCATTCACCATTTACTTTTTCAAAAATAATGATGTCGCCTCTAGCAGCTAAGCAACCACTTACTGCCTCAACATAGACCATTGCTTCATTATTTGAATTATAACCTACAGTTGAAATGCTTAACAGGAAAGTGGCTTTTGGATATTTTGAATGGAATGATTTCCACCCTTGTGAACACCCATTTTTGAAAGTTGAATTAAGCTCACCATTATTTAGCAAAGTAATTTGGCTTTTTCCAAAATTTGTAAGGTTATGTTGTTTTAATGATGTATTAAATTTAAATTCATTAAAAAGTTGATAGGCACTACTTTTTTGATTATCAAATTTTGGAAATTTTACGTGTTGCTTTACATAAAAAGTGTTTTGTTTGACTGGTTGGCTGGCAGAAAAATAGTTAAAAATAGCTTCGTATACTTGAGTTGAATCACTCTGTTGTTGAGTGCACCCAGATAGGACAATGATAAGTAAAGATACGATGATGTATTTCATTTTAATTTACACATAACGCCTGAAATAACGGGAACGAAACCCGTTAATAAATTTAAAACAACAATCTAGCACGAATTTTCCAAGCAGGAAATCATTGGATAACTGCCGACCGTGGTTTTGTTTCCCGTTGATTGATATGTTAGCAGTCACTCTGCTATAAATCCTTGTATAAATAGCCAACGAAGGCACCATTTCTTTAAGCTTTAAGACATGGATGAAATAGCAGTTTAATACGCAATTTCAACAATGGCACTTATAGTTTAAATCTACTGTTTCACCAACAGAGCGAATGCGACAGGAAAACCCAAAAAGGCTTAAAAAGAAAGATGAAACATCAGATTTTGAAAGCAAAAGAACTATGATTTGAACAGTAAATCCTGACTGCTAACGCCTGAAATAACGGGAACGAAACCCGTTGATAAATTTAAAACAACAATCTAGCACGAACTTCCCAAGCAGGAAACCATTCGATAACTGCCGACAGCGGTTTTGTTTCCTGTTGATTGATATGTTATACGTAAAACACATGTTTAAATAATTCACCTATCGTACTTCCCTTAAAATCAGAAGCGTCAGGATCATGCAAAACTTCTTGTGCAATTTGGACTGGAAGTTTATTGCCTATGCTTAAAATATCACTCGGTACATTACCCACACCATACTCCCAGCACATATATTCAAGACACTCAAACGCACATAAAACCTCAAACTCATTGCCTGAGTTCAAACGAGAAATAAGAAATTGATAGTCTCTTTTATACTTTTGGGCAAAATCATTACCTAGAATTTTTTCAAGACCGGGTATATATTTTGGGCGCCGTTCATTCCTTGGGAAATCTTCAATACGACCATTTTTAACCCATATGGTTAAGCAGTTTTTCCAATCGTGCTCAATATTTCCAGTAAGATTAGTAATCATATTCATTTACGTATAACGCCTGAAATAACGGGAACGAAACCCGTTGATAAATTTGAAAAAACAATCTAGCACGAAACCTACCCAAGCAGGAAGTCATTTGATAACTGCCGACCGCGGTTTTGTTTCCCGTTGATTGATATGTTAGGCATCACTGTCTATTCCAAAAACACTGCGAAATCTTATGATTGGCTCAGAAGACCATTCTATAATACATGCACAAACAATTACGTAAAATGGAATAACGAACATTGACCAAATAATTGTAACGACATAATTAGGTAATGGCCAATCTCTATTTGGAAACATAAATGCACTGGTATTACCACCAGAAAACTCAATACATATCATAAATGGGACATAAAGAATAAATCCAATAATGGGAATTAATGAAATGCACA
Organism: Gammaproteobacteria bacterium; assembly: GCA_033852155.1. Classification (GTDB taxonomy): domain Bacteria; phylum Pseudomonadota; class Gammaproteobacteria; order QZLD01; family QZLD01; genus QZLE01. Next base: position 562 of record JAWSVA010000012.1, on the reverse strand, counting down.
AAGCTGATTTTATGCTATAGGCGAAGATTGAAAGTAGTTTTTCTGATAGCAAACCATTTTTTCCTCTGAAGACACTCCAGGTAAGAAAACCACTGACCCCAAGGATTGTCATTGCTCCTGAAATAATAGTTATTAAATCAGCAAGTTTTGAAAAATTCGATGTCAACTTTGATACCTCATTGAAGCCTAACGCCTGAAATAACGGGAACGAAACCCGTTGATAAATTTAAAACAACAATCTAACACGAACTTCCCAAGCAGGAAACCATTCGATAACTGCCGACAGCGGTTTAGTTTCCCGTTGATTGATATGTTAGCAGTCACTTTATCTGCCAAAGTGCTAAATGACAAAAATGGCACCATTACACTGAACCCATATTTATTAAAATTGAATTTGAAGTTTACTACATAATTTTAGCTATAGCACCTTCAGTTTAAATCTCCTACTTCACCAACAGAGCGAATGCGACAGGAAAGCCAAAGAAGGTTAAAGAAGGTTAAAGAAGAAAGATGGAACAGCAGATTATGAATGCAATAAATCTATGATTTGAACAGTAGATCC
>JAWSVA010000026.1:0-1305 GCA_033852155.1 Gammaproteobacteria bacterium | reverse complement strand
GAGCCTGTAAATTATTCTGTGTAACTACCCTCTTTATACATAAGGAGCGAGTTGCTCTTCAAACTCAATCATAAACCGATTCATTGCAGGTTTCCAGTTTCTAATTGGCATAGTCCATTTTTTAGATGCAGCTTGAATAGCCAAATAAATAATTTTCATGGCTGAATCATCATTAGGAAACAACTTTTTTGTTTTGATAGACTTACGAATAACACTATTGAGTGACTCTATAGCATTAGTTGTATAAATAGCCTTTTTGATGTCAGGTGGATAATCAAAAAAAGTAATTAAATTTGGCCAGTTATTGCGCCAAGACTTACTTATACTTGGATATTTCCCATCCCATTTCTCAGCAAAGTTATCGAGTTCAGCACAGGCTTCTTGTTCTGTTGCTGACTGGTAAATTCTCTTCAGATCAGCGGTTATTTTCTTATAATCTTTCCAAGGCACAAACTTTAAAGAGTTACGCACCATATGAAGGATACAGAGCTGAATCTTAGTTTCTGGAAAGGCGCTATGGATGGCATCAGGAAAGCCACTGAGCCCATCCACACAGGCAATTAATATTTGTTCAACTCCACGGTTCTGTAATTCTGTCAGGACTGATAGCCAGAACTTGGCACCTTCTGATTCTGCAATCCATATCCCAAGTAGCTCTTTATGGCCGTCAATATTAATGCCTAATGCCAAATATACAGCTTTATTGATGACTCTCTTTTCGTGACGGATTTTAAGAACGATACAATCCAGATAGAGTATTGGATAAACAGCATCAAGCGGGCGATTTTGCCACTCAATTACTTTATCCATAACGGTATTTGTGACCTTGGATATCAACCCAGCTGAAATTTCAACTCCGTACATGTCCTGGAAAGCTTCGGCTATATCTCGGGTGCTCATCCCCTTAGCATACAAGCTGAGAATCTGATCATCCATACCTGTAATACGAGTTTGACCTTTAGATATAAGCTGAGGTTCAAAGCTCGAATTGCGGTCACGTGGAGTTTCAATTTCAATAGTCCCGTGATCGCCCTTAAGCTTTTTGGAACTATAACCATTGCGACTGTTACCGCTGTTTCGGCCCTTCCGTTCATGGCTGATATAGCCTAAGTGGTGCTCTAGCTCGGCATTTAGAGCGGCTTCAACTGTGATTTTAGTAAGTTGTGCAGAAAGTGCACTGAGGTCTTCTGGTGTTTTAAGATCTTTAGCAATCTCAGCAGCTAAGGCTTTCATCTTTTCTTTGTTCATTGTAATACCCATTGTTTTTTTTCTCTTAAAGAGAAGTTAACCAACAATGAGTAGTTA
>JAWSVA010000024.1:0-1378 GCA_033852155.1 Gammaproteobacteria bacterium | reverse complement strand
TTTCAAAATATTTGGTGAGCAACTTTCTATATCGTCATTCCCGCGTAGGCGCACTACTGTCCGGGTAAAGTTAAAATGGCATAGCATATTGTTTTTCCTTCATTATTAACGCTTTGCTTTGCCTATACCTCCGCCGTATACGCTGGTAAATTCCGGACTCTCTCTGAAATAAAGTCGATTTTAATTTGACTAGCAATAGATGCAGTGTTGTTTTAAGGCCTTTTGAGCTTTTATAAATCCATACCAGCAGATAAGTTATTATTGCTGCGTAAATCTGTAAAATTACTGCATTTTTACTTTCACCAAGAAAGCTTTTGATTTTTAAATTTTGCTTTATCCATTTGAAAAATAGCTCAATATCCCAACGTTTTTTATATAGTTCAGCAATTTTAGATGCCGGTGCATCAAGTAAATTGGTTGCCAATACAATAGGTTTTTTACCTTCACGCTTAACTGTAACTCGGCGAAGATTCGTGCCGTAATATGGGTTTGTGTGTTTAGCTCGATTACTTTTGTTTCGGAAGGTAACTATTTCGTCACTTACTATCTCTTTATCGGTAACAGCCTTGTTTACAACAGCATCTAGTGCCGCAGTACGTTTAAAGCGCGTAACAAAATGGGATTGAGTACATTCAATGCGGTGCCATAATGTATAGCTGCAATAGCCTTTATCAAATACATAAATAGTATCTTTCTTTATTGGCATATTTAGCGCATCAGAAACATCATTAACATTTGGGTTAGTTATATTTATGTAGCTTGGAGTATGAGCAATCCCATCAATTACAGTATGAACTTTTAAGCCTGTTTGGTGGTTGGTTGCATTAGCTTTAGCCCAATCATGCCCTCTTGATTTAAGCTGTATTGAAGTTGAGTCAAGCAAGCTAAGCATAGGCTGTAAATCACGCTTCTGTGACTTTGAGACCTGCTTCATAAGATGTTCAGCAACAGCCTTAAATGCGGCTGGGTCGCGGCGTTTATTGGCATCCGCCAAAGTAGAGCGCTTTATTCCACGTGTACCCAAATGATAATGAGATGAGCTATTTGAATTAAAAGATGCTTCAAGTTCTCGAAGGCTTTTCGCGCCAGAAAGCTGTCCAAAAATTAAGGCAATTAAATGGTCATAACTCTTAAATGTTTTACTGTAGCGATTAGCATCAGTAGTTTTTACTGCTGAATCAAATAAGCTGCGCGGAAGAATCTTTAAAATATTCTCAAAAGGGTTATTATTAAACATCTTGCTGTCCTGTCTTTTTTTAAGTTCGCGCTTAGGGTTTTACCCTGAAAACACAGTGACAGCAAGGCTTTCAAATATCTAAAAAAAGTTTCCCCGGACAGTAGTGGGAGAAGGCCGGTATCCAGAAAAAACATGGGAGCA
>JAWSVA010000023.1:0-5013 GCA_033852155.1 Gammaproteobacteria bacterium | reverse complement strand
TATCTGTTCCAACTCTTATTGAGCTTGCACCAGCACCACCATCGGATTTTCGTCTACCTGTTCCACGTTCTGCTTTGCGGCGATCATCGTCATCACGGCGATCAGCACTTGCACGACGATCTACTGGTATTATTTCGTTTTCTATAACCTGCTCGTCAGTTGTTGTTGCTGCAGTATCTTCAATCTCAGTAACAACTTCTGTCTTAGTGATTTCAAGGTCACACTCATCGTCAACCCATTCAAATATTTCATTAATATCAGCTTCTGAACACTCTGATACCAGGGTAATTACCCAAGATAGGTATGATGCTTCAGGATCAATATCAGTTAACACTGGTACAGCATCAGTAGAGACGACCACATCAATCTCACCCATCTCAGCTAATGTGCGAATCATTCGAACAGGATCATTGCCTGTTCTGAGCATATCTTTATGTGGTTTAAATGATATTTGCCAAATAGAATCATCGCTTGCTGGTTGTTTAGTGGCTTCTAAAGGGATGTTTGCATCACTTCGCCAATCTTCTACGCTATTTATAATATTATGTAATTCATCTACAATCTCTCGTCCCATCCCTTCTGGTATAGCATCTTTAGACTGGCAGATACTTATCATCTCACGCACCGTATCGACAGCTCTTAAAAGCGTTGATATGATTTCTGATGTCATTTGGCGTGCACCTGACCTTATCTCATCAAGCAGCGTTTCCTGAACATGGGTGAAATCGGAAATTTCAGCAAAGCCGAATGTACCTGCTCCACCTTTTATTGAATGCGCTACACGAAAAATGGCATTTATCGATTCTTCATCTGATTCTCCTGACTCAATCTGTAAAAGAATTGATTCCATTGAATCTAAACCTTCAAGACTTTCCTCAAAGAAAACCTGATGAAACTGACTTATATCAATACTCATACATTACCCCAGTACTTTATTAATCGTAGATATCAATTGGTCTGGACTAAAAGGTTTTACTATCCATCCTGTAGCTCCAGCAGCCTTCCCTTCCGCTTTCTTTTCAGCAGCTGACTCCGTAGTTAAGAGTAAAATCGGGGTGAATTTATATGTATCGATCGTCCTTAACTCTCTAACTAGGGATATACCATCCATGTTAGGCATATTCACATCACTTACGACTAAATCAAATCCTTGACCTTTTGCTACCTCTAATGCATCAACTCCATCAATAGAATCTTTTACATTATGCCCTGCACTTTTCAGTGTAAAACCAACCATTTGTCGCATTGACGCAGAATCATCAACTATGAGTATATTTGCCACTTAAGCCTCCATTAAATCCAAAATATTCGTCCATATATATATGTTAGGAGGTATTTGTAAATTTGCACCATTATGGCCCATTTTTTTTAGAATTTGATAAGTAGCTCTAAAAATAAATATTTATGGAATATATAACTACAAGATCAAAAGTTTATACAACGATCATATCAAGTTAACTGGGGTAGAATAATGTACGGATACTATAAGAATATGGTGTTTGCACCCATATAGTGCGCAAATAAAGGATCAATTGGTGGTAACAGAAAATGAAGGGGTTTATGCATTAAATATGTAGAAGGTGTAGGGGCATATACAAACCAAGGCGCCACGTATGAATTATTAGTGGAGCCTTGGTTTTTACAAAAGAATTAAATCGATAATAAAAATTTATTTAGGTTGTAATGAATCGTTCATTCCGAGCGTTTTTATAGCGAAATTGAAGCCGTCAGATGGCTGGTCAAAACTATAACTCATATGCTCATCTTCGGCCGTCTTCGTAAAAGAACAAAGAAGTTGAACTGCAGCTGCATCAGCGCGAACAACTTTGCTTGCGTTGATTGATACCTTTTTTGCTCCTGACTTAAATGATTCGAACATTTTTTCGCTGACTGACATAACCGATGCGATAGTAAACTGCTCTGGCAAATCAATTTCAAAGTTATCACTCATATTTCCCCCTTACAATTACTGTTTATTTCTTGCAAATGCTGCGATAAAAAATCAAGGGCAGCTATGCTGCCCTGAAATAGTTATCCTTAAAACTCTTCCCAGTCATCATCACTTGGTTTAGCAGCAGTTACCTGGGTTTTAGCGACACTTGATGGTTTAGGGTTAGCTCTCGGTTTGGTAGCAGCTGACGCTTTTTTTGTGGCCTTAGCACTATACGAAGAGGTTGTATTGCCTATATCAAAAAATGATACTTGCTCATTCATTGTCTGAGCTTGTGAGTTGAGGTTTTCACTATTTGCCGAAGCTTCTTCTGCTAAGGCCGCATTACGTTGAGTAATATCATCCATATTGGATAAAGCAGAGTTTACCTGCCCAATTCCAGCTGTTTGCTCCTTACTTGCAGCTGCAATTTCTGCAATCATATCGCCTACTTTTTTAACTCCGGAAACAATTTCATTAAGAGTTTCACCCGATTTTTCAACTAACTCTGAACCTACTTTTACTTTTCCTACACTGTCTTGAATAAGCTCTTTAATCTCTTTAGCTGCAGTTGCACTTCGCTGTGCTAGGTTTCTTACCTCTGTTGCGACTACCGCAAACCCCCTGCCTTGCTCACCTGCTCTTGCAGCCTCTACCGAAGCATTAAGTGCCAATAAATTTGTTTGGAAGGCAATTTCATCAATCACTCCAATAATATCTGCAATCTTATTACTACTAGAGTTTATTTCAGCCATGGCGGTAACTGCTTCTTGTACAATTTGTCCACCTTGATTGGCTGTTTCCCTTGCCGTAACTGCCAACTGATTTGCCTGCTCTGCATTATCTGCATTTTGTTTCACTGTACTTGTGAGCTCTTCCATACTTGAGGCGGTTTCCTCTAGTGAAGATGCCTGTTCTTCAGTACGTTTAGACATATCAGCATTGCCATCAGCAATCTCTAAAGAAGCAGATGAAACAACGCCTGCAGCTCTATTAATTTCTGCTATGACTTCAGCAAGCTTAGCAACTGAGTTATTCGTATCAGTTTTAAGTTGCCCAAATAATCCGTGATAATCAGCCTCTATGGTTTTATTTAAATCTCCTTGTGCCATCGCACTCATCACGCGGGCTGTGTCCTTTATCACATTCTCACTTACATCAACCAACTCATTTATGCCATTGCTGAGAACCTTGAAGAATCCATCCTTATCCGATAGATCAATTCGCTGACTTAAATCACCATCAAGTGCTGCGTTGACGAGGCTTTGAATATCTTTTTCGATAACTTGAGTAAGCTTTTGAACCGTTAGATTGGCATCCTTCTTCAAATCATCAAACGCCCCCTTATATTTCCCTTCAATAGCCTGCGTTAAGTCACCACGAGACATCGCTCCGAACATTTTAACTGTATCAGTAACGACTCGTTCATTAACTTCAACCAATTCATTAATGCTCTGACTAAGTTTTTTGTAAAACCCTGTTTTATCATCTAAGTATATACGTTGTGCCAAATCCCCATCATTAGCCTTATCAACTATAGATTGAACATCATTTTCGATGACTTGTTTCAAGTTTTCCGTCATCAATTTCATCGAGGCATATACACCCTCGTACTCTTTATTATTATCAAACTCAATTGATAAGTCTCCACTGGCGATTTGATTTACTATTAAGTTGATCTCTTCCGGCTCACCACCGAGCTGACGAAGTAAGTTTCGTATAATAAACAAGCCTATAATAAAGCCGAAGATAACAGCTATAAGAACGCTAATAACAATTGTGTAATTGGTGGCGGCGACAGTAGATGCCTTTCCTTCATTACGTTCTTTCATCAACTTTTGTTCGATAGATATAAATTCGGATATCAACTCACGAAATTTATCAAAATATACTTTGCCTCGAGCCTCACCAATCAAATCAGCCATATCATCCATTGTTTTAGCATTACCAATATGGCGTCTGAGCTCTATTACAGGTTCAACAACTTTAGACTTCCAACCCCCTATGGTGCTGTTCATTTCACCCAATAGTGCAACTTGGGAAGGATTGTCATTAACGGTAACTTTCAAACCATCGACTAAGTTAGTGAAAGTGCTCCCGCCATTATTGTATGGATCCAAAAACCCATCTTTACCCGCTAACAAAAAGCCACGCATACCAGTTTCCATATCAACTGCAGAGCCTAAAACTTTATTGGCCCGACTTATGACATCATTAGTATGATCTACCCACTTACGATTTTTTGATAACAATTCAATCTGTTTGTTAACATTGTTGTAGGCTTTCTGCAAAGCAGCATTACGCGCCCCCCCCATCTCTTTAAACATAATTTTTAGATTACGAGCAAGAGCTTTTTCTGCTTCTGCGGCTGTTTCATTTCGTTTATTCAGTAATGCCTGTTCGCGCCCGATAAAAGTAGATATCTGTCCACGAAACTTATCGAAGAAAACCTTACCTTTGGCCTGGCCAACTTCATCCGCCATATCGTTCATGGTTTTTGCATCACCGATCTTGCGTCGTAATTCAATGGCTGGCCCAGTAACTTTATCCTGCCAACCTTTTATTAATTCTTCTGCATCTTTGAGTCGTTCAACTTGAGGAGGATTATCATCCACTGTCTTTTGCAATGCATTAATATGCTCATAAAATGATTCCTGTCCACCTTTGTATGGATCTAGAAACTCATCTTTACCTGCAAGAAGATATCCGCGCATACCAGTTTCCATATCTACTGCTGAACTGACAATCGAATTTGCTTCTTCAAGAACAATGTAGGTATGCTCCACCTTTCCAAAGGTTTCTTCGATAGAATCTATGCTGAAATATCCAACACAACCCACACCAATCAGCATAAGCACAGGAACACCAATACCAATCATCAATTTACCAGCAATTCCAATTTTACTCATATTTAGCTTAGACATATTTACTCCTAACTAACCATTTATCCATTTGTTAATACAAAAAATACTACTTATAAAAGTATCATTTAATGTCTCACCCAACTTGCTCTAACACTTCAATCTCTTGCTCTTCCATCACTTTATCTACATCAAGCAAGATAACGGTTTTGTCATCAACTA
>JAWSVA010000011.1:0-40182 GCA_033852155.1 Gammaproteobacteria bacterium | reverse complement strand
CTTTACCCGGACAGTAGTGCGCCTACGCGGGAATGACGATATAGAAAGTTGCCCACCAAATATTTTGAAATTGGCGCAAAATTAATCCGTTTTGCTAAACAATCACTTAGATAACTAACAGTACCTTCTCAAGTTGCCAACTACACCCAGCTCATGTGTGACTACTACCACATAATTTATAAAAATGTGATGTTAATCTGTGGGTTAAGGGTATTAAGGATGTTCCTAATAATAAAGAGAGGATCTCATAGCGTTTTATCTTTGAGGTAATTGCATGAAGAGTGGCTCAATCTTAATATCAACATTATTTTCTATAATGCTATTCTGCGGTTCAACTAGCGCAACTCCAGTTAAACTTCCTTCTAAAGGTAAGGTCCACCGTGATTTTTTATTGAATCACAAAAATTGAATGCATCACTTCCGATATAGATAGAAGCAGAGATCGATTAATCCAATCGACTACCTAACCCAGCTTATTTTCAAGATAGCGCATCTATGTCATACTTCATTAATTTGTAAATTTGGCTAGGTATTATTATAGATACTTGATTGGTATTAGACGTCAAAAGGATTAATTATTTGTATATGAAACATACATGCATCAATTGTCATTTCTTGGCAAAAGAATACCGAGATAATGGCGGTAAACCTCTATCATTCACTGTTTCTGAAAAAGAGAGAAAGGTTGCCAATCAAGGTGATGAAAAATTTGTTAATGATACACATTCATTAAAATGTCATATGGGGGTGTGGGATGAAGGGCTATATGCTAATGAAAACTCACGGATAGACTGTGTGAGTTTAATTAAAAGAAATAACAAATGTTTCTATTTTCCTTTCGATCAAAGCATGATGTTCGATGCAGCAAAAGAGTTGCAGAAAAGAGAGCAAGAATTTCGTCAATTGAAGTCATCTCATATGTATACAAGAATTGGACTTTGGTTATCATCTATTGCATTGATCGCACATGCAGTCATTGGAATATTGAGGTTGAATGAAGGCGTCTAACATTGCCACCGACCTATAATGCATAAGTTCCAATGGGGTAAGAAACAATAATCATGCAAAAAGTTAAAGACCAAATCAAAAATATTCACAAAAAGCTTGGTATCCCGGAAGACTATGAATCCAAGTATGGCTTGGCTCTTCAATTGGAAGAAAAACACCTGGTAGAGATTGGTGAAGATATATTCGATAGAAAGCAATATCTTTCAGAAAGCGCTACGTCGTCTTGGTTAAAAATGAAGGCTGATGCACTAAACGATGGGGTGCAGTTGGATATTGTTTCAGCTTTTAGGTCTATAGAAAAACAAAGAATAATTATCGAAAATAAATTAAAGCAAGGTCAGGGTATTTTAAATATATTAAAAGTAAGTGCTGCCCCTGGCTATAGTGAGCATCACACAGGGAGAGCTATAGATATAACCACGCCAAGTTGTGAGCCGTTAATTGAGGCGTTTGAATTTACAAAGGCATTTAGTTGGTTAGTGGATAACGCTTCAAAGTATTCTTTTTCAATGTCTTACCATAAAAACCATTCCAATGGGGTAACGTATGAGCCTTGGCATTGGGCATATTGTATATAAGTTTGCACACAGCAACGTAATCAACCACACACATCTTCGGCACTATACACAGTCGGTTTTTCATCCCGTTATTGTGGGCACGATGCCATATAAAATCATGCATGGATAAATATTTTATGACAATCTGATTTACAGATTTACTCTATACCGATATCTTAATGTGATGCTCAATAAAGTGGAGAAAGAAGTTGTTAAATAATCCAAGGCCCCATCACTATACCTTTGCTCATACTGCTTTGAGAACGCTATGTGAAAGTGACCCCCTTCAGTTCTTTAGTGTTATGGGTTCTGATGAAAGGGATAAGTTGTTGAAGTTTGTATTGGGCAAGGTGGTTGAACAGTGTGAAGGCACCAGCGCACCTGACTTTAATCTTGACGACGTAACAATACACACTGTAAAAGTTGGTGATTATCCAACTGTTCTTGTGGTGATGCCACAAGTTAAGGCAGTTACTGAGGCCATGATGGTGGCTGTTGTATTAACCAGTCATTTAGATATTGAAAATCCAGACAATGGTGTTAGCTTCCGTTATTTTACGCTTGAATTGAGTTGTGGACCAAGCGGTAATCCGCAAACGGCCCTTTGTGAATGGTCGGGCGAAGATCACCTAAACCTAGGGGTAGGCCCTGCACCTGACGAGAGTGCGTTTTTAACTGCAATCGAATCACTTGTTAAACCCTTGTAAAGGGTGTTGGTGTTTTTTTAAACTTAAATTTTCAAGATTCATGAGCCCTTCGACTTCGCTCAGGATAAACCAAGGCCGAAGGGGCAAGAAAACCAATAAAAACATATCCCCCACGTTAGTGCTCCTACGCGGGAATCATATTGTTGTAATTTGGACTTCTAGAGATGAAACAACAGATAGAAACTGCAGCTCGAATAGTAGCTGAAGCCGATGCCATCTTTATATCCGCTGGTGCGGGCATGGGAGTTGATTCCGGCTTGCCCGATTTCAGAGGAGACGAAGGTTTTTGGAAGGCGTACCCTTTATTGCGTGAAGAGAACCTGTCATTTCAAGATTTGGCTAACCCCGCTTGGTTTCATGATGATCCCTCTAAAGCGTGGGGTTTTTACGGACACAGGTATAATCTTTATAAATCAACCCATCCTCATCAAGGTTTTTCAATATTAAGTGATTGGTGTAAATCGAAACAGTGTCTTGCTTTTGTGTTCACCAGTAATGTCGATGGTCACTTTCAAAAGTCAGGATTCTCCCCAAGTCAGATCTTTGAATGCCATGGCTCTATCAATTATTTGCAATGCGCAAAGGGTTGTAGCCATGATATTTGGCCTACTGGTGGTCTGGAGATCGATGTAGATCTGGATACCTTGAAGGCAAAAGGCGATCTACCCCGATGTCCTAAATGTTGTGCTATAGCTAGACCTAATATTTTGATGTTTGGCGATGGTGATTGGCTGTCCTATAGAGCTCAGTCGCAAAATCAACGCTATCAGAACTGGAGATCTGCAGTCTCCGGCAAATCCATTGCTGTCATAGAACTAGGTGCTGGTAAGGCAATTCCAACTGTACGCTATGAGTCTGAGGCCCAGCGAGGTAGCTTGATTCGTATCAATCCAAGAGACTCGGATGGACCAAAAAATACTGTTTCTATAGCTATGGGGGCACTAGAGGGATTGCAGGCAATTAATAATCAGTTGTAGCTGCTGTATTGGCATATATGCGTTTAACAATAATCTCTGGAATCAAAGTCAGTGATGTTTTTTAAATTGTTACTATGGAAGCTAAGAAATCTAGATGTAATCAAATATACCCATTTAAAAATTTATAATTATTCTTACCACCTGATTTTACATTGTACATGGCCGTATCTGCCGCTTTTACTAATAATTTAGCGTTATGAGCATTGTCAGGATAAAGAGCTATGCCAATACTCGCACTGACGTTCAACTTCGAACCATCGTGCTTTAGCTCTTCTCTAATCGCAATTATTATTCTTCGGCATATGTTTTCAACAACACCCTTATCTGATATGTCGGGTAAAACAATAAGAAACTCATCCCCTCCAATTCTGCCTACACTATCCATTTCTCTAACGCTTGAGGTTAGTTTTATCCCTATCTCATAGAGGAGCTTATCTCCAGCTTCGTGTCCAAAAGTATCATTAACTGGTTTAAACCCATCTAAATCGATAAAGAGTACTGCTGTTTTTAAGTTTCTTCTTTTTGAAATAGCAATGGCCTTCTCTAATTTTGACATTATGAGTGAAAGATTTGCTAGGCCAGTTAAAAGGTCATGGGTTGCCATTACATGAATTTTATTAAGCAATACCTTTTTTTCTTTAAGCATCCCCGCAGCAGAGATATAAAATATTGCGCCAGTTATAGTTACGCATATTATAAGAATTAGCCATACAGAAATACTTTGATTATATTCATTTGTAGGTACAGGAAACACAAAGATACCTTGATTCCAAGCATAGGCTATTGCACTCATAATCAATAAGAAGGCAAGTGTAGTTATAGTTCCACCGCGAAGGCCATAAAGCATACTTACAACAAATATGGTCTCTATAACAAAAATGAATCCAGCTGAAACAACACCAAATTGCATTAAGTCACTGATAGCGAGAGTAGTGAAAACTGTGATAATAAATAACTTAATGAATCTTATATTGAGTTTATCTTGGAAAACCTTGGCGGCTAAAATACAAATAGCTAAAAAGGTTTGTAATATATAGATGTTGAGAAAACCAAATTCCAAAATACGAAATATGGAAACAGGGAGCCCAACAATTGCTAAAAAGAAAAGAACATTGAGCACACTTTTAAGAAACCCTTCTTTAAGGATATCAATCTCATAATCTATGCTTGAATCTATATAGGCTAAATTTTTAATGGCTTCCATACTACTTATACCTTAAAGAGAAAGAAGCTAATAGTTTTCGAATATCTGTTTTCATTAAATTAAAACTTAAATAATTAGTATTTATAAGAGTGTGCTAATAATGCCTGAAGTTTAATATGAATGCTTTGACATATGTCACACTATATAATTAACAGAATCATAGGGGTTATTGTCCTTGATCTTCGCTACAAATGACTGTTCACCACAGTTGATTAACTTGCTTAAGCTGTTAGTATTTTTTATTCGGTTTTACACAGCTACTATCACATATAATATTCACCAACCTTAAATGCGAGAAAATAATGGATTTTCAACAGCAAAGTTATGATGCAATAGTGGTTGGTTTCGGCCCTGGTGGCGCCACTGTGGCAAAAGAGCTGTCAGAGCAGGGGAAAAAGTCCTTATTCTAGAATGGGGACCAAACCCGAAATTGAGAGGGGGGTTTTTCCAGTTCGCCCTACATCAACTAATACCATTTAAAAGTTTTCTGTTTACCAATAAGTTTCTTAGTATTGTGCGTGGCATTATCACCGGGGGCAGCACCGCTTTTTACTATGCAACCAGTTTCCCAGTCCCCCTGCAAATGCTCAAATCACACGGAATAGATGTGAGCAAAGAGCTGGAAGAGGTACACCAAGAGCTACCCATCGAGCTACTAAAAACAGCGGGTTTAAAGGGGTGGGAGAAAATTATTTCTTCGACCCGATAATTTCAGTATGCGGAGTAGTAAAAGATCTAAAAGCAGAGAACGAGATCCCTATGTCAGCAGGTATCCACATGGAAGAGGAGGGGTATGTGATGGCAGATATGTCACTTCCACCGGCTCTTGATGCAATATTCTCGGCCCAGGTTTTCCGTTTCCACCGGCTGTTTTCACAAAAAAGAACACTACGAATTATGATAAAAGCCAAGGATTCTCTTGGTGGAACCATTACTAAAAATGGACAGGTACGCAAAAAGCTTGCTGAAGAGGATAAGCAGAAGCTATTGAATGGGTATAAGCGCGCAAAACAAATATTGAAAAAAGCTGGTGCCAAGGGAATATTCAAAACATGGTATTTTACTGCGCATCCTGGTGGCACAGTTAAAATCGGTGAATTTCTTGATACCAATTTAATGACCAAGCACCCAAACCTTTATGTTTGTGATTGCTCAGTCATACCCGAACCATGGGGGCTTCCCCCAACTCTCACACTTGTATGCCTGGGGAAAAGGCTCGCAAAACATCTGAATAAAAAAATGGGTAACTTAGAATAGTATCAAATTGTGTCATTACACGATTTGTCCGGGTAATCCATATCAGCTGGGGGCAGAGATCTTCAATACAATCGACCGTCCGCCCCGGTTTATTCAAGGCACACCTATTAGATAGCGCAATAATCAAAAATAGAAAAATAACCGCTATAATTATCTATATGAGTATGACGTGACAAAATAAATTTTGGAGTCACTGTTGTTAACTTTCGGCACTGGAACTCTAACCGAGAGGCGTTTTCGTCGGGTTATTGTTGGCGTTATACTCCATTAATTAAGGAGGAAACCAGATGAATAGTTTACTCACATTCATTTATAAACAGGTTGGTGCATATTTTATGATATTTGCACTATTTGCATCGTACGTTGAAGCAACTGAGGTGGTTGTCGCAACGGGAATAAATACCGACCCTCCGTATGTTTATGGCGACGAAGAAATATCTAATGAATTTCCTGGTGTAACAATTGATGTGTTAAGGCTAATTGAAGCCAAGACAGGGATAAAATTCATCATTCAAAAACGTCCATGGAAAAGAGTTGTACATGAAGTGAGGAACAATAATCTTGATGGCGGATTTCACTTTAGCTTCAAGGAGGAAAGAAGATCTTTCGTGGCATTTCCGATACCAAATGGCGAGTTATTGCCAGATCCAAAATACAGTATTTCCAATCGCTCATATGTAATCTATAGGCTAAAAGGTCAGTCAATACACTGGGATGGCAAACAAATTGTTTTAAACTCCAAAGATGAAAATATTATTGGAGCAATTCGAGGTGGTTCGATTACCGGTGACATTAAAAAGCTTGGTCATGAATTGCGTGAAGTAAGATCTGACGAACAACTAGTAAAACTATTGCTGGCGAAAAGAATTGATGCCTTCATTGGTTTAGAAAATATGATTGATGCCAAGATTAAAACCCTTGAACCTAAAGAAAGAATGCTGATTGAAAAATCCCTGTCAGTAGTTGTTAATAAACCATATTACTTAGCTTTTTCAAAAAAGTTTTATCGTGAAACCCCCCAAATGGCATGGGAAATTTGGAGGCAAATTGAACATATTAAAAAAAGTGGTGAACTACAAAAAATATTTTCCAGGTACATTGATAGGTGATATGAATTTTAGATTAGAACTTTTTAAATAACATGTAGCTCAAGTCAGAAGTAAACATCTGAGCATGGTTATACAGAGCCAGCTACTGCAGAACAATTTTCACGAGGTCATCGAAAAAGTAGACATTGCTATTAAGTTGATAGTGTCGACGGCAATAATCTTGACTATAATATAACTTAGGAGCATGTTTTTAAAAGGGATTGCTGTTGAGGTGTTGGAGTGGTGTGCTCCTTTCTTTTTAACGATTGAAATGAAAAGAGACACTATAATGAAAGAGTTAAATTAAATATCATGGTGGTTTTTTTATTGGAGAATGTTAATGCCTGTAAAAGGTGTTGTTAGTAATTGTCGAAAACGAACAATATCCAGTGATTTAATACTTGGGTTGATTTTCTCAATCGTTATCGTAATCCTGACAACAGGAACAATTTACTATTATTATTTTACCTCTCTATCACAGCATGAGCTGAGTATCAGAGCTGATAATACTGTTGATGAATTTGCTGAAGTTATGATTTTACCTTTATGGGATTTGGATTTTCTGTCGGTCAAACAGATTTCAGAAATATATTTAAACTCTGAATTTGTAGCAGGTATACAGGTAAAAACGAGTAGCGGAGATATCATTTTTGAGGAATTGCCTGAAGACAGTAGTAATCTCATAACTATAACAAATGAAATTGTAAGAGAAAATGAAACTCTTGGGGCAGCAATATTAATGTTTACGACAGTAAGCATTGAAGAAAATCAAAGCAGAATAATCAAAGCGATTATTATTACCACCATCTTAATGGTAATAATAATTAGTTTTGGTACTTATTTAATAATGAAATCCCTACTAAACAAACCTATTGATAAATTGATATATGGTATTAGAAATATTGCACAGGGAGAATATAAAAGCCAACTAGCGCTTGTCCCACAACGTGATGTTAATCAAATCATCGTGGCCATCAATACCATGGCCGAACAAATAGAAACTACAACAACTCAACTAAAAAGAGATATAACTCAGCGCAAGAGAGCCGAGGGTGAATTGCTTTATTTGCGTAATTATCTGTCTAATATCATCAATTCTATGCCATCTGTACTTGTTGGTGTAAATGTTGATGGAAAGGTGACTCAATGGAATTACGCAGCTGAAAAAAATACCGGCATTGCTGCTGCCGATGCACATGGAAAAATACTTTCCGATGTTTTTCCTCAAATGGCAGCAGAAATGGAAAAGATTGCTGAAAGCATTCGAACACGAGAAATGAAGCAAGAGCGGAAGAAGTCATACCAGCCAACGGGAGAAATCTGTTTTGAAGATGTGACTATCTTCCCTTTGATAGCTAATGGTGTTGATGGAGCAGCGATCCGTATTGATGATGTGAGCGAGAAGGTTCGCATGGAAGAGATTCTAATCCAGAGTGAGAAGATGCTTTCGGTTGGTGGGCTTGCTGCAGGTATGGCGCATGAAATAAATAATCCATTGGCTGCTGTTATGCAGAATGCCAATAACTTGGTAAGACGTTTTGATATGGATGCCAATATTCCAGCTAACCTAAAAGCTGCTGAGGCTGTAGGGGTTTCCATGGAAACTATCCATGATTATATGCAGGCTCGTGATATACCCCGCATGATAAAGAATATAAATGAATCGGGTCATAGAGTGATTGATGTTATTAATAATATGCTCAGTTTTTCCCAGAAAAGCGATACGAAAGTATCGGCATGTTCTCTTGAAAAATTGCTCGACAAAACTTTGGAATTAGCTGCGAGTGACTATAGTTTTGCAAAGAACTATGATTTTAAACATATTGATATCAAAAAAGAGTACGAAGCTAATCTACCTCTCGTACCGTGCGAAAGTTCTAAGATACAGCAGGTTTTCTTGAATATTTTACGCAATGGATCTCAAATCTTGCAAGAAGCTGGAACCGAGAATCCGCAACTTATTGTTCGATTACGATTTGAAAAGCAAAAGCAAATGGTGGCAATTGAGATAGAAGATAATGGCCCAGGTATGAGTGAAGAGATCCGAAAACGAGTATTCGAACCTTTTTATACCACCAAAACAAAGAAGACTGGCACTGGCTTAGGTTTAAGTGTTTCCTATTTTATTGTTACCGACAATCATGGTGGCGAGATGTCTGTGGAATCTACGCCTGGAGCAGGGGCAAAATTTATCATTCGCCTGCCTTTAAAAGGACAGGTGGTGCAGTCTTCAGAGTAGGTCAGTTAGAAAAATTAAATCCAAGAATCAAGGTAATATAAAACATGGTTGATCAAAACTTAAGGCAAAAAAGAATCTGGGTCAAAGGACTCATTATCGATTGCCCAGTTGGTATATCTTTAGAAAATTGTCCGGCAAAAGACTCTAGATTGTTGTCCATTGATGAGCAATTTGAGCTGGTAGACTTATTGGATGAGAGTCAACTCGATAAAGTTATTAGTTATCACCGGAAGTGTATGAACGAAAGGGAATAACAATAGGAATAGCTATGAGATCGAAAGCGAATATCTTCTTCCTATTAGGAATAGTCTATAGCATAGCCTCGGCAAACGTATTTGGGGAGACATTAATAGTCGCCGTTGCTGAAAAAGGGAAACCTCCTTTAACCTTTCCACAACACGCTTCAGAAACTGGTATTTATCTGGATATATTGGCTGCTATAGGTTCAATCACAGGAGATACTTTTGTATTCGATTATTATCCTCCCAAGCGTATTATGTATACCTTTGAGGCGGGTAAAGCGGATATAGAGATGGGAATTAATCCTGCGTGGCGTCAATCTTCAAGGGTTCCAGGGAACTATACAATTCCCTTCGCTAAAGCAGAAGACATTGTTCTTTTTTCTATCGGACAAAAGGTTTCAGTTAACGCAGCAGACGATCTGACAGGAAGAGCAGTAGGAACAATGCGAGGGTATTATTATCCAGGATATATGGATGCTTTTGCTAAAGGAGAAATCAAAAGGGAAGAGGGCAATGATGAAGAAAATCTATTAAAAAGATTATTAAAGGGACGATATAAGCAAGTATTTATCCGAAAAGAGATCGCTGAATACTGGATGAAGCTAAACCCTAGATATCAGAATTTTGAGATAGGAGATGTCATTGGATCTGCTGAAATAATGATTAGGGTTCACCCGAGCAAGGCGCATGTGCTTGAACGTTTTAACAAAGCAATCCAACAACTAAAACAATCAGGTCAAATTGAACGTATATATGTTCAGTATCGCTAGTAAATACTTGTACAATAAATTTCAAAGAAAGGTAATGCGAACGATATATGAATCAATAAGCTCAGCTTCTTTAATCTTGATACAATCGAATGCTGAACTCAGTTTATTAATGACGCACTTGTAAAACAGCGCAAAAATCAAAAAACAGATTAATAGCCGCTATAATTACCATTATGATTATGACGAAACAAAATCAGTTTATAGAGTATGTGTTTTTTGCTGCTGAAGAGGCAACTTAACGCTATGAGTAATAGGGCTTCCTTCACCTCACGACTGATTACCCTTTATGACCGCACGGTTCTCGGTCATCCGCTCCTTATTCTTATCATTGTTGCCATTCTGGTTGGAGGTCTTGCCTCTTATATTAATCAATTTAGGCTCGACGCATCAGCAGACACTCTGACGCTGGAGAACGATCAGTCTCTGGCTTACTATCGCGCAATCAAGGCAGTCTACGGATCGAACGATAGTCTGATTATTACTTATACGCCTAAAGAAGCTCTCTTTTCAGATGCGGTGATTGATGATCTTAGGCAACTGCACGATCAGCTTGCAGCCATTAAGCGGGTGGAATCGGTTACCTCTCTACTCAACGTACCATTGCTTGAGAGCCCACCAGTAACCCTCTCCGAAGTTACCAGGGAGATCATTACCCTAGAAAGCCCCCGTGCCAATCGTTCCATGGCACAAAGGGAGTTTCTCAGCAGTCCTCTTTATCGCAACTTATTGATAAGTCCTAATGGGGGTACCACCGCCTTTAAGGTGTTATTCAAACGCGATGATACCTGGCATCGATTGCTGAAGGTGCGTAATGATTTGCGCATGCTGCGCTCGGAGCGCAAGCTTACTATAGAGGAGAAGGGCGCCCTTGCACGTGCCAAGGTGCAGTTTGATGCTCATAGCAAATTACTTCATAAACAACTAGACCATGATATCACCACGGTGCGTACCATTATGGATCAACATCGTGACAGCGCTACCCTCTATCTTGGTGGTGTACCGATGATCACTGCCGATTCCATCAACTTTGTGCGTAAGGATCTGGTGACCTTTGGTGTTGCAGTATTTGCCTTGCTGGTGCTTATTCTTACCATTATCTTCGGTCGAGCTCGCTGGGTATTTACGGCTATGTCTACCTGCATCGTTGCTGGGGTGTGCATGATTGGGATTCTGGGGCTTATCAGCTGGCCAGTTACTGTTATCTCTTCCAATTTCATTTCGCTGTTGCTGATCTTTACATTATCGTTATTGGTCCACCTGATCGTTCGCTACCGCGAATTGTTGGCAAGGGATCATGACGTTGACCAACGTGGACTGCTGTTAGCTACGGTAAAAAGCAAGTTTATTCCCTGCCTATTCACTTCCCTTACCTCCATGGTCGCCTTTGGGTCGTTGGTGGTGAGTGATATTCGCCCGATAATAGATTTTGGTTGGATGATGGTATTCTGTCTTACTATCTCCATAATTCTCGCCTTTACCATATTTCCTGCGGCACTAGTGCTGCTTAAACGTGAAAAAGGTGTGCGGGAGAATACTATTACTCTAGTGATTACCCGCTTTTTTGTCCGTAGTAACGAGTGTTATGGCAACAGGATTCTGTTGGGCTTCTTTATCCTTACATTGTTGAGTATCCTTGGTATCTCGCAGCTAACGGTGGAGAACCGTTTTATCGATTACTACAATTCTTCTACCGAAATCTATCAGGGGATGGAGGTGATCGACCGTCAACTTGGTGGCACCACACCGATGGATGTTATTATTGATGCCCCCGCCAGCTTTTTTGCCCAGGAAAACCTGAATGAAGAGGATGCTTTCTTCGAAGAGGGTGATGTTGATGGTCTGGATATTGATGATCTCTATGATGACGTAATGGATAGTGAGTCTGGGATCACTGGCACTAGCTACTGGTTCAACAGCTTTACCCTGCAGCGCATTGCTGTGATTCATGATTACCTAGATAGCCTCGATGAGACTGGTAAGGTGCTCTCGCTGACTACCTCTCTACGCATGTTAAAGAAGCTTTCTCCCAGTATTCTTGACGACGACTTTACTCTGGCACTGCTCTACAAACAACTGCCGCAGGAGATGAAGTCATCTATTATCGCCCCCTATCTCTCGGCCGATGGCAATCAACTACGTTTTAGTATCCGTGTCTTTGAGTCTAACCCATTGCTCAGGCGCCAGGAGCTGTTGGATAAGATTCGCCACCATCTAACCAGTGAGCTAGGGCTGGAGGATGAGCAGGTGAAAGTAACTGGCATGCTTGTGCTCTACAATAATATGCTGCAGTCTCTGTTCCAGTCGCAGATCCTCTCTTTAGGCGTGGTATTTGTGGCAATTTTGTTAATGTTTGTTGTGCTGTTTCGTAATCTGTACATGGCGGTTATTGCCATTGTTCCCAACCTGTTCGCTGCGACGATTGTTCTCGGCCTGATGGGGTTGCTGCATATACCGCTTGATATGATGACCATTACCATTGCGGCCATCTGTATAGGCATTGCGGTGGATAACTCCATTCACTATATTCATCGCTTTAGTGAGGAGTTTAAGAATGGTGGTGGTTATTGGGGATCGGTACGGCGCAGCCACGATACTATTGGTCGTGCTATGTATTACACAACCATTACAATAGCTCTTGGATTTTCGATCCTAGCCTTCTCAAACTTTATCCCAACCATCTACTTTGGTCTGCTTACCGGTTTCTCTATGATTACCGCACTGGTGGCCAACCTGACGCTTCTGCCATTGCTGATTATTCGTTTTAAGCCGTTGGGGCCAGAATGCTAGATAGAGTGGGGTCGCTGTCAATTGCGTTAAGGATCGAAAGGCTCTTACTACAAAAAACCCAAACCATTTAAAAATAATTACTTATACGAAGGCGGGGCCCATAAAAACTTAATCGGATTACCCGCCTATGAGCACCTAATTGTCTATTTTGCCATTGCCTGAACAACCGTTAGATATCCGCTGTTTGAAATATCTGTAGGTTTCGCACCGCGACTCAAGTCATTTACTGGTTTGTTTAACCCTTGAAAAATTGGTCCAACTGCATCATATCCGCCAAGTCTTTCTGTTATTTTATATCCAATATTTCCTGCATTTAAATCAGGGAATATAAAGACAGTTGCTTTTCCTGCAACAGGAGAATCGGGGCATTTTTTCTCCGCAACCGCAGGGAGTAGGGCTGCATCAAATTGCATCTCACCGTCAATGTTATATTCAGGTCTCAGTGCTTTTGCTTTTTCAGTAGCTTCGGCTACTTTATCAACCAGAGGATCTTGTGCAGTTCCAAGAGTAGAAAAGCTTAAGAAGGCTATATTTGTCTCAAAACCAAATGCTTTTGCAGTATCCCCTGAAGCAGCACCTATTTGAGCTAATGTATCTGCATCTGGATTCATATTCATGGCGCAGTCAGAATATAATTTTACATCCTCTCCCTTTGTCATGAAAAAGACAGCAGAAGCTTTTTTGATACCAGGTTTTGTTTTGACTATTTGAAAAGCAGGAATGAAAGGTTTTGTATCCGATGTAAGTCCACCCACCATTCCGTCGGCAAGTCCTTTCTCTACCATCATAGCGCCATAAAAGTGTACTTTTTCCATTTGAGATTTTGCAAAGCTTTTATTGATTCCTTTGTGTTTTCTTATTTCATAATAAGTATCAATAAAATCATCCGTAAGAGATTTTTTAGGATCAATTATTTCTGCTCCGTCCATATTCCATCCATTTTTAGAAGCAGTTTCTTTTATTTGTTCGACATCACCTAAGATTATAGGAGTAATAATTCCCTCACTACATAAGATAGAAACAGCTTCAACACAGGTTTCTACAGCTCCGTCAGGATAAACTATCTTAAATTTCTTTTCGCTTTCTTGTATTTTAGCCTTCAAAGATTCTACAAAGTCCATTTTATTACTCCGGTTAAAAAATAAATTACGTTAGAACAAGTATAGACAGAATAAATGATACTTTATCAGATGCTTAGCTTGAATATTCTTGTTTTAGGATGATAAAACACAAACTATGACTTCAGCGACTACGATTCCAAATCGCTACGCGCTTATTTTTCAGGTTGCGGGTGTTTATTGTCTTGATAAGTTGGCGAGTGGAGAGATTTATGGAATAAGTTTTGAAAATAAATGGGTTATTGTTAACTTTTTTAGACATAAATTTATTAATTATTACAGATAAAGAATCTTTGATGCTAACAGCAATGGATTGTGGTTTTTAGAGCGTGAATTTGCATTTTTAAGCGAGGTGTCGGCTAATTCTGATGGCTTCATTGCTGCTGAAGATTAAATTATGAAAACAATTAATGGAGGTGTTTGGTTGATGTGTTTATTTGGATAAGTTTATGTAAAATATACAGCAAATTGCATTAAGAACTGTCTTTGATAAACAATATAATGCCATTATTTGAAAAATAATAGTACGGGCTAACCAATTTTTAGGTAAGATTAACTAGAGAGCCTAGCAATAGGTAGTTGACTCTACTTCAAACTCCTATTTTGGGCTCAGTTTTCAAGAATATTTTAAATAGTAAGCAAATAAATTAAATATCATTCATTNNAAATGAATGATATTTAATTTATAATGCAGGCCTTCATGATCAACATCCGCGTTGTCAGTGCGACCTCAAATTAAAGATGTTCTTTGAGGGCATTATGTATATTGTCGAATTCGATCAATTTATCTTCGAAGTGGTGAAATTGAAGATAAAATTAATATTATCACCAATAGTTGGAGTAAAAAATGAGTAAAGGTACAGTTAAGTGGTTTAATGCCGATAAAGGTTTTGGTTTCATTACACCTGAAGATGGAAGCAAAGATCTTTTTGTTCATCATTCTGAAATCCAGAGTGGCGGCGGTTTTGCTACACTGAACGACGGTCAAGCAGTTGAGTTTGAAGTTGGTCAAGGTCAAAAAGGACCTTGCGCTAATAAAGTTGTTGCTATCTAAGCAGCAATAGTTAGACAAGACGCTTGAACAAAGATTGCTGCTTGGTAGAAATACTAAGCAGCAATTTTTGCTATGTGCAATGTATTAAGTTAGTAAAATGATGTAATTCACCTTAACTAAGCGTGACTACAAAGAAAGTTGGCGCTTGTTCAATCTATTTTGATTGATATCAGTCAAAAAATAAAAATGACTGGACGGTAAAAAACTTTCAAACTTAATTTCATCCCCCTGCCGCTAAGAATCCATGGTTCTTAACTATCATCATAATATTACTCGCTATTTGATCCAGAATTAAAAGTTTGCCTATTTCTATAGTCCTTGACCAATTGTTCATTAGCCAGCCATTAGCTATCAAAATAAATCTAGATATAACATATCACAGCTTCATGCTTAGTTAGAATTTGATATATTCCTTGTCAATAGCTCCCCATTTATCCATTTGTAATAACAATAGGCTGGCAAATCCATCAAACGATAGGTAGAGGTTAATATATTTTTGAATACCACGATTACTATTTAAAGATTACGATATTACGTGTGATCGTAAGGTAAAGTACGCTTCATTTAAAGGTTATTAGCGGTGAATATCGCAGTTAACCAAATTCAAAATCACTCAATATATGATAAAATTATGCGCACCATATAAGTAATATTTTTTATAAAATTAACAAATGTACGACAAGGCGGTAGAAATGAAATTTAGTTTGAAAATTATGTTTATAGCAATAACCCTGATGGCTAATCTCTTAATTGAGAATATTGTGGTGGCTAATGAAAGAGCAGGCGTTGTTACTATTAAAATTAATTTACCTGCTGAAAAAGGATCTACTAACGCAAAATTGTGGATTCCATTACCACTATCTGGTGAGTTTCAAAATATCGAAGAGATGCAAATTAGTGGAACATACGATAAATCATCAGTTTATCGTGAGCCAAAAAGCGAAGCTATTTATCAATTTGCACAATGGGGCAATGCATCTGCTGAACGTAAATTTGAGATGCAATTTAAAGCTTACGCCAAAGAGAGAAGAAATACCGATCTAACTGATACTTTTGCAGCAATTCCTAAAGAGGTTGAGAAGTACCTGGAATCGGATAAATGGATTCCTACAGATGGAAAGATTAAAGAGATTGCCGATGAAATCACCAAAGATGTTGATGGTATTCTTCTAAAATCACGCTTAATTTATGATTGGGTTGTTGAGAACACCTTCAGAGATCCTGATGTTAAAGGGTGTGGTTTTGGAATAGTTGCTCAGACTCTTGAGCATCGTGGTGGCAAGTGTGTTGATATAAGCACTGAGTATATTGCTATTGCTCGTGCTGCAGGAGTTCCTGCTAGGGAAGTATTTGGATTAAGATTAGGCAAAAAAGATAAGCAAGATATCACCGGTGGTTATCACTGTTGGGCAGAATTTTATCTACCTGGCACTGGTTGGGTTGCTGTTGACCCTGCAGATGTAAGAAAAATGATGCTTGTAGAAAACCTTAATTTGCAACAGGCATCTAAATATCGTGAGTATTTCTTTGGTGCAGTTGAAGAATACCGCATAGTGCTTGGGATATCAGGAAGGGGTGTTAAGCTTAATCCTCCACAAGAGAGCGATCCATTAAATTACTTCATGTATCCATACGCTGAGATTGATGGAAAAGCTAGAGATCACTTTGACCCTAAAAGCTTTAGCTTTAGCGTTGAGTTCGAAGAGTTGTAGTTTCCAAAATATCCTACCTATCATTAGGTTACGTGGTTTATAATGGGCACGCTAAATGTTTGCCCAATTCACCCCTCCGATTTAATGTATATATGATTTTACCTAGCATAAATAGTTGTTTATAGCAGTTACCTCTTGCTGCTGTAACGCTTTGCTTGATAACGTCAGATAACTTTACATAATTTAAATTAGTTAATTAATAAGACTTGATAACTTTATGAATTGTCAGTGCTTTTATTTTTGGTATGCAATCTGCATTAATATCTCATTATATAGTTATTTGTATTTAATCAGCTGATATTTATTATTCTGAGGATATTATAATGAAACTATTTGCCCCAACTTTTTTTGTATGTGTGCAATTCTTACTTATAAGCACAACTGTAAACGCAGTTCCACTATCTCCATATAAACTCTATAGCAATATGCCGGATAATTCACAATATGCCCCGAATTATGATCCTGCACCTGCTCATGGAGATAAGTGGGGTGTCATGATGTGTGGCCCAACTTCAGCCAGTAACTCTATGGCTTGGCTTGCAGATAACAATCCTGCATATGATAAGTTGAAAAAGAAAAAAGTTGGGGACGAATGGGTAGAAATGACCAGTGCAGAGATGATTGAGGAATTGGCAAAGAAAATGGCTCCCGCTTGGGATTGGGATTCAGATGATTATCCTGGGGTAACTGACGATCAATTTGTAAAAGGCAAAAAAGATTATGCCGAATCACGAGGATTAACGCTCGATATAAAATGGATTAAAAATAAATCTCTTGGCCTTGATTGGGGTAAAGAAACTGTTGGGGAACCAACATTAGAATGGATTATGAAAGAGGTAGATGAGGATGAGGATATAGAAATATCTTCACCAGAGCATTGGATAACTGTTGATGTTGATAGCGGATATTGGCTCAAGAATTGGGCAACTATTGGTGGATATATGGGGGAAAAATTTGAAGATGGAAACAATAATGGTTTTTGGGATGATGGTGAATTATTTTGGGATGAGAACTATTTGGGCTTAGATATTGGGGCTTTAGGAATTTATGACTCTTTTCTTTTTTTAAATGACCCAGCCGATGGCAATGATGGATGGCAGTTAACAGAAATGAAAGATGGGAAATTATTTGTAGGTAAATTTGGTTATATCGAGACCGCTGTGAGTGAATCTCCAATTCCTGAACCTAGTACAATACTTATTTTAGGTCTTGGTTTACTTGGAATTGCTGGAACT
Organism: Gammaproteobacteria bacterium; assembly: GCA_033852155.1. Lineage (GTDB taxonomy): Bacteria > Pseudomonadota > Gammaproteobacteria > QZLD01 > QZLD01 > QZLE01. The sequence continues at coordinate 22,227 of JAWSVA010000011.1, read as the reverse complement.
AAGCGAAAAGTAAGGCGCAAAGCTATTTAACTCCGGTCTTATTCTCCTGATTTAAACTATAATTTATATATAGCTTGATCTAATAACTGGGGGAAAGGTGAATAATTGGCGTACATTACTTTTGCTTGTTTCAGCAATACTGATTATGTATGTATCTACACCAACATTTGCTGATGACGGTTTAGATGTAAGTATTAGTATAAATGGCGTTAAAGGGGCCGAGCTGGATAATGTAAAAGCTCATTTAAGTTATTCTACTTTTAATAACGCTAAGCAAAAAGAGGTATCAATAAGGCGCTGGTATAAAGTCAGCGTGCCTAAAATCAAAAAATCACTTGAGGCTCTTGGGTATTATTCAACCGAAGTTGAATCCGATTATCAGAAAGATGAAGGCATTGTGAATATCTCTTTTGATATCTATCTAAACGAAAGGGTTGTCATTGCTGCGGTAGATGCTCAGGTAGTTGGTGAAGGCACGGAAGATGATGCTTTCATTCAAGTTATTAACGACTTTAATTTACTAGTAGGTAAAAAACTACAGCATGATAAATATGAGACTATTAAAGCTGGTTTAGTTAATGTTGCAATTGAAAAAGGCTACTTTGATGCGAAGTTTTTGCTGAAAAAGATCGAGATTTTCCCTGAACAAAATATCTGTAAAATTTTTATAAAATTTGATTCTGGTCCTCGTCATCGTTTTGGCGAAGTGATTTTAGATAAGAGTAACTTAAGTGAACAGTTTTTACGAAAATTTGTATCATTTAACACTGGTGATTACTACGATGCAAAGAAGATAATCGATTTAAGGGCAAAGCTTCTTACAAGCCAGTATTTTGATTCAGTAAGCGTTGTTCGTGGGGAAAAATCCGAAGATTCATTAAGTTGGCCAATTATTGTAAGTTACCAGTTAAAGCCAAAACACAAATACGATTATGGTGTCGGCTATGGAACTGATTCAGGGCCAAGAGTCAGTTTTGGTTATGAAAATCGACTTGTTAATGAATCAGGGCATAGGTATAAATTTTACTCTGAATATTCACCCAAAATTCAACAAGCCAATTTTGAATACTCTTTTCCTGATAAAGACCCATTACATGATATTTATAAACTAACTCTCGTATATGACCGGGAAGATATAGATTTTGCTAAAAGCACAACTTTTTCAACTGGTATTCAACGGGTGTATATCAAAGAAAATGATTGGACCAGAACTGTATACTTAAAATATATCCAAGAGTCATTCTTCATTGCGGATGATGAAGGGGATGCAGCCTTATTGCTTCCAGGAGTCAATTGGATGCAAGGCAAGTCAAATAACCATCTTTATCCAACCAAGGGATGGATGGGAAATATTGATCTATTTGGTGGGGTTGAATCTATTGGGTCAGACTTCTCATTGTTTCAAGCTAGAGCAAGGTTTAAGTTTATTCGTGGCATATTCTCTAATTCAAGACTGATTTTACGAACAGAACTTGGTGGCACGCATATAGAAGATGAAGACTTTGATAATCTTCCATTATCTTTACGCTTCTTTGCTGGTGGGGATAGTAGTGTGCGTGGGTACGATTACAAAAACCTAAGTCCTGAAGTTGGCGAAAATAAGATAGGCGGGAGATATTTAATAGTTGGTAGTGCAGAGGTAGATTATAAATTTGCAGAAAAATGGGCTGCGGCAGTATTTGTAGATAGCGGTAATGCTATCAATAATATTAAGAATGACCTAGCAAGAGGGATTGGGTTTGGAGTGCGTTGGTATTCCCCAGTTGGCCCTTTAAAATTTGATCTTGCATGGCCACAAGATGGAGATTCAAAAGATTTTAGAATCCATATATCTATTGGGCCAGACTTGTGAAGTTTTTGTCTGCCAAATTTAAAAAAGTTATCCGCTATTGTATTTATGCAGTAATAGTCAGCTTGTTTTTAATATGTACGGCCTTCATAACTACTATCTATTCAAGCTGGGGAAGCAGGAATCTTCTTGAAGTCGGTGCATATGCCGCAGGAGGTCAGCTTAAAATTGATAACGTCACGAATGGAATTGCACAAAACCTTATTATTCAAGGTTTAAAATACCAAGATAGCCAGGTGCAAGTTGATATCAAAAAGCTCGAGTTGCAGTGGGATTGGCTTGATATTTTCTCTGGAGGAATCACTATTGCGAAATTTCATCTGGATAAGACAGAAATCACGTTGTTAAACACTCCAGATAAAAAAGAAACAGTACAAAACCAACCATTTAATTATCAAGAATTAATGGATATAGATTTAGGGTTATTAGTACATTTAAAACTTAGTGATATATCAATTGCTGAAACTTCAGTTTTAGTTGGTGAAGAAAAATACAGCATTGAAGCTGCACAGCTTTCATCTTCGCTAGATGATGAAGTATTTAGAATCGATATAGCTAATACTGATGCTGATATTGGTGGGCAAGGCGTTGGTATTAAAGCTGCTTTAACTGTTGATACAAAAGGCGGTGTGCTTGCAATTAACGGTGATTTTGCATGGGATACTCAAATTGGTAAAATTAGATGCTCTGGTAGTGGAAGAGTTGATGGTGATTTAACTAATCTTGTTATCGCACATAATTTAAAAGAGCCGTGGCAGATAGATACTCAAGTAAAATTTGCTATATCTGCGCAGATGAAACCTGAATTTTCCCTGGTAACTAATTGGCGTGAGATTGATCTTTCATCTTTCAATAGTCCAGCATTGTTAAAAAATGGTGCTATTGAAATTTCAGGCGGAAGCAAAGGTTTAGACTTCGTATTTTCAACTCATGCTAAACCCAATAAAACCGAAGATATTTTATTAGATGTTAACACTTTAGGTAGTTTTGATTGGCGTAAAGTTAAGATAGATTCCATGAACATCAAATCTAAAGATCTATTTGATTCAACATTTTCTGGTGAGATAGGTATTGGGCAGAATATTGATTGGAATTTAGATAGTAAAACAATTGTCCACAATGTAGATAAATATGTTCCCGTCCTTGGTGTCAAAGACATTACGCCCGAAGTTGCAATATCAGGTAAGTTTTTATTAGATCAAAACAATGGTGAGTCCGATATTTCGGTTACTGTTCCAGCGGTTTTGGGCTCAAAGTTAGTTGCAAATATTGATCTAAGTTTTAATCAAAAGCAGGTTAAAGCTATGTTAACTGTGGATTCACCTTACAGTGTAAATTCACAAATTGAATATGGACTCGCAGATAACTCAATTAATTTAATCATGGATTGGCAGAATGTTTTTTGGCCATTAGTTAATGGTGCTGTGGCCGATATGGATAGCGATGCTGAGCAGAGTGAGTTTGCAGGATACAGAGATGATTTACTCATAAGCCAAAGTGGAAAACTCACACTGACAGGCGGCATTGATGATTATAAATTAGGGACAAAATTTTCACTGAAATATGATAAATGGCATCCAAGTATTGAGGTAAATGGCAAAGGATCTTTAGATGGTTTTCAGGTTCAAAACTCTAATATTGCTTCGGTGGCTGGTAACTTATCTTCTGATGCTGATATCGTTTGGGCACCGCAGCTGAGCTGGAAAGCAAATATCTTAGGTGATGCGATAAATCTAAAAGCCTTAGATCTACAGCAGTCAGATATAACATTTAAATTATTTAATCATGGTTCACTTCAAGGTGGTTCGATAAAAACTCAAGCCGAGTTAATTGATCTTGGTGGCACCATCGGTAAAGATCAACTGTCAGGCACAGGTAAACTTGATTTTAGTCAGACAGAGTCAATACATGACAAGCAGCTGTCACCAATTGATCTACAGCAAAAAGTTAAAAATGTAGATATATATACAGCAGATACAGGAATAAAATCAGACCTTAACCTGAATTTGGGTGTGAATTTAGGCAAAACTAGAGCCAAGCTTTCACTCAATGCATCACAAGCACAGGGCATGCAAAAAATAGATGGTAAATATGATATTAATGTCGAATCGCTATCTCAATTCATACCTAGATCGAAAGGACAGATTAAACTATCAGGGATAATATCAGGTGATAATGACAGCATAAAAGCACATGGAAATGCAGCTATTAACGGTGTTAAGCTCGTAAATTTCAAATTAAATCAAGGCAAACTGGGGTATATCGTAACGCAGCAAAAGGGGAGTGATCTATTTGCTAAGCTTGATGGAAATTTTTCTAATATAAACGCTAATCAAATTGATATAAACAGTCTTGAAATAGATGGTGAAGGAAGTTTGCTCTCCCATAAATTAAAGCTAACTATGAATGGAGATTATTCAGGTGGGTTCATGGTTTTTGGTAGTATGCTGGAGCAGCTTGATGCAAATAATAACCCTGCACCGCAATGGAATGGAGAGGTTAAAGATTTCAATGTAGTAAATGAAGATATTGGAAAATGGATTAATAAAAAAATCATATTGGCCTATCAAGGCGATGCTTTTTCAATTGCTGAAACATGTTTTGCAGGCAATAGTGTACCAAACGATGAAAAATTAAAATCTTCAGACTCAATAAACTCAAAAGCCAATTCTACTGTTAGTGACGAGAAAAATATAAATGATGAGATATGTGTCAATTCAGAAATATCTCCAGATATAATAGATGCTCAGTTGTCAGTTAATAGACTGAATTTACAAAGATTTGCCTCGTTAGTTCCTAAAGGTATTGGCATATATGGCACCTTAAAAGGTGAAACCTCAATATATATAAAACAGCTTGATTATTTGAATGCTAAGTTATCAAGCCAGCTTTTAAGTGAAGGTGGAATGCTTGAGTTAACTCTGCTGGATAATACGAAAAAGGCTCTACCTCTTAACTTTAATTTTCTTACTCAGTTAGAAAACAGGCAAGGAAACTTGTTTTTTACAGCTAAAGCAGAGGAGGGTTTAGATAGTCAGGGTAAAATTATTTTTACTCTTCCTCAGAATATTGATCGCCTTAATGAAACAGCTATTGATTCAACTATAAGTATAGATATGAGTAACTTTGAATGGGTTGATGAGATTTGGCCAGAGTTCGAATCAGTTACCGGCAAATTGGTAACAAATGCGAGAGTTTATGGGCAACTCGATAATCTTGAGTATTCTGGCAGTAGCAACATCTCCAGTGGCAGTATATCAATTATTCCAGCAGGGATAATAGTTTCTGAAGCTGCTTTGTCCGTTAACTTTGATGCTGATAAAACCGTTTTTTCTGGCAAAGGCAAATCTGGTGATGGAGCAATATCAATTGCCGGAGATTTTGACAAAAAAAGTATATATCCAATAAATATTAATGTTCTTGGTGATAAATTTCAAGTTATTGATATATATGAAGCTAAAGTGGCAATATCCCCATTACTAAAGCTAAAACTACTGGAAAACCAAGCTAAATTAGATGGCAGTATTAATATCGATCATGCTCGTATTCGGATAGGTGATCTACCGGAAACCGCAGTGTCTGTTTCTGATGATGTTGTTATACATGATAGAGGCAACAACAAACAACTAGAGTCGTACCAGACTGATGCAAATATAAGTTTAAATCTTGGTGATGAGTTCTCTTTTAAGGGGTTTGGTTTAACAACTAAGATAACTGGTGGTTTAGATATAAAACAAGCAAATGGTTTGCGAGAAGGTTTTGGTGAGCTGGAATTAAAAGAGGGCAAATTCAAAAAGCTTGGAATTAAGCTAGATATCGAAACCGGGCAACTTATATTTGTTGGGCCACTTGAAAACCCTGCTTTAAATATAAAAGCAGCAAGAAAACTCGAAAAAGCGAAGAGAAATAGTAAGGTTTCAGTAATGATTACCGGAACACTTAAAAAGCCAGTTTTAGTTTTTCCAGAAGAATCAACCTACGGACAGACAAACGCAATGTCAAATCTGCTTACAGGTAAATCTGTTGGTGAGTCCGGAGGCGGTGGAGGGGGTAATGAGGCTCTCTATTCAGTTGGCCTCAGTGCTGGAGGAAAGTTTAAGGATCAGGTTCAGGATGAACTTGGTATAGACGCTATGGAAATAACAGCAGCAGGGTGGATGCTGGGTAAATATTTAACCCCAGATCTTTATCTGAGTTATACCACCGGATGGATTGAGAATGAAAGTGCACTTAAATTGCGCTATAGCCTCAGTGAAATGTTATCTGTTGAAGTTAATAGTGGGCAGCAACAAGGTGTAGATCTGTTTTATAGCATCGAAAAACCAAGTAAATAAGGGGATGCGATATTTCTAAGTTCTTAACATCGCTCTTTTAGATGGTTGATAAAATCATTTAAGATTAATTATATTGAGATCTTTATTCAATTTCTATCACCCTTTAAAGCAATGTCTGATATTTGTTCTATATTATTAATAATGGTCTAAAAAATTGAATTAGCACTGTATTTATCTACTGTGCAGCTGGAGAATATCGATGATTTTTAATATGAAAGAAGCAAGCCTAAAATTCAGACTCTGGACTAATGTCATAACTTTGTTGTTGCTGCTATTTGTCGTGATGGGTGTTTATCAGTACGTCGTTAGCTCTGTGACTGCAGGTTATAACCACACAATAAATTATGAATTAAATATGAAGTCCCATGCTCAAGAAATCATGCTTCACCTACAGGAGACTCGAGGTGCTGAAAAAGAATTTCTCATAGAGAGAGATGAGGTTCATGCAGCTGAGGTTGAGAAGAACATCGACATACTAATAAAAGAGGCATCATCTGTTATAAATTTGGCAAATGAGATTGGTAAAAATGATATTAGTGCCTCTGCTAAGCAAGTGGCAGAGTTGGGAAAAGGTTATAAAGCAACGTTTAAGCAAGTGCATGAAGCCATGGTTAAGAAGGGGCTAGATCACAAGTCAGGTTTACAGGGGGCGTTTAGAAAGGCTGCTCAGACATTTCAGGGGAAAATGGCTGATCATACAGTTGATGACTTGTCTGAAGGACTTCTATACATAAGGCGTTATGAAAAGGATTACCTACGCACTAAAAGTGAAAAATATTCAAGACAGTGGGATCAGGCAATGACGCAGTACAGCCAGGCCCTCGAGCTTAGCAAGTGTGATGCAGTTGCTAAAGCGCAGCAGGAAAAATGGTTTAAAGAATATAAAAATGCCGCTAATAAATTTTTGGCAACTGGTTCTGAGGAAAGTTATAAAAAAATTCGCACAGCCGCACATAAGATTGAAAAGGCAGTCGAATCAGTACATGTGCCCAACGCTGCCGCTCTTGCATTAGAAATTAGAAAAAATGAAAAGGACTACCTACTGCGTAAAGATCAGAAATATGTTGATCAAACTAGAGATGCAGTTTCATTGCTGCTTAATACTTTTGTAACATCCGGGATTCTGCATGATCATATTGATGATCTAGATGCCGACCTTGCTGCATATCAAAAGGGTTTTGATGCATTGGTCGCAGAGGATAAAAATATTGAAGATTTTATGCATAAACTGTTAGAAGTTGAGCATAAGATTCTAGCAATTTTAGAGCCATTATTGGAAAACTCTGAAAAGGGTGCTGAAGCGATGATTGCTGAAACGGAGGATCATGCAAGCTCTATGAGCATGGTCGCAATTGCTATAGGTGCCATTTCAGTTTTACTTAGTGTCCTGATGGCATGGTTTAATATACGCAATATAATGAATCAACTTGGTGGTGATCCAACCGAGGTTGCTGAAGTTGCACAGGATATTGCTGCTGGTGATCTTTCTAAGCAGTACAACACAAAGAATAGAGTGGGTGTTATGGCTGATATGTTAGTTATGGCGCAAAAGCTACGTGAAGTTACTTCATCTGTTAGAGCAACAGGTGAGCAAGTATCCAGTGGAAGTGCAGAGCTAAGTTCGAGCTCGCAGAGTGTTTCTTCTGGTGCTAGTGAGCAGTCTGCCAGTGTGGAAGAGACTTCATCATCACTAGAGCAAATTCATGCATCAGTTAAGCAAAATGCTGATAATGCTAATCAAACAGAACAAATCTCAACTAATACTGCATCACTAGCTGAGAAGGGTGGTATAGCTGTGTCTGAAACCCTTGAGGCAATGAATGTCATTACTGATAAGATAAGCATTATCGAAGATATTGCATACAAGACAAATTTATTGGCATTAAATGCTGCAATTGAGGCAGCACGCGCGGGTGAACATGGTCGTGGATTCGCTGTAGTTGCTTCTGAGGTTAGAAAACTTGCTGCAAATAGTGATAGTGCAGCTAGTGAGATTAGTGAGCTTGCAAAAAATAGTGTATCTGTCGCCCAAAGTGCTCAAAAGATGCTTCAAGAGATGGTGCCTGAGATTAAAAAGACTGCTGATTTAGTGGTTGAGATTAACTCAGCAAGCCAGGAGCAATCATCTGGTATTGAGCAGATCACAATAGCAATGACACAGTTGGAGAATGTAACTCAAAGTAATGCATCCTTATCAGAAGAGCTTGCAGCAACAGCTGAAGAGATGAATGCACAGGCAGAGAATTTAAATGAAATTGTCGGTTTCTTTAAAATTGATGAGAATTATAGTGATTTTGATGAAAGTGATGATGAATAAGGGCAGCATATGATTTAATAAAAGGTGGGTTTTGCTCACCTTTTATTCAGTTTCAAACGAAGAATTACACTTTAAATGGATGAAGGTGGATTGGAAATGGGTTTGTTAATTGATGGAAAGTGGAAAAATGATTGGTATGACACCAAAACAACTGGTGGCGAATTCATTCGACAGGATTCTCAATTTCGTAAAATCATAACCGCTAATGGTGAGGGAGATACCCTGCAAGCCGAAGCAGATCGCTATCATCTTTTTGTATCTTATGCCTGCCCGTGGGCCCATCGTGCGGTAATTTTCAGACAGATTAAGCAGCTAAATGATGTTATTGGTTTAACTGTAGTTAATCCAAAAATGTTAAAAAAGGGGTGGGAGATTCAAGAGCGCTGCCCAGTCAAAAGCGCTAAGTTCATGCATCAAGTTTATACAGCCACAGATAAAAACTACTCAGGAAGGGTTACTGTGCCGGTGTTATGGGATAAAAAGCAAAAAACTATTGTGAATAATGAGTCCGCAGAGATTATAAGAATCTTTAATTCAGCATTTAATGAATTCACCGATTATAAAGATGATTACTACCCTGAAGAATTACGTGGTGATATTGATTCAGTAAACAGCTATGTTTATGAAAATATCAATAATGGCGTGTATAAAGTTGGATTCGCCACTACCCAAGCAGCTTATGAAACGGCATTTAATGACTTGTTTAAAGCTTTAGATGTTATTGAAGGTAGGCTAAATAGGCAGCGGTATCTCGTTGGTGAGAGAATAACAGAGGCTGATTGGCGATTATTTACCACGTTAATTCGTTTTGATTGTGTTTATTACGGTCACTTTAAAACTAATTTAAAACGAATAGAAGATTACCCAAATTTATCTAATTATTTACGTGATCTATATCAACAACCAGGAATAGCTGAAACAGTTAAATTTGATCATATCAAAACACATTACTATTACAGTCATGAGATGATTAACCCCACAAGAATCATTCCCATTGGGCCGCAAACTGACTATAACTCATTCCATGATAGGGAGCGTTTTTAATGCGATTCCTTATTATTCAGATATTTTGTTATATCTAGTTATTTCTTTGCGGCTTCGTCATGTCGTTAGTGGCAGGTTTTTAATTTTTTCCTTTTTTTATTTACCCCTGCGTTCTTTGTACTAATCTTTGAATACCGACTTATATAATTGGCAAATAATTAAAGGAATAAAAATGACAAATTCAATTTCATACGCCCTGATTCTTTGTGATGATTCAGAAAACATTATCAAAGGAAGCCTGGAGTATTCTCTAATCAGTGGTAAAGATATCGCTACACAGAAAAGCACTGACGATACTGTAGCAGCTTCACAGTCAACTACTGAGGTAGGTACATTTGAGGTAAAAGGTTCTATAAAACTGCCAGAAGTCACGGGTGAGGCAAGTGTAGATGTTAATGGTGTTGCATATGTCAGTATGATGGGGCCTCCAATAGCGACGATATTAACAGCTCAGATCGGTATGAAGTTATTATCCATGGAATTTAATTTTATTGAGTCTAATGGTGTCCATATCGGTGGTGGATTAAGCTGGACAGAAGCGCCTATGCAGCCAGCAAAAGCATGGGGCATAATTGGCAAACAGTCTTAGGACTAAAAGAATTAGTAGTGAAATGGTGTGTAGTAGATGGCTAAAGCAAAAGGCCTTTTTTACATAAGGCCTTCTTTTTACAAGACTAAGCGTTATAAGAATCTAGATCGATTCGATGCCACTTAAAAAAGCTGAGGACTTGGTTAGCATCTCTTGATATTCAGAGTTTGCTTCTGAGTCCGCTACAATACCGCCTCCAGCCCAATAGTGTATGGAGTTATTTTTTGTTACGGCGGTCCTAATAGCTATATTAGTATTCATAGAGCCATGATTGCTTATGTAGCCGATAGAACCACAGTAGACGCCCCTACGATGTTTTTCTAACTCTTCTATGATCTCCATTGCTCTGATTTTAGGCGCACCAGTTATAGACCCGCCAGGGAAGCATTGCTTTAGCAAATCAACAGCGCTATTTGATGGTTCAATCTCGCCAGTGATAGTACTCACTAAATGGTGGATATTCTCATAGCTCTCGATTTCAAATAGCTTAGGAACTTTTATAGACCCAGGTTTGCACACTTTACCCAAGTCGTTACGCAGAAGGTCCACAATCATAAGGTTTTCAGCACGATTTTTAGCACTCTGTTTTAGTATGTCGGCCTGATTTAAATCTTCATGTGCGCAGCTATTCCGCTCAATAGTGCCTTTGATCGGTTTGGTTGTTACTTCAGTGCCAGAAAGAGATACAAACTGTTCTGGTGAACAACTTAAAACCGAGATTTCATCACCTTTAAAAAATGCACTATATGGTGCAGGATTATGCTTGCGAAGAGCTTTATATATTTGCCAGTTAGTGCCTATAAAATCAGCTGATATTCGCTGGGTATAATTTACCTGATAACAGTCGCCATCAAGAATATATTGTTTAATTTTATCTATAGCTTGGTTGTATTCATCCCTGCTTGCACACCACTTAGGTTCACTTGTAAGAGTGAAATCTCTTTTAATAGTTCTGGGTACTGGTTTTGTCTGTGTCGTAATCTCAGCAATAAGCTTTTTGTAATACTCACGCAGCTGCTCACAAACAAAGTGGGTTTTATGCTCTTGATGGTCGACGATTATCGCCCAATCGTAAATTCCAACTTCCATATCTGGTAGCAGAAGATCATCTTTAATGGTATTTGGTACCTTCTCAAGAGTTCTGCCAAGATCATAGGAGAAATACCCAATTGCTCCGCCAAAAAAGGGGAGGTCCGGAATGCCTTCTGGTAGTGATAAATTGTGATTTAGATGCTCTGCAAGAACCTCGAATGGATTTGATATGTAGCTTGTAACTTTGCCTGCGCAGGTAACATTAGTTACCCCGTTTTTCGAATGGATTTTTTTAACTGGTGAGGCTGATATGATGTCATATCTACCAGACTCGATTGAGTCAGCACAGCTATCAAGATAGACCGCATAAGGCTTATCTTTGATAACTTCAAAATATATCGAGCTATCTCTATAATAGGGGAGTGGCCTTACAATCACTCAGCCCAGCCCCTAAAAGCAGAACCCCCAAACCTTTGCTCAATATACTTTTCTATCATATCCATAAACTGCTGTTTAATATCACTTCCCTTAAGGGTGGCAGCCTTTTTACCGTCAATATAGACTGGTGCAGCACCAGTCTCACCTGATCCCGGTAGGCTTATCCCTATGTCTGCGTGTTTACTTTCGCCTGGGCCATTAACAATGCAACCCATTACAGCGATAGATAACTTTTCCACACCAGGAAATTTTGATCGCCACTCAGGAGAACGAATACGGATGAATGTTTGTATCTGGTCAGCAAGTTCAAGGTAATTTGCGCTATCGGTTCGGCCACAACCAGGGCATGAGGTGACTTGAGGGGAGAATGCACGTAGATCGAGGGATTGTAGAATCTCTTGAGCAACTATAACTTCTTCAGTCCTGTCACCAGTTGGAGATGGAGTTAGAGAAACGCGAATAGTGTCGCCAATACCTTGCTGCAGAATTACGCTCAAGGCCGCAGTTGTGCCTACAACCCCTTTAATACCCATTCCAGCCTCTGTTAAACCAAGGTGAAGGGCATGATTGGATTGTGATGCTAAATCACTGTAGACCTCAATTAGGTCCTGTACATGACTCATCTTACATGAAAGGATTATAGAGCTTTCCGGTAGGCCTATGCTTTCAGCAAAGCGTGCGCTTTCAACTGCAGAGTGTACTACTGCGCGCTTCATTACGGTTTTATTGTCGGTTGGATTACTTAATTGCTCATTCTCAGCAAGCATCTTGGCTAATAGTTCTTGATCTAAGCTTCCCCAATTGACACCGATGCGTACCGCTTTTTCATATTTACAAGCAATCTCAATCATTGATGCAAATTGAGTGTCATGTTTTTCACCACGCCCAACATTTCCAGGGTTAATGCGATATTTGGCTAAAGCCTGAGCACACTCTGGATTATCTGTAAGCAGCTTATGCCCATTAAAGTGGAAATCACCAATTAGTGGAACATCAACTCCTTTAGCAAGGAGCTTTTCTTTAATAACGGGGATTGCCCGAGCTGCTTTATCTGTATTTACAGTCAGTCTGATTAACTCGGAGCCAGCCCGAGCTAAATCTAATACTTGTTTAGTAGTTGTCTCGATATCATCTGTTGGTGTGTTCGTCATTGATTGAATAACTATAGGGTTATCACCACCTACGATTATGTTGCCAACCTTAACCGGAGTACGCTTCTTTCGAATAGATTTTAGCGGATTGTTTTCTTGATTTGTCTGCAGCACTTCATTTTTCATAAGGGGAACCGATTTCTAAAAGGTTTGAGTAATGATATTCTTCAAAGAACAAATAATACTCTATTTTTAACGCTAACAGAATTGGGATTTAGTAATGGTCAGGAAAATCGCATTAAGCTTTATAATCATTATGCTTTGCGCTTCGTGCGCTAGAACCGGTACAAAGGATGATATCGCCTCTACTAAGCAGATTCTATCTGCCATGCAGATCTCACAAAAGGCAACAAAAGCATATGATAGAGAGGATTTTGAATCGGCGGAAAAATTGTTTTTGCAGGTAGTCGAGAATGATCCAAAAAACAGTAGAGCATGGTATAAACTCGGCAATATATATGCTGGTAGTAATAGGCTTAGGTTAGCTATGGATGTTTATCACAACGCCATTGATATTAAACCAGATCATCAAAAAGCAAGGCATAATCTAGGGGTAATATATTTAGAGCAAGCTAGAAATTATCTTGCTGATTCAGGGCTTGGTATTGATTCAATAGATCAAGCTGCATTAAATAATTTAAAGAGTTACTTGCAGCAATTATTAGAACAACTATAAAATTTATGGCTGTGACAAGTAATAGTATTCACCATATAAATTATACCTATAACGAAAGCTGCATTTTACTAATCTGAAATTTTCTGTATAAAAAATGGAATCAATTGTAAATATAAGGGGATGAAATGATGCATACTAATGAGCGCTACTGGCTATTATTTAATGGGGCAAAAGTTTTAGTCGTCGATAGTAAATCACCTTTCCCTTTTCCAAAAGCTGATGATATTGATGCTTTAGGTCTTTGTATTGAAAATAGTTTTGATCTAGGTGAATATAATGGCCGCAGAATTACGGGGGCCATTATTCAGCAAACCGATTTTCCACAGCAGTATTACTTTTCTGATTTTAGAAAACTATATGGGATAGTTGAACTTGGTGATATTTGGTTTATTGGTAATAGTTTTCAGCATGTAAAGTTTGAGTATGAGCATGCTTTTTGTGGCAGATGCGGTGTTCGTAATGTAGATAAAACTGATGAAAAGGCCAAAATTTGTCCTGATTGTGGTTTAGTTGTATATTCAAAAATTTCCCCTGCAGTAATAATGGCAATAACTAAAGGTGATGAAATATTACTGGCGAGCTCGGTTCAGTTTAAAGAAAAGCTATTTAGTGTATTAGCAGGCTTTGTAGAACCTGGAGAAACACTTGAGCAATGTGTACAACGTGAAGTTATGGAAGAGGTTAGTGTTAAAGTTAAGAATATCAAATATTTTGGCTCACAACCTTGGCCTTTTTCTAGCTCCTTGATGATAGCTTACACCGCTGAATATGATTCCGGTGAGATAAATATTGATGAGAAAGAAATAGTGGAAGCAGGGTGGTATAGGGCAGATAATTTACCTGTGATTCCTACCAGTATCAGTATTGCCAGAAAGTTAATCGACTGGTTTGTTGAGAATCATAGCTGAATATTGCTTGATTCTGTTTTTGTAATAATTAGAGGTAGAGTTTAATTTTAAGCAAAGGCCATTCAATAACGGCCTTTGCCCCTTGCTTTATTTAGGTGTATTAGTTCAGAACTAACCAATTATCTCTTTAAGCTCTTTTACTGATGGTACCTTATTCGCAAATTTGATCTCGCCATCTATAGATAATGCAGGTGTGAGTATAACTCCTGCTTCCATAATCTTTTCAAAGTCAGTAACTTTGACAACTTCACAATCAACACTCAATTCTGCAACGGCTTGTTGTGTGTTTTCATATAGGGTAATACATTTTTGGCACCCGCCGCCGTAGATTGATATCTTCATAATTTTACCTCTTTAGTTTATTTTGCTAGAACGCCAAGAAGGGGCGCAACATAGTTGAATATCAAACCAGATGTTGTGAATAGGACGAGTAGTAAAACAAACAGCGTTACTAATAGTCTTGGTTTCATTATCTGCTTTAACATTAAGAATTCAGGTAGACTTGCGCCAACAACGCTCATCATAAATGTTAGTGTAGTACCTACAGGGACACCTTTAAGGAGCATAGATTCTGCAACTGGGATCATGGCTGAAGCATTCGAGTAGAGAGGTATTCCTAATACACTTGCAAGTGGAACGGTCCACCAGTCTCCTGCAGCAAGATGAGTCTCGACCCATTCTGAAGGTATAAAACCATGGAAAATTGCGCCAACGGATATACCTATTATTACCCATTTCCAAATGCGTTTAAGTATCTCTTTCATTTCATCTTTAGCAAAATCATGACGTTGTTTCCAGCTTGTGCCTGTTCCTGAAATAGTGCTGGCTTCGCTTTTGTCGTCGCATCCACATCTACTGCTGTCTTGAGTAAGATCTGTTTTGTTAGCCATATCTAATGATTTTGAGCCTAGTGGCGTTAGGTGTTTTTCAGCTCCTATTAGATCGAAAAATAACCCTCCGATCATGCCACATAATATTCCAACAGAAACATAAATGATTGTGAATTTTAGTCCTAGCATCGATCCAAGCAGTAATACTGCAATCTCATTTACGATAGGAGAAGTTATCAGAAATGCCATGGTTATACCGATAGGTATTCTTGCAGCTGTGAAGGCGAGAAATAGAGGTATGCTGCTGCAACTACAAAACGGAGTAATTGCACCAAATACAGAGGCGAGAAAATATCCTATGTATCGATTCTTACCGCTAAGATAATTGCGTACGCGTTCGACATCTAACGAAGCTCTAGCAATACCAATTAGATAGATTAAAATTACAAGCATGAAGAAGATTTTTGTGATGTCTTCAATGAAAAAATGAACGCTATGGGTTAAGTGTTCACTTTTGTCCATATTTAATACTGAAAAGGTTATCCAGTCAGCAAGTAGCGTGAATACCTTGAAAATACTGGTCATAATTTGCTCCCATTTCTTATTTTGCTGATTAAATTTTCCAACTAAAATTTACGCTGTTTTTTACAAATTACTTGCGGATCAGTCGAAACGATTTGTTTAAGAGTTTCTGTTCCGGCTTTAATTTCTGCTGAGTTCATAAGTTCTTTTTCTAGCCAGTCTTTAAATGGAGATATGTTTTTTTCGATTAATTTATATTTAACCCATCGACTATCTTTTCTGCTTTGTATTATGTTTGCGTTAACGAGAATCCCAAGATGTCTTGAAGTCGTTGCACCACTTATATTTAGGAATTCGATAATTTGGCACGCGCATAATTCTTTATATTCCATAAGTGCAAATACTATAAGAAGCCGGTTTTTATCTGATAATGCTTTGAAGATATTTAGTATAATATTCATAGTTGATTCTATATTTAGCTAAATGACTAAATATAGAATGCAATAAAATTACATTTTGGTCAATGGTTTTTAATGTGGGGTGGATTCAGGTGGATTTAAATTTGCATATTTTACTATTGGTTCACGCTGCAAAACAAAGACAGTTTAAAGTAGATATACGCTACATCCATGTACTAAAACATCCAGATAACGGTCAGTATTTATTCAGTTTCGGTAGCTACAATTTGCTGCCATTTGTTAGCTTTTTTGATTAAGGAAGGTTCATCAATAGTAGTTAGTACTCGATTGCTTAAAAGCTGTTTACCTGCGACCCATACGTCAGTCACTTGGTTACGAGTAGTAGCATAGACAATTTGTGATACAGGATCATATATTGGTAAACTTTCAATTCCACCTAAGTTAATCGCTGTAATGTCAGCTTGCTTTCCAATTTCTAATGATCCGATCTCGTCAGCAAGCCCAAGTGCTTTTGCTCCGTTAATCGTGGCTATTTGCAAAGCAGTTTCAGCAGGTACTGCGTCAGCCTTACCAGATACACCTTTAGCTAATAGTGCGGCTGTTTTCATCTCTCCAAGCATATCAAGGTCATTGTTGCTTGCAGAACCATCAGTACCAAGACAAACATTGATATTTTTATTAATTAGTTTCGCGATAGGGCAAAATCCACTTGCAAGCTTAAGGTTTGACTCTGGGCAGTGAGCCACACTCACATTTTTTTCCGCAAGAAGATCGATCTCTTCATCGTTAAGTTGGGTCATATGAACCGCTATTAACTCAGATGAAATAAAGCCAATGTCATCCAGGTTTGCAATAGGCCTTCCACCATTCTCTTTTTCAGATTGTTCTGTCTCAAATGCCGTTTCATGTATATGCATCTGTATATTTAATTCGAGCTCATCTGCTAAGGTTTTTATCCGTTTTAATGTTTCAGGAGAAACTGTATACGGGGCATGCGGTGAAAACATCATAGAAATAAGAGGGTTTGACTTATATTTGTCAAATAGCTTTAAACCTTTAGCTATATATTCATCTGCATTTTGGGCATAAGCGCTAGGGAATTCTAAAGCTATAAGTCCGATAGATGCTCTTATCCCAATATCGCTGGCTATTTGAGCTGTTGCTTCAGGAAAGAAGTACATATCATTGAAAGTAGTTGTTCCACTTTTAAGCATCTCAGCCATGGCAATTTCAGAACCATCTTTAACAAAATCATGTGATACATGTTTTCCTTCAGCTGGCCAAATATGATTATTTAACCATTCTACTAACGGAAGGTCATCAGCAAACCCTTTCAATAAAGACATCGCTGCATGTGTATGACAATTAATTAATCCTGGGATTAATGCATGATCACCAAGTTCAATCTTGTTTTGAGGCTGATATTTTTTGTTTGCTTCTGTAGTAGGCAGAATATCAATGATTTTAGAGTTAGAAATTGCAAGAGAGTGGTCAGTATATATTTTTCCAACAGGCTCAACCGGGATAATCCACTTGGCGTCAATTAGTGTACATATAGGGCTCATTATATTAAATCCTTAAATCTGAATATCTAACGACAATCTACTGCTTAAAATATAATTTTATTAGGATGCGCTGCTAATGCTGTGGTACCAGAAAGGAGTTAGAGTCTCTCGCAACTCATTTTCAAAATCTGGTAGTAAAAATTTCGCACCTTCTTTTTGATGAATTTCATGTACTTTCTTTGGCGGATTACATACTTGCCAGACCCCAAGAATTATCGCATAAGTGCGAAGGAGTAGCTTTGCGCACAAGACTTTGTCGTGCCCAAGAGTGCTACCCATAACCTCGCCTAGGGATAACAGTTGTTTTTGAATGCTTTTTTTATGCTCGTAAGCTGCTTCAATCTCAATATTTTGTTCAATAATAGAGTTGGTCATACCTGCAAGATAAAGCATGGTTCTGTTTTCCGAGAAATACTTACAAAGATCTTCAATAATTGATTTCAAAGGGTCATCTGAATTTTCAGAATTAATAATAAATCCCTTAGTTTTCTCAATAAATTCAGTGAATAACTCTTCAATAATAGTTAAAAATATTTGCTCTTTAGTTGAAAAGTAAATGTAAACAGTTCCCTTTGCTATACCGCAGCATTTTGATATTTCATTAACAGTTGGTAAAGCACCTGGGTTTTCAAAAAAGAGAGAGGTTGCAGCCTCAAGGATTGTCTGTTTTCTATATTCTTTAGATTCAGAGGTACTAGCGCGTTTAAATTTTTTCACTGATTCCATTTCACTTTTAATTGTATTTAATAATTTTCTTCAGATGATTATAGTTTTTCTAATTATTTATAACAGAGTTAACTTTAAAAATATTGATTACTTTGCTGTTAAAGAGATCTATAAGATGCAGTTTTTATTGCATTAGTAGAATGAAAGCAGAAAAAACACAAATTAAATATTTACTCTAGTAGAGTAATGTGTGGTTTTTTCTTTTTTAGATCTATCATATTGATATTTTGGATTTTATTTGCGTGGGGAATGTTGATTTAGAATACCAAGTCACTGGGCTATTGTGTGCATGTTATGCTGCTTTATAGAATAAATTATTCAACATGAATGAAAAGTCACTTAAAAGCATTGGGGGAGTTTAAGGTGGGAGATATGGAAATATAATCAAACTTTTTTGCTAAATCCCAGCATTATGTCACCAGTCATTCCAACAGAACCATCTTTGCGTTCAAAACTAGCTTCTTGAGTAATGGTATCGTATTGGTTAATTGCTTTTTGACTATTTTGATAGCCTAAAGCAATAGATTTAATTCCTGAGTCATCAAGGGGAGATAAAACTTGATTGCCGCTGTTATCGATTCTAAAAAGTCTTAATCGTTCAAATACAGGGTCTTTATCATCGATTATATTGTCTTTATTGGAATCATATTTTGAAAGCTCATCATACCCATTTGCAGAACCATTTTGATCGCCAAATAGCTCTTTTCCATTATCAATGCGACCATTATTATTTCCATCCAGAGCTAAAAAGGCATCATTTCCAGCAATGAAGCTGGTTTTATCAGTTACTCCATCAGCATTGATGTCAAAATGCACTCCATTTTTCACCCCGGTTGTTTGCAAGCCGTTTCCATCAAGGTCAAATGCAAGCGGATCAGATTGCTGCACCTGTTCCTGTTGCGATGATATTCTTAGCGACTCTCTTTCTTGCATAATCATTTGTGAAAATTCAGGAGGAGAATCAGTGCTATTTATTTGAATAGAGTTGGCTTTACCGATTTGGATTTCGCTATGTATTGTTTGGAAATCAACGAATTGCTTATTAGGTACAGGGCTTGTTGCTAATTCTGTATTTGAAATTGCATTAACTGCTTTAGTTGAATTATTACTAGAAATTACACGCGTTAAAATCTGAAATTCGATAGAATTTTTGATTTCCTCATCAATTTGTGTAGAAATATCGGTCGCAGAGTTATTGGATCTCTCGATTGGCGGGCTATTTGCCGGGACCTGACTTACTTGCGATACTACTAAATCATTTACTGCCATTTTTTAAACCTCGATGATTTAAACGGCCATTTTTAGCAAAACTTTACAAAAACATTTGAGAAACTGATGTTGAGTCACAAAATTTCAATAGCACCAATGATCGCCTGTACAGATAAACACTTCAGATATCTGGTAAGGTTATTAACCAAACATACTGTTTTATATAGTGAAATGATAACAACCGGTGCCGTTATTTTTGGTGATAGGGATAGGCATGTAGGATTTAATGAAAATGAAAATCCCGTAGTGTTTCAAATTGGCGGAAATGACCCTCAAGATATGGCTAAAGCCGCTTCAATTGTCGAATCATATGGGTATGATGAAATTAACATAAATGTCGGTTGCCCTAGTGAAAGAGTTCAATCGGGTAAGTTCGGTGCGTGTTTAATGGCTGATCCGCAGCTGGTTGCTGATTGCGTTAAAGCTATGCAAGATAAAGTTGATATTCCGGTAACAATCAAAACAAGGCTGGGATTTTATGGGCATTATAAGTATGAAACACTTTGTGAATTCTTAGAAATTAACAATATAGCAGGCTGTAATACATTTATTATTCATGCTCGTACAGCCAATTTGAATGGTTTTTCACCAAAACAAAATCGTGAGCTATTACCGATTCAATATGAGGAGGTATATAGATTAAAGCAAGACTACCCAGAGTTTAATATTGTCATTAATGGCGATATAACTACGAGAGAGCAGATAAATCAGCACCTAGGCCATGTTGATGGCGTAATGATAGGGCGTGCAGCTTACAGTAATCCAATTATTTTGAATGATGTAGATAAAGATTTTTTTAATGATGATACATCAGGAGTGATGACCAGAAAGGAAGTGGTATCGCTATATTGTGATTATATGCAAAGGCAATTAGAGCACGATGTGCCATTAAATATTATGACAAAACATATAATCTCAATTTTTCAGGGCATTGGTGGTGCAAAGAGTTGGAGGCGCTACTTAAGTGAAAACATAACAAGTAAAAAAGGTGATATTTCAGTTATTCAAAAAGCATTGCAATTAGTTGATTAACATTCTGTTAATGTAAAACTTTGATTAATAATGTTTTGTAAAAAATAAAAAATAAAAAATAAAAAATTTAGTTAGCAATTATTCTAACGCTATCACTCTGTTTGTAAAGCAAACCACATTTTTTAAAAAAAAACCTACTTTTAGATGAAAAGAATGAATCATCGTCTAGTATTTTTATATAAGGAAATTTCATTTTGACTCTAGATGGAGGCTTATGTGGCAAATATACTCATAGTTGATGATTCTGCGTCAATGCGACAAATGGTTGGTTTTACACTGAAAAGTGCAGGGCATAATGTAAAAGATTCTATTGATGGAGTTGATGCATTAGAGGTAGCAAAAGGTCAAGGATTTGATCTAGTCGTAAGTGATGTGAATATGCCTAACATGGATGGTATATCCCTAGTTAGAGAGTTAAGGACGATCGATACATATAAATTCACCCCGATTTTACTCTTAACTACGGAGTCAGCTGCTGAAAAGAAAGCTGAAGGAAGGGCTGCTGGAGCCACAGGGTGGATCGTAAAACCTTTCAGCCCTGATCAATTACTAGCTACAGTGAAAAAAGTTTTAGGATAGAACTTCTCTGGGGTAAATTAAGATGAATATTGATGTAACTCAGTTTCACCAGGTCTTCTTTGAGGAAAGTCTTGAAGGCCTAGACATTATGGAATCAATCCTTTTACAGATGGAATCTGGAAATGACGAGGATGATGAAGATATAAATGCAATATTTCGTGTGGCTCACTCAATTAAAGGTGGTGCAGGGACATTTGGCTTTGCTGAAATTTCCGATTTCACCCATGTTCAGGAAACGCTGCTCGATGAGATAAGATCTGGTAATCGCCAGATGACAGATAAGATTGTGAGCTTACTATTAAGTGCGGTTGATACCGTACGTGAAATGGTAAGTATATGCCAAGCTAAGGATGATATCCCTGATGGTATGGGACAAGAGATAGTAGATAGCCTTAATATTATTTTAAAAAATGAAGCTGAAGATAAGGCTAGCCTTGGAGGTAAAGCAACTGTCGATCAAAGTGAAGTCCCTGCGGCAGTTAAATCAACATGGTTGATTAAATTCACACCACATAAAGATATGCTCAGAACAGGCAATGATCCTGTACGAATGATTCGCACATTAGCTGAGATGGGTGAGATTGATGTGGTCGTCTCTACTGATGCTGTACCAGTGTTAACTGATATTGATCCTGAAGCATCATACCTATCTTGGACAATTACCCTGGTATCAGAGTGTTCAGAAGCTGATATTAATGAAATATTTGAATGGGTTGACGATGAGTGCGATCTTGAAATCACTAAGACAGAAGTTGTTACTGAGATTGAAGATACTGCAGCAACAACAACTGACGAGCAGGTTATAGAAAACGAAATAATACCAGTAGATCGTCGTGCAAGTGCTGAACGTAGAGACAATGATGATAGACGCACAGCAGAACGTGGAACAGGTAGACGCAAGGCAGATGGCGGAACAGGCGCCAGTTCAATAAGAGTTGGAACAGATA
>JAWSVA010000022.1:0-15838 GCA_033852155.1 Gammaproteobacteria bacterium | reverse complement strand
CTTCAGGAGCATTATCAATATCGGCGTAATCACTAAACTCACTGCCCATAGCCTCTGCCGATACTTTCGTTAAGGCAGCTGTCAAAGTTGTTTTACCATGGTCAACGTGACCGATTGTGCCGACGTTTACGTGCGGTTTGTTTCTTTCAAATTTTTCTTTAGACACTGCTGTACCTCAACTCTATCTCATTAAATTTAAGTTAAAACTAATTCTAAATATGCCCTTAAACGCTATGAAGTCCTATTAATTACTTCATTAGCTACGCTCGCTGGTGTTTCACAATATTTTGCAAACTCCATTGAGTACACAGCGCGCCCTTGAGACATCGACCTTAAGTGCGTTGCATATCCAAACATCTCTTTCAGAGGAACTTCAGCACGAATAATTTTTCCTGCTGGAGCATCGTCCATACCTTGAACCAATCCTCTTCTTTTGTTTAGATCTCCCATCACATCACCCATGTAATCTTCCGGGGTTACAACCTCAACCTTCATAACTGGTTCTAGCAAGATAGGGGTTGCATTCATAGCACCCTCTCTAAACGCTAGAGACCCGGCACTCTTAAATGCCATCTCACTTGAATCAACTTCGTGGTAGGAACCATCGTAAAGAGTTACCTTAACATCCACCACCGGATATCCACCAAGAACACCCATTTCCATCCTACCCTGAACACCTTTTTCAACAGAACTAATAAATTCTTTCGGTACTGCGCCGCCAACAATCTCATTAACGAACTCATAACCAGCACCAGCTTCCTGAGGCTCAAGCTTCAACCAAACATGACCATATTGACCACGTCCACCCGATTGTTTAATAAATTTTCCTTCCTGCTTAACTACAGACTTTATTGTCTCACGATAAGAAACTTGTGGATTACCAACATTTGCTGCAACAGCAAATTCACGTTTCATACGATCAACAATAATATCCAAATGAAGCTCACCCATTCCAGAAATGATGGTCTGGCCTGACTCTTCATCAGTATGCACACGAAAAGATGGATCCTCCTGCGCAAGCTTACCAAGCGCAATTCCCATTTTCTCCTGATCAGCAAGTGTCTTTGGCTCTACAGCTACCGAAATAACTGGCTCTGGAAACTCCATTCTCTCAAGAACAATTCTATTGTTCTGATCACAAATGGTATCACCAGTTGTAACATCTTTAAGACCAATTGCCGCTGCAATATCTCCAGCAAAAACCTCTTTAATATCTTCTCGTGAGTTTGAGTGCATTTGAACCATGCGCCCAACTCGCTCACGCTTTTGCTTTACAGAATTAAAAATGGCATCACCAGAATTAAGGACACCAGAGTAAACCCTGAAAAATGTTAGCGTACCAACAAATGGATCTGTCGCTATTTTAAATGCTAATGCTGAAAATGGCTCATCATCTGAAGAATGCCTTACCGCCTCAACACCACCATCTACATCCACCAAACCCTTAATAGCAGGAACATCTACAGGCGAAGGCAAATAGTCAACCACTGCATCCAACACAGCCTGCACACCTTTATTCTTAAAGGCGGATCCACACAGCGCCAACACTATATCACCTGAAATTACTCGTGATCTAAGACCACTTTTAATCTCTTCTTCTGACAGATCGCCATGCTCAAAGTATTTTTCCATCAGCTCATCATTTGACTCAGCCGCTGATTCAACCAAAGCTTCGCGGAGCTCAGTACAAATCTCAACCAGATCTTCAGGAATTTCTTTAGCTTCATATGTTGTACCCATATCAGCCTCATTCCAGTAGATCGCCTTCATCCGAACAAGATCAACTATACCTTTAAAATCTTCTTCAGCACCGATAGCCATCTGAATCGGAACTGGATTCGCACCCAACCTATCTTCAATCTGATCAACAACACGCAAAAAATCGGCGCCTGCACGATCCATTTTATTGACAAAGCAAATGCGAGGAACGCTATATTTATCAGCTTGACGCCAAACAGTTTCTGACTGCGGCTCAACACCACCAACCGCACAAAACACCGCAACACTTCCATCAAGAACACGCAAAGACCTTTCCACTTCAATAGTGAAATCCACATGCCCTGGAGTATCGATGATATTAATTCGATGCTCTTTAAACTGCTTGTCCATACCACTCCAAAAGGCTGTTGTAGCAGCAGAAGTAATGGTAATACCACGCTCCTGCTCCTGCTCCATCCAGTCCATAACGGCAGCACCATCATGAACTTCACCTATCTTATGTGATATACCTGTATAGAACAGAACTCGCTCAGTCGTTGTAGTCTTACCCGCATCAATGTGAGCCATGATGCCGATATTCCTATAACATTCGATTGGAGTTTTGCGTACCACTGTTCTATTCCTCGAGCACCAATCTCATTACCAACGATAGTGAGAAAACGCCTTGTTGGCCTCAGCCATCTTATGCGTATCTTCACGCTTTTTCACAGCTGATCCACGACTATCGAATGCATCTGCAATCTCGCCAGCCAATCTATTTGGCATAGACTTTTCACCGCGCTTTCTAGCCGCATCAATCAACCAACGCATCGCCAATGTATTACGACGCTTAGCTCTAACTTCAACAGGAACCTGATATGTAGCACCACCAACGCGGCGAGACTTAACCTCAACCATTGGACGGATATTCTCAAGCGCTTTTTCAAACACTTCCATCGGATCGCCCTTACCTTTCTCAACGATCACATCTAGAGCACCATAAACAATCTTTTCTGCGATTGATTTTTTACCACTCTTCATGACCATATTCATAAACTTTGCAAGCACGATACTCCCGAACTTAGGATCGGGTAATATGACACGTTCTGGAATTTCTCTTCTTCTCGCCATTGCTTTTTTCCAATATTAAATTGTTAAAGTTAAATCAATTATTTCTTAGGGCGCTTAGTACCATACTTAGAGCGACCCTGCCTACGACCATCAACACCTGAAGTATCAAGTGTTCCACGAACAGTGTGATAACGCACACCAGGCAAATCTTTTACACGACCACCACGAATAAGCACAACAGAGTGCTCTTGCAGATTATGACCCTCACCACCAATATATGATGTCACCTCAGAACCACTAGTTAGACGTACACGCGCAACTTTTCTTAACGCAGAGTTTGGCTTCTTAGGAGTTGTGGTATAAACACGAGTACAAACACCGCGCCTTTGAGGACAAGCCATTAACGCAGGCACATTACTTTTCTTCACTTGCTTTGTGCGTGGCTTTCTTACTAACTGATTAATAGTTGCCATTTGAAATTTTTACTCCACTTTTTACGGTAATCCCTACCCGCACCAACAAGAAGGGACGGGCATTTTAGGCGCAGACACCACCAGTGTCAAGCCCCTGCTATACAGATACTTGAAATATTTTTAAAACCGTACAAAAAAGCCAAATTACCTGGGAGCCACCCAATAATTTTACTGCCAATTGTGACTGGCCTCATCAAAACCCTCTAGTCATCGCATTATTTTGCGCCTAGAAGATCGAATACTTTAATATGCCAAAACAAATGATTTGCCCTGCATCAAGTAGGGCGGTATTTGACCATATTTTGCAATGATTGTCACCTATTATCTTATTATTTTTTATACGTTTTGATAATATTATTAACTATTTATCTAATTCACTTCAACAGACTTCATTCATTACTAAATCCGAAGCTATTATCGTAAATTTTAGGTCGCCAGAACAATAAAAAAGGCCTGATCACTCAGGCCTTTTTTCTTCAACATAAATGTTATAGCTTAGATATCGCCAATTTCACTCGCAGCTGACAATTCAGAAGCCAAATCAGCAACACGAGACTCCTGATCATTTGATCTTCTACGACGTCTCTCCTTATGGAATGCAAGACCAGTACCTGCTGGAATCAATCTTCCAACAATCACATTCTCTTTCAAACCTCGAAGATCATCTCTCATTCCACGAACAGCAGCTTCAGTTAAAACTCTTGTTGTTTCCTGGAACGATGCAGCAGAAATAAATGACTCAGTTGACAGCGATGCTTTGGTTATACCTAGCAGCACATATTCAAATGTAGCTGGCATTTCACCATCTTTGATACGATCATTTGCCTCAAGAAGCCTTGCAAGTTCAACCTGCTCACCTCTCATATAGCTAGTATCACCGCCGGCTACGATCTCAACCTTACGGATCATCTGCCTGATAATAACCTCGATGTGCTTATCATTGATCTTCACACCTTGCAGTCTATATACGTCCTGAATCTCCTGAACTAGGTATGATGCTAAAGCAGGAACGCCAAGAAGCCTTAGAATATCATGCGGGTTAGATTCACCATCAGCGATTACCTCACCACGCTCAACATGCTCACCTTCGAATACGTTGATAGTTCTCCACTTAGGTATTAACTCTTCATAGTTCTCACCTTTGGAACCTGTAATAACTAAGCGCTGCTTACCCTTGGTTTCCTTACCGAAACCAACAGTTCCAGTCTTTTCTGCACGAATACAAGATTCTTTAGGCTTTCTTGCTTCAAATAGGTCGGCAACACGAGGTAGACCACCAGTAATATCACGCGTCTTACTAGATTCTTGAGGAATTCTCGCAAGTACGTCACCTACATCTACATCACCGCCATCTTGGTTATTAATAATCGCACCAGCTGGAAGGTAATATTTAGCTGGCATATCAGTACCAGGAATAAGAAGGTCATCACCATTCTCATCAATTAGCTTAACCATTGGGCGCAATTCTTTATAAGCTACAGTTTCTTCAACACGCTTACCTTTTGCATCAATTACTGAGCGCTTGAATTCACCATTACCCCTTCCATTTGGGTCGGTAACAACCATTCTGCTTAGACCTGTAACTTCATCAGTTTCTTTTTCAACACTGACGCCATCTACAAAATCAAAGAACTTAAGTCTACCAGCAACTTCTGTCACAACAGGATGAGTATGCGGATCCCAATTAGCCAAGATAGCACCGGCTTTAACAGCATCGCCATCAGCAACTAGAATGATTGCACCGTAAGGAATTCTATAACGTTCGCGCTCACGACCATAGTCATCCATTACAGTTAATTCACCAGAACGAGATACTGCAACATAGTGGCCTTTATTGTGCTTAATGAGCTTAATATTGTGCAATTTTGCTGTACCAGCACTCTTAATCTCAATATCATTAATAGTAACAGCTCGAGATGCAGCACCACCAATATGGAAAGTACGCATTGTTAACTGGGTTCCAGGCTCACCAATTGATTGAGCAGCAATAACTCCAACTGCCTCACCATTATTAACCTGATGCCCTCTAGCCAGATCACGACCATAACAAGCAGCACATAAACCATAACGTGATTCACAAGTAATTGGCGAACGGACCCGAACATTATCGATACCCATTTCCTCTAGCTTATCAACAAGAGCCTCATCAAGAAGAGTATCTGCTTCAACAACAACTTCTTTAGATCCAGGCTTTAATACGCTTTCTGCTAAAACTCGACCAAGAACACGTTCACGTAGTGGCTCAACAATATCGCCGCCCTCTACGATTGGTGCCATATCAAGTCCACGACTAGTACCGCAATCTTCATCAATCACGACAAGATCTTGTGCAACATCAACCAGCCTTCTAGTTAAGTAACCAGAGTTAGCAGTTTTAAGAGCTGTATCAGCCAAACCTTTACGAGCACCGTGAGTAGAAATAAAGTATTGATTTACGTCCAACCCTTCACGGAAATTCGCAGTAATTGCGTTTTCAATAATTGAACCATCAGGTTTAGCCATAAGGCCACGCATACCAGCTAGCTGTCTAATCTGCGCAGCGGAACCCCTCGCACCAGAATCAGCCATAACAAAAATCGAGTTCATTGATTTCTGTTCAACTACATCGCCTTCAGGGCCTTCTACTTTTTCAACCCCAATTCCAGTCATCATCGCTGAAGCAACTTGATCATTTGCTCTTGACCAGATATCAACAACTTTGTTGTATCTTTCACCATCAGTTACCAAACCTGATGAATATTGATCTTGAATCTCTCTTATCTCTTCCTCTGCAGCATCAATAATTATTGGTTTTTCCACTGGAATAGCCATATCGTTAACGCCAACTGATACTGATGACTTAGTAGCCATCTTGAATCCAAGATATAGCAGTCTATCAGCAAGGATAACAGTTTCTTTTAGACCAATTTTTCGGTAACTCATATTAATTAGATTTGAGATGGCCTTTTTAGTAAGGTCGCAATCAACTAGATCAAAAGGCAACCCTTTTGGAAGAAGCTCACTCACCAGAACACGACCAACAGTTGTAGCAAAAAGTTCGTATACCTGTGATCTGTTACCATCTTCATCTTCAACAGTTCTTTCAAAGCGAACCTTAATCTTTGCATGAATTTCTATTGCGCCAGAGTTATATGCTCTGTGAACTTCGTCAATATCAGTAAAGCTCATACCTTCACCACGACAACCTATCAACTTTCTGGTCATGTAATATAGGCCAAGCACCACATCCTGACTCGGTACAATAATAGGTTCGCCACTAGCTGGGGATAGAACATTATTCGTAGACATCATCAGTGCACGCGCTTCAAGCTGAGCCTCAATGGATAGCGGTACGTGAACTGCCATCTGATCACCGTCAAAGTCAGCGTTAAATGCTGTACATACAAGAGGGTGTAACTGAATGGCTTTGCCTTCAATCAATACTGGTTCAAACGCCTGAATACCAAGCCTATGCAATGTAGGCGCACGGTTAAGCATTATTGGATGTTCACGGATAACCTCATCCAGAATATCCCAAACCTCTGCACCCTCTTTTTCAACCATCTTCTTCGCTGCTTTAATGGTTGTAGCAAGACCTCGAAGCTGTAATTTACTAAAGATGAATGGTTTAAATAGTTCAAGTCCCATTCTCTTTGGTAAGCCGCATTGATGTAGCCTCAGGGTAGGACCAACTACGATCACAGATCTTCCAGAGTAATCTACACGTTTACCAAGAAGATTTTGTCTGAAACGACCCTGCTTACCTTTAATCATATCTGCAAGTGACTTTAGCGGACGCTTATTAGTTCCGGTAATGGCACGACCACGACGACCATTATCTAACAACGCGTCAACAGACTCTTGCAGCATTCTCTTTTCGTTACGAACGATGATATCTGGAGCGTTAAGCTCTAGAAGTCTTTTTAGACGGTTATTTCTATTAATAACCCTTCTATATAGATCATTCAAATCAGATGTTGCAAACCTTCCACCATCTAGAGGAACAAGTGGGCGTAGATCAGGAGGCAGAACAGGTAACACTGTCATAACCATCCACTCTGGCTTATTACCAGATTCTACAAATGACTCAATTAATTTAAGTCTTTTGGTTAATCTCTTGATCTTTGTTTCAGAATTGGTTGCGCCAATATCTTCTTTGATCTTTACCATCTCACCGCGAAGCTCAAGACCTTTAAGTAGGTGCTGAATTGCTTCTGCACCCATTTTAGCGTCAAACTCATCACCGTATTCTTCAACAGCATCAAGATACATCTCGTCTGTCATCAGCTGACCACGCTCTAAAGTGGTCAAACCTGGTTCGATCACTACGAACGCTTCAAAATAAAGAATTCGCTCAATCTCTCTTAGGGTCATATCTAAAAGCAAACCAATTCTTGATGGTAATGATTTCAAGAACCAAATGTGTGCGGTAGGGCTAGCTAGATCTATATGCCCCATTCTTTCACGACGCACCTTTGAAAGGGTTACTTCAACTCCGCACTTTTCACAAACAACACCACGGTGCTTAAGCCTTTTATACTTCCCACAAAGACACTCATAGTCTTTTACTGGGCCGAAAATTTTGGCACAAAAAAGCCCATCACGCTCAGGCTTGAATGTTCTGTAGTTAATTGTCTCAGGTTTTTTAACCTCACCGAATGACCATGAACGAATCATATCAGGTGATGCTAATCCAATACGGATAGCATCAAAATCATCTAAATTGTCGCGCTGTTTAAAAAGATCCAATAAGTCTTTCATCTTCTTGCTACCTAATTCTGTAATTTAAAGCCAAACTATCGAGTACTTAAGATATTAATCTTGCTCAAGTTCCATATTGATACCTAAGGAGCGAATCTCTTTAATCAACACATTGAAAGATTCAGGCATTCCTGCTTCCATCCTATGGTCTCCGTCGACAATATTTTTATACATCTTCGTTCTACCATTTACGTCATCCGACTTAACAGTAAGCATCTCTTGCAGAGTATATGCGGCACCGTAAGCTTCAAGAGCCCACACTTCCATCTCTCCGAAACGCTGACCACCGAACTGAGCTTTACCACCAAGAGGCTGTTGCGTAACAAGACTGTAAGGACCGGTAGATCTAGCATGCATCTTATCATCAACTAAGTGATTAAGTTTAAGCATATACATGTAACCAACTGTTACAGGTCTATCAAACTGCTCACCAGTTCTTCCATCAAACAATGTTGACTGGCCGGTTTCACTTCTACCCGCAAGCTTAAGAAGTCGCTTAATCTCTTCTTCATTAACACCATCAAATACAGGCGTTGCCATTGGAACACCAGCAGTAAGGTTTTGGCAAAGATTAACAACCTCATCATCAGTCAGGCTATCAATGTTCTCTTTCTTACCGGTGTTATTATAAATAGCGACCAAGAAGTCACGTAACTTTTGCACGCTCTGTTGCGTCTCTAGCATGTCTTGAATCTTATCTCCCAGACCTTTAGCTGCCCAGCCTAAGTGAGTTTCAAGAATCTGCCCAACGTTCATACGTGAAGGTACACCAAGTGGGTTAAGAACTACATCTACTGGAGTTCCATCCTCAAGATACGGCATATCTTCTTCAGGAACGATAAGCGATATAACACCTTTATTACCATGACGACCAGCCATCTTATCACCAGGCTGAAGTCTACGCTTAACCGCCATCTGCACTTTAACCATCTTCAGTACGCCAGGAGCAAGATCATCACCACTTACAATCTTACGTTTTTTCTCTTCGAAAAGGTCATCATAATGGGAACGTAAAGTTTTAAGCTGCTCTTGTACTTTTTCTAATTGAACATTTAGATCTTCATCGCGCATGCGAATCTCAAACCAACGGTCACGGCTCAGTTCAGTTAGATATTCTTCTGTTATTTCTGCACCAGTTTTAAGCTTATTAGGTCCTCCATCAGCAACCTTACCAGCCAATAACTTTTGCAATCTTTCATAGGTGTCACCAGCGACAATACGGAACTGATCGTTAAGATCTTTTCTTACTGATGCTAGTTGCTCTTCTTCATTAGCAACAGCACGTTGATCTTTCTCAACTCCATCACGAGTAAATACCTGAACACCAATAATCACACCATCCATACCAGAAGGAACGCGTAGTGAAGTATCTTTAACATCAGAAGCCTTTTCACCAAAGATAGCTCTCAAAAGTTTTTCTTCTGGAGTTAACTGCGACTCACCTTTTGGAGTTACTTTACCGACGAGAATATCACCAGCTTTTACCTCTGCACCAATATAAACGATACCTGAGTCATCAAGTTTTGATAAAGCAGACTCACCAACATTTGGAATATCTGCAGTTATCTCTTCAGGCCCAAGCTTGGTGTCACGAGCTACTGCAGTCATCTCTTCAATATGAATTGTAGTAAATCTATCCTCTTGAGAAACACGCTCAGAGATTAAGATTGAATCCTCAAAGTTATAACCATTCCAAGGCATAAACGCTACGCGCATGTTCTGACCAAGAGCCAGTTCACCTAAATCTGTCGAAGGACCATCAGCGAGAACATCACCCTTTTCTAGAACATCACCAGGTGATACTAGCGGGCGCTGATTTATACATGTATTTTGGTTTGAGCGTGTGTACTTAATAAGATTATAGATATCAACGCCGGCATCACCTGGCTCTGTCTCGGTATCGTTAACCTTGATTACGATACGACCAGCATCAACGCTATCAACAACCCCGCCTCTGCCTGCAACCAATGTCACACCAGAGTCAATAGCCACAGTACGTTCCATACCAGTGCCGACTAAAGGTTTATCTGCACGCAAGGTTGGAACAGCCTGACGCTGCATGTTTGATCCCATAAGCGCACGGTTTGCATCATCGTGCTCTAGGAATGGTATAAGTGAAGCCGCAACAGATACAACCTGCTTCGGAGACACATCCATATACTCAACTTTATCAGGAGTAAATAGAGAAAAATCATTTTTGCAGCGGCAAGAGATGAGATCATCAGCAAATGAACCATCTTCATTCAACTTGGCATTAGCCTGAGCAATAACGAATTTACCCTCTTCAATAGCAGATAGGTAATGCACCTCATCAGAACACACCCCATTAGCAACTGTACGGTATGGTGTTTCAAGGAATCCATAATCGTTTGTTTTTGCATACACCGCTAGAGAATTGATAAGACCAATATTTGGCCCCTCAGGTGTTTCAATAGGGCAAACACGACCGTAGTGAGTTGGATGTACGTCACGCACCTCAAAGCCTGCTCTTTCACGAGTAAGACCACCTGGACCCAATGCAGATACACGGCGCTTGTGTGTAATCTCTGAAAGAGGATTGTTTTGATCCATAAATTGTGAAAGCTGGCTTGAGCCAAAGAACTCTTTAATTGCTGCGACTACAGGCTTAGCATTGATAAGTTCCTGCGGCATTAGCCCTTCAGACTCGGCCATTGTCAGTCTTTCTTTAACTGCTCTCTCAACCCTTACCAAACCAATTCTGAATACATTTTCAGCCATCTCGCCAACACAGCGAATACGTCTATTACCAAGGTGATCAATATCATCAACTTGATCTTTACCATCACGGATATCAATCAACTGCTTAAACACAGCAAGAATATCGTCTTTAGATAAAATGCCTTGGCCAGTATCTTCTTCACGACCAATACGTCTATTGAACTTCATACGACCGACAACAGATAGATCATAACGTTCATCAGAGAAGAATAGGTTGCCAAATAATGCTTCAGCAGCTTCTTTAGTAGGTGGCTCACCAGGACGCATCATACGATAAATTTCGATAAGAGCTTCTGTCTTACTTGCAGTTGGATCGATTCTTAGAGTATCTGAGATATACCCACCATGATCCAAATCATTAACATGCAGAGTTTCAAATTCTGCAATGCCAGATTCTGTAAATTTATCCAATATCTCTTGGGTAATTACGTCATTAGCTTTAGCTAAAACTTCGCCTGACTCACTATCTACTATATTTTTAAATAAAATTCGATCACAAACATAACTGCTTGGGACTTCGATACGTTCAACCCCTGCTTTTGCAAGATTACGTATATGTTTTGCAGTTACTCTTTTACCTGCTTCAACGAAAACTTCACCATTTGAACTGATATCAAAGTTTAAAGTATCTCCGCGAAGTCTATCTGGGATGAGATCACATACGTATGAATCACCTGATACAGCATAATGTTCGCTATCAAAGAAAATTTCTAGAATCTCTTCAGCTTCATAACCTAATGCACGCAATAAGATTGTTGCAGGCAGTTTTCTTCTTCTATCAATTCTACAGAAGATGCTGTCTTTTGGATCGAACTCAAAATCTAACCAAGAGCCACGGTATGGGATTACGCGTGCGGAGTACAATAGCTTTTTAGAGGAGTGCGTTTTACCTTTATCGTGGTCAAAGAACACACCTGGAGATCTATGCAATTGGGATACAATAACTCTCTCTGTACCGTTAATTACAAAGGTACCTGTCTCTGTCATTAGTGGAAGTTCACCCATGTAAACTTCTTGCTCTTTAATATCTTTAACAGCACCGGAATCTTTATCTTTTAAGATAAGTCTTATAAGGACTCTCAATGGTGCAGAATAAGTTAGGCCACGCATCTGACATTCTTTAACATCAAAAGCTGGGTCACCAATTCTATAGCTCACATACTCTAACTCAGCATTTCCAGAGTAACTTGCAATAGGAAATACTGAAGAAAAAGCTGCGTGTAGCCCTACATCTTGCCTAGTGTCGGTACTAACGCCTTGCTGCAAAAAGCTTTTAAAAGACTCTACCTGAATCGATAGTAAGTACGGAGTCTGCAAAACGCTTGCCTGCTTACCGAAATCCTTTCTAATTCGCTTCTTCTCGGTGAAACTATAGGTCATGGAATTTCCTCACCTTAATTACTGATCTTTACGATCTAAATCATACATTTACAGAACGGGAAAAGGCCAGCGACATTTGTCACTAGCCATTCCACATTCGCTTTTAGCAAAAGCCGCATTGAATGCGCAAGCTAATTACTTAACTTCTACTTCAGCGCCAGCTTCTTCAAGCTGCTTTTTCACATCTTCTGCTTCGTCTTTAGAAACAGCTTCTTTTATAGCAGCTGGAGCGCTTTCTACAAGCGTTTTAGCTTCTTTAAGACCAAGACCAGTAAGACCACGTACAGCTTTAATTACGCCAACTTTGTTTGCTCCGAAGCTCTTAAGAACAACGTCAAACTCAGTTTGCTCAGCAGCAGCACCACCAGCTTCAGCAGCTGGAGCAGCAACTGCAACAGCAGCAGCAGCAGATACGCCAAATTTTTCTTCCATTGCAGATACTAGGTCTACAACATCCATTACTGACATTTCAGCAATTGCTTCTAAGATATCTTCTTTTGAAACAGCCATTTTTTTACTCCAAAATTAAATAGGATTAATATCCCGAACTTAATTAATTTAAAACATGCAACAAATTATGCCGCATCCTGTTTTTGATCGCGAACAGCAGCAATAGTACGCACAAGTTTCGCATGAGGTTCATTAAGAGTACGAACAAATTTCTCGATTGGAGCGAGCATTACAGACATAAGCATTGAAATAGCCTGGTCTTTTGTAGGTAGTTTAGCGAGTTTATCGATTTCACTACCAGGTAATGCTTGGCCTCCAACAGCCAATAATATTGGAATTAATTTATTGTGCTCTTTGGCGAAGTCTTTAATAACTCGTCCAGCAGAACCTGGATCTTCTTGCGATAAAGCAAAAATCATTGGTCCAACTAAGCCATCATTCATACATTCAAATTCAGTACCTTCGAATGCTTTTTTGGCCAGAGTGTTCTTGACAACGCGCAAATAAACGCCTTGCGTTCTTGCAGCTACACGAAGCTCGTTCATCTCACCAACTGTGAGACCACGATACTCTGCCGCAACTGCTGAAAAAGCTTCAGCTGCAACTGCAGATACTTCCTTAACTACTACTTGTTTCTGTTCCAGACTTAACGCCATAGTGGTATACCTCCTGGAACGCTTAACAAAAAGCGCCTTAGACACTTACATTT
The DNA here is from genome assembly GCA_033852155.1 of Gammaproteobacteria bacterium. Classification (GTDB taxonomy): domain Bacteria; phylum Pseudomonadota; class Gammaproteobacteria; order QZLD01; family QZLD01; genus QZLE01. The sequence continues at coordinate 2,578 of JAWSVA010000022.1, read as the reverse complement.
TGAGTATTTCTACTCACCCTTGCCTTTCGGCCAACGGCTGCTTAACAGGTTATCCTGTGTGAGCTACACCGCCTGCGCAGGAAATTAAGTCGCTCAATTACTCAAGAGCGGCACCTGCGGTCTTTGACGTTTGCAAAGCCAAAAGGCCTTGCAACTCAAAGTCTTTACAACAACAGTTATTTATGAACAAACTTATGTTTGAACAAGAAACACCTGCTATCTTAATTCTATAGAAGAAACATCAACTGACAGGCCCGGGCCCATTGTTGAAGACACAGCTATTTTCTGCAAGTAAATACCTTTTGCAGCAGCCGGCTTAGCTTTGTTCAGGTCAATCAATAGAGCCTTTACATTCTCTAAAAGAGCTTCAGCTTCAAATGCAACTGTACCAATAGCACAATGAATAATGCCCGCTTTATCAGTTCTGAATCTAGCTTGACCAGCTTTAGCATTTTTCACTGCAGTAGCAACATCAGGAGTTACAGTGCCAACCTTAGGGTTAGGCATCAATCCTCTTGGACCAAGAAGTTGACCGAGCTGACCAACAACTCTCATCGCATCTGGACTAGCTATAACTACGTCGTAGTTTAAATTGCCACTTTTCATATCTGCTGCCAACTCATCCATACCAACAACATCAGCACCAGCTTCTTTAGCGGCTTCAGCATTAGGCCCCTGAGTAAACACAGCTACGCGAACCGACTTACCTGAACCATTAGGTAGAAGAGTTGACCCTCTAACTACTTGATCAGATTTACGCGGGTCTACACCAAGACTTACTGCAATCTCAACTGACTCAACAAATTTAACCGAAGATACTTCTTTTAGAAGTTTAAAAGCGTCAACAGCCGAGTAACTTTTTCCGACTTCGATCTTCTCATTGATCAGCTTTGCTCTTTTAGTTACCTTAGCCATTATTCAACCCCCTCAGTTTCGATACCCATGCTTCTTGCGCTACCTGCAATTGTACGCACTGCAGCATCTACAGATGCAGCTGTAAGATCAGGTTCTTTGGTTTTAGCAATTTCTTCTAATTGCGCACGGGTAACTTTTCCAACTTTATCAACGTTTGGTACACCGCTACCTTTTTGGATACCAGCTGCTTTTTTCAACAAAATTGATGCAGGAGGGGTTTTAGTAATAAAAGTAAAACTTCTATCATTATATACAGAAATAACTACTGGAATTGGCATTCCAGCTTCCACACCTTGAGTCTGAGAATTGAATGCTTTACAGAATTCCATAATGTTCACGCCATGTTGACCCAACGCAGGACCAACTGGTGGACTTGGATTAGCCTGACCAGCTTTCACTTGTAACTTGATGTATGCTTCAATTTTTTTAGCCATTTTACTCTCCTATGGGTGCAAACGCATTTCAGCTCCCCAGACAAGAAATCGGCAGACATAATATATCTACCGATCCGTTTAAAAATTCTTACCCTGTACTTTTATGTCTTTTCGACTTGACCAAATTCCAGCTCAACTGGAGTAGATCTACCAAAGATCAGAACTGCAACGCGCAACCTGTTCTTATCGTAATTAACTTCTTCGACTGCGCCATTAAAGTCATTAAATGGGCCATCGGTAACTCGTACAACTTCACCAACCTCGAATAGAGTCTTAGGCCTTGGCTTTTCAACACCATCCTGAACACGCTGCAGGATAGTATCAACTTCTTTGTCAGTAATTGGGGCAGGCCTATCAGATGAGCCGCCAATAAAACCAAGAACGCGAGGAGTATCTTTGATTAGATGCCATGAATCATCATTCATTTCCATCTTTACCAGAACATATCCTGGGAAAAATTTACGTTCACTTCTGCGCTTCTGACCTTCGCGCATTTCTACAACTTCTTCTGTAGGAACAAGAATATCATCAAAATACTCCTGCATACCAAGACGCTCAATTCTCTCTTCAACAGCAAGCTTCACCTTATTCTCATAATTAGAATAGGCTTGGACGACATACCAACGCTTTGCCATCTACTACGCTCCCTGACCAGTTATTACAGTAAATCCCCACGCGAAGAACATATCGATACACCAAAGAGCAATACCAACCAAAAGAACCATCACCAATACAATAATTGTAGTTTGAATCGTCTCTTGCTTAGTTGGCCATACTACTTTGCGAACCTCTTTTCTAGAGTCTTGCGCAAAACTCCATACAGCCCTGCCTTTCTGAGTCGTATATGCAATAGCAACTGTTATTCCTACAGCCACTAACAATCCTACGATTCTTAATGCAGCTGATTCAGACTCGTAATGATAATAACCAAAAATTCCGGCTAACAATACAACCAAAGACACAAACCATTTAACTGTATCTAGGGATGAACTACTTTCTTCTGCTTTTACATTCATTAGTGCTACCGTTTATTTATTTAGGATTGCCACTTCTTTTTGAAGTGGCAGGCCAGGAGGGAATCGAACCCCCAACCTGCGGTTTTGGAGACCGCTGCTCTGCCAATTGAGCCACTGGCCTGTATCTCTTCTAAAACGATAGCGACACCTAAAACAGATGTCGCTAATTCATACGAAGGCGTTATTATTCTATAATTTTTGCTACAACACCAG
>JAWSVA010000010.1:0-264083 GCA_033852155.1 Gammaproteobacteria bacterium | reverse complement strand
TAACTTTCCCCGGACACTAGTGCGCGCAGGCGGGAATCCAAAACATCCGCCCACTGAGCGTAGTCGAAGTGTCATCACGACATACTCACACCACGTCATTCCCACTTCCCACTTCCCACTTCCGTCATTCCCGCAAAAGCGGGAATCTCAAGAATCTCACTCCATTACTTCAAATCATGTCATTGCCCGACTTGTTCGGGCAATCCATAGCATCCTCCCCCTGAGCGGAGTCAAAGGGCACTTGGAAGAGAGTGCTTCGTAGATATGCCTATCAAATCTATTGGTATCGCAATATATACTAATGTATGCAATAATACAGACCAGTCGTTTTGGGGCGTTGGAATGATTGGTGTTTTAGAGCTATTTAAGGGATTGTTATGGAATTAGTATCGCTTAAAATTGAAGATATGAGTGACTACGGCAAGGCCTCTAAGGGGGTTGTTTACAGTGCTCATGTTAGAATCCATGATATTGAATCACGTGCAGATGAAATGGTAACTAGCCTTTCAGATACAAGTTGGATTGCCAATCTAGGAGCTGTTGAGAAAGTATCTTATGCAGCTCGTGCTGAAAGAACAGTCGTAAAGCTGGTTAGGTTAATTACTGAGAGAGTGGATAACCAAATGACCACAGACTTTGGGGAGTTTATGGTTTCTGATTCTGCGCAAAGTCTTTTGAATAATGAACTTGATCACAACAAAGTCCCTCTAGCTGAACTTTTGAAGGAAAAGATTAGTGGGAACCCTGGTTTTGATTTTCATACAGAATCTTCCACTAATTTTATTGCTTTTGGAGAGGCTAAGTATAGCGGTGAAGCAAATCCGCATGGTAAAGCACTATCCCAAATAGTAAAATTTATCGGTTTGAAAAAAGATATTGCAGAGCTTACTGATTTACAGCACTTTGTATCTGAACCTGCTGTCAACAATACTCTTCAGGGCATTAAGGCTTATGCCGCAGCCTTTTCCATTAATAATAGCGATCCCCAGTTGATAATTCAAAATGCTCTTAAATCTAAATTTATAGATGATTTGCTAGATTTTCCTGAACTCTATGTGATTGGGGTGGAAGTCAATGCTTGAAAGCTTAATAAAAGGGGTTGGAGTTGATGAGGAAATACATTCAGCTATAAGGTCTATACACTTAAAAGGGCCTTCTGACCCTGCCATATTTGAAAAGCTTGCATATATTAAGAAGTTCCATTCCGGAATTTTGGAAAAATATGAAGGTAAATTGATTTCCATAATGGGATTGTTTTACAAGTCTGAGCAACCTGAAAGTTTGCTTGAGGAGGTTTATTCTATATATTCAGATTCAATAAAAGATAGTACGGGGAGTCGGTTTACACCTGTTCAAGCTAGTGCATATAGATATATAAAGAATGAACGATACTTTTCATTTTCAGCGCCTACTAGTGCTGGAAAATCGTATCTTTTTAGAGAACTTATTAAAACTACACAGGGGGATATTATTATTGTTGTCCCTTCAAGGGCGTTAATATCGGAGTATTACTACGAGGTTGTATCACTTGTTGATAAAAATGTTCTTGTACTTCAATTTATAGATGATATTAACACTGATAATATAGATAGAAGGATTTACATTATAACTCCTGAAAGAGGGGTTGAATTATTCAAGTATGCAAATGATCTTAATATTGAATTGTTTTTGTTGGATGAAGCTCAAATATCTGAAGAACCTGTAAGAGGCATGAGATTTGATTCATTTGTTAGGAGGATTGATAAGGTTTTTCCTAGTGCCAAAAAGGTTTTTGCTCATCCGTTTGTAATTAATCCCGGTGCTCAGTTATCTAAACATGGGTTTGATAATAGCTCTTGTTCTATGAATTATGACTTTCATGCAGTTGGTAAGATTTATCTTTCTTTTGATAAAGGTTGTTTTGAGTATTTTTCACCAAATGAAAATGTAGATCATGTGACTGAAGAATGCGATGTTGCTTACAAAGCTTTGAGTAGCGGTGGTTCGCTACTCGTTTATATTTCAAAAAGAAAAATATACGATGGTTTTCATATAGCAGAGTTCAATAAATATGTAGATATATGCCCTAAACTAGATGACCCTGACGCAATAGCTATTATTGAAAAGTTAAGGGATTTTATTGGGGCGTCAAGTGATGGTGTAGAAAAGCATTCGTACTTACTAGAGATGATGGAGAAAGGAGTTGTTATCCATCATGGATCTATGCCGCTTAAAGCGCGCCTTCTTATTGAGGATTTCATTAAGTCAAATTTTGCCAAATTGTGTTTCGCTACATCCACCCTGAGTCAGGGGGTTAATATGCCTTTTGATGTTGTTTGGATAGATAATTTCACCAGAATGGAACCATTAGCTTTAAAGAACCTTATAGGTCGGTCGGGGCGAACAACATTAAAAAAATCCTCATTGGATTATGGTTACGTCATCCTTAAAAAAGAAAATGTAAAAACTTTTAAGAAAAGATATAAAGAATCGGTTTCAATTAATGAAATATCTCTTTTGGATGAAGATATGGGAAGTGTTTCTGATGATCTTAAAGATATTGTTGAGGCTTTGAAGGATGATAGTTTTGATGATGAGTTGCATATAACTGATAAGCAATTGGAAAGAATAGAAAGTGCCGATGTTGACACTAATATAAAATATATATTGGATAAATTACTGGTAAATGACGTACCTATTACTGGAAAGGCTTATTATGAGATTGGTGATGGAGTTAGGAGAAAAATTAAATCTTCATTTAATTTGGTATATATACAGCATTTAAGAAGATCAGAGCTGATAAGAGCAGAAAAAAACGTATTAAGTACAGCTATACCGATTTTGCTTTGGCGAGTTCAAGGTAAGTCCTTCAGTGAGATAGTTTCGCTTAGATATTCCTTTTTAAGTGAAAGGAATACAAGAAGAAACATTTTGGCAAAAATGAAACGGCAAAAGATTTCAGCAGAACAAGCTAATAAAGAGATAAGAGATATTAAAGTTAGATTTTCTCAAATTTCTAAATCTCTACCAGATAGTACTTTGCAAGATCGTTCTTTATATAGCGGTATTTCAATTGCTGACCTTGACTTTGATATGGTGGTTTATGATACCTATGATTATCTCGATAAAGTAATATCACAGTCTCTAGTCGATCCTTTATGCGCAGCCTTTGAAGTTTACTATAGGAAAACGGGCGATGATCGAGCCACCATCCTTAAAAATCATGTTCGGTATGGAACTAATGATGATCTTGAAATCTGGTTGTTAAGATACGGTTTTGGGTTTGAAGAAATAGAATGGATTAAAGAGTATATAGAATGTATCGATAGTAAAAAAATTGTATTTAAGGATGAGGTTAAAAACTTAGTCGACGATAGGCTAGAGGTGATATCAAGATATTTATAATTCTGAAAAATATGGACCAGACCACCGATTTAAATCAATGTTGTATTCATCACCAATAAAATGTAGATTCAATGCATATGGGTGTTCATGTTAAATGAACAATTTTTAAAGATTTAGGCGCCATTTTTTGGGTCTAATTATCGTTAGACTTCTTATGGGGATATACATGAAATATAGATGCTTACTGATTTTATTATTTATTTTTCCAATAACAGCTCAAGCCAATAAAGCTTTCACTTCCAAAGAAAGTTTCTCAAAATGGCTTGCATATTATTATCAAAAACCAGAGCCTGACAAAGTCACGTCTGCAGTTCGCTATATGAGCAAAGAAGGAATGCTGAATAAACGTTCTACCATACCTCCTATTTTTGGCTTCTTATCTGGTATTTTTAAAGATAACCCAAAAAAAGCCTTCGCATGGGCGGAAGAGTTAAAAGATATTAACCAAACCCATTATGGTGTTGTAGTACTTGGGTTGTGGTATTCAAAAATTCCTAAATCAAAAGAATATGTATTCAAACTTATTGATGAAAATAAAGTTTTAAATAAAAACTTTGCGTATTTAAAAAAGGGCAATCCCATGTTTGTTCATGATATTCCGCTAGAGCAAGGCACTTGGGTACTTGATGCACTTTGGGGTGAGTTTTCAGCAACTGGAAAAGCTAAACCAGTAGCAAGGATCGCTGAAGCCTTACCTTGGTTTGATATAAAAGGTGATACTAGTCGTTTAATGGTTGGTGGTGCTGCAAACTGGTCATTAAAATCAAATGCGATACAACATAATAGAGTTTTTAATATCATCAATGAGCTAAATGAAAAAGACCCTTCAAATAAATATCTCACAAAGGCTATTAATGAAGCCAAAAATCATAAAAAATAGAAGTCTAACATCACAATCAATCATTGTGCATTTTATGCACTGGACTTCAAACCACAAGTGGTTTTCGCTGGTTATTGCGGGCGTTATACATAAAAAGGTGAAATATGATTCGGATTTACGGCATTAAAGAAAATCTAAATCCAATTAAGGCAAAGCTGTCTGATGTAATCAATCAGTGCATGGTTGATGCTTTATCGTTTCCTGATAATAAACGTGCACATAGATTCATTCCTATGGAAAAAGAAGATTACTTTTATCCAGAAGGCCGTACTGATGCATATATAGTAATAGAAATATCACTTATGAGCGGTCGCTCAACTGGGGCAAAGAAAAATCTAATTCATTCACTGTTTCAGCGTATTGAGTCAACATTAGGTATTGCGCCAGTAGATGTTGAAATTACAATTTCTGAATCACCTGCAAGCAATTGGGGTTTCAGGGGCATTACTGGTGATGAAGCAAAGTTAAATTATGAAGTTAACGTATAATATCGTCATCAATCATCGTGCCTTCGGTACTGGACCTCAAACCGCTACGCGGTTTTGCGCCAGTTATTGCGGGTGTTATATATCATAAGGGAATAATATGAATGAGAAACAGTTTCCAGATTTTAGTGGCAAATGTTTATCCATAGCAACAGATGATGGTGAAAATAGCCATGATTTATTTAATCCTTCCTTTGAGTACCAAGGAAATAGGTTATTTATTGTAGGTACAATTCCTGAAGGGTCTACTGAATCAGGTTGGACTGATGGTTGTATTGGAGCTGTTGCATGGGATCGAGTCGTTGAGTACGCTGTCTTCAAAGACTTAGATTCATTCCAAAAAGGTGCCGCTCTTTCTAAACAGTATCATGATGATTCCGTGGGTAATGAGTAACCTGTACAGACCACGATTTAAATCAACAATCTTATAAAAATTTATGGGCCAATTTGAGGCCTGATTTTAGTTAGCTGCAATTATGAATAAAAAGAATTTATCAATCTCCACCCTTATCTTGCTCGCTATTAGCATGGCTGCTGTAGAAGTTTTTCTGAATAGTAGCGGCGAGGTAGTCTCTGATTCTACGCAATCACTGTGGGGACTCGTATTCCTCATTGTAACTATCGTGTGGGCCATGGCTGACTCTGACACCAATGAGTTTGAAAAACCGTTCGATTTTGGTTTCTTAATGTATATCTTTTGGCCTGTATACTTGCCGTACTATTTAATTTCAACACGGGGTATCGAAGGTATAGTGTTATTTTTTGGCTTTATGGGTATTTGGCTGGGACCCTGGCTGGCGGGGCTTGTGGCATACACATATGTTTATACTCCGTAGCACAGCTAACGAAACGCTCAACGATCAATGGGGTCAGAGTCGTTGATTTTGTTTTGCGGTGTTGGTTTAGGTATTGGTCAGTTTTCAATCGACTGCTGACCCCAGTTGATTCAGTAGGTAATGAGTAATCAGCAACACTCCACGTTACCCAGTGACTATCAAATAACCCCCCCTAATTAACCTCTGCTTCAATCGTTGCAAATATCCTTTCGGTAACGGGCGTAGCAACTCCAAACTCCTTACCTAAACGGATAACAGTTTTTCCAAAGATCTCCCCTTCATTTAAACTACCTTTGCCTTCAACATCACGTTGATAAGAGGTTTTGGCATCAAACCCAGTCGCTGTTTCGAGAGCGTTTCCTAGAGTGTCATTAGGTAGAATAACTCCTTTTGCATTGGCAATAGCAATAATCTCCTCCATGATTTGGGTAACTTCTGATTTTAGATCTGTATCTTGGATTACCTCTGCAAGTGTTTTATGGGAATAAGCTGTGATTAGGCCAAAAGCAGCGATAAATACATATTTTTTCCAAATTGCAGGGTAGGGGTCATCATGCGTTTCGAACTTGATATCCATCTCATCAAAAATAGGCGCAAGTTGTTTCGGGTCGAAATCACTTTCAACTGATTTGCCACAAAGGATTATTCCATTACCGCCGCGCTGGGTAACAACTCCAGGCGCAGTAATGTTCGTCCCAACATAGACACATGATGGCAACACAATACCTTTGCTGGTTTGGGTGCGAACTCTTTCGACAATATCAATTCCATTTAGAAGTGGAATAACAATAGTATTGTCATCAATATAGTTATCTAACTGCTTTGAGATAGACTCAAGGTCATAACTTTTTACACATAAAAGTACGATGTCTGCCTTGGGGAAGTCCTTAATATCATCAGAAGCAATGGTTGGTTTACAAACCAGTTTACCAATTTTGTGTGCATCTAAAATTAGACCGTTTTCTTTTATCTTTTGTAGGTGTTCGCCACGAGCAAGAAAATAAACTTCACTTTTTGAATCTGGATTCGCTTCAATAAATTTTGCTATCTTGCCACCAAAATATCCACCAACTCCACCAGTGCCGATGATTGCAATTTTTTTGTTCATGTTTTTCCCAAATATATTTTTTAACCAACTGTGATCTCAAAGTATATTACGCACCGTATAAGATCAATTGTTATATATAAATAGTTGATATTTATATGATGAATATAGGTAATCTGGTGCAGACCATGATTTAAATCAACGTTGTATTTGTCATCAATAAAATGTAGATTCAACGCATATGGGTGTTCATGTTTAATGAGCAATTTTTAAGATTTAGGCGTGATTTTGAGGCCTAATTATAGTTAGATGTATCGTCATAAAATATTCACAGGGGAATATGTTGAGAAAAACAATAATTAGAGGTGTTATTTTTATTGTGGGTGCGGCTATAGGTGCTGCTGTTGCAAGCTATGCAGTACACAATAAATATAAATTTTTCTCAGAAGTTTCTTTTTTTGAGCGTACCTTAAATGAGCAAGAGATTAACTTATTCGCTTTAAATTTTATAAATGAAGGGCGTACTGAAAGGCTCGTAACTTTTTATGAGGCTCAGGCCTGTATGTATTACCAATATATTCCATTACTTGGTGAAGGCATAAATAGCCATGAAATCACACTAGCTACGGATAAATATTTTTCAGAAAATTATCCTGATAAAGACCCGTGTGAATTAAACAAAAAGATCGGTGATTCATTGGGTTATTAACTGCTATTATGTTTGATAAAATCACATCTAACAATGCAATTAACCATCGTGCATTTCATGCACTGGACTTCAAGCCGCAAGCGGTTTTCAATCAGATATTGCGGCCGTCATACCTATTGAGAAAATAACGTGGAAAATACTAAAAATCATTTCGAATTAATGTCGCTATACAATAAGCGAATGAACGGTCAAATATATAAAGTTAGCTCGCAGTTAAGTTCAGATGAATTAACTAGAGATGTTGGTGTGTTTTTCAAGTCGGTTTTGGGAACTCTAAATCATATATTAGTTGGTGACTTGATTTGGCTTTCTAGGTTCAAAGAACATTCAGGCAAATATCAATCTTTAAGAAACATGAATGACTTTCCTATTCCCAAATTGCTCAATGAAATTATATGTTCAAATTTCGTCGAGTTAAGTCAATTTCGCTCAAAATTGGATGAAATTATTGTCAATTGGGTTTCGAATGAAACAATTGAAAGTCATTTTAGAGAATCTTTGAAATATGCAGATACTAAGGGTAAAGTAAGTACGAGAAATTTTGGTGAATTAGTGTCTCATCTTTTTAATCATCAAACCCATCATAGGGGGCAGGTTTGCGCATTGCTAAATCAATTCGGCAAAGAAGCTGGTGTTACTGACTATTTGGTCGATATTCCTAGTGTTTAAACATACCAATGCAGCCAACTATAGTACCTCAAACCGCAAGTGCCTTTTTGCTAATTAATGTCGGTGTTATGCACCAAGTAGAGTTAATAAATGAATAAAATATTAGGTGAATTAGTTTCACAAAAAGATTGTCCCGAAATTTTAGTCGGCCATGTAGAAAATGAATCTTATAACGTTTCGGTTGAAATTGACCCAGATGATTGCACTTTAGAGAGCGCAACTTTATTGGCTGAAAATATAATTTTATCTTTGAAAGAGTATGATCTAATTGCCCGTAAAATAATAAATAGAGATTTGTTGGATACCTATAATTCTGGCGAGAATGAATGCGACCAAGCAAAGGGTGATGTGAGTGTGGAAACTACTCGAAATCCAAAGCTATCCTCAGATGAGTTCCAAAAATTCTTTACGTTAAAATCAGTTGGTATTTGCGGTGATAATTGTGTTGATATTTTGTATGACACAAATAATTTATTCTCGGATCATAGTGTCTATGTAACATCTTTTGAAGGTGTGGATTTTGGAGGAGCATGTGCTCAATTATTTAATTTAGATGGTGAAGAGTAATTTGATATAAACCATGCAGAATATTTCTGAACTTAAAAAATTCCTCAAATCAGCCAAACTAGCAACATATGCTTCACAAAGTGTGCAATCTTCAGTTACGCCACTCTTGCCATGTTCAAAGCAGCTTGAATTTTCAAATAATAACTTTCTTTATCGAGATATTTACTTTGGGATGTTCAACTTTGTTGGCCAAGAAACAGTTTATTATTTTGATGAGAGTATTTGGGGGATGAGCTATTCTGGCGGTCTAAGCAGTGATATTCCTCAACACTATGTGGGCAAAGTATACGAGTTTCTTTGTAAAGCTCTTAGCTCCATATCTCCTGAAATGCCTATTCGTGGTCCTGAGCAGTTAAAAGAGGGGGGTATGGTATATACGTGCAAGGTATCGGGTTCAATTGAATCATTTCATGGAGTTGAAACTATTACTGAAAGTGAATTATGTCTGTATCAACTTAATTTTTCTGGAGGGTCCATTAAATGAATGTTAGGAATAACATCTCAATTAACCATCGTGCTTGTTGCTGGGCACAAAACAGCTACGCACTTTTCGACTTGTTATTGCGGACATTGGACATCAAAAGGAAGGCATGAATGAACAGATATGTAAGCTCATTTGTTTTAGCAATAACAATTATTATATTTGCCTTGCCGGTTAGTGGATATGCAGATGAAATATATAGTGCGCGGTTGTTTTTCGGATTATCTCTCCCAACTGGTGGTGCAGTTTCATTGAATGACTGGGAAACCTTTGAAAGGAAACAGATATCACAAATATTTGAAGGATATAATATTGTAGATTCAACAGGGTTTTACAAAGGGAAACCAGAGCGTTCTAAAATTGTTACTTTTATAGTAAATAAGAAAAATATTTCTAAGGTGAAAAAGTTGGCAAAATCATATGCTCAGCAATTTCAGCAAGAATCGGTGATGATGGTTGTAGTTCCAGTATTAGAGTGGAGTTTCATCGAAGCAGGAAAATAGCCATATGCTTAAAAAATATGGGCCAAATCATGCTTTAAAACAATATTGTATTCATCATCAATAAAATGTAGATTCAACGTGTATAATATTGGTATTAAACGAACAATTATCAGAATTAAGGAATAACATGAATATTGGTACAATGGTACTTGGGGCAGTAGTTATTTTGATGGGGCTTTATTTCGTTGTGGCTAGGATAAAGTTTCCGAACAAGCTTAAAAAATATTCTGCAATGCGTAAAAAGATGGGTGATAAGACAGCATTTTTTGTTCATACATTCTTTTATTCAGCCGTACCATTTGTTCTTGGTGCATTAATGATTATTGCAGCAAGCAAAGGTGTTTCTGTTATTGAATTTTTTAAAAATTAATGTGTTAAAATATACAGTACGATTCATCTTCGAGCCTTCAAGTATTGTAGGCGTGATTTTATAAAAGAAAGTAATTAATATATCTCAAAAAGGAGAAGTTCATGGCTAAAGGTAAAGATTCTCAAAAGGCAGTTAAGAAAAAGCCTGAAAAGACATTGAAAGAAAAGCGTAAAGAGAAAAAAGAAAAGAAAGACAATAAATAATAACCAAAAAATCAACTGTGATCGTAGTAATCGATTATCTATACAATCGACTGCCGATCCCAGTTGATTCAGCGGCTAAATAGTAATCTTAGATAGACCCCGGCTTAAATCAAAACTGTATTCATCATCAACAAAATGTAGATTCACCATATATGGATGTTCATGTTAAATGAGCAAACTATAAAGATTCAGGTGTTATACATTTCCAGTTTCTAAAAAATAAAAATGGAGAAGTAATAGTGCTAAAAGTAAGCGTCTTATATCCAAGAAGTAGTGATAGCCATTTTGATATTGAATATTATCGGAATTCTCATATGCCAATGGTTGAAAGATATCTGGGGGATGTTTGTATTCGTACAGAGGTTGAAGAGAGTATTTCTGCTGAGCAGCCTTTTCATGCAATGGGACATGTTTATTTTGACTCTATGGATTCATTCCAAACCCATTACCCTGCCCATGCTGAAAAAATAAGAAGTGATATTGCGAATTACACTAACATTACTCCGGTAGTGCAAATGAGCCTGGTTTGAGTTGTTTTATATAGTAATAAACTATTTTATTTCTAGTGTTACACCTCAGCCCTTAATTGTTTTTTAGCGGTGGTTCAATCCGTAAGCCACTGCTATTAGTTAGCTTGTATAAACTACGGATTTTATTAGTTTAATCATCTGTAACACTTAGAGCCCCTAAATAACAAACAAAGCAAAAAGAAAATATTATTGCCTTCTTATTAGCTGGTTAACTGATTTTGTTTGTTTGCACTATAATATAATTAACTTCCCTTAATATTTCTAACAACTAGAGCTATATGGGAATATTTAGGTCGTAGGTGCTTACTATAGAGGGCTGCTTTGAAAATTGTTAACAACATAACCAAAGGTCTGAAACTCAGCTTTGGTTTCCTAATAGCTACGTTACTTGTATATGGTCTTTATTCAATATATGAAGTTAAACAAGTTGCAAATCTTACCCGCACTATCTATAACCACCCATTGGTTGTATCCAACGCAGCTCTTCAAGCTAAAGCATCGGTTACTAAAATGCATCTAAATATGAAAGATGTGGTTTTGTTTTATTCCCAAACAAAATCTGAACGATATATAGAAGCTGTAAACAAGGAAGAGGTGCAGGTATATCGACAGCTGGATATTGTTAAGAAAAATATATTGGGTGATGAGGGTAAAGCTCTTGAGAGCATGGCTAGAAAGCTGTTTGATGAGTGGCGACCTATTCGAAATGAAGTTGTTGAATTAGTTAAACAGAACCAGTTTAAACAAGCAGCCAACATAACAGTTGGGAAAGGCGCAAATCATGTAGCAGCATTAAATAGCGCAGTCGAAAGGCTAACTAATTATGCACTGGGAATGGCTTCTAAATTTGTGAAACAGGCTGATGAGGTTAATAATAACGCTACAACAATAACACTGATATTTTTACTTATAAGTATTGCTGTAGCAGTTGTAGTTGCGTTGTTTACAATTAAGAGGGCTTCTGTTGCTGCAGAGATGTTACGAAAAAGTGAGAAGCTCTTTAGAACCATGTTTGAACAGGCTCCTTTAGGTATTGCCAAGATAGATTCGTTATCAGGTAAGATATATGAAGCTAATGCTAGATTTGCTGAAATCGCGGGTAGAACAAAAGAAGAGATAAGTGCCACGGATTGGATGAGTATTACGCATCCCGATGATATACAGGAGGACTTAGATAATATGTCGCTCCTCAATGCCGGGAAAATAAAAGGGTTTGATATGCAAAAGCGCTATATCCACCCTGATGGATCTTTTGTTTGGATAAACTTGACGGTTGCCCCGATTAAAAAAGAGATCAGGAATCATCCGGTCCACTTGTGCATGATTGAAGATATTACTCAGCGTAAACAAACTGAGCAAAATCTCGCTGCTGAAAAAGAGCGCCTAACTAAAGCCCGCAAACGTACTGATGAATTGCTACTGGAAACCCAAAAGCAGCGGGAGGAGTTGAAGGCTGCCAATGAGGGGCTTGAAGAGCAAAGCAAGGAGCTTAAGTTATCGAATGATGAGTTGGAGGAAAAAGCAACAGCACTGGCTAATGCCTCGAAATATAAATCAGAATTCTTAGCCAATGTGAGTCATGAGTTGCGTAGCCCGTTAAACTCTATGCTTCTTTTAGTTAGATGTTTGGCTGATAATGGAGATGGTAATTTAACTTCTGACCAGGTTGAACAGGTCAGTATTATTAAAAGCTCTGGTACAGAACTGCTCTATTTAATTAATGATATTTTAGACTTCTCTAAAGTTGAAATGGGACAGCTGGATATCAATGAAGATGTGATCTCTTTAGAGCCATTCTGCCACAGTTTAGGAACATCTTTTGCCATGCAGGCAGCAGAAAAAGGTCTTAACTTAAAGGTAGAGTGTGATTCTGAATTGCCGCAATTCTTGCTAAGTGATGAACAGCGTCTGCGACAGATAATTAAAAATCTATTATCTAACGCTTTAAAATTTACCTCAGATGGAGATGTGGTTCTGGATGTAAGGTCTGTAGATAATGACACTATAGCTTTTGCTGTTTGTGATAGCGGTATTGGTATTCCTCTAGATAAACAGCAAGCAATTTTTGAGGCTTTCCAGCAAGCAGATGGTTCCACTACCAGAAAATATGGAGGCACAGGATTAGGGCTAACTATTTCTAGAAAATTGACTGGATTATTGGGAGGTAGTATAGATGTGAAATCAGAGGAAGGTAAAGGATCTGTATTTACAGTAATTCTTCCAACTAAAGGTGTTACTGAAAAAAGTCAGGAATATGTAGAAGAAGCTTTGTTTACTGAAGAACCAGCCAGCATTAATATCGAAGAGCAAGAGCCGTTTGACAGTGTTTATGAAAAACGATATCTAAATAGGCTGTCAGGTAGAACTATTTTGGTTGTTGATGATGACATGCGCAACACCTTTGCCATCTCTGCTCTACTTAAAAAAGCAGGGGTAAAAACAGTTATAGCACAAGATGGAATGCTGGCTACTGATAGGCTGAGTGAAAATCATGATATTGATTTAGTATTAATGGATATGATGATGCCAGGTATGGATGGTTACGAAGCTACACGTAGAATTAGAAGTATGGATAGCTATAAGAAGTTACCAATTATTGCCGTTACGGCCAAAGTAATAGAGGGTGAACGCGAAAAATGCCTTGCTGCTGGTGCTAACGATTATATGGCCAAACCAGTAGATAAAGATCGACTATTTGAGATGATATCGGGAATGCTGGCTTAATGCTTGATAGTGATTGGCATTAATTAAGCATCAAGCGCGGGTAATCGAGATAAACTGCAAGATCAAATCAATATTGTATTTTCCCGCAACAGTATGTAGATTCGACACATATTGATTGCACTTATATACTTGAAAGCGCGTTAAATGAATATTCTTTAAAATTCAGACGTTTTGTGTGTGTTTATCTACTACTGTGATGTTTATTAAAAGTATATTTTTTAGCAAGAAAGGGAAAAGCATGAATTTAGAAAAGTCCAAAAAAATAATATCCAAGAAAGCTAAAAAGGGGTTTCAAGGGTATCCAGTAATCACCATATCCTATTTTGGTTCAAATATTGACGTGGCTACAAAAGTTTCTGTTGGTTTTATTTTTGATGAAAACGCTGAGATTCAAAGAGAAAAATTCAGTACTGAGAATGATATCCGTGAAGATGAAGCTATACAGTCTACGATAGTTAAAATTATCGATAGATCTGGTGCCAAAACAGTTGCATCAAATAATACAATCATTGGCTGTCCTCATGAAGAGGGTACTGATTTTCCAGAAGGGGAAGAGTGCCCAGAGTGCAAATATTGGGCTGGTAAAGTTCGCGTCTCCGATGAATATATTCGGTAGAAAACAAATATTCTTAGATAATATAGTTATTCCTTCCTCCCTATTTGGCTGTAATCTCCAATTTGTGTATAGTTCCCGCTAACTGTCCATTAACCTAGAAAAACAATCGATAAATCAACCTGGAAAACCAAAGTGGAAAACGCCTCAGCCGAGCTTAAAAAGCTACAAAAAGAGATCAAAAAATGCATCTTTGCAGATCGCTTTGGATTTAATAAAAGGTTAAGTGGTATACAGCGCAGGTTGCATGATAATCAACCTATTGATAAAGGTTTCGAGAAACTCTCTCTTGATGTAATGGCCTCGATTGAAACCTTAGAGAAGAGAGTTAAATCAGTCCCGCAGATTACCTATGATGAGTCTTTGCCTATCTCAGAGAAGCGTGGCGAGATTGCCGAGCTGATTAACAATAATCAGGTGGTGATAATTTGTGGTGAGACCGGCTCCGGTAAGACAACCCAGTTACCGAAGATCTGCCTTGAGATTGGTCGGGGAATCAATGGCAAGATTGGGCATACACAGCCGCGCCGTATTGCTGCCCGTAGTGTTTCCAAAAGAATTGCAGAAGAGCTAAAGGTTGAGTTAGGCAATCAGGTTGGTTTTAAGGTTAGATTCTCTGACCAAGTAAAGAAAGAGAGTTTGGTCAAACTGATGACCGACGGGATTTTATTGGCGGAGACGCAGACCGATAGATTCTTAAATGAATACGACACCATAATCATCGATGAGGCGCATGAGCGCAGTCTGAATATCGATTTCATCCTAGGCTTTTTAAAAATTCTATTGCCTAAAAGACCAGACCTAAAGGTTATTATCACCTCGGCTACCATCGATCCTGATAGTTTCTCGCAACACTTTAGTGGCGCGCCTATCATTGAGGTTTCCGGTAGGACCTATCCGGTCGAGACTCGTTTTCGCCCTTTGTATCATGAAGATCCTGATATGGATGACAAAGACCAGCTGCAAGGGATAAACGATGCTGTGGATGAGCTGGGTCGTATTAGTAATGGTGATATCCTGGTTTTTCTCCCTGGTGAACGCGATATTCGCGAGGCCGCTGAGTTCTTGAAAAAATCCCAACCAAGGGCAGAGATCGTACCTTTGTTTGCGCGCCTGTCTCCAGCAGAGCAGATGAAGGTATTTGCCCCTCACGGTGGCAAACGTATAGTTTTGGCAACTAATGTTGCAGAGACATCTCTGACGGTTCCAGGAATCAAATATGTTATCGATTCCGGTAAGGTGCGTATATCCAGATATAGCTACCGCACCAAGGTGCAACGTTTGCCTATTGAACAGGTTTCACAGGCGAGTGCCGACCAGCGTAAAGGGCGTTGTGGTCGTGTCAGCTCCGGTATCTGTATTCGTCTTTATTCTGAAGAGGATTTTCTCAATCAAGCAGAGTTTACCCAGCCGGAAATCCTGCGGACTAATCTAGCCTCAGTTATCCTGCAGATGAAGTCGCTGCGCTTGGGTGATATTGAGGATTTTCCATTTGTTGAAAGGCCGGATAATCGTTACATCAATGATGGTTATAAATTGCTACAAGAGCTTGGCGCCGTTGATGAGAGTAATCAGATAACCAAGACCGGCAGGATTTTGGCATCGTTCCCAGTTGACCCCAGAATCTCCCGAATCATCCTTGCTGCGACAGATAATAATTGCCTAAGTGAACTGTTGATAATAGGCAGTGCTCTGGGAACTCAAGATCCGCGTGATAGACCTTTTGATAAACAAGGGCTGGCAGATGAGGCGCATAAGGAGTTTCAAAGTGAGCTATCTGATTTTTTGTTCTATTTGAATCTTTGGAATGCATATCATGAGGCGGGAAAACAGTTGTCGCAGAATAAGCTGCGCAAATGGTGCAAGGAAAGATTTATCTCATTCTTGCGGATGCGAGAATGGATTGATGTTTATAGACAGCTTAAGCAATTAGTGACCGAACATAAATACACCATTAACCAAGAGCCTGCAGAATACGAATCGATTCATCAGTCATTGCTGACAGGATTGCTGGGTAATGTTGCTGTGGTAACCGATAGGAATGAGTATACCGGCGCACGCAATAACAAGCTGCGCGTGTTCCCTGGTTCTGCACTGGTTAAAAAACAGCCGAAGTGGCTTATGGCTGCCGAACTTATCGAGACCTCTAGATTGTTCGCCAGCACCATCGCCAAGATAGAACCACAATGGATCGAACAGATAGGTGCCCACCTGTGTAAACACCACTATTTTGAGCCGCATTGGGAGAAAAAACGCGGGCAGGTAATAGCCTTCGATCGCATCACCCTTTATGGTTTGACGATAAACCCGAAGAAGAAGGTAAACTTTGGTCAGCTAGAGCCGGTTACAGCTCGTGAGGTATTTATTCGCAGTGCGTTGGTTGAGCAGGATATTGATCTAAGGGCAGAATTTTATCGTAAGAATAAAGATGTTTTGCATGAGATAAATCTACTGGAATCCAAATCCAGGCGCAAAGATATTTTGGTGGATGAAGAGAATATCTATGATTTTTATGACAGCAGAATTCCAGCGAATATCAACAGTAAGGCATCGTTAGAAAAGTGGCTGAAGAAGGCGGACAATAAAACTGTTAACTCATTATTGATGACCAAAGATGAGTTGATGAAGCACAGCGCGGAAGAGGTTACTGAAGCACAGTTTCCCGACCGAATCATTATCGATGATATCGCCTTTATGCTGAATTATCATTTTGAGCCAGGCCACCTAAAAGATGGTGTAACCATAACCGCGCCGCTGGTTACTATAAATCAGATTTCCCAAGAGCAATTGAGCTGGTTGGTCCCAGGAATGATAGAGGAAAAGCTAACCTTTCTTATTAAGGCGCTACCGAAAAGAATACGCAAAAATTTCGTTCCGGTGCCAGAGTTTTCCAAGGCTTTGGCGCAGTCAATCTCAGCAGAGGATAAAAGCGGAGCGTTATTACTATTTATCACGCGTGAACTTAAACGTATGACAGGTGTAGAGGTCACAAGGGAGATGTGGCAAGAGGTACAGATTCCAATACACTTGCTAATGAATATTCGTGTGGTGGATGAAAATGGAAAGCCGTTAGGGGCGGATAGAGATCTTCTTAAACTACAACGTGACTTTTCTCAGCAGATAAAACTGGCACTCAATGCAGAGGTAGATTCACCGTTTGAAAGAGATGATATTGATGATTGGGATTTTGAAGATTTGCCGACAGAGATAGAGGTAAATCGTGGTGGAGTCCTGATAAATGCCTATCCAGCAATTGTGCTGCATGATGATGTAATCTCATTAAAATTGATGTTTGATAAACATAATGCCCTAGAGCGCAGTAGAGAAGGGGTGCTGCGTCTGATTCAAATTAAATACAAAGAGCAAGAAAGGTATATATCCAAGAATATACCTAACTTTGAGCGTATGGCACTACATTATTCATCTATAGGCAAAAAAGAAGAATTGCGTAACGATATTGTTAATGCAGTATTTGAAAAAGTATTTATCAGCGATAAAGAGTTACCGCGTAACAGGGACGAGTACCAGCAGCTGTGTGAGAATAACAAGGCAGACCTAATTCCGACGATGAATAAGATCGCTGCGATTACAGAAAAGACCCTTGGATCTGCCCATAAATTACGAAAGTCCCTTAAAGGCAGTGTTAACCTCTCATTTGTAAAACTCTACCAAGAGATAGATACGCAACTTTCATCTTTGGTATATTCTGGGTTTATCAGTGCAACTCCAATTAAATGGCTGGAGCATATACCGCGCTATATAAATGCGTTGGTAGTGAGAATGGAAAAGCTTGAATACGATCCAAAACGCGACTCGCAATGGGCAAATGAGATCTATCCATACGTTGAGCAATATCAAAAATTGCTGAACCAGTTTGGTGAGATTAGTGAGGTGGTAAAACTGCGTTGGATGATTGAAGAGCTTAAGGTATCGGTCTTTGCGCAGGAGCTAAAGACCTCAATGCCAATATCTGCCAAGAGAGTAGAGAAGCAGGTAGGATTGATTAAAAAGCTCTAATCCATATCCAGTTTTTAGATATACAACCTATACTTATATTGTTCACTATATATGTCTTAAATGCCTTCTTAGAGGAAAGTTAATGCCTACTCAATATCAAATTCTTACAATCAATCCAGGTTCAACTTCAACTAAATTTGCCCTATTTGAAGGGGAACAGGCTGTTCTAACCAAGAATATTGACCACACAAGTTATGAGTTAGCACCGTTTGATAAGATGGTAGACCAATTTGAGATGCGTAAATCTTTGATCGTTCAGGAACTTGAAGATAATCATGTGAATGTTGCCGATATTGATGCCATTGTAGGGCGTGGCGGTCTATTAAAACCAATTGCAGGTGGAACCTATAGAGTTACTCCGAATATGATTGCAGATCTTCATGCTGCAGTTATGGGGGAGCACGCTAGTAATTTAGGCGCTCTTATAGCAGATGCAATAGCTAAAGAGGCTGGTTGTGACAGCTTTATTGTTGATCCAGTAGTAGTGGATGAGTTAGACGGTATAGCCCGATATTCTGGAAACCCATTGCTACCAAGAAAAAGTATATTCCATGCCCTTAATCAAAAGCGTACAGCCAGAATGGTTGCAGAACAAATTGGTAAAAAGTATGAAGAGGCAAATATTATCGTCGCGCATATGGGGGGCGGAATCTCGGTTGGAGTTCATGCACAAGGCAGGGTAGTTGATGTGAATAATGCCCTCGATGGAGATGGTCCTTTTACCCCTGAACGTAGCGGAGCTGTTCCCGCTGGTGATCTGGTTGGGCTTTGTTTCGGTGGTGAATACGATGAAAAGCAGATTCGCAAGATGATAAAAGGCAATGGCGGCTTAGTTGCCTACCTTGGAACCAATGATCTAAGAGATGTTGAAAAGCGAATTCAAGCAGGTGATAAAAAGGCTGAACAAGTACATGATGCTATGGCCTATCAGGTTGCAAAGGATATTGGGCAATTGGCGACAGTTGTTTCTGGCAAAGTTGATGCAATTGCACTTACCGGTGGCGTTGCTTATAGCGATCTTTTCACTGGTAAGATTAAAAGCCGAGTAGGATTTATTGCTAACGTTATCGTTGTGCCAGGTGAGAATGAGCTAGAAGCATTACGCGATGGAGCTATACGCGTGCTAGATGGTACTGATGTTGCGCAAGAATATTAGTTATGTAAGTGAGTGACGCTAGAAATTATTCTTCATTTCACGAATAACAGTAAATACTTCTAACTCTGTATTTAGAATTTTTTCTGCATATGCTTCTGCAGATTGAATAACTTCTGGTTGATTGCAGCGTAAAAAAGGGTTTATATTTTTTTCATCGCTCAATACAGATGGGATAGAAGGTTTATTCTCACCAAGTAATTTGTTAACAGAATCAATATGGTTATTGATATTGCTGTTATTAGGTTCAATGTGTTGAGCAAAGGTTAGGTTTGCTAAAGTATATTCATGCGCACAGTAGATAAGAGTATCATTCGGAAGCTGAGAAATTTTCTGAAGTGAGTCAAACATCTCTTCTGGAGTTCCTTCAAAAATTCTTCCACACCCAGCAGAAAATAGAGTATCCCCACTAAATAAATAGTTATCACTATGGTAGCAGAGGTGTCCTTTTGTGTGTCCAGGGGTCTCGATAGCAGTTAAAGATATATCAAGTTGCGAGATCTCAATGCAGTCGTTTTCTTTTAAGCCAGCATCTAGATCAAGATTAGTTTCGCTTGAAGGGCCAAAAACAGTTACACCATATTTATCTTTTAACTCAGTAACTCCGCCAATGTGATCATGGTGGTGATGGGTGATGAATATAGCAAGAGGATTTAGCTTATTTGCTTCAATAACATCAATAACTGATTCAGGGCAGCCAGGGTCAAAAAAAATCGCGTCATTTGCTTGATTTTTAATTGCCCAAATATAGTTATCATTGAATGCCTTAATTGGGAAAACGCTATTCATTGTCTATTTCCATAAAAATATTAATTTGTGATGGATTGAATATTCCATAAAAAGCTAAAAAAAACAAGCCAGCTATGCGAGATAAATCATTATGAAGATCTGTCACATGAAATTATATTAATGAATTTATGAAGTGTTAGACAAAAAAGATAATTTAGCCTTCAGAAGCGGGAATAATCATAAATGGGGGCTATAATTAAGCATAGGGTGTGCTTTAATTTTTGAATGCATCCTATCGCTTAGAGCTTATTTTAATAGATAAAGCTTTATAAAAATTAGGTGATTAGGTGAATCTGTAGGGGTTGTTAGTAAGGTTATAAATGGGGTTCATCCTAAGTGTAGTAAACGTCTTAATGGGCTTGAAAAACTATGACAAATAATGATGAATTGATTTTTGCGGATGATTTAGAAGAAAAATCAAATATTTTATCAACTGCTGACGAGTGGGTTGGAGATGATGACCGCTGGAAGGTTCTTGTTGTTGATGATGACGAAATTATTCATGCTGTAACTAAAATGGTTTTAGCTGATTATCAATTTCAGAACCGTAGTCTTAATTTGATGAGTGCATATTCTGCAAAAGAGGCGATAGAGATACTTGAGAAAGAGGAAGATATCGCTTTAATTTTATTAGATATAATTATGGAAACAGATGATGCAGGGCTGAAGTGCGCTAAGCATATTCGTGAAAATTTAAAAAACCATAACGTAAGAATAATTATGCGGACGGGGCAGCCAGGACAAGCTCCTGAGCAAGAAGTTATAGTTAATTATGATATTAATGACTATAAAGCTAAAACAGAGCTTACGGCACAAAAGCTATTTACCGTGGTAACTGCCTCATTAAGATCATATCAACAGATAAAATCTATTGAACGAAATAAACGTGGTTTAGAAAATATAATAAGTGCATCAAGAACAATATTTAAACTTAATTCACTGAACGTATTTGCTGAAGGTATCTTAAAACACCTAAATACGGTGTTAAATATTGATAAGAGTTTTATCTATGCCAAAAGCTCCGGTTTTACTGCATATCAAGATTCTGATAAACAAAATTATAATATTGTGGCCTCTTCGGGTGACTTTATTGGCAAAGAGAATAAGCCGCTTGATGAGGTGGTCTCAGAAGAAGTACTTAATAACTTAAATAATGCCCTTGATAAAAAGGAAAGTGTTTTTACTGAAAAAACCTTTACCGGGTATTTTGAGACAGAGAAGGGTGAACATAGCCTCCTGTATTTTCAGTCACGACGGTCACTTTCTGAGATTGATTGTGACCTGATATCAATATTTGCCACTAACGTTGCCATCGCTTTTGAGAACATCTCTCTTAATAACGAGATTAAAGATACCCAGAAAGAACTAATTTATATCCTTTCAGATGTTGTAGAGGGTTACTCAAGAGAGACCTCTATACATATTAATCGTGTCGGTGCTGTTGCAACCATGATAGGAAAACAGCTAGGTATGGGGGAACAGGAGTTAGAGATATTAAGTATTGCAGCGCCAATGCATGATATTGGTAAGATCGGGACTCCTGATGCTATTTTACAAAAGCCTGGAAAACTGACAGAAGAAGAATATGAGGTGATGAAAAAACACGCCGAATATGGATATCATATTTTCCAAAGTTCTAAAAGGGCGGTGATGATGACAGCAGGGATTATCGCCCATGAACACCATGAAAAATGGGATGGTACTGGCTATCCTCGAGGGCTAAAAGGGGAAGATATTCACATATATGGCCGCATAACAGCTCTTGCTGATGTGGTAGATGCACTTGTTAGTAAGCGCTGTTACAAAGAGCCATGGGCCTTTGAAGATGTTGTTGCATTAGTTAAAGAAGAAAGGGGTAAGCATTTTGACCCACAAGTAGCTGATGCCTTTTTAAGTTTAACTGATGAATATAAGGAGATATTAGAGAATCTTCCGCTAGATTAAAGAATTGCATTACACAAAGATTTTTGATGAAACTAAACGTTTAAAAGGATCCTATATGTGCTGTTCTAAATCGGATAACCAAAATGGTTTATTCGCAATAATGTGTATTAAATCATGAGATAGGATGATCATGGTTTTAAGTTCACTTAAAACAAGAATAATGCTAACAACTATGGGGTTATTGGTATTATCACTTTCTGTGATTACCTATTGCCTTGTTGATGAGGCTAAAAGCGCATTAACAAAATCTATAAATCAAAATGCACTTAATGTTCTAGATGTCACAGTTGGATATATTAAATCACAGCATAAAAACATCTTAAAAAACCAGCAAGAGATGCGCTTAATTAAGCGTAAAAGAGCTCAAAGCGATACGGCAATTGCACATTCGGTATTAGAGCATTATTTTCAAGAATATCTTGATGGACATTATTCTGAAGAGGTTGCAAAACAGCTAGCAATTAAAGGTGTTATTGGGCTTCATGCAGATGAAGGCACGGGTCATTTTTGGATAACTGATACTTCTGAACTCCCCAAAATAATAATGCATTCTGAAATACCTATGTTGTCTGGGAGTACTGCAGAAGGAAAGAGTTTTGAGTGTATTGAAAATAGTGGAGCTAACTTTTTCAAGCTTGCTCTAGATATAGTGCAGAAAATTGGTAGTGGGTTTGTGGAATGCAATTGGTCATTAAATCCTCAACCTTCACAACCTGATTCTATAATGCCACAACTTAGCCCTTCACAGCTTAGCCCTTCACAGCTTAGCCCTTCAAAACTAAACTCTTCAGAGTCTAATTCATCTAAAAAACGTATGAGTGTAGAAAGGGTATCCTTCGCAAAGGCGTTTAAGCCTTGGGGATGGGTAATAGGTAATTCATTAGCTACAAAAGATATAGATGAATATACAAATGATAGTCTTGATGCCTTGATAAATGATACCAGTAAGATCTTAGAGCCACAGAAGATCGGAGAAAGCGGGTACTTTTTTATATTCAAAAGTGATGGATATATATTGCTGCACCCTGTTCTTGCAGGAAGGAATGCGGCGGGTTTAAAAAATCCAGTAACGGGTAATTTCATGCTAAATGACTTGAAAGAGGCTGTAAAAAATAATAAGAGATTAATGCAGTATGCCTGGGATAGGCCTGAAGATAAGGGTAACTATATTTATAAAAAGAATGCATTTATCGTCTATTATCAACCACTTGATTGGTATGTGGCAACCTCAATATATCATGATGACCTTGACCTACAAGCATCAACCTTGATTACAAGTGCAAAGGTGATTTTTGTCGTATTCGTTGTAATATCATTAATGCTTTCATTGCTGCTAATTAGGAGTATTACTAAGCCGCTAAATAATTTGGTCGATGCAATTAGAGATACAGATGTTACAGGTCTTCCAATTCTAGAAGTCCCAGAAGGAAACCTGGATGAGATAAAAGCTTTAAGTTCCACAATAAACTCCATGATTTTCCAGATAAAGAAATATCAAGTAGGTTTTATAGAGAGTGAATCAAAATTTCAGAGTTTGATTGAGTCTGTGACAGATTTGATATGGGAACTGGATAAAGATGGTAATTATATATATATCAGTCCACGAATTTTTGATCTATTAGGCTATACACCTGAAGAGGTTCTAGGGAATAGTCCGATGATGTTTATGGATACGGATGAAGCTCAAACCATTTCCAATTTTTTAGAGCCTATATTTGCAGAAGAAAAAGGGTTTAATAATTTAGAAAGCAGATGTTTTCACAAAGATGGAACGACGGTTTTTATTGAAGTATCAGCCGCCCCATTTTTTAATGATCAAGGTGAACTGCAAGGTTTGAGAGGAGTTACCCGTGATATAACTGAGAAGTTAAATGTTGCAAGGGAGTTACAAGAGAGTGAAGAGAAATTTAAACTTCTTGCCGATCAAATGTTACTTGGAATTCTTATAGTTAAAGATGGACTGTACAAATATTATAACGGTGCGGTACTGGAAATATTTGGCACAACCAAGCAGGAGATGGATTCATTAGGCCCTTATGAGCTTCAAAAATTAATTCACCCTGAAGATAGAACATTTGTAATGGATCAACTCAAGAAAAAGGAAAGAGGGCATAAGGATGTTGTAACCAATTATGAATGGCGGCTTATATCCAAGAAAGGAAAGATAAAATGGATTGAATCTTGGTCTAAGACCATTAATTTTGATGGGCAGACAGCTGATTTCGCTCTTCTATATGATGTAAGTGAAAGAAAAGCTGTAGAGGATGAGATTGTCCATTTAAGAAATTACCTATCCAATATTATCAACTCAATGCCATCAATGATAGTTGGAGTAGATACTGCTGGGAGAATTACTCAGTGGAATAAAACAGCAGAATATAGAACTCATCTAGAAGTTGATAAAGTTATAGGAAGAAAACTAGTTGAAGTATTACCTAATTTGAAACCTGAATATGAAAAGATAGAACAGAGTATAAAAGCACATGAATCAATGCAGACTAAAATCTCTTATCAAACAAAAGAGAATAACCGTGTAATAGAAGAGGTAACTGTATATCCGTTAGAAGCTGATGGGATTGAAGGTGCAGTAATACGTATTGACGATATCTCGGAACAAGTACGCATGCAAGAGATGATGATACAGAGTGAAAAGATGATATCTATCGCTGGGCTTGCAGCTGGAATGGCTCACGAGATAAACAACCCGCTTGCAGGGATGATGCAAACCGCAAGCGTGATGTCTAATCGTCTTGTTAATAAGGTAGATATGCCTGCAAATAAAGATGCTGCTGAGCATGCAGGTACATCGGTTGATGCTATAAAAAGATTTATGGATGAGCGCGATATCCCCCGCATGATTGGTGCAATAAATGAGTCAGGAAAAAGGGCAGCTATTATAGTCAATAATATGCTTAATTTTGCTCGCAAGGATGAAGGTGGAGTAATAGCCACCCAAATTAATGAAATAATCCGTATTTCAATTGAACTTGCCGAAACTGATTATAATATGAAAAAACGCTATGATTTTAAGAAGATATCTATAGATACGGAATTCGAACAAAATCTTCCAGACCTCTTTTGTGACCAAGCTCAAATACAACAAGTAGTTTTTAACCTTTTGCGTAATAGCGCGCAGGCAATGCAAGAAGCACAAATAAAATCTCCGAAGGTACATATCCGAACTAGTTTGAATAAAGAAAAGAGCAAAGTGTTGATTGAATTATTTGATAATGGTCCAGGGATGGCAGAAGAGATTCGCAAAAGAGTATTCGAACCCTTCTTTACCACGAAGCCTACAGGTATAGGAACAGGTCTTGGGTTAAGCGTATCTTATTATATCATTGTAGAAGAGCATGGAGGAGAGATGTACCTGGACTCAATTCCAGGAGGAGGGGCCAAATTCACAATAGCCCTACCATTGAATAGAGGGGGAAGTTCATGATAAGGCTGAAGCAGCATGACTAATTCTATTTTAATCGTTGATGATGAGCTTTTTATAAGGCAAAGCTTGAATGATTTTTTTATGGATAGTCAATGGATTACATTCCTTGCCAGTAGTGGAGAAGAAGCTCTTGAAATTCTTGAGCAGGAAAGCCCCTCTGCAGCAATTGTAGATATAAGAATGGTTGGAATGAGTGGTGATGAATTTATCCGGCAAGCAAGGCATGTAAAGCCAGAAATGTGTTTTGTGATATGTACAGGGTCACCGGAATATAAACCATCGTATGATCTTCTTCAGTTGTCACAAGTATCAGGACAAGTTTATAGAAAGCCGATAGATGATATGGATAAACTGGAAAACCATATTTCAAGCTTGATAGGAAATTGATACGTATATTAATTCAGTATTTTTCGAAGTTAGGTTGGTAAACAAAATATGATTCTTAGGCGTAAAGTTAATATTAGGAACTCTGTAGCAACTAGATTGTTAAAGATAGTGTTTTGTTTCTATATTGTTTTTGCTTTATTAGTAACCATTTTACACATGTTTATTGAGTATAATTATCAGAAAGGAGATGTGAATAATTCGTTAGTTGAATTTCAGCCAACTATAGAGTCAACACTTTCAATGAATTTGTGGCACATGGATGACCAATCTCTTAAATCAACAATAGACAGTATTGTAAAAATCCCTTTGATAGTTGGAATCAAGATAAAAGATGAGTCAAAACATATCATTGCAGTTGATGGAGTGGTTGCTGAGGCTGATTTTTCTGGAAAAGTTGAACAAGATATAAATTTTTTAGGGTTGAGGAATGGTGTGGATATAGCATCAAAAAGTAACGCATACAACCTTGAAATATTTCAACATACATTTCCCATCTATTATAGATATAAAGGGCAACAAAGGCTGTTAGGAGAAGTCACACTTTTTTCTAACTCATCGGTTATTTTTGATAGGGTTAAAGTTCAGTTTCTTCTTTTGGTAATAAATTCAGTACTTAAGTCGTTAGCTCTATGGGTGTTTTTTCTACTGATCTCAAACTATATTTTGCGACGTCCACTAGAGTCAATTGCTGATGCAGCTGAAAATATTAATGTAGAAAATCTTGTAAACTTTAAAGTTAAAATTAGCTCAACAGGAAATGATGAGTTAAGTGCGATAGAAAATTCATTTAATGACATGATTAAAAAACTGTCAGATTCAATTAATAAAGAGAAGCAGACAGAACAAGATCTAAGAGCAAATGAGAATAAATTTAGAACTCTTGTAGAGAACGTGCCAGGAGTAACTTATCGCTGCATAAATGATAAATCATGGACAATGATATATTTGAGCGATGAGATAGAAAGATTAACTGGTTACCCGAGCTCTGATTTTATAGCCAACCATAAACGATCATTTGCATCGATAATTCATATTGAAGATACTTCACTTTTCGAAAGAGTGGTGGAAAATGCAATTGAGAATAAAACATACTTCACAATTGAATATCGGATAGTACGTGCAGATGGCCAGTATTGTTGGGTATATGAAAAAGGACAATGTGTATTTGATGATAATGAGCAACTGCAATTTATTGATGGAGTCATTATCGATATCACAGAAAGAAAAACTGCCGAAAGTGAGATAAGAAAACTAAGAAAATACCTAACTAATATTATTGACTCAATGCCTTCAGCTTTAATTGGTGTTGATGAAAGTCTGAAAGTAACACAGTGGAATAAAACCATTGAAGATTCAACAGGTGTTATTGCAGCAGATGCATATGGAAAGTCGATTGAGGATGTTATACCGCAAATGCAGTCTGAGTTAGGAAAAATATCTTGCAGTATACATACCAGAACAGTACAGCGTAATCAGATAAAGAGAGGGGTAGATGAAGCTGATATCTGCTTTGAAGACGTTACTATTTATCCTTTAGTTGCTAATGGTGTTAAAGGCGCGGTTATTCGTATAGATGATATTACTGAAAAAGTGAGAATGGAAGAGATACTAATTCAGAGTGAAAAAATGCTCTCTGTTGGGGGGTTAGCGGCAGGGATGGCACATGAAATTAACAATCCGCTAGCAGGTATGGTGCAAACAGTTAGTGTGATGTCAAACCGACTTATTGAAAAACCAAATATGCCAGCAAATATACAAGCAGCTACAGATGCTGGTACAACGATGGATGCAATCAATGAATTTATGCGTATTCGAGATATACCAAGAATGATTGCTACTATTAATGAATCTGGCAAACGAGCATCGACCATTGTAAATAATATGCTGAGTTTTGCTCGAAAAGGAAGCAGCGAAAAAGCAACGGTGAATTATATAGATTTGGTCGATAATACGATTGATTTAGCCGTTACTGATTATAACCTGAAGAGTAAATATGACTTTAAGCAAGTTGATGTTACGAGAGAGTATGTAGATGGGTCTTGTTTTATTGAGTGTGAATCATCTCAGATCCAGCAGGTTATATTAAATCTTATACGCAATGCAGCCCAAGCAATGCAGGATGCAAAAATACCAGTTCCTAAATTAATAGTTCGTATTAGTCATGATAAAGATACGGCAATGGTTAAAACCGAAATAGAGGATAATGGACCAGGTATAGATAAAGAGACATTAAAACGAATTTTTGAACCATTTTATACGACAAAGTCCGTAGGTGTAGGAACCGGACTAGGCTTAAGTGTTTCCTATTTCATTATAACCGAGAATCACAATGGAGAGATGTATGTAGAGTCTGCGCCAGGCCAGGGTACGAGGTTTACAATACGTTTGCCTGTTAACAGCTTAAAGTAACGAATGGGTGTATAACATAAATAATAAGCAGATAACTATAAATATCCTATAGTTATAAGTAATAGTGTTTAAAAGTTTAGTAGAGGTAAATGGACCTCCACTATTAACGGAAAAAGCATTTAGTTTGAATTAGTTGCTAGGCCGGCAATGTAATTAATAATTGTGTGGGAGGAGATATTATGAGTGATAATCATCAAAAAATCTCACTGGGTTTCGTGAAAGAAGAAGTGGCAGTAGGAACTCATCTATGCCTTGTCTTTACCGATAAAGAGGAGCGCACTGATTCTTTGTTAAAGTTTATTTTAGCGGGGATGAAAAATGATGAGCGCACAGCATGTTTTTCTGAAAATATAACTGAAAATGAGATAAAGGAATTTTTTCAACAAAATAATATCTCATATGATGAACGAAAAGCTAAGGAAGCAATAACTTTCGGCCGTACAAATGAGGTCTACTTTCAAGATAGTGTATTTGACCCGGAAAGAATGCTTGGAATTCTAGAGCAGTTCTATACAGATGCGATAGAGATGGGATTTACTGCATCAAGAGTAATAGGAGAGATGTCCCCAAAGATTCAACATGTTACAGGTGGGGAGAGGTTGCTGGAATATGAATCTAGAGTAACTAAATTACTTGAAAAGAGTCCATTAACAGCCGTATGCCAATATGATGCAAATCTATTTGATGGAGCCACCATTATGGATGTATTAAAGGTGCATCCAAAGATGATTATTAATGGCGCTGTTGTGGAAAACCCTTTTTATATAAATCCCGATGAATTTCTTAAAAATATTAAGTAAAAGGCATGGTTAGCATATGAGCGTTGAGGATGGTCTTTCAGCTAAAGCAATTGGACAGATAGCATTGATGCAAGGTGTTGTAGCACAGCTACCGGATCAGGTTTCTGTGCTTAGCTTTGTTGCTAAAGGGTTATCAGACATTCCAGGTGTGAAAAAGGTGGAATATGTTTTATTTAATAATGAGGAGACATCATCGCTACTAAAAGATCAGCCAGAAGATCAAAGACATATCTTTCCCATTGAATATAAACAATCAAAATACGCATCATTAATATTTCATCTATCTGAAAGATCTAAATTTGATCAATATGCTCCATATATTGGGAATTTCACCAATGTATTAGCAGTATTATTTGAGGAAAGGCGGCAGCGAAAATCAAATGAAGCATTGCTAGAGAATTTAGAAGAGTTGGTTGATGAAAGAACTAAAGAACTAAAAGAAGAGATAGCAGAACGTAAAAATGCAGAGGCTGAGTTAGAAAGAACCCGAGACTATATATCAAATGTAATTGACTCAATGCCATCAGCCCTTATATCAGTAAATGAAAACCTTGAAGTAACGCAGTGGAATTTAAAGGCCGAGGAGATGACAGGAGTGCCAGCTCCGGATGCTTTTGGAATGAGATTGGACGATGTTTTTCCACGTATGGAAAAAGATCTGAGTTTAATCTTAGATAGTATAAAAAACAAAGAGATTCAATTTGAACGAAAAAAAGAATATGAAGCAGAATCAGGAACATGTTATGAAGATGTAACAATTTATCCATTAGTAGCTATTGGGATTCAAGGTGCCGTTTTACGCATTGATGATGTTACCAGCAAGGTACGTATGGAAGAGATGTTGGTTCAAAGCGAGAAAATGCTTTCCATTGGAGGGCTTGCAGCAGGAATGGCACATGAGATTAATAACCCATTAGCAGGAATGATGCAAACTGCAGATGTAATAGAAAATCGCTTAGTAGATAACATTGATATGCCAGCAAACAAAAGGGCGGCAGAAGAAGTAGGAGTGGATATGGACGCAATTGTTAGCTTTATGTCTGCCAGAGGGATTCCTCGCATGATACATGCGATAAAAGAGTCCGGAGTTAGAGTTGCTTCCATAGTCAATAATATGCTGCATTTTGCACAACAATCAGATCATGAAATAAATATAAGTAAAATTGTTGATATAATCGATAATACTATCGACTTAGTATCGACCGATTATAATCTAAAAAAACAATACGACTTTAAAAAAATCAATGTCATACGGCAATTTCAAGAAGATCTGCCGGATATTGAGTGTCAGTCATCTAAAATTCAACAGGCGCTATTGAATTTATTAAGTAATAGTGCCCAGGTATTGCAACAAACAAAAGTTGATAACCCTAAAATAATTATAAGAGCACTAATAGAAGGCAAAGCAGAAGACAAAGGTGCAATGATACGGATTGAAATAGAGGATAACGGCCCGGGCATTTCCAGTAAATTAGTTAGTAGACTATTTGAACCGTTTTATACAACAAAACCAACAGGCGCAGGAAGAGGGTTAGGTTTAAGCGTTGCATATTTCATCATTACTGAGAGCCACAAGGGGAAGATGTGGGTAGAGTCTGATGAGGGCGTAGGTACTAAATTTGTAATATGTTTGCCTGTGCAACAAACTTTAGGGGTAGAAAATATAGAGAGCAAACATAATAGTGTAAATGAATAGTTTTTAAATGGAGCTTAAAAGGGATGAGTAAGGAGGTGATATGAGCAGGCCGATCAAGGTAATATCAATTTTGATTGTATTAACTTTAGCGTTAATTGCAATGCTGCATGTTTTCTCAGCCCCAATTAAAATTGGATTCGTAGCAGACTTAAGTAGTAGAAAGTCTAATTTAGGCTATTCAGCAAGAAATGGCGCGATCATGGCGGTTCAGGAGTTAAACAGAAAAGGTGGGATTAATGGTCGTAAAATCCAATTATTGGTTAGAGATGGTGAGTCGGATAATAAGATTAGTCACAACCAAACTAAAAATCTCATTGAAAATGGCGTAAAGGTAATTATTGGGCCAGTGCATAGCGTTATGGCGAATCCAGTAATAAAAGCCGCAGAAAAATCTGGGGTATTAGTTATAAGTCCAACTGTATCGACGGATGAACTCTCCGGCATAGATGATAATTTTTTACGGGTTGTTACAAACTCTTCCGTGCAAGGGGTAGATCTAGCAAAGGTAGTGAAATACAAAGGGGATAAGCAAGTATTGCTCGTGAAAGATTTAGATAATAGATCATATACAGAGTCAGTTGCCCAAAGTTTTAGGGATAAGTCTGTTGAGTTAGGTATAGAAATCTTAGGTAAAATTGATTTTGTTGGTGGTACCGAATTAAAGCAGTTAGTACAGAAAATGCAGCAATATGAACCTGACGCAATTGTTTTTATTACCAATGGTAAAGATGCTGCAAAAATCATCCAGCTTTACAACAAAACAGGGGGACTACCAAATCTATATGGTGATCTGTGGGCTAAGTGGACCAATATAAAAGAGTTTGGAGGTAAAACGGTTAATGGAATGATCTTGGTTGATGCTATTGCAAGTGATAATAAGTCAGAAAAAGAGCTGCAGTTTTCCTCATCCTATAAAGAGCTTTTCGACTCAGATTATACAATACCAGCGGTATATGCATATGAGGCGGTGAAACTTTATGCGCAGGCAGTAGAAAATGGTTCTAGCTTTGAAAATGAAGATGTAAAGCGAGAGTTGTTGCATATTGATCCAATAGAAGGGGTGGCAGATAACTATAGATTGGATAAATATGGTGATGTAATACGAAAGTTATCTTATTTTCAGATTAAAGATAATAAATACCAGCGGTTGCAAATTTCAGAGGCACCATCTGGCAAGCTAAATAGTGGTACAGAGTAGTGGTATGGCAAAATAATTAACTGGATAAATATGTGTATTTTATAAAGAGATAGTTATGGATAGAGCGAAAAAATTTATAGCGATGATGGTAGTAATAGGATTAGCTATATTGTTATTTTTATTACTTATACCGTCAAAAAAACCTATAAAGATAGGGTTTCTCGCAGATTTAAGTACTAGAAAATCTCAGCTTGGTGTTGTAGCAAGAAACGGCGTGATTATGGCTGTTGATGAATTGAATCAAAATGGTGGTATAAACGGTAGGAAAGTTGAACTTATTATTAGAGATATAAAATCAAGTAAGGATGAGGCAAGGCGACAAGCAGCGAATTTAATTGAAAGTGGAGTAAATGTGATAGTTGGAGCATTCGTTAGCTCTATGGCTGTTCCTGTGCTTCAAGCTGCAAAGAATAGCAATACCCTTCTAATAAGCCCTACAGTTTCAACTGATAGTTTATCAGGGATTAACGATAACTTTATTAGTATAACTCCGCTAGCATCAAAACATGGTAGTTCACTTGCAGATGCAGTAAGTCATCTGGGTATAAAAAAAGTTATTTTAATTAGGGATATTAAAAATGAGGAGTATTCAGGAGCTGTAGTAGATGGTTTTAAGAAAAAATCAGCAGAACAGTCAATAAAAGTTATTGGCAATTTATTGTTCGAAACCAAACAAGATTTTCCTCAGCTAGTTGAGGAAATGTCTAAAATGCAGCCAGATGCCTTAGTCTTTATTACCAGTGGAATTGATGCCGGAGCGATCATTCAGAAATATGCCAAAACCAATGACATTCCAAGCCTATTTGGAACAATGTGGACAAAAGTAACTAAGGTAAATGAATATGGTGGCAAAGCAGTAAACGGTATGTTTTTAATTGATGTTTACGCTAATGAAAAGCCAACAGTGAAAGAGATCGCATTTAATAAATTTTTTCAAGAACGCTTTGGGATAAAATCAAATATGCCATCTAGG
This sequence comes from Gammaproteobacteria bacterium, assembly GCA_033852155.1. Lineage (GTDB taxonomy): Bacteria > Pseudomonadota > Gammaproteobacteria > QZLD01 > QZLD01 > QZLE01. The sequence goes on along the minus strand of JAWSVA010000010.1, from coordinate 231,276 downwards.
TATGCATATGAATCTGTAAAGATGTTTGCTAACGCCGCTATTAAAGCTAAAAGTATTGAAGCTGAGAAAATCAAAGCTGAAATTATAAATATGGATCCTATTGAAGGAATAACAGATAACTATTGGGTTGATAAATATGGTGACGTTATTCGTGAACTATCCCTTTATCAGATAAAAAACCACCAATATGAATTGATTAATATAGCGAATTAATTAATTGAACTATATGAAGGAAGACTATGGATATATGGCAGAAAATTAGCAAAGAAAGCAATCAAAGCAGATTAGGGTAGTTGGTCTCATACAATGGTGAATTTCTTTCATAATATAAGCATCCACAAGTTTTTTAAGATTTATCTCTTGATTGCTGTGTCATTACCATTGCTAATTCTTGGTTTGGTCGGTTTAACGATATCATCAAGCACTTTAAGGGAAGAGATTCTTAGTGCTGACCACAGACAGGTACACCTTGCAGAGTATGCCATTGAACAACATCTACAAAGGCCACTTGAAGATCTTGAAGTGGTATCTAGCCTTATTCATAATATTCCGCATTCCCAGGTGCAAAAAATTCAGGATGTCATTAAAAAAATTCAATCGATTCATGAGTACTTTGCTGCCATTCAGGTAGCTAATATAGATGGTAAAATAATTGCTGTATCACCATTAAATGAAGATGTTTTAGGTAACGATGTATCTGGACATAAATACTTTAACCAAACTAAAAATAGCACTACACCTTATTGGGGAGCATCCTTTATATCTGAACAACTGGATTTTCCGCTTTCATCATTAAGTATTAAAACTGATTATGGGTATATTGTTACAGGTTTCCTTAAGTTAGATGATATTGGTAATGTCGGTTATGGAGATGGTAGTGGAAAGAGAAGCATCCAGGGTCTTGATAAAAGACCTCTGTTTATAACAGACCAACAGGGAGTATTTATAGCCCATCCCGATAAACAAAAGGTCATGATTCGGGAGTATGACCAACAATATGTCGATAGTATAAAGAGTTGGAATGATGATGTCTTAGTTGACGAGGTTGAATACAATGGTCGTCAATTTCTAGTAAATACGGTGATCATGCCGGAAACAAAATGGAAAATATCTTTATATAATCCTCTTGAAAATATCGTTGCGCCTATTAAAAAAATGGCAGTTATACTGCTATTGTTGACTCTTGTAGTCACACTTGCCGCGATTGCATCTGGAACAAAACTAAGTAGTAAGATATCAGGCTCATTTAGCGACCTATTAAAGTCTATAGATGCCATCGGTAAAGGTAAATATGAAATATCTGCATCTAAGAGTAACTACAAAGAGTTTAACCAGCTTATTGATTCATTTGAGCAAATGACGGAAGAGATTAAATCTAGAGAGAAGGATCTTAAGGAAGCAGAGAGCTATATTTCTAATATCATTAATTCCATGCCATCAGTACTTGTGAGTGTGAATAGTGAGCTTTTAATAACACAATGGAATATGACCGCGGAGGATGAAACTGGGGTTAAAGTAGAGGATGCTAAAGGGAAGAAACTGATTGATCTTTTGCCTCATATGCAGTCAGAGATTAATAAGATTAAAAAAAGCATCGAAACTAGGGAGGTGAAATATAGTAGGAAAAAACCTCTATACTATGATAACAAGACAAATTATGAGGATATCACTATCTTTCCTTTAATAGCCAACGGAGTTCAAGGGGCCGTGATCCGCATTGATGATGTAACGGACAAAGTGCGCCTGGAAGAGATGCTGGTACAAAATGAAAAAATGCTCTCAATTGGCGGGCTTGCTGCCGGTATGGCGCATGAGATTAATAACCCGTTAGCAGGTATGATGCAGACAGCAGATGTTATCCAAAATCGCTTGGTGAATAGGATAGATCTGCCTGCAAATAAAAAAGCAGCAGAAGATGCTGGGATAACGACTGAAGCCATTTCAAAATTTATGCAGTCTAGAGATATTCCCCGCATGATTGAAACGATAAAAGAATCAGGGAAACGAGCTGCCGCTATTGTGAATAATATGCTTACATTTGCGCGTAAGGCAGATCATAGTAAATCAACGGTTAGCTTGGAACGTTTGTTAGATGATACATTAGAACTTGCTATTACTGATTATAATCTTAAGCAAGAATATGATTTTAAACAGATAAAAATCATAAAAAAGTTTAAAGTGGGTTTGCCACTCTTAATTTGTGAAGATACCAAAATTCAGCAAGTAATCTTGAACTTATTGCGTAATAGTGCTCAAGCTATGCAAGGGGCTAATACACCTGAACCAGTTATTTTTGTGCGTACCGATTTATCGAAAGATAAAGCAATGATTAACATTGAGATTGAAGATAATGGTCCCGGAATGGATAAAGAAACAAGCAAAAGGATCTTTGAACCGTTCTTTACCACAAAAGATGTTGGCCAAGGAACAGGTTTAGGTTTAAGTGTTTCATATTTTATTATTACTGAAAACCACGGGGGTGAGATGAGTGTTGTATCAAATATTGGAATAGGCACTAAGTTTTTAATATCCCTGCCAGTAGAAGGAGCCAAAAATGAATACTAGTAAAAAAAGCATCTTGATTTTGGATGATGAACCATTTGTAAGAGATAGTCTTGTTGATTATTTTGAAGATTGCCTTTGGACAGTGTTTTGTTCGGGGTTAGAAGATGAGGCGTTAGATATTATAAAAAATAACAAAATTGATTGCGCCATAGTAGATATTCGTATGGCAGGGATTGGTGGAGATCAATTTATTCGTGAAGCGAATAAACTATCTGATAAAATCGGATTTGTGGTTTGTACTGGATCTCCAGAGTATGAAATTCCATCTGATTTGACTGCATTATCTAATGTTTCAAAAATTATTTTTAGTAAGCCTGTGACCGAACTAGATAAATTAGAGCAAGAATTACTGACATTAACAGGATAAATGCTAGCTTATCTAATAAACTTAAACATATATATTATTACTATCCTTAAAAAATAGATCGAGTAATGGGTGGTTCATGAGTGATTCTCAAATTACAGTGCTTGCAATTGATGATGATGAGTATATCAGGCAGAGTTATATCGATTGCTTGGAAGATTATGAATACAAAGTATTTATAGCTGAAAATGGCAGAATTGGTTTAGATGTTTTTCAACAGCATATTGATGAAATTGATATTGTTATCGTCGATTTAAGAATGCCCGAGGTTGATGGATTTCAAGTAGTTGCTCACGTTAAAAAAATGAAACCAGAGCTCCCAATAATCGTAGTTTCTGGTAATGGCGTAATTAGTGATGCAGTTGAAGCCCTACATCAAGGTGCTTGGGATTATCTGCTTAAACCCATAGAAGACTTTTCTGTACTGATTCATTCAGTAAATAACTGCCTGGATAAAGCACGCTTAATTAATGAAAATAATGAATACCAACTTCACCTGGAAAGTATGGTAGTAGATAGAACTGGTGAGCTATCTCAAGCAAATGATGAACTGAAAAGGCATAAAATCCACCTGCAAGATCTGGTTGAAGAGAGAACGTCAAAATTAAATGAATCATTAATCAATCTTAATAATACCAAGGATTATTTAATACAGTCTGAGAAAATGGCTGCTCTTGGTGGGTTGGTTGCTGGTGTTGCACATGAGATAAATACTCCCGTTGGGATTGGTGTAACAGCTGCTTCACATCTTGAAGATGAGACAAGAAAGTTTACTAAAGCATATGAAAATGGTGAATTAACCAGAAAAGCACTGGATGGTTATGTGAAAATCGTTAATCAAAGTTGTGGAATGATTCTGTCTAACATGAATCGTGCTGCTGACCTTATACATAGCTTTAAACAAGTTGCAGTTGATCAATCCAGCCAAGTGAATCGTGAATTTAATGTTAAAAAATATTTACATGAGATCTTCGCTAGCCTTAACCCAAAGTTTAAGAATACCAGCCTAACTATTAATGTAGAGTGTGATGATGATCTGGTAATAAACTCTTATCCAGGGACAATGTCACAGATTATCACCAACCTTGCATTAAACTCTCTGATTCATGGCTTTGAAGATAAGGAAGATGGAGAGATTGATTTAAAAATTGTTCACGAAAATGGAAATATTACAATAGATTATTCAGATACTGGACACGGTATATCAGAAGAAAACTTATCTAAAATATTTGACCCTTTCTTCACTACTAAACGCGGGTATGGAGGAAGCGGACTTGGTTTACATATAGTTTTTAATTTAGTAACCCAAACCCTTGGTGGAAGCATTGAGTGCCACTCGAAAGAGGGCGAAGGGGCAGCGTTTCATATTGTATTTCCTTACGCATAAGACTCACTTGTAAATTGAAAAAAGTAGAATCCAGTCATCATAGGTTTAATAAGCCAAATAAATATGTATTTTAAGATTTAAGCTATTAAATAGGGTAAATGCCGTGTGGAGTCAGACAAGTTTAGGTAAATACATAATAGACCTAGAGTCAGAAAAGATTAATCAAATAATTAATCGAGTTCCTGGCGTCAAAATATTACAGCTTGGGACATTAAGAGGGGTGAAATGGCTTAATTTAAATCGCAAATTCCAAAGCTTTATTTTAGATACCCCAGATCGATGTGGATCAGAATGTAATGTTTTTGGTGAATTAGAATCATTGCCTTTTTTTTCCGAAAGCATGGATGTAGTTATTCTTAGGCACACACTTGAAGCAACAACTATTCCGCAAACAGTTCTGCATGAAGCTGAACGAATATTATCTCCAGATGGATATTTAGTTATTTTAGGTTTTAATCCCTATAGTTTTTTTGGAGCGCTGCGCTTTGCAGAGAAATATACAGAAACGGGGGAATGGGAAGGGGACTCACTCTCAATAGGTCGGATTAAAGATTGGTTTGCAGTTCTAGGTTTGGATGTAACAGAAGAGGAAAAGGTGGAACTTAGTCATAAAGTAATAAAGGACGAATATGGGAAAAAGTTTGAATTTCTTGGGGAGCTTGCAGATTATAGTCTGAAAATTCAATCAGGAGTTTACATCTTGATGGCAAGAAAGAGGATAATCCCTTTATCACTTATGAAAAATGGCTGGCGTGAAAAAAGTAAGAGAGTTAATTCACCAATCCAAGCAAGCTCAAAAGTAAATCAAAAATCATTTAAGGAATGATTTTCCTTATGAGATTTTTTGCAGGACCGTATATTTTTATAAACAAAATTTCAATTGACTTGAATGTCAATCTTAAAACTTAGTCACATCTTTACGTCATAGCTAAATCACTAAAAACACATCACCAAACTCAATACGTACTGTATTTTGTAATAGATAACATTGCGCGCCTGATGGAATTCATTACAATGATCAAACTTGAGAATTTAGTTTTCGCTGGAATGGTGAATAAATGACGAATACTGTAGAAGTTTTCGCGGATGGTGCATGCAGAGGTAATCCTGGTCCAGGTGGATGGGGAGCATTATTACGTTTTAAAGATGATGAAAAAGAACTGTATGGAGCCGAGGCAGACACAACCAACAACCGCATGGAATTAACCGCTGTGATTAAGTCTCTAGAGTCCTTAAAAAGACCTTGTGAGATAGTGGTTACCTTAGATTCAAAATATGTTCTAGATGGAATGCAAAGCTGGATAGAAAACTGGAAAAAGCGTGGTTGGAAGACAGCAGCAAAGAAGCCAGTGAAAAATGAAGATCTGTGGAGGCAGCTTGATGCTCTTAAACAGAACCATAAAATTACCTGGAACTGGGTAAAAGGGCATAGTGGACATGATGGAAATGAGAGGGCTGACCAGTTGGCTAATAAAGGTATAGATGAGATGCTAGGATAATACATATTAGCTTTCCCCCCATCTTTTTATGTTTAATAGCTTCATTATAAGTCAATTTAGGTATCTCCGTTCGTGTTGAGCATGAAGCTATCGGAGCATAAATGGATTACATCCATATTTCGACAAGTTAAGAATGAGCAGTTAGAATATTAGTTATTAATTAACACAGGCAAACTCGGTTATTATGAGACAAATCGTATTAGATACAGAAACCACCGGACTTGAACCATCTGAAGGGCATAGAATAATTGAGATTGGCTGTGTCGAGATGCTAAGTCGCCGCGTTACGGGTAATAACTTTCAAGTCTATATAAACCCACAGCGTGAGGTTGAGCAAGAAGCGATGGAGGTTCATGGAATCACTAATGAGTTTCTTAACGATAAACCATTATTTGCAGATGTAGTCGATGAATTTATTGAGTTTATCGATGGTGCCCAGCTGATTATCCATAATGCACCGTTTGATGTTGGTTTTATAAATAATGAATTCAATTTATTAAATTCTGGAAAAGGCGCCATTGAAGATTATTCCACAGTGCTTGATACACTGGCAATGGCTAGGAAAAAGTTTCCTGGCCAAAAAAATAATCTTGATGCCTTATGTCGTCGCTACGAGATTGATAATTCAAGGCGTCAGCTGCATGGGGCTTTACTAGATTCAGAAATTTTGGCCGACGTTTATTTAATAATGACAGGCGGACAGGTAAGCTTATCACTAGCATCTGATGGTTCCGATGAGAATGAAGACGGTGAACATATTGAAAAATATACCCCTATAAACCGTGAAGGGCGTAGCTTTGCTAAAGTTACAGCAACGGATTTAGAGATGGAATTGCATGAGATAAATCTGGATTTAATTGCTAAGAAGTGCGGCGGAACCCCTGTTTGGAGAAGGTAGATACATCTAGAAATTTCTTCCATAATGCAAAATTTATTTATTTTATTGCAAGTCAAAAGGGGAAACCATAACTGCTTTTCCCCTATGTACTAGACTCTAATTATAATAGTGTCAGTTATACAGGTGGTGATGATGCTACATCTTCTGCTAATAGTCCTTTAGGACCGTTGGTTATGCAAAACTCAACAGGCTGTCCATCTTTTAAAGACTTATGACCTTCGCCTCTAATGGCTTTGTAGTGCACAAAAATATCATCGTGCCCATCTTTAACTATAAAACCATATCCTTTGGCGTTGTCGAACCATTTAACTGTACCTAATATGCGCTCAGACATAATAACTCCCTAGCTCTTAAACAATGTTAAATACATAGTAAAAGTTTCTGGTAGGAATCGATTAGCAAGTTGCCTAATGTAGACACAAAAAAATAGCAGCAAAAAACATACACAAAATGTGATGATGCAGTTTTTTAGTTTGTTAAAAAATCCATTTTGTCCATAAATCCTTTACTATAAAAATCAGCATACATCGTTATGTCGCTAACAACAAATATATATTAAAAAATTATTTTCATTGAAATTACATCGTTGTATTAAGAGAGTATCGTAACTGATTGATTTGTATGTCCTAAGCTGCTTTATTGGTTTGTTACGGCGTTGATGGTTAAGTGTATTTCGGACCTGCATATTGATACGTTAAAAGCAGCGTATAACAATATTATATGGTATACGCTGCTGATTTTTATAATTGTAAATATATAACAGTTTTAAGTGAAAGGCTTAATCACATTCAGCAATTGCTTGCTCGATATCTGCAATAATATCGTCAATGTGTTCTATGCCTACTGATATACGAACTAGGTCGTTGCTAACCCCAGCAGACTTAAGCTCATCATCATTAAGTTGTCTGTGAGTTGTGGAAGCCGGGTGGCAAGCGAGTGATTTAGCATCGCCAATATTAACCAGTCTTGTTATCAGTTTTAGAGCATCAATGAACTTAGCACCGTTCTCAACTGCTCCTTTAAGACCAAAGCTTAAAATACCGCTTGCTTTACCATTTGTTATTTTATCAACCAGCTTGTTATCAGGGTGAGATTTTAACCCTGCATAGCAAACCCAAGATACTTTTGGATGATTTGCTAGGTATTCAGCTACCTTTTGCGCATTATCACAGTGTCTTTCCATTCTTAGTGGCAGCGTTTCAATGCCTTGCAATATAAGAAATGCATTGAAAGGTGACAGCGCTGCACCTGTATTTCTAAGTGGAACAGTTCTACAACGTCCAATATATGCAGCAGGGCCAAACTGCTTTGTATAAATTACATCATGGTAGGATGGATCTGGATTATTTAGGGTTGGGAAACGCTCTTTGTGCTCTGCCCAAGGGAATTTGCCAGAGTCAACAACAACTCCACCAATAGTAGTACCGTGTCCACCCATATACTTAGTCAGTGAATGGATAACGATATCTGCTCCTAGCTCGATTGGTCTACATAGATATGGGCTGGCAACAGTGTTATCTACAATTACAGGAACCCCTTTCGCACGCGCGGCTTTAGCTAGTGCAGCGATATCAGTGATATTACCAGCAGGGTTTCCGATTGATTCACAAAAGATAGCTTTGGTTTTATCATCGATCTTGCTTATCATCGCTTCAACATCATCATACGGTGCAAATCTCACTTCGATACCTTGTTTAGGTAATGTATGAGCGAATAAATTATATGTTCCACCATATAACTTGCTCGAGCTGATAATATTGTCTCCAGCTTCAGCAATTGTTTGTATTGCATAAGTGATTGCAGCCATCCCTGATGCAACAGCTAAACCACCAACGCCCCCTTCCATATCAGCAACCCTTTCTTCCAATACTGCATTGGTTGGGTTCATAATTCGGGTATAGATATTTCCAGCTACATCTAGGTTAAATAGATCTGCACCATGTTGAGTATTATCGAATGCATAGGACGCTGTTTGATAAATAGGTACAGCAACAGCTTTGGTTGTCTGTTCTACTGAATATCCAGAGTGGATAGATTTAGTTTCGATTTTCATATGGATTTTTCCTAAGTTTTTCACCGAATTTTGAAACTGCTATGCAATGCCGGTGTCAATCAAGTGGGTAATTTATTGTTGTAGTTGATGTTAGCAGATTTTTTTTTGGATTAAAGATTTATAACCTTATATACAAATAGCTTAATCAAAAGTTATGATGTCAACGGATTACTGTCTAATATCGTTATAGAGAATTACCCAACTTAAGTTCTCTTTAAAGCATTGATATCTCTTATATACAGGGCTACAAACACCATGAAACCGGATTTAAAAAAGAAACTGATTCTTCCTTTAATTGTTCTAGTATTAAGCTCAATTATTATTGCGTTACTTTTTATGAAGCGTCCAGCACCACCTAAAAAACATAAAAAGACTACAGAATACGGTGTCTTAGTGATTGATGCTGTAAAAGGAAAATTTCAGCCCTACATACCACTTTATGGTTTTGTTGAATCACCTATGAATGCTCAGATTACAGCTGCAATATCTTCAGATGTTGAGAAAGTTGTGGTGAGTGAAGGTGATTTTGTTGGAAAAGGACAGCTATTAATTCAGCTAGATCAGATTGATTATAAACTTAATCTGCATGATCGTGAGGCAGATTTAACCGATATCATTGCGCAAATCAAGACCGAGCAGCTGCAGTTCGAAAATAATAAAGAGGCGATAGTGCATGAAAAGAGCCTGCTTGAACTTGCTAAAGGGGAGCTTAAAAGAGCTACCAAACTTTATAAAAAGAAGCTAGGGTCTGAAAGCTCACTAGAACAGGCAAAAAGCTCTGTAGAGAGACAGGAACTCTCATATAATTCTCGCAAGTTAGCCTTAGACTTATATGACTTGAGATTAGAACAGTTAAAAGCAAAAAAAATGCGTGGAGAGGCAGCTGTAGAAAGAGCAAGGCGTGATCTTGCTAGAGCCTCAATTTTAGCTCCATTTTCTGGCAGGATTGCTTCGGTTTATGTGGCAAATGGCGATAGAGTAAGCCCCGGTGCAAAAATCATCTCAATATATTCATTAGAGCAACTTGAAGTTAGAGCAGATATCAATTCAGTTGATATAACAACTGTTCGTACTGAGCTAACTCAAGGCAATTCATTAAGTGCTTCAGGAATTATTGAAGGGGCAAATATTAAGTTACAACTTGATCGTCTTTCAGGGAAAACTGAGAGGGGAAGAACTGGTGTAGCTGGATTATTTAAGATAACCGAAGGTGGTGATAGGTTAACACTGGGAAGATTTATAGAGTTTGGCTTAGAGCTGCCTCAGGTATCAGATCTATTCTCAATACCTTTACAGGCAATATATGGAAAACAGCGGATCTATATAGCTAAAGAAGGTGTAATGCAGTTGGTTAATGTGGATAAAATTGGCCAGCATAAGTTACCAAATGGTGAGGTCAGAGCATTGGTTAAATCTGATCAACTAAGCCAAGGGGATAAGATAATTGTCACCCAAATTCCAAATGCAATCCAAGGATTGCGCATTAAGATTATCAGCTCCTCAGTAGAGTAAGGGATTAGGTGACAAAAAATGGAAACAAATAAAAACAACTTTATAACGATGTTTGTACAACATCGTGTTGCTCCAAATTTGCTGATGATTATTTTGATCCTTGCCGGAGCATGGGGGTTAAATAAACTGCGAACTCAGTTTTTTCCAACATTTGAAACTGGTTATGTCGTAGTTTCTGTAATTTGGACTGGAGCAAGTTCCGAAGATATTGAAGAAGGTATCACAGTCCCATTAGAGCAAGAGCTAAGAACTGTTGATGATCTATATGAGATAAAGTCATCCTCTTCTGATGGGGTTTCAGTTATATCTCTTCAGTTTGAAGAAGGGATAGATATGGCTATGGCTCTGGATAATGTCAAGGATGCCGTTGATACGGTTACAACTCTTCCCGAGTCAGCTGAAACACCCAGGGTAAAGCGTGCTATCCATTATGATTTGATCTCTAAATTAATGATAACTGGTGATGTAGATATTGACGAGTTACGTCATTGGGCGCGAGATATCGAAACTGATTTGTTATCTCGTGGCATAGCTAAGATTGAAATCTCAGGTATGCCGGAAGAGGAGATATCAATTGAGGTTCCAAATACAAAGTTAAAAGAGCTAAATATGACATTGGCTCAGGTATCGCAAAGAATATCGGATCAAAGTAAAGATGTACCAGTGGGTAAAATTGGTGGTGGCCAAGTTTCAAAACAGATTCGTGGTCTTTCTCAAAAAAGGAAAGGGTCTGAATTTGCTCAAATACCATTGATTGCTAACTCATCTGGTGAATTTGTTTTATTAGGTGATGTTGCACAGATAGAGCGAAAAAATAAGCGCAAAGAGGTAACAACCTTTTATAAAAGTAATCCAGCAATATCACTGCGTCTACTTAGATCAGATAAATCTGACTCACTTGAAGGGGCAGAAATTCTTAAAGATTGGCTGCATGGATATCGAGACAAGCTACCAGATGGTGTTGAGTTAATTGTATATCAAAAGCAGTGGGAACTGATTGAGGGTCGTATATCAATCTTGGTAGAGAATGGTGTTCAAGGGATAATTTTAATAATTATAGTATTATTCTTATTCTTAAACGGTAGAGTAGCTTTCTGGGTGATGATGGGTGTACCTGTATCATTCTTAGCTGCATTAGCTATTTTATATGCCTTTGGTGGGACCATAAATATGCTCAGTTTATTTGGGCTTATTATGGCGCTAGGGATAATTGTCGATGATGCGATTGTCGTCGGAGAGGATGCTCAAACTCATTACGACCGAGGTGAAAGTAGTATAACTGCTGCCAATGGTGGAGCACTTAGAATGTTTGCTCCAGTTGTTGCATCTTCACTGACCACAATGGCGGCTTTCTTCCCGTTAATGATGATTAGTGGAATTATGGGGAAAATTCTATTTGATATTCCCATGGTTGTTATCTGTGTGATATTGGCTTCGCTGGTTGAATGTTTCTTAGTTCTACCAGGACACTTAAAGCATTCATTTGATGGGCTTCATCATGCTAGACCAAGTCGTGCCAGAGAATATCTAGATAATAAGTTTAATCACTTTAAAGATAATATTTTCAAACCATTAGTGACTAATGCAGTTGCATATCGTTGGACAACGATTATTACGGCTATCTGTTTATTGGTAGTTGTCATGTCTTATTGGATATTAGGTTATATGTCATTTTCTTTTTTCCCATCACCAGAGGGAAAAAGGCTATATGCTGATGTTACGTTTGTTGCAGGAACCCCTAAAGGAGCAGTTGCTGAGTTTGCAGCTGAAGTGGAGCGTGCTCTCTATGAAGCTGATAAGGAGCTTGGTGGTGACTTAGTTACAACTGCTGTTCTTGCGTTAGGTAGAACCTCAAGAACAAATGATGGTAATTACTCTATAGGAGATCAGAATTTTTGGCTTGAGGTTGAGCTGGTTGAATCAGATAAAAGAGATGTTAATAATGCAAAGTTTTTACGGGAGTGGAATAACAATGTTGCAATGGTTTCTGGCATAGAAAAAATTGCTTTATATGCTCCAAGAATGGGGCCACCAGGAAAAGACTTAGATGCAAAGATTGCAGGGCAGCCGCTTAATATATTAAAAGCAGCTGCTGAAGATATAGCTGAAAACATGCAATCATACCCAGGTGTAAGCGGAGTGGCTGATAACCTACCGTATGGTAATGAACAAATAATTTTTCGTATAAATGCTCAAGGTCAGGTTTTAGGACTCACTTCTCAAGAGATCGGAAGGCAGCTCAGAGGTGCTTTCGATGGCTATCTAGTACAAACATTTCAAGATGGTATAGAAAAGGTTGAGGTGAGGGTAAGTCTTCCTGAAATTGAAAGGGATAGATTGGCCACTTTATCTGAGTTTGCCATTGTGCTGCCAAATGGCAACACTGCTTCGTTAGCAACGGTTGTTGATTTGGACAGTGATAGAGGTTATGAAAAAATACAGCATAGTGCGGGTGAGCGAGCAGTCCATGTAACTGGTGATGTAGATACAGCCCTTAATAATAGCAATAAACTAATCGGTGCTATGAAGCTGGATATTGTTCCAGTTATTGAAGATAAATATGGTGTAAGTATTTCTTTTGAGGGTAAAGCCCGCGAGCAGAGCGAAGCATTGGCTGATATGAAAATCGCACTGGTGCTATCTTTAGTTGTAATCTATATAATTTTAGCTTGGGTATTTAGCTCGTATGGATGGCCGCTTGTTGTAATGTGCGCTATCCCATTTGGTCTTATTGGCGCTGTTTCAGGACATATTTTTATGGGGATTGATATGACTATTCTTTCCCTATTTGGAATGTTTGGCCTTACAGGAATTGTAGTGAATGACTCGATAATTTTGGTAGTCTTCTATAAAGAACTGCGTCAGAAAGGGGTTTCTGTTGATAGGGCGATAGTTGAAGCCGCTTGTCAGCGTCTTAGAGCGGTTATCTTGACGTCATTGACCACTATTGGTGGTCTGATATTCCTGGTGTTTGAAACATCTCTACAGGCTCAGTTTTTGATTCCAATGGCTGTATCAATGGCATTCGGATTAGCTTCATCAACTTTCTTGGTTCTTTTGGTTATTCCAGCAATGTTATCAGTACAAGAATCAGCCAATATCCTTAGTAGAAAGATTATTGGATTTGGCATTAACGGAATCAAAATTGGAGTAGGGGCTTGGCTACCAAAGCCGGTTGATAAAGACTAGGTAGATGTAATTTGGTCGTATAAACAAAATCGGTTGTATAAAATAAGTAGGGCGCAACATGATGCGCCCTTATTAGTAAAAATGGATTTGAATTTTTCACCTCGTTCCAACGCTCTGCGTGGTAACGAGAAAAAGCTAGGTCTTGCCAGTAAAACTAGGCTTTAGCTACCTGGTCGCGCTTGTCTTTATTAAGCATAACTGCATTAAAATGCTCCACCCATTTTTCAGCAAACTGCGTGCCTGAACATGCATTGATCTCAGATATTCCTCTGATAAATGTACGCTTGTGGTCACGGTCAGACCTTTTGTTTGTCATGGAGTAAAAAGCATCAGCAATAGCCATTATCTTGGCTCCATCAGAGATGCTAGCGTTTTTTAGTCCTTCTGGATAACCTTTCCCGTCAGGCCTTTCATGATGTTGTTGCACGATAGTGCCGGTATCATTCCAATTAATTAACCTTTTGGTGATAGATGCACCTTGGGATGTATGGCGGTTAATAAGGTTAACTTCATCTTTGCTTAGTTTACCTTTTTTGAACATTACATGATTAGGGATAAATGCCATGCCAATATCATGCAAACAAACAGCAGCGGTTAGTTTGCTAGGGTCCATTGGATTTCCTGCAGACTCATTAATGCTAAGAGCAAGTTCGATTAACTGATGAGTTCTATCTTCCCAAGCAGGGTTCTTTCTATCGATTTTAGCTGCAAGCATGCGGAAGAATTTTAAATCATCGCGCACCCCTTGGGTTAGTGAAATATCGTCTGTTTCAATAGCTTCTTTGCTTTTCTTGTTTTTTGTCTTTTTAGGTATTTCAGGGGCTGGTTCTGCTGCAGGTGGTGTATCAATTGGTACGGGGTTAAATCTGCCAGTGACAAGAATGATAAGCTGTTCAGCTTCACCAGTATATTCTACATCTTTTGCTTTTGAAATTTTGGTTAATAGGGTTTGAATCTGTTCGCGTTGAAATTCTGCAATCGATTTATGATTAATTACTGCGTATATAACCTCTTTTAAACGGTCGAGTGAGATTAGTACTACATCGCATAAAGTATCATTAAATTGGATTTTTTTTGTTTTAATTGAATAGATTACATCTTCAATCGCTTGGCTTAAGAATACAATTGGGTCAAGCTCGCATACAGTTGCATTTGATTTTACTGAGTGAATGGCTCGGAAACAGTCATCAATTAGAAATTGGTCATCTGGCTGACTTATCAAGGTTGATAAGTTGGTTTCGATGGTTGCATAACTTTCAGAAAAGCTATCGAGCAGGTCCTGAATTAATTCTTCTTCAACATTATGGATATAGATTTCTTCAGACATTTTAGTTCACACCAATTTAACAACACACATTAATGAATATAGCTAATTTTCGAAGTAAATCTGTATAGGAGTTCAAAAATGGGTGCGATAATAGATCGAACGTTTCACAATAATAACAAAAGGTGAAAAATTATCGCCAAACGAGAAATTATGGAGATATATTCTCTTTAGATATTATCCCTTCTAACCATTGAATAGCTTCATTTACAGTTTGAACCCTGGTGCGAGGATCTGGCCTGAGCATTTGGGCAATTAGTTGTGATAACTGTGATCCTACAAGAGGTGATATAAACTGGTCTGGAAGTGAGCTAACGTTTTCGGCATTTATTATTTGCTCAGCTGATGAGGTGCCTGTATTCCATTTTTTTCCTGTAATAAGCTCATAAAAAATAACACCAACTTGAAATATATCGCTTTGTTCCTGCCACTGTTCGCCTTGGGCTTGCTCAGGACTAAGGTATTCCGTAGAACATTGGGCAATATTATGCATGATGCTATCTTTTTTAAAGAAAGCAGAAGCGAAGTCAACTAGGTAAACATGCCCTTTTTTGCCAAGGATAATGTTTTCAGGGGTTATATTGCCGTGAACTACAGGATCTTGGCACAGGTGGAGGTATTTAAGGGCGCCGAGTATCTGCGATATTACACCAACAGCAAAACGATGGTTTTTGTAAATTTGTGTTGGTTTTTCAGCACACAAAGCTTTAAGTGACATACCCTTTACATAATCATATGCAATATAATGAATATTATTAACTTTGCCGTGCTCTGTGTATTTTGGAAACTGCTTTCCTTTGAGAAGATTTAAAATTTTCCCTTCAAGCTGAAACTGCTTAATTGCTTTTTCATTTGTAGAAAGCTCTGAATCTAAAAATTTAATGTAAAGTGGTGCCTTATCCTTTTTTTCAGCAACGCCAATTGCAGCTCTATGAAAAGAATCTTTTTTAAGTGGTCTGAGAAAATAATTTCCTGTACGAAAAGGAAACGGAGTTGTACTACCTTGTTGTGTATTCATAACTACTACCGCTCATCTATTCCTTGTTATAGTTATTTAGATGCTTGCCATCACTTTTTATTGTTAATCTGGCGATCTGGGTAATCTTCTATGATTTACCTAAGAGGCCAATAAGGCATATAACATCATATTTTTACTGACTCGGCAAGAAAATAATTTATATGCTACTATTTTGATTTATAAGAATATTATTCTATATGATTAATTGAATGTTGATTTATAAAAACTGTTGCCTGCGCCACAAAAAACGATTTTTTAACGCCGATAAATTTAAGGGTAAAAGTGACTTGAAAATAGTATGGGACCAGAGCTTATATAGAGTGTACGCCACCTCCAATATTCCCTATAATGCATAAATTGTAATGTAAACAGATGAGCTGATAAATTATGAACAATATGAAAAACGTCCTTCCGAATGATATTAAACAGATTGTAGATGTAGCTTTAAAAGAGGATGTTGGTGCTGGAGATTTAACTGCAAGCCTAGTGCCGCAAACAAAAGCTAAGGCTGCCGTTATCTGTCGTGAGTCTGCAGTTATTTCAGGGCAGGAATGGTTTGATGAGGTTTTTCGTCAACTAAATGCAAATATAAATATTCATTGGCATGTGGCTGATGGCGATGCTGTTGCGCCTGGAACTTTATTATGTGAATTAACCGGGGATGCTCAAGTTCTTCTGACAGGAGAACGAACAGCTCTTAATTTTCTGCAATCGCTTTCCGGCGTAGCTACTATTACAGCTCATTATGTATCACTGCTAGAAGGCACTAAAACAAATATATTAGATACAAGAAAAACAATTCCTGGTTTAAGAACAGCTCAGAAATATGCAGTTAAATGTGGTGGTGGTATGAATCATCGTATGGGACTCTTTGATGCAATTTTGATAAAAGAGAATCACATAATGGCAGCAGGCACTATTGAAAATGCTGTTGCAAACGCGCGTAAACTATACCCTGAGACTCCAATAGAGGTTGAAGTTGAGGGGCTTGATGAGTTAAAACAAGTTCTAAATACAGAAGCTGATTCTGTTTTATTGGATAACTTTTCCAGAGAAGATCTGCGTACTGCGGTATCTTGGTGTAATGGAAAACTAAAAACAGAGGCATCGGGTGGAATCGAAGAGGATACTATTCGAGAAATAGCTGAATGTGGAGTAGATTATATTTCGGTAGGAGCTTTGACAAAGAACGTAAGGGCATTAGACTTATCGATGCGCTTTGAAATTAGTTAGATAAATAGGCTTAAACGTCTAATTATTTTATTAGGGGTGTTTTTTCAGGATAAAAAACTGACTGCATTCATTTAAAATGCATAATAACTGAACTAGTATTAGGTTATATAAATAGGTTTCGTAAATTCTGTAGATACAGCAATTTTTTTAATTATTAGTTTAATTCGGTGTTATTTAGGTAATGGTTGTAAGATCAAGGCGTAGGAAACAAAAAAAAGAGCTAGAGCAAGGAAGTAGTCCGCTTCAGGAACTTGTAGATCTTAAAAATGAGTATTCATCGATAAAAGAAGATTTTCTTGAGGAGGATAGTAGCTCTTATTCTGAAAAAATTCTTGATATATCTAAGCGTCTGCAGCAAATGTGTGATGCAGATACCGATTTGCTATTAGCCTATTTTCAGTTAAATCGTGAAGATGACTATGATGTGATCCAGCCTCTATATTCAGGTGTTATTTGTGAAGTTATTAGCTCCAAGAAAGGTACTAATCTAGACGAAAGACTAATGATTATAGCGGCAGCATTAACTCATGATATTGGGATGCATACCCTTAAAGATATAATTCAGAATCGTTCCGTGCCACTTACTCCTGATCAGTTAGCTGATCTTAAGCTTCACCCAATTAGATCTACTAAATATCTAAGAAAGGCAGGAGTTAAAAATAATGTATGGATAAGGTCTGTTCAGCAGCATCATGAAAGACTTGATGGTTCAGGGTATCCACATGGTATTGGTAATGATGATATATCGCTCGGAGCTAAAATCATCGCAATATCAGATGTGTTCATTGCAATGACTAAACCTCATGCCAATAGGGAAGGGGCGATTGCAAAGCATGCTCTTACGGAGTTATTTACCAGTCGTGGGGATAAAGTTGATAATGAGTTAACTCAGTTATTTATTCGTGAAATGGGATTTTTCCCTCCTGGATCGATTGTAAAGCTGATTAATGGTGATATAGCACTGGTAACTCATCGAGGGAAAACAGCAACAGAGCCGATAGTTCAAAGTATTATTGGTCCTCGTGGTGCTCCATTTGAAAAGCCAATTCCGCGTAAAACATCGCATGAGGCTTTTGCTATAAAGGATCTGGAAGCTGGCGATGAATATCGTAAAATGGCATTTAAGTTAGCCGTCCAACTTTGGAAGACCGAAAAAATTCACTTTTCAAGCAGTTAGTTTTTTATACCGCGCTAGTTTAATCAAATACATAAAAAAGCCTACCTAATTTCACTAGGTAGGCTTTTTGCTTTTCAGGTAATTCTTAAGTAGAAATTAGAACTGGTTAGTACTCAAAAGAACTAGCGTGCATGCCTCTTCATGTGCAATACCATTATCTTTTAAAGCCATCTCAAGTTTTTGGTTTTCTGTTCCTGGATTAAAAATTACTCTACCAGGATTTAGGGCAATAATTTCTTCAATCATATTTACTGAGATTTTAGGACCAACATACATAGTGAGTGTATCAACATGTTCCTTTATAGCTCCTAGATCAGGTTTGACTTCTGTTCCATTTATCTCTTTAAGCTTAGGACTTACTAATATTACATTGTGTCCATGTTCTTGCAGCATTAGCTGCGCTCGGTGTGCATACCTATCTGGTTTGTTGCTTGCTCCAAGAATTGCTACTGTTTCCATAATTAATTGCTCTACTTTTTCTTTCTAAGAGGGTGGGTTACAACAAAATGTTTTAATATTTTGCGTAGTTTTTCTGCATGTTCTGTATCACCTGAATCTTCAGCGTCTTTGATATCATCTAAGATTATCTTTTTTATTTTAGGTATACCATCATCACAATTGACTAGGTATTCACCCATCTCCATAGCTGCTATTTCAGGAATGTGCTCATGTTCTGCGATTGCCCTAATTTCATCTTCAGTTAGGTCACAAATGCCTAAACAATCTTCATAAGTTAACATGTGGGGTCCCCTTTCAATGATAATACTACTATAAAAAATAGGTCATATGAGCTTGGTAAGCAATGTTTAGAAGAAGATATTTATAAAGAATTTGCATATGGATGGTTATTTTATTTAAAGTCTTTTGAACTTAAATACTCAAGAATGCGACTAGCCATGTCATCGTCGCCATTTATCCAGTGGATTTCGTGGCCATGTTTTTCAATGCGGCGAAAAAATGTTTCTTGTTTTTTAGCAAATCTTTTTATAGCTGAATTCAGTTTTTGGAACATGTCATTACGTGATATCTTTTTTTGCAAATATTGGGCTACAAATCTATATTCCAGCCCGTAAAAATCAAGTATTTCATAACTCACACCAGTATTTATTAGCTCTTTAACTTCATCAATCATGCCCATGGTAATTCGGGCCTCTAAACGCTCAGTTATTCTTTTATGCAGTTGGGGACGCTCCCATTTAATGCCTAATATTATTGGACGTAATTCAGGGAAATCAGGCTTCTCTGGAGCATGTTTTTCTGCTATAGCAATCTCAATTGCCCTAATTGTTCTACTTCTATCAGTTAGGTCAGTTGTATTATGGGTATTTGGTATAAGTTTAAGTAGATACTCTTGTAATTGAATCTCATCATAATTAGCGAATGATTCGCGTAGCTGTTTGTTTTCAGGAGCATAAACAAAATGATACTTTTCTAGTACCGCTTGTATGTATAATCCGGTACCTCCAGCAAGAATGGGAAGTTTATTGCGAGAAGAAATATCGTCAAAACAATCAAAAAATCTTTTTTGATATTCGTATACATTAAATTCGTATCCAGGATCAAAAATATCGATTAAGTGGTATTTTATATCTCCATACTCATCTAGATCTTTCCCGGTTCCAATATCCATTCCTCTATAAACTTGTCTAGAGTCAGCAGATATAATTTCCCCAGCCAATTTGTTGGCAATATCAACTGCTAATTTTGTTTTCCCAGTCGCCGTAGCTCCGAGCACAACTATTAAATTGGGGGTGGTATTGCTTTGATGCATATCGGTCCATAGTGAAGGCAGTAATAAGCGCCAATCATCTCATTTTTATCAATTAAATCCAATTAAGAGCTATAAATAGATCGTAATAATCAGAAAAATAGGACTCAGGTAACATTACAGTAAAAGAGT
Source organism: Gammaproteobacteria bacterium (assembly GCA_033852155.1). Lineage (GTDB taxonomy): Bacteria > Pseudomonadota > Gammaproteobacteria > QZLD01 > QZLD01 > QZLE01. The sequence continues at coordinate 211,157 of JAWSVA010000010.1, read as the reverse complement.
TGCGGTATTTAGTGCTAACTAAACTATTATTTTATTGATTAGTACAAATGTAATTTATCTTATTGATGGTTGGTAGTTATCGGAATGTTTAATGAAAATAGATAAAGAGTTATTAAAACTCAATATCCTCATAATTGATGATCAGCAAATTAATCATGATTGCATCAATGAGATATTAATTGCTTCTGGATTTGAACAGATTATTAATGTTACAGACTCTAGAAAGGCGATTGGGGTTTATCGTACCCTATCACCTGATTTAATAATTATTGATTTGAAAATGCCATTTCAAGATGGGATCTCTCTTTATCAAGATATGATTAATCTATCTGGTGGGCATCAGCCTAATGTACTGGCTCTTGCGCACAGAGATGATATTGATTTAGTAAAAGAAGCTCTTGAAGCTGGTATATCCGACATTATTAATAAGCCATTAGTTGAAACGGAAGTCATTCCTAGAGTAATAAATCAATTAAAAATTAGTAGCTTATATAAAGAAATAGTAGAATTTAAAAAAGTTAAACATCAATATGCCAATAAAACCGTAGATAACCTTCAACTTGAAACAGAGAAGCGCCAAGCTGTTGAAGAAAAGCTATTGCATATGGCTATGCATGACCCACGCACTAATTTCCCTAATAGAATTATGCTTCAGCATAGAGTTGGAGAGTTGGTTGAACTTGAAAAGATTAAGCAATTTTATGTGATAGTGGTTTATCTAAAACATTATGATGATATAAATCATGCGCTTGGTTATCACAACGGCGATAAAATTCTTATGCAGGTGGCAGTAAGACTGGGCGACCTAGCCAAGTTAGTTGATGGTGCTATCCAAATTGATTCACACGGAGGTAGTGAAGATTACCTCTCGGTCCTTGAAGGCGTTAATTTCGCTTTTCTAGTCGATGCTTCCAAAATTAGTGTAGATATTAATGATATAGCTTTGTCAGTTTTATCTGATATGCAAAGACCTTTCGATTTTCATGGAATGTCTTTGGATATTGGGGCATATATTGGGATTTCCTCTTACCCTGAACATGGTAAAAATTCCAATATTTTGATGCAACACGCCCATATAGCTATGGAGATGGCTCATAATAATATTGAGCACTATGCCATTTATTCGCCTGGTGAAGATCCATACAGTGCAAGACGCTTGATGTTAATGGTTGAGTTGCGTGCCGCCATTGAAAATAATAATTTAAAACTTTTTTATCAGCCACAAATGTCACTGTTAAATGAAGAAGTAGTAGGTGTAGAGGCTCTAATTCGCTGGATTCATCCAAAATTAGGTTTCATACCACCTGATGAATTTATCCCAATTGCCGAGCAAACAGGGATCATAAAGCAGTTAACACGCTGGGTTATAAGGGAAGCAATTAAAAAATGTAATTATTTTTTTGCAAAGGATGAGCCTTTGCGAATGAGTATTAATATTTCCCCTAAAAATATTCAAGAACCTGATTTGGCAGATTTTATAATTGAGTCACTAGCAGATTATAGTTTACCTAATGATCTACTAATGCTTGAGTTAACAGAGAATGTTCATTTCGCCAGCAATGGAATTGCTAAAAATAATTTAGATGAGCTGCACTCTAAAAATATTAAGTTTTCAGTAGATGATTTTGGTACTGGATATTCTTCGCTGTCATACCTTAAACAACTCCCACTAGCTGAACTTAAGATCGATAGATCTTTTGTTATGGAACTGATGGATAATCCTGATGACATTATGATCGTGCATACAACGATTGAGATGGGTCATAACCTTGGGCTAGAGATTGTGGCAGAAGGGGTCGAAGATGAGCGCTCTTGGAATATGTTACGCGATTTGGGGTGTGATATAGTACAAGGGTACTATCTAGGTAGGCCAATGCCTGAGGATGACCTGGATAAGTGGCTCGCTAATGGTGGTGTCTTGTAGATGTCTAAACCTCATAATTATTAATATCTAAATTAAAAAAAGCCCCGGAAGGGGCTTTTTAGTATCAATCATGATTGATTATTTAGTTACCTCTTTAACCATCTCTTTGGCTTCTTTAACAGTATCTTTAACAGCTTCTTTAACAGTATCTTCAGCAGCTTCTTTTACTTCTTCAGATATTACTGTTTCAGTAGTTTCAACTTTCTCTATAACCGTTTCAGCAGCAGTTTGATCTGTTTCCACAGCTGTACCTGTTGGCGTAGCTGGTGTTTCAACAGTCTTAACAGCAGTGATTTCTGTTGCTTCAGTACTCTCTGTAGTATGCGCCTGCTCTAAAGGAGCATGAATTGCAGCAGTCTCAACAGCATGTGCTTCACCCATTGGGATGCTAGGAATAACCTGGAAGCAGATCATTGCAACAATTGTTGGAAGGGCTGCACCAGCAAGGATTCCAAGAGGGCTAATGCCATCTTCGCCGAATGACTTCTTTAAGATACCAAAACCTGCAGGGTTTGGAGCGTTCGCAATAACTGTTAAACCACCACCGGCAACTGCACCGGCAACTAGGCCATATTTTTGACCGTCTGTTAGATCAACCAGTGAACCAAGGTAGGTTAGAGCCGCGTTATCAGTAATAGCTGTAAGACCAGTTGCTCCTAAGAATAAGGTGAAATCTCCGAGCTGGGTAAGTACCTCTTGTAGCCACCACTGCTGCATAGTACCGAGTGTAACCAAACCAGCCAGGAAGAAGCCAACAAGTAGAGATTCTTTTAACTTTAGTTCGTCCTGATACTCTTTGGTTACAGCAACAAAACCAAGGAAAAACATGAACAGACCCATGAAGAACACCATGTGGTGAGCAGTATAAACAACAAGAGCAAGGAATATGATATGGATCATAGTGATCCACCATGTTGGCACCATGGTGTTTTCATGGTCCTGTTTATCTTGGAGCTTTCCGGTAAGCTCCTTCTTAAAGGCAAATGCAACAGCTAAGGTACAAATAACGATGGAAATCGCTGCCTTAAAGCCGAAGTTGGTTGCCATGTGCATGATGCCCCAGTCCCATTTGCTTGCAACCATAAGTACTGGTGGTGCTGCAAAATGAGTTAGGGTTCCACCAATTGAGATATTTACAAACAGTAGGCCAATAGTTGCGTACATGAACTTTTTTGACATCTTATTGCTATAGAAGTATTCAAGCAAGATAAGAGCAGTAACAGTCATAGCTGCAGGCTCAGTGATAAATGAACCAAGTAGTGGACCGAGAATTAGAGCAGATATGTAGAATGCCATTCTTCCAGGGAAGGGTAGAACCTTGGCAACAGCTTTAATCATCTTCTCAGTAAGAAGAATAATTGGACGAGTACCAGCCATGCACATAATCACAAAAACGAACATTGGTTCGGTGTAATTTTGGCTGTTAAGGTAATGGATTGCTCCACCAACTACGTTATGAGCGTCATCATAAACAACGAAACCGTTGGTAAATGAATAGAATATAAGGAATACAGCAGCCCACATTCCAAAAACAGCTTCAACTTCACCTAAGAAGTGAAAAGTGTTTTCTCCGATAGATCCGTGAGGATATTTGTGGGAAATTTCTTCAAACTTTTTCACCATGAAGGTGTGTATAACAGCACAAGCAAAGAACACTGTGCCTAATATTTGAATGGTTGTTGGATTCATATTTTCCTACCTAACTTTAATTAAAAAAAGTGTGTGTACTAGGCCGTGTGTATCTTAGCAATAGTAATTCAATTTATATATCAGTTATAGGCAAAAGAGGGAAAAACAGTTAAGGAAATGTAATTATATTACAGCAAAAGAGTGGCTATAACATAAAAAAATAACCAGTGATGGGGATCACTGGCTAAAGCTACGTATATCAGGAGGAAAATACTTAATATATATAATAACTGTCTAGTACATAATTGCTGTGAGCAAAGTGACAAGTCATACGTGAATTTGTCCACAACGAGTGGATAAAGTTCAAAATATTTGAAAATAATTGATGATGTAGTCTGGGTTTTGATTATGAAACTTATTATTTGAAAGCGCAAAAAAGCATAAGTTAGCTTTATAACTCTATTGCCATCATTAAGTCATCCTCTTTTGAGCCATCAAGGTTAAGGATTCTATTTTTAAGCTGTCCTTCAATATGAAACCCAAGTTTTTCGTAGAGTTTTGTTGCTCTTGAGTTACTTGCGCGCACCATAAGTTCAATACGAGTGATTTTAGGTTTAGCTGTTTTTATTTGCTCAATAAACTGGTTAAAGACTTTATAGCCAAAGCCTTGGCCTTGATGATTTGGGGATACAGCAATAGTTAAGCCACCAATAACATGCGAAAAGCAATAAATATCAGTTGTATAACCGTGTATCTCAGCGATTATTTTATTTGAAGTATTATCCCTAGCAATAAGACAAAGCCCGTGGCTTATAGATGAACTGATGTTGTCACGTATATAGTCAAGATCTATCTCCCCCTCAAGTCGAGCAAGAAAACCGGGTTGCGCGGCTACTTCTTTATAAAGGGTGAAAATATCACTGATATCTTCTGTTTTGCCTGGATAAATCATTATGTGGTCATTTTTTATCAATATTTTATTGGGTGGGGCAATGAAACATATGGTGTATAATAATTCTACTTTATCATGGAATATATGCTGCTCCATATCAAAATCATGCGGATTAATAGATAAATCATAGATGAAAAAATATTAGATGGAATTTTAATAGATGCCACTTAAGTTATATCAAAGCGATAAGTTAGAAATACTGCTAGAACACCTGGCAAAATCTATGGTTTCAGACTGTGGTAGTGATCCTTTAGCTCCCGAAACAGTAATAGTCCAAAACAGTGGCATGGCACAATGGGCTGCGCAAAATTTGGCTGAGAAAATTGGTGTTGTGGCAAATATTAATTTCACCCTCCCTACCAGTTTCGCTTGGGATTTAATCCGTAAATTTATCGATGCCCCGCAAAGAGCTGATTTAGAAAAAGATGAATTGGTGTGGAGGATATTCGCAGCGCTTTATGGACGGGAGATAGTAACTCCAGAGATAGAAAGCTACATTGCAGAGCCAAATGGTGAGATAAAGTGCTTTCAATTAGCAAGTCAGTTAGCTGATATCTATGATCAATATCAAGTGTTTCGCCAAAATTGGGTTTTAGAGTGGGATGAAACAGGGTGTGAAAATGAGCATTGGCAAACCAAGCTTTGGCAGCACCTTTCTGGTTTTGGTGAAAAACAACATCGATCAAAGTTATTAAAGCAATTTTTTGATTTATCTAGCACTAGTGGTCTAGATGTAGGAAAACTCCCAAAAAGAATAGCTATATTTGGTATAGATACTATGCCGCCGGCCTATTTATCTATTTTCTCATCTTTAGCAGCCTACGTAGATATCTCGATATATACATTTAATCCATGTGCCGAATATTGGGGGGATATCGCCTCTGAAAAGTATCAGGCAAATTTGCGCCTGGCTAGTAGTGATTCTAAAACCACAGAATATATGGAGTCAGGCAATTTATTGTTATCTTCGATGGGAAAGGTGGGAAGAGATTATCATGAAATTCTTTTGGGGCTAGATTCTCCTACCCATGGCTATGAAGAATACGAATGCTTTAGTTCGATTAACCAATCACCATGTTTATTAGAGTCAGTGCAGCAGGATGTATTATTCCTACGTAATGGCAATAATAATGAGGTAAAAAACGATAATACGATTCAGGTCCATAATTGCCATACGCGCTTGCGCGAGGTTGAGGTCTTACACGACCAGCTTCTAGATGTTTTTAATCATGACTCAAAGGTTGAGCCTCGAGAAATTGTGGTGATGGCACCAGATATCAATAAATATGCACCATTTATTGACGCAGTCTTTGGTAGGAATGCTTTTAAAAGTTTGGATTCATTGGAAAGGGAATATTCAAAGTATATACCTTGGTCAATAGCTGATAGAACAGCAGTTAATGAGACGTCTGTGCTGCAGGCATTTATGCAAATTATTGGATTATACAATTGCAGAGTGACAGCTACTGACGTACTTGAACTTATAAAGGTAGCAGCTATAGCAGATAAGTTTGATCTGAGCGAAATGGACATCCAGAATATCCAGCAGTGGGTTGATGAAAGCGGTATACGTTGGGGGTTAGATGCACATTTTCGTAAAAGATTTGATTTGCCTGAGGTGGAGATAAATAGTTGGAAATTTGGTCTAGAGAGGATGCTGTTAGGGTATTCAGTAGCAGCTGAAGAGATTCTGTTTGATGATAAATTACCATATTCTGAGATAGAAGGTGGTAATGCGGAATCGCTAGGCAAGTTGACGCATTTTATTTATAAGATATCTGATTTGATTGAGGTGTTTTCGCAGAAACATAGCGCATTAGAGTGGCAGAATATAATTAATAATTTGTTGGATACTTTTTTTGCCCCTGAAGATGATGATGAATCAATTTTACAAAATATTCGCAATTGTATCGGCGATTTCATTGATATAGCTGAAGAGCAGGTTTTTTATGATGGTAAGGTATTAAGCGTAGCAGTTATTAATGAGTATCTTGTCAATGAGCTGATGAACCAGATGGATAGTGGTCGCTTTTTAGCTGGCAAGGTTACATTTTGTACTTTACAGCCAATGCGTGCGATACCATTTAAAGTGGTTTGTTTACTGGGTATGAATGATGATGAGTTTCCTCGCCAACATAAAAAATCCTCTCTGGATTTAATTACCCAAAATACAGCAAAGCTGGGTGATAGAAATAGGCGTGATGATGATAGATACCTCTTTCTACAAGCTATATTATCTGCACGCCAACACCTTTATATCAGCTATATTGGCCGCAGTGTGATTGATAATTCTAAAATGTTGCCATCAGCATTGGTGAGTGAACTGTATGATTACCTTGAGCGGTTTTATGCAGTCTTGCCTCAACAGGTAACTATACAGCATCCACTGCAGCCATTTGATAAGAAATACTTCTCAGATGATGGGGGGCTATTTAGTTACGCAGAGGAATGGCTTCCTGCTTCAGGCGCCATCAAGAATTTAACTGCTGAAGATCCATTTTTTACTTCAATGCTGCAGGAGCCAGATAGTGCATTGCTGACGATTAGCACAAATGATTTAGTAAGTTTTTTTGCTAAACCAGCCCGCTATTTATTACGCCAAAGAATGGGAGCTAATTTTGATCTGAAAATAGATGAAGTTGAAGAGGACGAGCCATTTTGTTTGACCAAACTTGATGACTATAAGATTAAAGAAAAATTACTTGAGTGCTATCTTTTTGAGCATGATCAAACAACTTTTTATAAAAAGTTATGCTTATCTGGAACCATCCCTCAAGGGCGCATAGGTGAAAAATCATATGATTTTATTGCCTCAGAGGTTGATACCCTAGCGGCAAAGGTTAAACCTTACTTTGAGAACGGTGTAGAAAATTATAATGGAACTATTAATATCAGTGGCTTTGATCTCTCTGCTTCTATAACCAATATAACTGCTGATGGAATGCTTTTATATCGGGTCGGAAAATTAAGACCAATAGATAGAGTTGAGCTAAGGGTTAAACATCTGTTTTTACAGATAGCATCTGGTTTTAACTTGCCAGCTATTTTTATTGCCCAGGACGAGACTTTGATAATGCAGCCTGTAGATGATCCTGGTGCAGAGCTATCTGCAGTACTCAAACTATACTGGCAGGGTTTATCTTCGCCACTACATTTTTTCCCATATACATCATTTGAATTTGTCTCCACTTTGCTTAAAACAGAAGATCAAGATTATGCATTGAATAAAGCTGAATCTAAATGGTATGGCGGATTTAACAGTCAATTTGCAGATGCAAGTGATCAATATAATTCGGTTCTATATCGCGGTGTATTACCACTTGATGAAGAGTTCACTGAAGTTGCACAGGTAATGTTTACTCCTGAGTTGCTTGGATATGCTGATGAATAAACTTGATCTACTCACGTTTCCTTTAGAAGGTCGTAATCTTATTGAGGCCAGCGCAGGTACTGGCAAAACTTATACTATTGCAGCTCTTTATTTGCGTGTTTTGATTGAGCAGCGCTGCCACCCGCGGCAGATATTGGTAGTTACTTTTACTAAGGCCGCAACCCATGAATTACGTGAGAGAATTCGTGAGTTGATAAAACAAGCTCTTAAATACTTGCAGCAGTTAGAGTTACAAGAGCAAAAAGCAAATGAGCAAGCTACAGAGGATATTGTAAAACAGATATTGGCTACATATCCTGAAGATATCTTAATGGAGATAAGGCAGCATCTGCAGGATAGTATTATTGCAATGGATGAATCTGCGATATTCACTATCCATGGCTTTGTGCAACGCATGTTGGCAGAGAACGCTTTTGAGAGTGGAAACCTATTCGATATGCAGCTTATTGAGGATGATGGTAAGTTTCTTCAAAGTGCATGTAATGATTATTGGCGCAAACTACAAACATCGCTGGATAATGAAGACCTTGATCTTTTAACTCAAAATTGGAACACGCCAGAGCAACTTAAGTATGAAGTTGCATCCATACTTAGGCGTAGTGATCTTGCCATTATCCCTGATAAGGTTGCATATGCAGCGGTTAAACGAGAATTTAAAGAGTTGTACGCTCATGGCAGAAGGTTGTGGAACGATGCTGCAGAAATTATCTCAGGAGTATTAGCCGAATCATTAAATAATGGACATTGTAAAAAGAGTTATAAACCAGATCTATTTCACTCGGCTACCGAAGAGCTAAATAGCTTTTTTAACTCAAAAGAGTGCAATCTGGATCTGCCTGCCAATATTAATTATTATTCTCAATCACACATTGCTAAAAATATTTTTAAAAAACATATAGATCAAACTCCAGATCATCCATTTTATTCAATCTGTGAACAGTTGCTAGAGCAGTCTTGTTTATTGAAGAATAACTTTAAGATCAAAATGTTGTTAGATACAGTTGAGTATTGTCGCACTAAAGTTACCCAGCTGAAACAGGACAATAAGGTTATCTCATATGATGATACTTTGCATAACATGCAAAATATGCTGCAGGGGGAATCTGGAATCCAAATCGCTGCAGCTATACGTGAAAAATACCCTATTGCAATGATCGATGAGTTTCAGGATACAGACCCTGTTCAGTATCAAGTATTTAGTAAGATCTATCCTGATAATTCAAATATGTTAATGATTGGTGACCCGAAGCAGGCTATTTATAGTTTCAGGGGGGCTGATATATTTACTTATCTGGGCGCTAAAGATAGCACTGCCCCTGAAAATCAATATACGCTTGATACCAATTGGCGTTCAGCTTCACAGCTGGTTAATGCAGTAAACACACTGTTTGAAAATGTTGCAGATCCATTTATATTTTCAGGTATAGATTTTAATCCGGTGAAAGCATCAAAAAGTGCTGATAAGGCCCCATTAAAAATTAGAGGTAAGAAGACACCACCTCTGACCGTTTGGCACATAAATATAACAGAGGAAAATCTTGGCAAATCCCCTAAAGGGTTCATCAAAAAAGAGTTAGCAAAGTTAGATGTGGCACAAAGTACAGCAAATGAGATAGCAGATTTATTGCAGCTGAGTAATAAGGTGAAAATTGGTGGTGAGGCCATTCAGCCTGCAGATATTACAGTATTAATTCGCGATAGGTTTCAAGCAGAGTTAATCATTAATGCGCTGGCAAAAAATGGCTTATCTTGCGCTTATCAGGGGCGAGAAAGTGTTTTTGCTACTGAGCAGGCTTATGAGATGAATGTAATCTTACATGCACTCGCTAACCCTAATGATGACTCACTCTTGGTTGCAGCGCTCACTACCAAGATTGCTGGTAAAACATCAGACCAAATAGTTGAGCTGCAAAATGACTCAAATAGTTGGGAAAATCTATCTAAGCAGGTTATAGAATTCAACCGCATGTGGCAGTCAGGTCATTTTATTCAAATGATTCACCAGTTTATGCATGCCATGCATATTCCTGCTGCGTGTTTGCAAAAAAGTGATGGAGAAAGGTTGTTGACCAATCTTTTACATCTGATAGAACTTTTGCAGCATGCAACTAAAACTACCCATGGTGTTAAAGGCCTTATCCACTGGTATCAGGAGCAGCTTTTAGATACATCTTTGGCTGAGGAGCAGCTGTTACGGCTTGAAAGTGATAGCAATCTTATAAATGTTACTACTATTCATCGTAGTAAAGGTTTGCAGTATCCAATTGTTTTTGCGCCATTTCTTTGGGATACGCGCAGCCAAGCAAATAGTGATGTTGTTTTTCATAAAGATAATAAGATCGTGCGTGATATCGGATCGAATGATTTAGAAAATAATAAAAATTTAGCAAGACGCGAGGACCTAGCTGAGAGTGTTCGCTTGCTATACGTCGCTCTCACAAGGGCAGTGCATAAGTGTTACATCAGCTGGGGTAAAATAGCTGGTGCTGATAACTCAGCTATAGGCTATCTTTTAAGTAACGGCGTTGAACTAAAAGAGCAGCAGGATATTGATGTTAACGATAATTTGATAAAGATATCTTCATTAAATGATAAGTCAATTGAGATTGCACAACTTCCAATCGAATCAGTATTTACCCAGCAGAATATTGAGTTACAACCAAACCTTGTTTCCAGAAAGATGGGTTGTTCAATTGATACAACCTATTCAGTGTCGAGCTTTACATCATTAGCCGCTTCAGCATTGCATTTGCATAATATTCATATAAAGAATACAGGCGATGAAAAAAATAACTCGGACTCAATATTTGGTTTTCCCAAAGGAGCTAAAGCTGGATTGTTCTTTCATTATCTATTTGAGAATGTAGATTTTAAGCAGCCAGACTCTGATGAAACTGATTTGTTGATTAAAAGAGCGCTACGCAAATATGGATTTGATCTTAAATGGGGCCAAATAGTTAAAGAAAGCCTTTTAAAAGTGATTATGTGTAATCTTGATGGTAATGGATTAAGCCTAGCTTTAATCGAAGATCAAGATAGGGTAAATGAGATGGAGTTTTTACTTAGGCACGATAGAATCTCCTCATTAAACATAAATAATCTACTAAATAAATATGAAAAATACAGTCGGCATGAGCGGCCATTATCTTTTAGTAATACAAATGGAATTGTTAAAGGTTTTGTTGATTTAACGTTTAGGAATAATAATAAGTACTATATTGTTGATTATAAAACTAATCACCTAGGGAGTGACTTTTCAGCATATAACAAAGATGAATTGCAGCTAGAGATAAGAAAACATGATTATGATCTGCAATACCTAATTTACACTGCTGCTTTGCATCGCTACCTGCAAACTATTGATCCAAATTATTCATACGAAAATAATTTTGGTGGAGTTTACTATTTATTTGTTCGAGGCATTGGTTCTACTAATGATGGAGGAGTGTTTTTTGATAAACCTCCGCAAGATTTAATAAATAGTTTATTTTAGTTTAAATTTACAACCACAGTTAAATTCTGTATTTAAGTTTTGATAGGTACCGTATGCTCATGTTTTGGGTGCTATCCTTACAAAATCGAACTTGCTTATATGTAAAAAATATAGAAGTTAGTCTTAGCTCTCAAAGTAATTGAGTACCTCTTCATTACTGTCCGGTAAAAATATTACTAATTATTGGAAAGTAATGTTGGGTATGATTTGAGAAGGTGGTTGTTGATTTTAGACTTAATTTTCAAGATCCCTGAGCCTTTCGGCTACGCTCAAGATAAACTAAAGCCGAAGGGTTAAGAAAAATTAAGTAATAACAATGAGACTTCGGCTACGCTCTGTCATCTTGTTTTTACTTTTGAATTTCTACGGACAGCAGTGGTACCTCTTAACTATTTTGTCAAAAATAAAGTATAAACAAAAAAGTTCAACTATAATTAAAATTACATACTGAGATGATTGTAGTCAATGCGGTGGCTAATTATCCAGTATACATAACTTAAGCGGTAGTTGTGCGCCATTAAATAGGTCTGTTTGTGTAAAAACAAGGTTTTGCTATGTAATAGATAAATTACATGGCATGTGTGCTGGTTTTTATGTGCTGGGGTTGGGCTAGACGTGGATAGAAAAGCAAACACTATCAAGGGTGATATATCCAGATTATTCCTGGTTATATCTGCTGTTATATCAGTTTCAATCACTTCTATTACCTATTACAGTATTAGCACTTCTATTGAAAAACATACCATTGATGACCTGCAAACAATGTCTAAAGCTAAGGCTGAGTTAATCGAATCTGAATTACAGCATGAGGTTGATATTGCATCTCATATTACATCAAGTATTAACCTGCGCAAATATATGCAGGATTTGCAAAAACACTGGGAAGACTCTAATTACATTAAACTTATTACTACTGATTTAGAAAAAGAGGTTCGGGCAAGTACAAAGCCATCTGTCGATATAATGTGGGTTGATATATACGATACCAATTCACAGTTGGTTTCAGCTATAAATATCCAAGATGAAGAAATGATAGAACATGAATATGGGCTTAAGGATTTTTTTGGAATTAAAGAACCTTTGGTCGGGATGTTTTACCTCAATAATGGAAAGATATTTCATAATATTTATGTCCCTATTTTCCACCCCAACAGAAATTTTCAAATAATTGGGTATGCCGTTTTTGCTAGTTCTTGCTCTTGTTCGATAAATGGATTTGACAGTTCTCTCAATCTAGGGGCATCTGGTGAGTTCATTATAGCCAAGAAAGATGGTGTGAATGCTATTGTCCTCTCAACATTACGTAAAACAACTACTAAACCGCTAAGCTTAAAATTCCCCATGGATTCTCCTCAGGCTCAAATATTACGCCAAGCCTTTGATGGTAATGCAGGAAATTTAACTGCTATCGATTATCGTGGTAAAGAGGTTTTTGCTGCTTATAGATATATTTCTGCATACGATATTGCTGTTGTTGCGAAGATTGATAGTAGTGAGGTGTTAAGTGAATTAAATCAGTGTTTCACCAAAATAATCGTAATTATCATAATTGCTGTTTTTATAGCCTATTATTTTGTTACCAGAAAATTAGAGAGATCATTGTTATCAGTTCATGAGTTAGAACATGGGGCTAGAAGATTCGCTAGTGGGGACCTCGGTTATCGAATACCAATACTTGGAAATACTGAACTGAGTAGATTGACGCGTGTTTTTAACAACATGGCAGAAAAGCTTGATCAAGCAACCTCTTCTAAAGAAGATCTTAATGCACAGGTTCAAAAACAGCTAGAGGTTGAACAGCAACTTAATGCAGAAAGAGCCAAACTTGAGGCAATATTTGAATCAACTGATGACTGTATTATGGTCTGGGATAGGGACTATATTCACATTTACATAAATCAGGCTGCAGCTAAAGCAATTGGTCTATCTAAAAGAAATATTCTTGGAAAAACAATAGCTGAGGTATATGACTCTAGGCCAGAGTTTGCTAAACACTGGAAAGATAGAATAGATAGAGTATTTACTGATGGTGAAATATTAAAAGTAAATGATAAGTTTGAAATTAATGGAGAGATGGTCTTTAGTGAATCAGTAATATCTCCTATCGTTAATGATCACGATGAAGTTTTTGCTGTAGGGGTTATTTATAGGGATGTTACAAATAGAAAATATGCTGAAGATTCAGCTTATGCTTCATGGCAAATGCTTCAACAGATTCTTAATAGTGTTCCTGTGCGTATATTTTGGAAGGATGTTAAAGGCACCTATTTAGGCTCTAATATGAATTTTGCTATTGATGCAGGTTTTCATAACCCAGAAGATATTATGGGTAAAACTGATGAAGATATGGTGTGGTCGACATATGCTGAGACATATCGTGCCGATGATAAATCTGTGGTTGAAACTGGTAATAGCTTGTTAGAGTTCGAGGAAAAACTTATCGGTATTGATGGACAAGAAATGGTTATTAAAACCAGTAAAGTTCCTTTGTTGAGGAGTGATGGATCAACCTATGGGATTTTAGGCTGCTATGAGGATATAACAGAAAGGCATGAGTTTGTAGAAAAACTTAAAAATGCTCAGCGTGAAGCAGAGTTAGCAAACAAGGCAAAAAGCGACTTTTTAGCATCTATGAGTCATGAGATAAGAACCCCAATTAATGCCATAATCGGAATGGCTGATGTGTTGCTTAATAGTAATGTCACTTCAGAACATAAAGAGTATGTAAGAATTTTAAAATCAGCGGGTGAAAATCTATCTCATTTAGTTGGTAATATTTTAGATTTTACCAAGTTAGAAGCAGGCAAATTAGAACATAATAATTGTGAATTTTCACTTGGTGATGTGTTAAGCGATACTGTGAATTTGGTAACTCTTAAAACACATGAAAAGAACTTATATTTAAACCTGCATGTTGATGATGAAGTTCAGCTCCAACTTTATGGTGATTCAGGTAAATTAAGACAAATCTTACTTAATCTTTTAAATAACGCGGCTAAATTTACTTATGGTGGCGGGGTAGATCTTAGAGTTTCAGAATGGCACGAGGCTCTTCCTGGTAAATATACGCTATTGTTCGAGGTTAAGGATACCGGTAGGGGTATTCCAAAGGATAGATTGGATAGTATTTTTGATAGATTTGTGCAAGTTATAGAGTTTGAGGGACAGGTTGGAACGGGGCTTGGGCTTTCAATATGTAAAGATCTGTCACAGATGCTTGACGGAGATATTTGGGTAGAAAGTGATATAGATGAAGGAAGTAAATTTAGTTTTACAGCAACATTTAAACCTTTAGACGCCATAAAAAATGGAAGATATCATTCATCTAACAAACGCTCTCTTAGAGGGACTAATGCTCAAATTATATGCGATAACAAAGATCTAACTGAACAAATGCAGCATACTCTTAAAGAGTGGAAAGTAAATAACAGTCATTTTAGTGAGCTTAGCGATGATGTGTTTGCAGAAGATAGTGACTTTATTATCCTTATGCCAGGTGAAGCTATGGCTGCAGCAATAATAGAGAGATATACAAAAATTGAAAAACAGAAAGATAAAGAACTTGATAAAACTCTTGGGAAAATGATTTTGATCCATCAAAACCTTAATGCCGATGTAATGGAAAAAATAGTAGATATAGGTATTAACTATAAGTTGATACAGCCGGTAATACGAAAGGAATTATATAAATGCTTAAATACAATCTATGAATTAAATGGGAACATATCAACAGTTATAGGAAAAGAAACAAAATTTTCTTGGTATGACCCAGCGAAGATAAATATATTGATAGCAGAAGATGATCCTATAACCAAGAAAGTGATGCGCCTTGCATTTCAAAATTTAGGGTATCGTTTAGATATAGCAAGTAGCGGTGTTGAAGTATTAGAGCTATTGAAAAAAGATACATACGATATAATATTTATGGATACAAATATGCCTGATTTAGATGGAAATGAAACTACTAAGAAAATACGAGAGTTAGAAATAAGTAGTGATTCCAGGATTCCAATTGTAGCAGTTACGGCGCGTGTATTTGATGATGATCGCAAAGAGGCATTTGATTCTGGTATAGATTGGTTTTTACCAAAACCAATTATTGTAGAGCAGATGGTGGAGGCAATTAATAAGTTGGTGAAGCTTGATTGATGAGGGTTAATGGTGGATTTAGATTAAAATTCTGTCCTGTTTCTACCATTTTCTTTAGCGTCATATAACTTAGCATCAGCTTTAGAAATGCATGCTCGAGAGTTACAGGTGGGGCCGCAGATGGCACACCCCAGGCTTATAGTAATATTTACATCTTTCTCACATATGATAACTGGAGTATTTGCAATTTTAGCTCTAACTCTTTCTGCAAACTGGGCTGCACCATCAATTTTGCAGTCAGGCAATATTATAATAAATTCTTCACCGCCATACCTGCATACAACATCGGCACCTCTAGCTAGATCGTTAATTATATTAGCAACTTGCTTTAGAGCGATATTTCCAGCCTCATGACCATATGTATCGTTAAAGCTCTTAAAATGATCTATGTCAGCCATTACTAAACAAATAGATTCGAACTGTCGATTTCTGCGATTATTTCTTTGTAGCATATTTCCGAGAACAGATTGGAAATAACCAAAATTATATAATCCAGTTAGGTAATCATGTGTTGCAATTTGTTGGAGTTTAACTACTTTTTTGCTTAATTTGCTATTAAGCTCTTCAATCTGCTCTTTTTGGGATTCAATCTCTTCATACATTCTGGTATTTTCAAGAGCAATCCCAAGGTAAGATGCAACAGCCTCAAGCATCTCTTTATCACTAAAATTAAGTTGTGCGGTCTTATTTATTGAACCAAGCCAGACGACACCTATAGCTTGCTCTTTTTGTCTAAGAGGAATGAATATAGTGCTTTTTATCCCTTTTATTTGATGTAGTGCATTTTTATCATGCTCAGCCATTGGTAAAGATTCAACCTTTGAAATGTCAGGGATATAGATAAGTGAATCATTTTCAAAGCAGGATGACATAGCACCATTATTTGATGAAAGACTACAAATGTTGTTTTCTGCCCATACCTTTAATTGTGCGATTTGATGATCATAGTCAGGAGTTATAGTGCTCCAGTGAGTAGGTATTAAGAACCCTTTTTCATTGGTGAAAATTCCACCAAAATGAAAACCGTAGTGGGAGATAAGCTCTGATAGCACGGTATCGAATAACTCAAGGCAGCAATTAATTCCACCAAGCCTGTTAATAAGAGTAATTACTTGTTGGTGTTTTTCACCTGATTCATCTAGAGCATTTTTAAGTCGAATAAAAGTTTCATATTTATAGCATGAGTATAAATATGGAGTGATAGTTGTGATGCTCTCTTTAATTCGGTTTATCTCAGCTGATGTAAAGTTACTTTCATGAGAGATTGCTTGAAATGTGCCGATAACCTCATTGTTAAAGATGATTGGGGTTGCAACCATTTGTTTTATTGACCAGGCTTCAAAAATCGTTTTTACATGCTGGTCATATTTTTCAATATCTTCTTTGTTTAATTTGATTGAAATTCTTTTATGGATAGCATCTATGTCAGGAGTATTCCTATTTATATCAATATGGTAACCCATTATTGATCTTTCTAAGGCTGATAGATCACCTTTAAGGCTTAAAGACTCAACGTTGAGATATTCTTTTTCATAATTGAGGAAATAAAAAACACAGCTCTCGCATGCTGTATGTTCAATTATAATTTTTTTTGCTAGTTCGAGAGATCGTACAAGGCTAACCTCTCCTGCAAAGGTTTCATATAGATATTTCTTTGTGATTTTCCCTGTCAAAATATCCCCCCAAAAGCATAATAATTTATATCTAACATAATGCCATTTTTAATCTAATAATCAAATAATAAGATCACAAAACGCTATGAAATGGCCTAACTATTTTTTCCTAGCGATAATGCTCGTGCTTCATTATTTATTTGTACCCATAAACAGAGATTGGTAGTACAGTTGTTTTTTTATAGAAACTATGAAATATTCACTCAAAATATATAGTCTTTAAGGAGTTAAAATGGCCCACCTGGAAATTTCAAAAATTTGGCAAGGGGAGATCAAATTAGGTGATAAAATCTCAATAAAAGGTTGGGTTAGGACCAGGCGTGATTCAAAGGCTGGCTTATCATTCTTGGCTATTCACGATGGGTCATGCTTTGATACTGTTCAAGTTGTTGCATTAAATACGTTGTCTAATTATGAAAGTGATATAAAACGTTTAACAGCTGGGTGTTCAGTTGCTATAGATGGTATTGTCAACGAATCAGAGGGGAGTGGGCAGCAGTATGAAATTGAGGCAGAAAATATAGAGGTGATTGGGTGGGTTGAAAATCCAGATACATACCCTATTTCTGCAAAACGTCACACTCTTGAATATCTTAGGGAATATGCACACCTAAGACCACGAACTAACATAATCGGTGCTGTAACAAGAGTAAGGCATTGTCTATCACAGGCTATTCATAATTTTTTTCATGAAAATGGCTTCTACTGGGTTCATACACCTATAGTTACAGCTAGTGATTGTGAAGGCGCTGGTGAGATGTTTCAGGTCAGCACATTAGATATGAGCAATCCTGCAAGAACTGATTCTGGTGCAATAGATTACAGTGAAGATTTCTTTGGTAAACAGGCATATCTAACAGTATCGGGCCAGTTAAATGTTGAGACATATTGCTGTGCAATGTCCAAGGTATATACCTTTGGCCCAACATTTAGAGCTGAAAACTCAAATACAAGCAGACATTTATCTGAGTTTTGGATGATAGAGCCTGAAGTGGCTTTTGCTAATCTAGATGATGTCGCCAAATTAGCTGAGAAAATGCTTAAATATATTGCAGACAGAGTTTTAACAGAACGTAAAGATGATATGGAGTTCTTTGCACAAAGGGTTGATAAAGAAGCTATTTCAAGACTTGAAAAGTTATTAGACTCTGACTTTATAGAAATTAATTATAGTGAAGCGATAGAGATACTTGAAAAGTCAGGTCAAGATTTTGAATATAAGGTTAAATGGGGAATAGATATGCAGTCAGAGCATGAAAGATATCTATGTGAAAAACACTTTGATGCACCAGTAATAGTGAAAAACTACCCTAGGGATATAAAAGCATTCTACATGCGCCAAAACGATGATGGTAAAACTGTAGCAGCAATGGATGTGATAGCTCCAGGTATCGGTGAGATCATTGGTGGTAGCCAGCGTGAGGAGCGCTTGGATGTGTTTGATGCCAGGCTTGAAGAGATGGGGTTAAGTAAAGAGGATTACTGGTGGTATCGCGATTTACGTCGCTACGGGACAGTTCCGCATTCAGGCTTTGGGTTAGGGTTTGAACGTCTTGTCTCTTATATTACAGGGGTGAAGAATGTGCGGGATGTTATTCCATTTCCACGTACACCTGGCCACGCCAACTTCTAAATTCTGGTCTATTTCTCCAAATACGGCGTTATATCTCCAGGCTTATTTGGTTACATACTGTTAGTATGCGCCCTCATAAGGCTTTGATATGCCTTATCTTTAGTTAAATGTTCTCCGAATTTTGTTTGTGCATTGTTTTTCCCAATATCTGTGTTGCAACTCTGCCTTAGAGTAGTCATTTACTAAAGTAAACTCCCACTCTAAGGCGGAGTTGCGCCTTAAATTTCAAGATTCCTGAGCGTAGCCGAAGGATCAAGGAAAATTTAACTATCAAATAATATTTAGCGCCATAAAACATTTTCCACGCGTGTGGAAAATTCATTCAGCAACGTATTCAAGTGTTCTCATAACAAACCAGGCGGAACTTTAAAATGTGACAATCTACCCATATTTGTCATGCACTGCTTGGTAAAAGTGACAAAAAAAGTAACTCACTGTGATAACTGGTAATTGTTGCCAGATAAAAGGGTAAAAAAACCGTAAATTGGTTGGCACATATATTGATAATATATTTGTTTATAAAGTATTAATCTCCGGAAAAAATTGGGGGTAGTTATGAGTTTGGATATGCAACACAGTAATAGTATTAACTGTAAAAAAGATAAGAAACTTGAAGCAGATTTTCAGCTTGGTTGCTGTTATCAATATGGGATCGATGGTGATGTATCTTTAAGTAAAGCCTTCTCGCGTTATATGAAGTGTGCCATGAGTGGTTATGCCCCTGCACAGAATGCCCTCGGCTTTTTATACTTATCTGGGGAAGGAGTGGTAAAGGATGAGAAGCTAGCTTTTAAATGGTTTCGTTCTGCTGCTGATCAGCACTATCCAGCTGCGCTACTTAATATAAGCTATATGTATATCGATGGGGTTGGAACTGATATAGATATTCAGAAAGGATTAAACTGTATTTATGCTGCAGCAAAACGCGGTTGCGATGATGCTCGGATGACGCTTGAAAGTAGGATAGCAGAGTGCATGAATATTGATGTCAAAGCTATTTTTCATGGGTGATATCCAAAACGTATATACATGTTATAACAATAATGAAGTTGATTTAAAGGCTATGAATTCGTTTGTTCTTAAGTGGAATTTTAATGATTTTAATGATTTTAATGATTTTAATGAATATGTATTTGATATTCTATATAATTCTTAACCTTGATTTATTTGTAACGAAAAAAGTATTAGTGTTTTGTTCTAGCCTGATCAAACTGGGCTAATTTAAGCATTATTTTTATTTAGAAATGTGGGTTTTGAATGCTAGGTCTTTATATAAAAGATTGGTTGGTTTGGGTTCCAACCATAGAAAGTGACTCTGATTTTAAATTTTGGGCACAAGGTGAAATTTCAATTGTTGATGATGGTTTAGCTCCTAAGGTTGCGGCTGTTCCTCCTGCTATGCATAGAAGATTGGGGCATTTAGGTAAAATATCTCTTAATATTGCTTCCCAGTTGGTTGAAAAAAATGGCTACATGCCATCAATCTTCTGCTCTAGGCATGGAGGGATTCAAACCACTATCAAAATGCTTAAAGAGTTAATTTGGAATGATGAGATCTCTCCAACCAAATTTAGCTTATCGGTTCATAACGCTATAAGCGGTATCTTTACTATCGCCAATAAAGATGATTTGCCTACAACAGCAATAACCGCTGGCCCGCAAGATTTAATTAATTGTTTTTATGAGGCGTATGGACAACTTAAAAGTGGTCCGGCTGAACAGGTTTTATGCATGATTTATGATGAGCCGATTCCAGAAGAGTACCAACAGTACTGTCCATTACCAGCGTATCCATTTGCCATTGGGTTTGTGTTATCCCTAAGTGGTTTTGGTGGAATCAAGTGCAGCTTAAGCTCGGTTCAGCCTGAAGAAGAGGTTAACGTTTCAGATGTGATGGCGCTTGAATTTGCCAAAAATCTTATATTACAAAATGAAAGTATTGAATTAAGTAGTGCTTCTACACAAAATAAACAGTCGTGGAAGATTAATCTTGAATACAGTTAATTACTATTGGCGTCTCTTTGCTACTGGTTGTTGTTTTGTATTATTCGGTATTGGTGGTGTATTTATAGCGCTAATTGTTACTCCTCTGATTTTGGTTATATTTAGAAATAAAGAAACTAGGTATATTAATGGAAAGTTATTTATCCATCATAGCTTCCGTTTTTTTATAGAAGTAATGCGTTTTTCCGGGGTTTTATCATATACAGTTGACGGTATAGAGAAGCTAAAGGAACCTGGGCAACTTTTCGTGGCAAATCATCCATCACTTATTGATGTGGTGTTTATGATTGCTTTTATACCGCGTACAGATTGTGTGGTGAAAGGTAAGTTAAGTAGTAATCCATTCACTGCAGGGCCAGTAAGGGCTGCGGGATACATAATGAATGATGCTCCAGAAGAGGTTTTGCAGCGGTCTATAGATACCATTAAAAATGGGAATTCATTGATAATCTTTCCTGAAGGTACGCGTACTACTCTTGGGGAAAAGTTGAAATTTAAGCGTGGTTCGGCAAATGTAGCTTTAAGAGGTGAGATTGATATTACCCCTGTTATTATAAGGTGCAATCCTTCTACTTTAACCAAATTGGATAAGTGGTATCATATACCGCTGAAAAAATTCCACTTTACGATGATAGTTAAAGATAAGATTAGTGTCGAACATTTTACACAAGAGAAAAGCACAAATATTGCTGCTCGTTCTCTAACAAAGAAGTTAGAAAAATATTTTTCACAGGAGTTAGATAGTTTATGTCTGAATTAGCCACAGAGCTTAAAGAACTGATTATTGAAACATTGAATCTAGAAGATGTTTCTATCGATGATATTGACGATGAGGCTCCACTTTTTGGTGATGGTCTTGGTCTTGATTCAATCGACGCATTAGAACTTGGCGTAGCGCTGCAAAAAAGATACGCAGTTAAGGTTAAGTCTGATGCAGAAGAGAACAGAGAACACTTTTATAGTATTAAAACCCTAGAAAAGTTCATTTCTGAGACAAAAGAGGCGTAGTTGGAGGTCTGTTGTATGCAAACTAAAGAACAAATTTTTGAAATGGTTGCTGACTTATTGGAAGAGTTGTTTGAGGTTGAGAAATCTTCAATCACGATGGAAACCAATCTGTATGAAGACCTTGATATTGATAGTATCGATGCTGTAGATCTTGTTGTTAGGCTTAAAAAAGAAACTGGCAAAAAGATTCAGCCAGATGAGTTTAAGGCAGTAAGAACTATGGGAGATGTTGTTAATGTTGTGAGCGGATTGCTTAATTCATAACTCACAATAGTTTATTCCAATATATGGTGGGAACTCCCACCATATATTTACATGTTACTTATCTAATTCCTTTGCTTATTTATGAAAAAAGTTTTTAACATTCTGTTAACAGTTTCGATATTTTTATATCCGGTGCTCGTCTATTTTGGTTTGCAGCACTTTGATATCAGAATTGTCGCAGGACTTATTTTGGCAATTTTGACGGTAAGGTTTTGGTTCAGCAAAAGTGGTGGCAAAGGTAAGCAGGGAATTCCGCAATTTAGGTTTATCCTTATAGGAGGGATTTTCTTAATCCTGGGAACCTTGGTAACTGATAGTGAATATGGGATTAAACTTTATCCAGCTTTAGTTAGTTTTGGGATGTTAGTTATTTTTGCATCAAGCCTCTTTTGGCCACCACCTATAATAGAGAAATTTGCACGCCTGATGGATAAAAACTTTCCAGAAGAGGCAGTGCCATATACCAGAAAAGTTACTATCGCTTGGTGTATGTTTTTCGTATTGAATGGTTCAGCAGCGGTAGCTACAACATTTTATGCAAGTCAGGAAGTTTGGACAGCTTATAATGGCCTTATTTCTTATATATTGATTGGGGTTATGTTTGCTGGTGAATATTTAATTCGGCGAATTGTTATGAGAAAAATTGAGATGAGAAATACCGAAGGTGGGGAAAATAGTTGAGTAAGAATATGCCATATAGCTTGAAACTTGTTGCGGCCCTTACTAGCAATGGTGACTTACCTGTTGCTATCGATGAAAGTGGTGCAGTTGTAACTCATCAACAATTCTTATCCCATGTTTCGGCTTATCTATCTGCAATTCAAACTGTTTTCGGCAGTAAAGAAGATAAGAATCTCGCTATATATTTTGAAGATAGTTACCAATTTCTAACCGCTTTTTGTGCAATATTGATATCTGGTAATCACGTTGTAATGCCGGGGAATAATCTGCAAGGTACTTGTCAAAATCTGTTGCTAGGTTCTGATGGATTCGGTGTTGATGGTTTTATTGGTGATTTTGCTAAAGAATTTGTAGTGGATTTTTTAATCATTGAGCCACTTGATTTACTAAGTATTGGGCAGCAAGATATTGAAATTAATACAGCACTAATTTCACAAGATAAACCTGTGATATCGCTTTATACATCAGGTTCATCTGGCACTCCAGAACTGGTTGAAAAGTCTTTGCGTCAAATAGAGACTGAAGTAAATACCCTAGAACAACTTTGGGGCGAAGAGATTGGTAAAAGTGTAGTTGTTGGAAGTGTTTCTCATCAACACATTTATGGCTTACTGTTCCGTTTAATCTGGCCACTGTTATCAGGTCGCACCATTTATTCTGAAATATTGACTTACCCAGAAGAGCTGCATGGCGTTCTTGCGAATATAGATTCA
The DNA here is from genome assembly GCA_033852155.1 of Gammaproteobacteria bacterium. Classification (GTDB taxonomy): domain Bacteria; phylum Pseudomonadota; class Gammaproteobacteria; order QZLD01; family QZLD01; genus QZLE01. Next base: position 187,643 of record JAWSVA010000010.1, on the reverse strand, counting down.
AGTGTGCTGGTTTCCAGTCCGACGCAATTATCACGTATGCCAGAATCGGTTGAATGGAGAATTTTACAAAGCAAGATTAAAGGTATTTTTTCTTCTGGAGCGCCATTGAAGAAGGAAGATAGCCTTAATGTAAGAGAGCAGTTGCAAGTTGGTGTTATCGAGGTATTAGGCAGCACGGAGACTGGTGGAATCGCATATAAATGTGAAGATAGCAGTGATGATGTTTTTTGGAGTGCATTCCCTGGGGTTGAAATTACCCAAGACCATGAAAGCGGAGCGATGCAGCTAATATCAGCGCACCTTCCAGGTACTACACTATATAAAACTACCGATAAGATTGAGTGTAGCCCAGATGGTAAAGGTTTTGTTTTACAAGGCAGAACAGATCGAATTGTGAAGATAGAGGGTAAAAGGCTATCTTTGGATGAGATGGAAGCGATATTACTTAAACATCCATTTTTAAGTGCTTGCCGTATCGTTACAATCACTGAAACCAGAGAAATTATTGCGGTAGCTGCTACTTTGACTGCAAGTGGTAAGGATTTTCTGGTTGATAAGGGTAAGTTTAAACTCAATAAAGAATTTTCTACCTTCTTAAAAGGCAGTTTTGAAAATGTATTAATGCCGAGAAAGTGGCGTTATGTTGACGAATTACCGGTTAATGCTCAAGGAAAGTTTGAGTATACCAAGCTTAATGGACTTTTTGTCGATGGTGAAAAACCAAAATTACCAGAAGTAATTGAAGCTGATGTTAAGGGTGAAGGCGACAAGGTCTCATTGCAGATATATGTTCCAACTGATATCTATTATTTTGGAGGTCACTTCCCTGGCACCTCAATTCTAGCAGGTGTGGTACAACTTACTTGGGTAGCATATTTTGCTAAAGAGTATTTTCAGATTGACGTGGTATCTAAACAACTTGATGCAATTAAGTTTCAGGGTGTGATAACTCCTGGTTCTAATGTAAGCCTTGATCTGGCTTATAATCGTGAGAAGTCGAATGTTGCCTTTAAGTACTTCTCCGGCGATATTAAATACTCCAGTGGTAGAATAAAGCTGGAGCAGATTCAATGAGCAAACGATTAGAAAATAAGTACTGTGTTATTGTCCCAATCTATAATCATGAGAAATATATAGCGTCTACGCTAGATCGAATACTACCTTTTGCGCTTCCGGTTATTGTTGTTAATGATGGAAGTCGTGAGGCTTGCACTAAGGTTTTAGATCAGCTGCAACAACAGCACAAAACTGTTGATGTTCTGCATTTACCCCAGAATGGTGGTAAAGGTGCTGCAGTGATAGCAGGGCTAAAAAAGGCTAAGGCTGATGGTTATACTCACGCAATACAGATAGATGCTGATGGACAGCATGATATTGAAAAATTAGATCAGATGCAGGCAGTATCAAAAGCCAGCCCTTATGCATTGATAACCGCGATTCCAGTTTATGATGAGACCGTGCCCAAAACGCGATTAATCGCTCGATATATTACCCATTTTTGGGTATGGATTAACACTCTTTCGTTTAAGATTAAGGATTCGATGTGTGGTTACAGAGTTTATCCATTAGAAACTACCTGTAATCTTCTTGAGCGAGTTAATCTTGGTTTGCGAATGGATTTTGATACCGAGATCATGGTTCGATTATTTTGGGACGAAGTTGATATCAAAAACGTTCCAATCAAAGTTATTTATCATAATGATGGCATTTCACATTTTGATGCAGTACAAGATAATATTTTGATATCGAAGATGCATGCTCGCCTGTTTTTTGGGATGTTGATACGTTTACCAAAATTGTTGTTGAGAAAGTTGATTCCTAAAAAACAATCACTTCAAAAAGAGCAGGGTAGGGGGTAGCATGGGTAATGCTGAACTGAAAGCGAATCAGGAAAGGGAGGGGGCTGAAGGTGAGGAACACTGGGCAGATGTGGATGAGGTTGGCGCTAGTATTGGGATAAAAGCCCTTTATTATATTCTGGTAATCTTTGGTGTATTGCCGGTTTATATCGCTCTGTATCCAGTTATTCTATATTTCTATTTGTTTAAATCGCAGGCAAGAAAGGCCTCGCGTGAATATCTACAAAATATTGCTAATACATACCCAGAACTGAAGATAAAATCATCGCCATTGATCGGGTTTAAACATTTTTTACAGTTTGCAAATCTGATAGTGGATAAGGTTCGCGTATGGATGGGTAAGCTTGATATCAATCATCTGGATTATGAAAATCGTCAGATCGTAGTTGATTATATGCAAAATGGTACTGGTGCGTTATTGGTTGGATCGCATCACGGTAATCTTGAGGTTTGCAGAGGGCTATCGCGCGATGTTCCTGGTGTAAAAGTAAACGTACTTGTACACACTAAGCATGCGATGAAGTTTCATTCTCTATTATCTGATGTTAATGATTCCAATCGCATGAATCTTATTCAGGTGACAGAGATTGATCCAGCCACCATCATTCTTCTCAAAGATAAGATTGATAATGGTGAGTTCGTAGTAATTGTAGGTGACAGAGTTCCTATATCCAGTGATAGCACGCAAACAGCAGAGTTTCTTGGGAAAGAGGCTGATTTTCCGGTAGGACCTTATGTGCTGGCAATGTTATTAGGTTGCCCGATTGTGTTGGTTTTTTGCCTTAAGCATTCTGGGCGCTATAAAATGTATTTCGAAAAATTTGTTGATAAGGTCAAAAGATCACGTAATGACCGCGATGCAGTATTTGCCGATCTAGCGCAAAAATACGCTAAGCGACTAGAGCATTATTGCAAACTAGCTCCACTTCAATGGGGTAACTTTTTCCCATTCTGGTCTCAAAAAGGTAATCAGAAGTTATGAGTCAAGATGTAATTCGGGTAGATAATTCCTTCCTAACTATTGAACAGGTTTGTGCTGTAGCAAAGAAAAAGAAGCAGGTAGCACTTAACGATGATAAAGAGTTTCAAAACCTTATTAATAAAGGTGCTGAATTTCTGGATAAACTGCTGGAAAAGGATGGTGCTATCTATGGCGTGACAACAGGTTATGGCGACTCATGCACTGTTCAGGTTCCTGCTGAACTGGTGAATGAGCTTCCAATTCACCTGTACACATTCCATGGTTGCGGCTTAGGTGAATTCTTTAACGAAGAGACTGGCAGAGCTGTTTTGATGACTCGTTTGGCATCACTCACAAAGGGTTTTTCCGGTGTTAGTTATGGTCTTCTTAAACAGTTAGCTACTTTAATTGATAAGAATATTGTTCCGGTAATTCCGCAAGAGGGTTCTGTTGGTGCCAGTGGAGATTTGACTCCGCTGTCCTATGTAGCAGCGGCATTATGTGGAAAGAGAAAGGTTTACTATAAAAATGAGCAATGTGATACCAGTGATGTATTTTCAAAAGAAGATATTGATCCAATAACTCTAAGGCCAAAAGAAGCGCTTGCGATAATGAATGGCACAGCGGTGATGACTGCTGTTGCGTGTCTGGCGTTTGAGAGAGCTGAATATTTAAGTAAATTGGCTGCCAAGATCACTTCGCTGGCAACTTTTGCGATTAATGGAAATGCACATCACTTTGATGAAATTCTGTTTGATGTTAAACCACATGCAGGTCAGCAAAGAGCAGCAGCTTGGATTCGTGATGATATCCATACTGGCGAACCACTAAAAAATCCAAAGCGACTGCAGAACAGATATTCAATTCGTTGTGCCCCTCATATTATTGGTGTGTTAGAAGATACTCTTCCATGGTGCAGAACCATGATTGAGAATGAGCTTAATAGCTCAAACGATAATCCTATTATCGATGCTGAAGGTGAGCACGTAATGCACGGTGGTCACTTCTATGGTGGTCATATTGCAATGGCGATGGATACCTTGAAGGTAGCTGTAGCTAATATTGCCGATCTGCTTGATAGACAGATGGCACTGCTTATGGACACCAAGTTCAATAATGGATTACCCGCAAACCTATCTGGTGCTACAGGTGTTAGAGCGGCAATTAACCATGGCTTCAAGGCTGTGCAGATTGGTGTGTCTTCATGGACTGCTGAGGCTTTAAAGAACACCATGCCAGCAAGTGTGTTTTCTCGTTCAACAGAGTGTCATAACCAAGATAAGGTTAGTATGGGAACGATTGCAGCTCGTGATTGTATTCGTATTTTGGAACTTACCGAGCAGGTTGCTGCTGCAGTACTTATGGCTGCATCCCAAGGTGTAGAGATTCGTACTGAGTTACATGATGAAGAGATCGAACTTTCTAGTAACATTAAAAACATGATTGCAGAAGTGCGTAAGATTTCTGCATTCGTAGAAGAAGATAGGGAACTTGATTCAGACCTGCGTAGTATGATTGAAAACATCAAGCAACAATCATGGAATTTATATGACTAAAAAGGGTAAAGGCGTACCGAAGATCAAGGCAGAAGTGATCGTTGAGGTCAATTTTCATGATTTAGATCCATTGAATATTGTTTGGCATGGTCGTTACCCTAAATACTTTGAGATTGCTAGAACCGAGCTGTTTTGTTTGTTTGGCTATGATATTCCAGATATGAAAGAATCTGGCTATATGTGGCCTATCGTTGACCTGCATATTAAATACATTCGTCCTGCTGTGTATCGTCAAAAGCTTAAGGTAAGTGCAGAGCTGGTGGAGTGGGAAAATCGCATCAAGGTCAAATATGAGATTCATGATGCTGAAACTGGTGATAGATTAACTAAAGGTCATTCAGTACAGGTGGCAGTTGTGGGTGGTACGAAGGAGTTGTGCTTTGTATCTCCTGATGTGTTGCTGGAAAAGGTTGAGAGGTATTTAGGTGAAAATAGTGAACGTTAATATTTTTCCTACCCTTCGATTACGCTCAGGGGGCGGAAAAGCTGAAAGTCAAAAAACAACGTCATTCCATAGTTTTAATTTTTCAAGATTCCTGAGCGTAGTCGAAGGGTCAATAAAAAGTAAAAAAAACAAGATGACTTCGACTGCGCTCAACCGACTTGTTTTTGTCTTATTGCTTTTAACCCTTGGTATATCTATTTCTCACGCAGCCCCAATCCTCGAAGAACTTAAAAAAAGATCGATAGATGCAGAGTCCGTTACTGGTGACTTTACACAGCGCAAGATCATTAAGGGACTTTCAATTCCCCTTATCTCTAAAGGTGTTTTTAGCTATAAAAAAGAAGATAAGCTTATCTGGCATATCAAGACTCCAATCGAAAACACCTATAGTATAGAGTATGACCAAATAACCAAAAGAAGCTCGGTTGAAAATATGGTTGAAGGGTTGGATGCTCCTGCTGACCATTACCAAAAGATCATCACCATGTTTCTGGATCTTTTTTCTGGTAATTGGGATGTGCTGGAAAAGTATTTCTCTATTGAGGGTGAAAGTGGTGAGTTTGGTTGGAAGGCAGTTTTAACCCCAGAAGATCAGCTATTTCAAACTATGTTTCTAAGCCTGACCTTGCATGGTGATAAGTATATTAACTTTATGCAGATTGAAGAGAAGAATGGCGATACAACTAAGATAGAGTTTAAGCAGGTTAAGGCAATTGCTGTCACTAATAAATCCTCTTCTAACAAGTTATCCTCAAATATGGAAGAGGAATAGAGCTTTGATTGGAAGCAAGAAATTAGCAATTATTTGGGGGGTATGTGTTCTTGCTTTAATCGGTTATTGCGCCCATAGAATTAATACTGGAATCAGTTTTGATACCAGTATCCTATCCCTTCTTCCTGCAGATCAAAAAGATCCGGTTGCAGAAAAAGTGGTAAATGAGATATCAGCTAAGATATCAAAAAAGCAGCTATTCCTATTTCAACATGATGATTTCACTAAAGCCGCGCAGTCTGCGCAGAAGTTTTGCAATACATTGGCTGATAACGATAAGGATAATGTTTTAAGTAAGGTCGCGTGTAAGATAGATCCGCAACAGATCGATAAAATTAAACAGCTATTCTTTAATCACAGATATCATTTATTGGCAGATAGTTTTGCCGCAAAGATCGCTGCTGGAAATCGTGATGAGCTATTACAAGAAACAATAAAATCCATCTATGCACCTTTTACACCAAGGGTTGGTAGCATTTTAGAAGATCCATTTAATCACACCATGGAATGGGTACAGGGTATAAATACTGGCTCAAACACATTTATCAAAGATGGGTTTATAGCTGCTGAATATAAAGGGCAGGAGTGGATAATTGTTTTTATTCAGACAAGTGATGATCCATTTTCTATATCCACCCAAAAACAGGTTGCTGACTTGATTGAACTGGCAGATGCCGAGGCAATGAAGGTTGATGACAATATTCAGATTGTTAAGTCGGGGCTTTTATTTCATGCGATGCATGGAGCTAAAACTGCTAGGGGAGAGATTTCAACCATAGGTATTGGTTCGATAATCTTCATTAGCTTGGTTTTACTGCTGGTGTTTCGTCGCCCATCAAAAATTGCTCTGGCATTTATCCCTACGCTGATAGGTTGCTTGTTTGCTTTTGTATTATCGCTGTTGGTGTTTGAACGATTAAATCTAATTACCATGGTTTTTGGTGCAAGTCTTGTTGGTGTATCTATTGATTATGCATTACATTTTTTGTGCGAGTTAAATTCAGGAGAAGGTTTTGATGGAAAGATGACCATCAAAATGATCTTCTCCGGTCTATCCCTTGGGTTGATATCTAGCTGTATCGCTTATGGTGCCTTGGCTCTGGCTCCATTTCCAGGTATTAGGCAAATGTCATTATTTGCAGTGGCTGGCTTAATTGGTTCATGGCTCACAGTCGTGTGCTGGTTTTCTCTACTAAACCCTGTTAATAGAAGAGTCGGCAGGGGGGATAAACAATTCATCTCTGCCTGGTTGTATAAAACCATAATAAGAATTAATAAAAGTAACTTTAAAACCTTACCTGTCTTGCTTGTTCTTACCATTGTTATGGTTGTTGCTGGTGTTTACACATTTAAGGCAAATGATAGTATTGCGGTACTTAACAACCCATCTGCAGAGTTAAAACGATCCGAGCAACTAATACGCCAATTGATTGCGCCACCCAGTTCAACCCAGTTCATAATCGTTTCGGCAGCTAGTGAACAAGAACTATTACAGCGAGAGGAGCAGGTAACAGCGCAGCTACAAAACTTGATTGCAGATGGCGCATTAACTGGCTTTAACGCAGTATCCAATATGGTTCCATCTATTCAAACCCAAAATGATGATTATCAAATATTGGGTGAGCAGATCTATTCTGAAGGCGGCGCAATCTCACAGCTATATACCCGCCTTGGTTTTCCACAACAGCAGATAGATCAAGCATTACAGACATATAGATCCAATAAAGATAATTACCTTGATATCAAACAATGGTTGGCCAACCCAGCTTCTGAAGCTATTAATTACCAATGGGTAGGAGAAACAGAATTTGGATATTTGTCAGTTATTACATTGACCGGCCCCAATAGTGAAAAGTTGGAACAATTTTTTGCCGATAAAGACCAGTCTGTCAGATTCGTAGACAAAGTTACTGATATCTCCAATGTATTGAAGGATTATCGCCAGGTAATCACCATAATGTTGGTCGCAGCATATATCGCAGTGCTGTTATTGCTGACGCTACGCTACAAACGTAAAGCGATTTATATCTTACTAGCTCCGTTTATGGCAACGGTTGTTACTGTTGCATTGCTTTCATTACTTGGAATAGCGCTTAATATATTTTGTGTATTGGCTTTATTGCTTGTATTGGGTATTGGACTTGATTATGGGATTTTCCTAAAAGAGTCTAAATGCTCCAAAGAGTCACTATTTGCAGTTGTACTGTCATGTTATACAACCATATGCTCCTTTGGATTTCTCTCGATGAGTAATACGCCAGTGCTCAAGTTTTTTGGCCTGACTCTTTTGATTGGTATTATTTCGGTATGGATATTTACAATTTTGCTTTATCGTTTTCAAACCAATGCTAGAGAGGTGAAGTAGTGTCTTTATTGCGCTTTTTGTTAATAACCGTGCTTGGAGTATTTGCATCCGGTTGCGCAATGCTCATACCTGGACCTGGACTTGATGATTTTCCATTATCAGATAGTAGTTTTTTATCCTCCCCTATGATTTTACAGCAGAAGATAACAGTTACATTTGGCGAGAAAAAAATCGCACTGATTGGAATTGCAGAGTTGGCGTCAGATAGAATCAAGATTGCAGGGCTTACTGATTTTGGTAAACGCCTACTGATGATTGATTATGATGGAAAAACTTTAATAGACGAGATAGAGCCAATGCTGGCTGAATATTTCACTGGGCGTGATATTCTATTGCACTACCAGATGGCCTATTGGCCAGAGGCAGCGTTGCGCAATGCGATTTCTTCCAGTGAGTGGAAGATGGTTAGTTCGCCTGAATTAAGAGAGTTTGTCTATCAAGACGATGTTATCTACAAGGCTGAAATTGATAAAGTGCTACCTGATGGGGCAAATGCAAAGGTGTGTAACCTTGCTGCAGGATATTGTCTCAAATTTGAAAACTTAGTTATTGATAAATGATTTAGTGATGAATGATATGGAACAAAATGATATGACCAAAATTTATATCAATGATATTGGGATCTTATGTGCTTTGGGAGCAGGTGTTGATGCAATCAGGCATAATCTTTTTGAAGTGGCGAAGTCGCCTCTTATCAAATCTGCTGATTATATATCCGATAAAGATGTATGCATCGGAAAGATTACCGATGCACTTCCTGAGCTAGATGCTGATACCCCAAAGATTCATAGAAGTAGAAATAACCAAGTGTTGTTGGCTGCTTATCAACAGATTGAAAAGAGTGTTAACGCTGCTATCGATCGTTATGGTAACGAAAGGGTGGGTATAATACTTGGGTCTAGCACTAGTGGTATTGAGAATGGTGAAAGGGCATTGGTAGGTTTTCAAAAAAATGGACAGTTTCCACAAGAGTACCACTATTCACAGCAGGAAATGTCATCACCATCCGAGTATTTACGTAGTGTCTTAAAAACAACTGGGCCTTGTTATACTATCTCTACAGCATGCTCATCCGGTGCCAAAGCGGTTGCTTCTGCACAACGCCTTATTCAATCAGATGTGTGCGATGCAGTGATAGTTGGCGGTGTTGATACATTATGCAAACTGACTTTAAATGGTTTTAACTCTCTAGAAGCAATCAGTGAAGATCTATGTAATCCATTTAGTAAAAATCGGAAAGGGATTAATATTGGTGAAGGTGGAGGCCTGTTTTTGCTAAGTGCTGAGCCTGGTGAGATTGAAATTGCTGGTATTGGTGAATCATCAGATGCTTACCATTTCTCTGCTCCAGACCCAACAGGCAAAGGGGCAAAAAAGGCTATGCTTGATGCGATAGAACAAGCAGGAATTACCGCTGAGAATGTTTCATATGTTAATCTGCATGGAACAGCTACTAAGCATAATGATGATATGGAAGGAAAGGCAGTTGCTGAAATATTTGGCAACCAGACTCCTTGTAGTTCTACCAAACCATTTACCGGGCATACGCTTGGAGCTGCTGGTGCGATTGAGTTAGGTATTTGTTGTTTGGCGCTTTCCGCGCAAGCATCTGGGAAACTGCCAAAACATATCAATGATGGTGAATATGATGATGCAATTCCACAAATAAATTTAGTTGGAGATGGTTTTAAAACGGATGAAAAGCCTAAGTACGCATTGAGCAACTCATTTGCATTTGGTGGAAGTAATATTTCACTAGTCATAAAAGCGCCTTAATCGTAAAAAACGCTAGTTAATAAAAGAAGACTGGATAGAGATTCAAATGGGTACACAAACATATAAAATTTCACAGTTGGTTCCGCATGAGAAACCCATGCTGCTTATCGACCGTATGGTCGATTATGATGAAGAGTGGTTTAAATCAGAGGTGGAGATTACTCCAGAATCAGAATTTCTCAATGATAATAATGCTGTTCCATCATGGGTAGGAATTGAGTATATGGCACAGACCATTGCTGCTTATGCCGGAAGAATTTCACGTGAGAATAACGAACCAGTAAAGATAGGTTTTTTGGTAGGAAGTAGAAAATACATCTCAACACTTACCGAATTTCCAATAGGTATGAAGTTACAAGTTACGGCAGAAAGGGTGATTCAAGGTGACAACGGCCTGAGTGTATTCCAATGTACGATTGAAACGTCAGGTGATAGTAATCTAGTAGATGGTGAAAAGCAGGGTGAACAGATAGCAACCGCATCGTTAAATGTTTTCCAGCCAAATGATGCAAATGAATTTTTACAGACCAATTAACAAAAAACGATAAGAGAACAAGAAGAGAACAGGAAAATGAGTAAAACAGTATTAGTTACGGGATCAAGTCGCGGAATAGGTAAATCGATAGCAATCAAACTGGCTCAGTGTGGTTATGATATCGTGGTTCACTGCCGCTCAAATGTTGCTGAGGCTGAAGACACTAAGTCACAGGTTGAAGCAGCAGGGCAGCAGGCAAGGATTTTACAGTTTGATATAGGTGATAGAGAAACTTGTCGTTCAATTCTTGAAGCTGATGTTGAAGAGCATGGAATCTATTATGGCGTTGTATGTAACGCTGGTATTGCTCGTGATAATGCCTTTCCAGCAATGAGTGGGGATGATTGGGATTCGGTAATTCATACCAATTTAGATAGCTTTTATAACGTGCTTAATCCAATTATCATGCCGATGATATCTTCGCGTAAGCCTAGCAGGATCGTTACTTTATCCTCGGTCTCAGGCATTATGGGCAATCGCGGCCAAGTAAACTATAGCGCTGCTAAGGCCGGAATTATTGGTGCAACTAAGGCTCTTGCGGTTGAACTGGCTAAACGTAAGATCACTGTAAACTGTGTTGCACCAGGGCTTATCGAAACCGATATGATGGAAGGTGCACCGCTCGCTGAAGCGATGAAGCTGATACCTGCAAAACGTTTAGGAAAACCAGAAGAGGTCGCTGCTCTGGTTAACTTCTTATTATCGGAAGAGGCGGCTTACATCACCCGCCAGGTTATTTCAGTCAATGGAGGGATGCTCTGATGGCAAATGAAAAAGCAATGAAGCGTGTTGTGGTAACAGGTATGGCTGGAATATCTCCCATAGGTTCCGATTGGGAAACCGTATCTGAAAATCTTAAGCAAATGAATTCAGCTATTGAGTATATAGAAGAGTGGGATAAGTACGAAGGATTGAATACTCGCCTAGGTGGCCCAGTAAAAGATTTTGTTAAGCCAGACCATTATTCTAGAAAGAAAATTCGTAGTATGGGTCGCGTTGCAATCCTAGCAACCAGAGCTACTGAACTGGCTCTTATTGATGCAGGGCTAATAGATGATGAATCTATTAAAGATGGCAGAATGGGTATCTCATATGGTTCATGTAGTGGTACTCCTGATGCGATAAAAGATTTTGGTAATATGCTAATAAACCATAAAACAGATGGGCTAAACGCTAGCAGTTATATCAAAATGATGAGCCATACTGCAGCGGTAAATATAGGTGTTTTTTTTGGATTAACAGGAAGGATAATACCTACTGCTAGTGCGTGTACTTCTGGTAGTCAAGGTGTTGGTTATGCATATGAGGCCATTAAGTTTGGTAAACAAAAACTTATGGTGGCTGGTGGGGCAGAAGAGCTTTGCGCAACACAGGCGGCAGTTTTTGATACATTGTTTGCTACAAGTATTAAAAATGATGCTCCAAAAGAAAACCCGAGACCATATGATGCTGATCGAGATGGTTTGGTTCTTGGTGAGGGCGCAGGAACATTAATCCTTGAAGAGTACGAACATGCTAAGGCGCGTGGTGCAAAAATTTATGCAGAAATCGTAGGTTTTGCCTGTAATTCTGATGGAAAACATGTAACTCAGCCACAAAAAGAAACCATGCGTAAAGTTATGGAGATGGCTCTTGAAGATGCCGAGCTTACACCAATGGATATTGGTTATGTAAATGCACATGGTACAGCAACTGAACATGGTGATATCGCAGAATCAAATGCAACCGAAGAGTTATTCGGAAATAAAATTCTGTTAAGTTCTTTAAAAAGTTATACCGGACACACCCTGGGTGCTTGCGGTGTTTTGGAGGCATGGATGACTATAAATATGCAGCATGAAAACTGGTATGCTCCAACGATAAATTTAAAAAATGTAGATGAGCGCTGTGGAGATATCGATTATATACGTGACAGTATTCGTGAAGGGTTAGATTTTCCATATGTAATGAGCAACAACTTTGCCTTTGGTGGAATCAATACATCACTGATATTTAAAAAAGTATAAAAGTATCTAATAATGCATCCCTCTATATTTAAGATTCTTCTACTGGCTATCTTTGGACTGGCATACTCATTTCAGGTTAGTGCAGAAGCTAAATACGAGATTGGTATTGGAGGAATTGTAACCTCAATCCCAGATTATGTGGGTTCTGATGAAAGCTCAATTTTTGCGGCTCCATTTCCATATTTTTGGTATCAGAGCGATAGAGTGACTCTTGATAGAAACTCTCTTCAAGGAGAGATGTGGCAAACCGAAGAGTTTAAGCTGGAGATAAGCGCAAGCGGTTCAATACCTGTCAAGAGCAAAGATAATAAGGCGCGCCAAGGAATGGAAGACCTTGATTGGATAGGCGAGATGGGACCTTCCCTAATGTGGTTTCTATCCGGTAAAGATGAAGATAGAGATAAAATTTACGTCGATCTTGGTATCAGAGGGGCTATGGCATCAGATTTTCGTAATTTTGAATTCATAGGCTATACGGTAGAGCCAAAGCTAGTATATGAAAAAGGGTTGAATAGTGACTTTTTTGGTAGAGTAGATTTTGTGTCAAAATTAAGCCTTCCATATTCAAGTGATAAATTCCATGACTATGTTTACGGAGTAGATCAGCGCTACGCAACGACAGAAAGGCCAGCCTATGAAGCAAGATCTGGTTCAGATGGAATACGTCTGGCAATGGGGATCTCAGCGCGCAAGAAGAATCTATGGTATGGAGTGTTTGCCAAGTATTACAATATCAGTAATGCGTCGTTTGCTGATAGTCCGTTGGTGAAAGATAAGCAAAGTTTTACGGTGGGTGTTGCAGTAGCTTACATTTTCTCCAAAAATTATTAAATTCGATCCTATTTTCCCAAATACTGCGTTATATCTGCAGGCTTATTCAGTCACTTGCTACAGCAAGCTCCATCATAAGGCTTCAATATGCCTTGTCTTTGGAAAAATATTCATCGAATTTTGGGGCATTGATTTAACGTTTTCCGTACCCTGAGCGGAGTCGAAGGGCACGGAAAATATAATTTTACTGATGTTATTATTGCTAACTACGCTAATTCACATCTAAGTAATGTATGGCCAAGACCAATATCATTGATCTCTTTGGTTACTTTCAGACCAGCTTTCTCGATGCATTTAATCATATCATCTGAGTGATACATTTTACTGTTACCATTAGCGACACAGGTAAAGTAAAGTGATGTGCAGTGTAGGCTGAATGCCGCTGCTTCATATTCTTGCTTGTCCCAGAATGTCTCATTGATATAGATAACTGTATCATCGCGCATTCCAGCTTTGATTTTCTCAAGGATAGAAACGATCTCATCTTCAGAGAAGCAATCAAGAAATTGACTCATCCACACTACGTCTACTGCAGATGGTAGAGTTGTTTTTTTGCTCAGCATATCAGCAGGGAAGGTTGTGAATCGATCTCCAACACCAGCTGCATCAATATTATTTCGAGCTCTTTCTAACTGCCCTGGTAGATCAACAGCAGTAACAGCTACTTTGTCCGAATGTTGAAGACATAGTTTTGACCACTTACCAGTGTTAGCACCGATATCCATTAAAGATTCAACGTTATCATCGAAAACTGTCTTCAGAAGAAGTGGAAATGCATGGTCAGAGTAGTAGTGGTCGAATTCAAACCAACTTTGGTTATCCTCTTCAGGTGTGTTCTGTAGCATTTGGTAAACAGAGTCCCACTCTCCAGAAACCTTAAGGCCAGCAGCCTTTCCTGTTTGGATAGATTCAGTTAGATACTCCATCTCTTTATAACAAACATCTTGAGTGAAATTCATATTCACTTTAGTCATCTCATCACTAAGTATGAATATACCAACTTTGGTTAGGTAGTACTTATTTTCTTTTGTAATGATTAAGCGGCCACTAAGGCCGATCTCGACAAGAACCTTAACGCCATAGGTTGAAATCTTGGTATTAAAAGAGATCTCATCAATTGTGATTCCATCTTTGCCACTTTTGTGAATACACTCAAGTATTCCCAAATCTCTCATACTTTTGGCAGCATGAAAAAGTATTGGTCCGAATGCTATTTTTTGTGCTTCAAATTTAGCTTCAATAGCAGTTAAAGTGTCTTCCGAATAATTGTAATCCATGCCTTCCCTATAAAAAATTACGCACAAAGTAGTGCTCCGCAAATATTGCAATAATTATACAGAAGCTATAAGCTCACAACCATAAGTTCGTGTGATTAAATTGAATTTTATTATTGCCAGTGAAAGCACGCTTTTTCAACAATTATGGGAGATTCATAATGAAATTATTTAAGTTGTTTGCAGTATCAATTCTGGCTGTTATTTTGATTGGTTGTGGTGGATACCAAATAAAGAATATCGACGATCAAAATGTGGTCTCTGTTTCTGATAAAAAAGTAACTAAAGATATTGTTAAGAGTGCAATTATTAAAGCTGGTGCTCATAGAGGCTGGATAATGCAAGAAATTTCTGATGGCGTGATTAGTGGTAAGCTAAGCGTACGCAAACATTATGCAGAAATTAAAATTACATATACTGCTGATTTATATAGTATAAAATACGTAGATAGCAAAGAACTTGCATATGACCCTTCTATGCATACTATACATAGTCAATATAACAACTGGATAACCTATCTAGATCGTTCGATCCAGGTTTATCTGAATCGCTCACAGTTAGGCGAATAAAGCTACGTTAGTAAAACCATTTATATACTTGCAGCATTTATATTCAAACTAGGTGCTGCAATGTTATTACCTCAAACTTGTTATTCAGTGGAATCTATCATTCGATAAAGTCCGCACCAAAACAGATAGTTTTATACCTTTCAACGCATATATTATCTGACCAATAGTCATGCGGTAGACCTGCTTTCATAAACAGATTTTGTAGGAACTCCTCTTTTTCTGGTAGGGATTCCCAAACAGATGGTAGAAATGTTCCGCGGTTAAATCCTTCAGAAAGAATTAGTCCGTCAATCCCTGGTCTTATTTGTTCTAACAAGTTTGCTCTGCCCGCAAATGTTATTGGCTCTGGTGGAGTAAGAATGGATATGTCGATCTTTAACTGGTTTAGTTCTTCTTGCTTTAGCTGTGGGAATCGTGGGTCACTAAAAGCAGATGAGTATGCATTTTCTGCTATATCTATCACAAGAGGGTGGTGGGCAATGAGTGACCCGATACAACCTCTTAGTTGCTCATCTTTATGTAGAGTAACAAAAGTTGCTAATTGTTCAGTTAATTTGTTGCTATAGTCATATAAGTTAACCTTGAGTGGTCTTCCAAACTTTAACCCATTCTCTATCGACTGTTTTGCAAGATTAAGCAGGTTGTCTTTTTCATCATTTGTGTAGTTACTCAAAGGTATATGCTCCATATCCAACAACGCTGTCTTTGGTGCCTGAAGAATCACCAGAGTTATTTGTGTGAATTTTTTTTGCTGTCCAGTTTCGCTGCCTAGCTGCTTCTAGCAACACATTAATTGCATGGCATCCGCAAGCTTCTTTCCCGACTATAGCTGACTTATCAAGAGACGTGATTTTATTGCTGGTGCAATAGTCGATTTCAACTGCTTCATCATAATTATGAAAATGGCTTAAATCAGAACTTACGATTGTTATCGTATTTTTGTCATCAATTATATTTGATAGAGCATTTGCAGTATTGGCATAATCTGTATCACTTATTAGGATTGGTATTATTGAGAACTCTTTATTAGTGATGCTTTGCAAAAAAGGTAATTGAGTTTCTAGACTGTGTTCATGCTGATGTGCTGCATCATTGAAAGTAAAATCAGGCATGGAGCATAATTTATTGATCGTTTGTTTATCTAGTGGAATGTCTCCTAGTGGAGTATTAAAAAAATCAGCATGACTTAATGCCATACCATTAAATGCAACTCTGTGAGTTGGTCCTAGTAATAGAACTCGAGAAAATGACACGTTATTAATCATTGAATAAACTGATGCAGCAACCTCTCCAGAGTATATGTACCCGGCATGTGGTGAAATGATAGCTCTTGGGTGGGGTGAGTTAATGTCAGGATTGGCTCTTTGTAATAGCTTTTTAATCAGTAACTCAAGCTCTAATTTTGAGCTTGGGTAAAAGCTACCAGATACCGCAGGAACTCTAATTATTGGCATAATATCTCTGTCCGTTCTGAATTTTTCATATTTAAGAAGTATAGTTTTTTTATTGTGGTATTCAAATAATGTCCTTAGTATGGACAAATGGTGAGAGAAAAATTAATTATTCACTGTTCTTATATGAATGGATTCATAGGTTTTGGTTGTCAGGAGGATTATTTATGCAGGCTAAATATTGGCATAAAAGAGATGATGGTAAAATTGGTTGTGACCTTTGTCCGCGCTATTGTGTATTAAAAACAGGTCAACGTGGATTTTGTTTTATACGAGAGAATATTAATTCGCAGATGGTTTTAACCTCTTATGGTAAATCAACAGGGTTTTGTATCGACCCGGTTGAGAAGAAACCATTAAATCATTTTTATCCAGGAACTCCGGTTTTATCTTTTGGAACTGCAGGTTGTAATTTGGGTTGTAAATTTTGCCAAAATTGGGATATCAGTAGATCTCACGAAGAATTGATTCTTTCAGAAAAAGCATCTCCTGAAGAGATTGCTCACGTTGCTAAGGGATATAAGTGCAAAAGTGTTGCCTTTACCTATAACGATCCGGTGATATTTCATGAGTATGCTGTTGATACTGCCATAGCTTGTAGAGAGAATGGGGTTAAAGCTATTGCCGTAACCGCCGGGTATATAAATCCTGAGCCGCGCAAAGATTTTTTTGCTGCGATGGATGCAGCGAATATTGATCTCAAGGGGTTTTCCGAGGATTTTTATAAGAAATATACCTGCTCACATTTAGCGCCTGTACTCGATACCTTGCAATATGTGAAGCATGAAACCAATACCTGGCTTGAAATAACAAATTTATTAATACCTGATGCCAATGATTCTTCAGCAGAAATAGAGCAGATGTCAAAGTGGATCTTTGAAAATCTAGGGGCTGATGTGCCTCTTCATTTTTCTGCATTTCATCCTGCATTTGAGATGATGGATAGCCGACGTACCACACCATCTATCTTATTTAAAGCCAGAGATATAGCGTTAAAGAATGGAATTAAGTATGTATACACAGGGAATATTGCTGATACAGCTAGTTCAAGTACATATTGTGATAATTGCGGGGAGTTGTTAATAGAAAGAGAGTCTTATGAAATAAGTAAATGGAATATGATGCCAGGATCAAGGTGTTCAAAATGTAATAATGAAATCCCAGGGTGTTTTGAAGATAAGCCTGGAAAGTGGGGTAATAAAAGTGCGCCGATTAAGTTTTAAACTTCAAGATAATAAATGCGTATAAATATCTAAGCCGTTACTACTCAAATTATTAGAACTTAAATTATCTGAGTGTAAACGGCTTAAATGATATTCTGCTTAAACTGATTCTACAGATTCAATTTCTGGAACCATCTCTTTTACAACTCTTTCAACACCATTTTTTAGTGTTACGTTAGCCATTGGGCAGCATGAGCAAGCGCCTTGAAGTCTAACCTTTACAATATTACCAACAATCTCAACCAGCTCAACATCTCCGCCGTCTGCTTGTAAACTTGGTCTGATTTTCTCTAAAGCCTTTTCAACTCTTTCTTTCATCGATAATTACCTAATAGTTGACTAATATAGTGAGAATTATATTTTAAAAAATCATAAAATGCTATTTATTGCTTAAAAATGCAATATTCTCTATTCTTCAAACTCATTAAATATTCTAAGCATATCAAGAGGTATCTATGGTCACTATCGGCACACCACTATCTAAGACAGCTACTAAAGTAATGATGCTTGGTTCGGGAGAGCTAGGTAAAGAGGTAGTTATTGAGCTGCAGCGTTTAGGTGTAGAGGTGATTGCAGTAGATAGATATGAGAATGCGCCAGCAATGCAGGTTGCTCATAAATCTTACGTTGTATCTATGCTTGATGGCGAAGCAATACGAGAGATTGTTGAAAAAGAACAACCAGCATTTATTGTTCCTGAGATAGAAGCAATAGCGACTGACACCCTTGTAGAGCTCGAAAGTGAAGGCTTTAATGTTATCCCGACTGCTCGAGCGGCACAACTTACTATGAATCGTGAGGGGATTAGAAGGTTGGCCGCAGAAGAGCTTGGTTTAACCACGTCCCCATATAAATTTGCATCAAGTAAAGAAGAGTATAAAAACGCTGTGGATGAAGTTGGTATCCCTTGTGTTGTGAAACCGATAATGAGCTCGTCAGGTAAGGGGCAATCGGTTATTAAATCAGCAGCAGATATTGATAGTTCATGGGAATATGCTCAAGAAGGTGGAAGAGCAGGAAAGGGGAAAGTTATAATTGAAGGGTTTGTTGATTTTGATTATGAGATAACTCTGTTAACAGTAATGCATGCTTCTGGTGTCTCATTTTGCGATCCTATCGGACACGTGCAGGAATCTGGAGATTATCAACAGTCTTGGCAACCACAGCCGATGAGCGAAAAATCCTTAACTGCAGCAAAAGAGATGGCTGCTAAAGTAACCGATAGCTTAGGTGGAAGAGGTCTCTTTGGCGTTGAATTTTTTGTTAAAGATGATGAAGTATTCTTTAGTGAGGTATCTCCTCGCCCCCATGATACCGGAATGGTTACTTTGATTTCACAAAACCTATCTGAATTTGCATTGCATGCTCGAGCGATATTAGGGCTGCCGATACCAACAATCAGGCTTCATGCTCCGTCAGCATCTAGCGTGATCTTGGTTGAAGGGAATAGTACAAGTCCTGAATTTTCAAATCTGCAAGAGGCTATTTCTGAGCCAGATACAGATTTTAGGTTGTTTGGTAAGCCGGAAGTTCCAGGAAAGAGAAGGATGGGCGTGGTGCTAGCAAGTGATAGCAGTATTGACAAAGCACTAGAAAAAGCTAAACGCGGTTCATCTAAAGTGGTTGTTAAGCTGTAATCAGGGTTTTTACTATTTTCTTTATATAGATATATTGGTTTATTGAGGGTATTCTTCTGATACGGTGATTTATGTGGTTTGTATTAGCACTATCTGTTATTGTGTTTTTGCAACTTCATCAATAGGCGATGATGTCTATCTTGATTCATGACTTCTGAGTAAATCCTGCTATTCTTTAGATAGATTTATGGGTAATTAAATTGTGGTAATATTTCTTTATGATTAATGTTCTATTGGTAGATGATCATCAGCTGATCAGGTCAGGAATTAATAGAATTCTTCAAGACGCTGAAGGCATTAGTGTTGTTGGAGAAGCCAGTAGTGGCGAAGAAGCAATTACTATTACTAGGGAGATTGGCCCTGATGTAGTGTTGATGGATGTTAGTATGCCAGGTATTGGTGGCATTGAAGCAACCAGAAAATTACTGCGAGTTAATGAAAAAGTAAAAATTATTGCTTTGACTGTTTACGCAGGTGAACCATATCCAACCAGTCTTTTAGAAGCCGGAGCCTCAGGTTACTTAACTAAGGGTTGCGATGTTTCTGAGATTATAAGTGCGATTAATACCGTAATGCGTGGAGAGCGTTATCTTGGTAAAGATGTTGCTCAGCAAATGGCTCTTTCCGCTCTTCCTGGGGGTAAAAAGAATCCTTTTGATAAATTATCACAACGTGAAGTGCAAGTTATGTTGATGATAACTCAAGGCAAGAAGCTGCAAGATATATCTGATAAGCTTTGTTTAAGTCCCAAAACAGTTAGTACCTATCGCTACAGAATATATGAAAAGCTTGATGTAGATAATGATGTTGAGCTTACCCATTTGGCTATTCGCCACGGAATGGTTGATAATATTCAGTAATATCCCCAATTTTTCTATTCCAATAATTTCAATTTTTGCGGTTTACCGCTTTTGAGTGCGTATTAAGTTGCACTTTGTCTATTGTGTCAAAATATATGTATGTGATTTCATAGCCTTCTTATTGTAGTTAGGGAGTCTTATCTGCTTATATAAAGGGATTAGAATAGGAATTTTATAAATGCGCTTTCAAGTAATAAGTGGGTGTTGTTCCAATTTTGGATGCAAAGATTTTTTCCATTAATTTTTTTCGGTAGTATAGTGTTTAAATTATTGAAATAAGGCGGTGGATAATTGTTCGATTTTAAGGAATTTCTTAATCGCATAACTGAACTTCCTGGTGTATACCGTATGCTTGATGCAAATGGTAAGGTTATCTATGTAGGTAAGGCTAAAAACCTTAAAAAACGTCTTTCAAGCTATTTTTCCAAAGCAAATATTCCTATAAAGACCCGGTCTCTGGTAGCTAATCTTGTTGATATCAAAGTTATTACAACTAATACAGAGAATGAAGCTTTAATTCTCGAGAATAGACTCATTAAAGAGTTTAGGCCTCGCTATAATATTTTACTTAGAGATGACAAAAGTTATCCTTATATACACTTAACTGCACATGAATTTCCTCGTTTAGTTTATCACCGAGGTGGTAAAAAAGGTGGTGGGCAATTCTTTGGTCCTTTTTCCAGTCCTAAAGCAGTTTCAGAAACATTGAGACATTTGCAAAGGATTTTCAAAAATAGACAGTGTTCTGATTCATATTTTTCTAATCGCTCACGCCCATGTTTGCAGTTTCAAATTAATCGCTGTAGTGCTCCCTGCGTTGGAAATATTGATAAAGAAAAGTATCAAGCAAATATTGATAATGCAGTTTTATTTTTACAGGGAAAAAATAATGAGTTAATTGATAAGCTGGTATTAGCGATGGATGGAGCAGCAGAAAAATTGGATTTTGAGGCTGCTGCGCATATTAGGGATACTATATCCTTGTTGCGCCATGTTTTGGAAAAGCAGGTGGTTGAAGGGGAGAAGGGTGATTTAGATGTTATTGCCCTTGAGCGAACTTCAGAATTATCTGTTGTTGAGGTTTTCTTTATAAGGGCAGGTCAAAATCAAGGCAATAGATCGTTTACCCCAAAAGTTCCTCCTGAAACTGAAGATGCAGAGTTGATGGCATCATTTATTTCTCAGTTTTATCTTGAAAAAGATGTTCCTGCGGAGATTATTGTTTCCCATGTGCCAGAAGATAAGGCGTTACTCGAATCTGTTCTTTCAGAAACTCGTGGGAAAGATGTATCAATTGTTACCAGCGTTAGAGGTCGAAGAAGGGGGTGGTTGGACTTTACCGTTAAGAATGCAAGAAATGCGTTAGATAGCCATATAAATAGTAAAGCAAATATGGAAGCAAGGTATCAGTCATTGGTTCAAGAGTTTGGATTGGAAAAGCCTCCAAACAGGATTGAGTGCTTTGATATTAGTCACTCTATGGGTGAGGATACCGTAGCATCTTGTGTTGTTTTTGATTTAAGTGGTCCTTTGAATAGTGCATATCGTAAATTTAATATTGAAGGGATAACTGCTGGTGATGATTATGCAGCAATGGAACAGGCGATTCGCAGAAGATACTCTAGAGTTGTAAAAGAGAATGGGGTGCTACCTGATATTTTGCTTATTGATGGTGGAAAAGGGCAGTTAGGAAAGGCCATTGAGGTTATTGATGAACTGAATATTGAGGAGGTCCTTATAGTTGGAATAGCTAAAGGTGAGGGGCGTAAGCCAGGGCTTGAGAAAATTATTATTCCCAGTAAAAACAGAGAATTTATGCTACCATCTTCTACGCTGGCTTTGCATCTATTACAGCATGTTAGAGATGAAGCGCATAGATTTGCGTTAGCAGGTCATAGGAATCGAATTGGCAAGAAGAAGTCCCGCTCAGTCCTAGAGGATATTCCTGGTTTAGGCCCTAAAAGGCGTCAACTGTTGTTGAAACAGTTTGGTGGTATACAAGGGCTCTCTAAGGCTGGAGTGGCTGATATTCAAAAAATTAAAGGTGTTAGTAAGGCAATGGCTCAGGAAATATATGCAATGTTTCATAGTGAGGTTAAATAATGCAGTGGAATATACCCAATACACTGACAATAATTAGGATAATATTAATACCTTTTTTGATGGTGAGTTTTTTTGCGCTTCCCCACCCATGGTCTAATTGGGTTAGCTTTGGTATTTTTTGGTTTGCTTCAGTTACGGATTGGTTTGATGGGTATTTGGCGCGTAAATTGAACCAGACATCTCCATTTGGAGCTTTTCTTGATCCAGTTGCTGATAAGCTAATGGTTGCTGTAGCATTGATCTGTGTAGTGATTCAAACGCCTACAGTATATTTTGCTATTCCAGTTGCGATCATTATTGGTAGAGAGATCACTATATCCGCTTTGAGAGAGTGGATGGCTGGATTGGGAATGAGTAACAAGGTTGCTGTTTCTATCCTTGGTAAAATTAAAACCTCAGTGCAGATGCTTTCTATAATGTTCCTCCTGTTTAATTACCAGTTATTCTCCCTTACTCAGGAACAGGTCTATATGGTTGGTACGGTACTATTATATATTGCTGCAGTATTAACTATTGTATCTATGCTTTCATATTTGAAAGCAGCTTTTGCAATTGATTTTACAAAAACTGAAGCTAATGACGATATGTCAGAGAAATGAAAGATTCTGAGTAAACAAACAGTTGTAAAACATTTGTAACAATAGGGTTGCTTCAAAGAAAAAAATTATAAAATAATGGTATTGAAAAGCTTGACACAAAGGCGATTCTGACTAAAATACACGCATGAATTGACGCGGGAATAGCTCAGTTGGTAGAGCACAACCTTGCCAAGGTTGGGGTCGCGAGTTCGAGTCTCGTTTCCCGCTCCAATATTCAAAGGCCCTGGTAAAACCAGGGTTTTTTAGTATAGAAGTTTATTTTAAAGTTTATACTGAAACTGCACCAACTAAGGCTAGGTAGCAAAGTGGTTATGCAGCGGCCTGCAAAGCCGTAGACGCCGGTTCGATTCCGGCTCTAGCCTCCAAATTCGGGGATGTGGTGGAATTGGTAGACACGAGAGACTTAAAATCTCTTGGCTATAGCGGCCGTGCCGGTTCGATTCCGGCCATCCCTACCATTAGTAAAGCTTTTCTCTGTAGAGAAAATGCATGAAAAAACCAGCTGAATCGCTGGTTTTTTTTATGCATATATCTTATGTGTAAGCACCATGACTTTGCCTTAAAAAGGTAGTGGCATATATCTGTTTAAGATTTATTATGCTCTTTTATTACGGCATTGCGATCTAATTTATTCGCTCCTGTCTTGGGAATCTCTTCTACAAAGTAAATGTCTGTAGGTAGCTTGAATTTAGCTAGATGTTTAGAGCAGAATTGTAGTAGTTCATCTTTATCGGTATTGGAGCCTTTCTTTGCTACAACCTTGGCGATAGGAACTTGTCCCCATTTAGTATCATCAATACCAATGCAAACAGCCTCATTAATCTCTTTATGTTTTAATAAAACATCTTCAATCTCTTCTGGAGAGATATTTTCTCCACCGCTAATAAACATGTTGTCTGAGCGACCAATTATAGAAACAAAGCCATCGTCTGATGCAATTGCGAGGTCACCTGAAACAATCCATCCATCTTTTGTGGTAATGGTTGAAGTTCTTTCTTCATCATTTAAGTAACCGTCAAAATTGTGCAAGCTGCGGAGGTATAGTATTCCAGCTTTTCCAGAGGGTAGTTCATCGCCTGTTTCAGACATGATTTTATAATCACAATGAAACATTGGTAGCCCGATTGTATCTGCTTTATCCTTTACAAGGTCCATGCGGCCTTTCTCAGGGATAAATATGAAATTGGATGGTCCGGCCTCTGTAAGGCCATAGGACTGGGCAGTTTGAATTCCTTTGTCCCAAAATGGCTGCATAATTTCTGGTTGGCATTTTGAACCACCAGTAAATATGATATCAACGGATTCAAATGAGCAAGAATCAAAATCAGGGTGGTTGCTCAGCATGAGAGCCATTGGTGTTGCCAGTGGGAGAATATTTACATGTTCTTGATTAATTAACTCAATAATCTCTTTTGGATTGAAGCTTCTAATTAGAATTGCATAGCCACCAAAGTGGATGTGAGGGACAAATATATTCCACCCACCTGTATGAAAGAATGGAAGGGTAATAATTTCAGATGTTGAACAAATTCTGCCTGATGAGCTTGCTGCAAGTTCAACAGAATTCCATATGACTTGCTGATGAGAAACTTTGCATATTTTAGGGGTAGAGGTTGTACCACCTGTATGAATAAGTAAAAAGGTATCACTTATTTGTAATGGGATATTGGCTTCATTATCCGGATGTATTAAAACCTTAGTATTGAATTCATTGGAGCTATCGTCAGTTAATCTGATTAATGTAGTTACTGATTCAGGAATGTTTAGGGAGTTGAAAAGGTCTTGGAAAAATTCTTCAAAGAATATAGCTTTTGGCTGTATTCTATCAATTAGGTCACTGATCTCAGTTGCGGCCAATCGATAGCTGATAGGAGATAAAATAGCTCCTGTTTTACCTGCGGCAAAGAATAGATCTACTACTTCAATACGATTTCTTGAGATAACACAGATTTTATCCCCTTTATTTATATCTTTTTCAAGGAGGAAGTTACTTGTTTTATTTGCTCTTGAGTTTAGCTCTTTAAAAGTGAATTTTTGATTACAGCCTTTATCAAAGATACCAATAGTATCAGGTGAAATCGAGGCTCTTTTACCTATCCAGTTGCCGACCCATTGCATTTCCATCTGCTCAGAACTGCAAAACATATTAAATATTTCCTGTAAATCATTCCTAACTTAAGGTTATGGTATAAAACGCCTATAAGCAAGGCTATGAGCTTATATATTTATTGAAATTAATTAATCATCATCTTGCTTAAAAAATATGATTGAATTGGTGAAGAACGTTGGCTAAATAGCTTGATGTACGAGAAGGGTGTTTTTTGCTAATTAAAAATCCCCCTCCTTAAAAAAGGAGGGGGTAAAGTAAGGGGCGACGTAGCTAGGATTGTCGTCGCCACTTGGAGGAGCTGATAAAATCGTTTTGCATGGATAATAAATGCTGCATAGCAGCATACTAGTCGCATCAATCTTTTCAGTCAAGTTGTTTTGGATATGAAATTTATTAAATCGAAAGATTAACCAAGTAATTGTGACTGTGCGCTATAGGTTGTTAGCATAAGGGGAAAGCCCATAAGTATAGGGTGTTTGCTAAATTGTCCATAGGCACATTATACATTTAAAATTCGTTTGATCAAAATATTAATATAAATTAATAGGACAGGCGTGGATTGAGATGCAGCTTAGTAGAGGGGGAAAAATTGGCTTTGAATATTTTTATGGGGATAAAATCAAGTTAATTACGATTGAAATATCTACATAAAGATATATGATCACATTTAGTGTTAATTTGCCCACCTTATTTTTTATACCTGTCGGGAGATATGATGAAGTTGATTTTTCTGGTTATTACCGCAATTGTTTTAATTGTACTCGGAATGAGTTTTTACAT
This sequence comes from Gammaproteobacteria bacterium, assembly GCA_033852155.1. Lineage (GTDB taxonomy): Bacteria > Pseudomonadota > Gammaproteobacteria > QZLD01 > QZLD01 > QZLE01. The sequence continues at coordinate 161,931 of JAWSVA010000010.1, read as the reverse complement.
GCTAAATGATCAAGCCGTTAGTGTTGATTTATATTTTTGGAAACCAGAATATCCGACACAGTTGCCATTGGTTATGTTAGTAACACTTACTGTAGGTGTCTTGATTGGTTTCTTCGCTTCGTTAAGTATGGTTTTTGCAAATAAGAGTGAAATTAGAAGGTTAAGAAAAATTCAAAAATCTAATGAAGAGGAACTCACTAACCTAAGAAATATGCCGTTAAAGGATAGTGATATAGGGTTAGATGTAATAGAAGCCAGCGACTGAGCACGGGTCTAATGGGGATTGCCGAATTCATACTGATTTTATTATTGCCGCTAGCGGCATTAACTGGTTGGTATTGTGCTTCGAAATGTTATAAAGGGAAAAATAGTTGTGCTGGTAAGTCTGTAGATAATTATTTTCGTGGCTTAAACTTTTTACTACAGGATCAACCTGATAAGGCGATTGAAGTATTTGTTAAAATGGTAGAGATTGATAGCGATACTGTTGAAACACATCTTGCGTTGGGCAGCTTGTTTCGTCAGAGGGGAGAGGTTGATAGGGCTATTCGGATCCATCAAAATATTATTGCTCGCCCAACTTTGTCTAAACAGCAAAACTCCAATGCAGTTTTCGAGCTGGCCACTGATTTCTTAAAGGCCGGTTTTTTTGATAGAGCGGAGCAGTTGTATTTACAGTTGGTTGGAGATAAATGCTTCAGTAAACAGGCGCTTAATAAACTTATATATATTTATCAGCAAGGTAAAGAGTGGGGTAAGGCTGTTGACTATAGTATTAAGCTCTTAAAGTCTGGAGAGCAGAGTATAGTTTTAAATTTATCCAATTATTTGTGTGAACAAGCAGAACAGTTTGAAAAAAAAGGTGAGTTGCGTCAGGCTCGCAGTGCTTTACTCAAATCACTTGAATATGATTCAAAATCCATTAGGGCTGAAGTTAGGTTGGCTTCAATTGCTTTAGGGATGGGAAAAGTAAAAGAGGGGATTAAAAGGCTAGAGGCTGCACTTGCCAAGGATAGTGATTTTATATCTCTTTATATTCAAATTATTGAAAATAATAGTTCTGTTCAGATTCCTAATGAAATATTGCAAGATTTTGTGAATAGATGTCTTGAGATTGACCCAGCTAATTCATCTGCGGCCATTAAAATGGCGAACCTGCTGGTTTCAGTTGGAGACAGTGCTGGGGCAAAACACTTTTTAATTGGATTTCTTGAGCAGACTCCTTCTGTTAGCATACTGCTAGAATTGCTACGCCAAGATGATTCTAATGGGGTAGAAGTGGATATTGTGTCTCTTCTAGATAGAAGTGTTCCTAGCGAGAGTAGCTTTTTATGTGTCAAATGCGGTTATCAAACTTCTCATATTGAGTGGAAATGTCCAAGTTGCCAAAATTGGAGTTGTATTAAACCGAGCAATAATATTTAATTCCGTTCTGGTAGATATTGAGTTTATTGAAGAGAGATAAGTATGAGTACTAATATTGAAAAACGTGTAATTGTTGCCTTGGATTATCCGAATCCATCCTTAGCGCTTGAGTTTGTTGAAAGGTTATCTCCTTCGTTGTGTCGTCTCAAAATTGGTAAAGAGTTATTTACCCTAGCTGGTCCTCAGTTTGTTCGTCAAGTCGTTGATAAAGGGTTTGATGTGTTTTTAGATCTTAAATTTCATGACATACCAAACACTGTTGCAGCGGCGTGTAAGGCTGCATCAGATTTAGGTGTTTGGATGGTAAATGTTCATGCTAGCGGTGGCGCGAAAATGATGGATGCCGCGTGCACAGCTATTCGTAAAACTGGTGCAGATACAAAGTTGATAGCGGTTACTGTACTTACAAGTATGGGTGATAATGACCTGGCTGAAATAGGGTTTAATGATGGAGCTGAGGCTCAAGTTTTAAGATTGGCTCAGCTATCCTTTGATTCTGGGATGGATGGTGTTGTGTGCTCAGCTCATGAAGCTGCTCTTATTAAAGGTAAGGTTGGTTCTGACTTTTTAACTGTTACACCAGGAATTCGTTTGGCCGGTGGAGATGTAGGAGATCAAAAAAGAATCATGACTCCTGTTGCAGCTATACAAAATGGTGCAGATTACCTGGTTATTGGCAGATCAATAACCAAGTCTGAAGATCCAAACGCAACTCTTAGACTAATAATTGATGAAATTAACTCTATCTAGGTAATTTGTATTTAATCAAAGTTGTAGCTAATCACTTATCTGGTGATTGGCTATTTTTTTATGTTTGAATTTTATGTTTAGCTTGAGTTTATGAGGTAAAAAATTGAAATTATAAGAAAAAGGCTACAATGCCGCGTCATTATGTGACGTAATTTTAAAAGTGACGCGTGAAATTTCCAATGATGCGCTGCAAAATTATGTTTTTCTTATGTTTTTCTTATTATTGATATATATGGGGAAAAAATGGTTTATTCCGCACTGCACAATGCAAGTTGCTGATTTGTGACAATATATTATTTGACGAAGCTCACATAAATAATGAATACTAGTTAACTATGTGAGGAGAGAAAAATATAAAATTATTATGAAAATAATAATTGCAGACAAATTTGTAACCTAAAGGAATATTAAAATGAAAAAAATAGGTTTGATAACGCTAGGTATATTAACACTAACTTTCTCGATGGCTTCAAATGCCGCGAGTTGGTCAACAAAAGGGGTGGGTGGGTTTTCTCAAGTCCATTTATATAACCCTTCATCACAATCACCAATTGGTAATGGGAAATCACTGTTGATCGTGCTTCACGGCTGTACTCAGGCAGCTAGTGCATTTAAAACAGCTAACCTTAATAAGGTTGCAGACGAATACGGAATGGTAATCGCTGCTCCTGAAGCCCAATATAAAGAGGGCTTTAGCTGCTGGGGATACTGGACTGGTGGAATCTCAAGAACTTCAAAAGACTATAAGAATGTAATTACTCTTGCTACTACTTTAAGAGATGATGTTTCTTATGATATTGATCCTGACCAAATATATGTTGCTGGTTTATCTTCAGGTGGTGCATTCGCAATGACTGTTGGTTGTCTTGCTCCTGATATATTTGCAGGCATGGGTCTAGATGCAGCACCGAGTGCTGGTACTTCTTCAAACGGTGCATTCTCTAAAGAATCAAGTCCATCTCAAACAGCTTCACGTTGTAAAGGGTATGCTGGGCCAAACTCTGGTGACTTTACAACACAGGTAACTTCTACAGCATATGGAACAAGTGATTACACAGTTCCTCAAGGTTACGGCCCTCAGAATGCTGATGCAATGGCAATTGTTTATGGCGTTTCAAAACTTTCAGGTACAACTGCTGTATTAGGTAACTCAGGCGCTAAAGAAACTAAGTACACAGATAGCCGAGTTACAATGGTTGAGATGAGTGGTGTTGGTCATGCATGGCCTGGAGGCTCTGGTGCTTCAGGTAGCTATGTTGATGGCTCAAGCATTAATTATGGAACATACTTAGCAGAATATTTTGCTACTAATAATAAACGTGCTGATGGCTCATATGACGGCGGCGATGATGTTGTAGATGACGGCGGCGATGATGTTGTAGATGACGGCGGCGATGATGTTGTAGATGACGGCGGTGACGTAGAGCAGTGCTATACAGAATCAGCATACGATACAGTTACTGGTCACTACACAGCGGATAGATTTGATGTAAATACATTTACAGCAATGGGCGCTGAATATGGTTACAACACTAAAATAACTGTTTACCTTGTGAATGGTTCTTGGACAACAAGCGTTGATTGTCTAGGTGATGACGGCGACGGTGGTTCTGATGATGTAGATGGTGGCGGTCAAGGTGGCGGTCAAGCTAACGGTACTTGGACTAAAACTAGTAAAGTTGGATTCTCAGAAGTACATCTATATGTTCCTCCAACAGAGTCTCCTGTAGGTAACGGTCGTTCATTAATGATTGTTCTTCATGGTTGTACTCAGGGCGCAAGCGTATTTAATAATGCAAACCTTGATTTAGTTGGTGATGAGTACGGTATGGTAATCGCTGCACCACTAGCCCAATACATGACTGGATATAGCTGCTGGGGTTACTGGGAAGGTCCAATTTCTAGAACTAATAAAGATTATAAAAACGTAATTGATCTTGCTATAGCGCTTAGAGATGATCCTAGTTATGGTATTGATCCAGACCAGATTTATGTTGCAGGTCTTTCTTCAGGCGGCGCATTCGCAATGTCTGTTGGTTGTATTGCTCCTGACGTATTTGCTGGAATGGGCTTAGATGCAGCTCCAAGTGCTGGAACCTCTTCAAACGGTGCTTTTGCACTAGAGTCAAACTCTACTCAAACAGCGCAAAGATGTGAAGGTTATGCCGGATCAAATGCTAGCTACTTTGATACCCAGATTACATCAACAGCCTTTGGTAACGGTGACTACACTGTGCCACAGGGTTATGGTAATCAAAATGCTGAAGCAATGGCTAAAGTTTATGGAGTTTCAAGAACAGCAGGGACAAACACCGTTACAGATTACACCGGTGAGACAGCATCTGAAAACAGATGGTCTGATGGCAGAATCTCAATGGTTGAGTTTGATGGTGTAGGTCACGCATGGCCTGGTGGTACAGGTGCTTCAGGCAGCTATCTTGATAGCAGCACTGTTAACTACGGCATGTACCTAGCTAAGTTCTTTGCAAACAATAACCAGCGTATTGATAGCTCATGTACAGATGCAAACGATAATGGTATTTGTGATGATCAAGAGCAGCAATGTGATGACCTAAACGATAACGGTATCTGTGACGATCAAGAGCAGCAGTGTGATGATCTAAATGATAACGGTATCTGTGATGATCAAGAGCCTGTTGATAGCGATGGTGATGGCGTAGCTGATGAAGATGATGCATTCCCTAACGATCCAAATGAAACTAAAGATACAGATGGTGATGGAGTTGGTGATAATGCTGACGCATACCCACAAGATCCAAACAGATGGGAAGAAGAGTGTTATACAGAGTCTGCATATGGAACTGCTACTGATCACTACATTGCGAGAAGGCTTAATGTAACAGCTTACATTTCAATGGGTGGGAAGTATGGATATACACAGAAATTCACACTATATAAAATCGATGGTACATGGACTAATGAAGCCGAGTGTATTAATTAATAAATAGATACAATAACAATGGAAAAAGCCACCAAATATCGGTGGCTTTTTTTTGCGTGTAAGTTAATAAAAATTCTTGTTTAGGTTGACTCGCGTACTGCTGCAACAACTATATCTTGTAAGTCATCTTCATTTAACAGTAGTTCTTTGAGAGCCCCTTGTTTGAATTTTAGATGCTCAGGTGCTGCCATCTCTGTTTCTGATAGCTCTTCAGCAACTAAGCAATAACTAAGTTGCATAATGGCAATTAGTGCTCTTAACTTATTATCTTCAAATGCTTCTAGTTCTTTTGTATGGTGATGAAGAATTGCTAAGGCACTCGTATCTGGTATCTTCCAGCTTAGCGCTAGTAAATATCCAACATTTGGGTGATTAGTTTCGAACTTGTTCTCTTCAAATATTACAGTAGAGTAGGGGTACATCGGCTGGTTATCCGATACTCTTTTATATGCCGGACTTTTCTCTAATAGTACTAAAACGCCTGTATCTAGAAATAGGCCTGTCATATAAGCCTCATCAGCTTGGACATTATGAACCAGTGAAGCAATACCTGAAGCACATGCAGCTGTTGCTGCAGCTCTATCCCAGAATGTTTTTCTGGAATCGTCACTGCCTGACATTGCCTGTCTTAATCCCGCCGTCATCAGTACATTTTTGAGGTTTTTTTGACCTAAAAGGACAACAGCTTTTTGTACTGATTCTATTTTCTTACTTAGCCCATAAAAAGGTGAATTTATTACCTTAAGGATTTGACCAGATAAAACCGGGTCTTTACTTACTAATTCCGCAAGCTCACTGATATTTGGATCTGGTTTTGCAAGTTCAGCGTTAGCCTTTTGCACAATGTCAGGCACGGTTGGTAGTTCAATGCCTTTTATCGCGGCGTAGGTTTTTTGTAACTCTTCTTTAGATGGAATAATGTCCATCATCTATTCTCCAAAAATACATAGTTTTAATAATAGTTATTTAAATTATTACTCATGCAAGTCTTATAGCAACTTCGCGATACTTAATTTGTAGATCAATTCTCAATTGTTTTCATTGTTATTCCAATAATTCCCCATAAATCAATAGAAATTCAAATCTGTACTATAATTTTAACAACGGAAAAGGAGCCAGTATGCCAAACAAATATCTGATTATGGTTGTTGATGATGACAAAACGACTAGGTTATTGTTATCTGCAATTTTGACAAAGTCAGGGTTTACAGTTATTGAGGAGGAAAATGGGGAAAACTGTATCGCTAGAGTGATAAGTGAAAAGCCTGATTTGATTTTACTAGATATTATGATGGATGGGGCTAGTGGCTTTGATTTGTGCGAAGAGATTAGAAATACAACAGATATTTGTACTACTCCGGTAATCTTTATCACAGGACTTGATACAAGATTTGGGGTGTTAAAAGCATTACGTGTTGGAGCAACAGATTATATTATTAAGCCGCTTGAGCAAGATGATGTGCTGGCAAAAGTAAATGGAATATTAACTACAAAGAACCTTATTAGGGATAAGCTCAATCTTTTAAAAATTAACCAGATAATGATAACCAGGGTTAATGATACATTGAATGGTTTGGGCATCATTAAGAAAATGGAAGATATTAAGCTCGATATAGCCAGTGATAGCCACACTGTGCTTGATTATATTGCTGAGGCAAGATCATGCATTGATGATTACAATGAAGAGGGTGCAATATCCGCTCTAGGTAGAGCTGAGGTCGCATTACAGTTTTCAGATCGCGTCAGTCAGCAGCTCAACGAATTTGGCAAAGTTTTAGCTAAAATTGGTGGGATAATGGAAAAAACAGATATTGCAGATACTGTTGACGGTATATATAAAGCAAGTACTGATTCAGTTTTACAAGAGAAGTCATCTCAGGAAGATGTAGATAAGCTACTGGATTCTTTGTAATAATAGCGCTAGCGCTATTATTACAATCTAACTATCGGGTTATATATTCTTTGACTGGGGATTCATTTATTTTTCCAAGGCATCTATTTGCTTGAAGCGTAAAAGAAACAAAACTTTTAAAGCATTCTAAATCAAGATCTCTATTAGACCTTGCTCTATCGCTAATGATAATCCCAATATCTTTACCATCAAGAACCAGAGGAGCTAAAAAGAACTCCTTACACCTAATCATAGAGCTAACTTCATGAGTGAGCATGTCGTTTAAAGTGCTGGGAACTGCTGGGCTTATCCAAGCTGGCTTTTTGTGTTGGCGCATAATATATGGAAACAAACGAAAATTTCTGTTGGTAAGATCAAAGTTAAATTTTTCAGAAATTTGGTGTTCATCATCCCCAAGCTGGAATCGTACAACAAGTTTGTCACGCATAGGGGTGAGAATTGCTAAAACCGTTCTATCCATCCCTCCACCGCGGTGAATTCCTTCCAGTATCATGCGTAAAATGAGTTGAATATCCGGCTTCGATGAAATCATCTTCTCAATTTCAGAAACAATCTGATCTTGGAGGTGAGGTTGTGGTTTTTCAATTCGTTCATTTTGAGCTTGTTTTATATGTTCAAACTCATCTTTATCAACAGGTGGGGCAACACGCCAGGATAGATCTATTCCCATGGTATCTGCAGTTTCTTGTGATTTTTCAGCGGTATCTTTCACTAATTCAGCAATTTGAGAAACTGGAGCTTTTACAAAGTCTGAAGTTCTTTGGTAAACCCAATTTAAAACTGGTGAATCCCACCCTCGACGGATGGCTGATTCAATTTGGTGGCTGATAACTACATTTCTTGCCTCTGCAGAACCTGATCTACCATCATTAAATATAAGGGCATCTCGGACAGTATCACCGAGTTTCCAATGGAGTGAAAGCTCTTTAGTCAGGCTGGCAAACCTAAAGCCTAGAACCTCTTTTTCTGCTATAGCCCTTGGAATTTCTGGGTTCTTTAGATACTTATCTAAATCATTTGATTCCTTGGATGAAAAGCACCAGAAGGTCATTTCTCCAAGATTGTAGAGTAGGGTGGCGATGAAAACTTCTTCTGGATATGGATAGTTTCTTTTAATAGCAAGAGACTTTGCTTGTGAAGCAGCAAACATAGATTGAGCCATTAACTCTAGCTGTCTTTGACGAACATCGCCTTTTAGTAGCTTATCCATAATTGAAACAGAAAGGCTTAAACTACGTATAGTTTCGAATCCTAAGAGAACAACCGCACGGCTGACCGTTGTTATTTCAGAATCATTTGCTCTGTAGAATGCGCTATTTGCGACGCGCAGGATAGTAGACGTCATCCCTGGGTCAGCAAGAATTATATTGGATAGATCAGTTGAAGTGGCTTTTTTGCTAGCAGTAATTGAAGAGAGAGATTCAACGGTATAACCAAGTGCTGGTAATTCCTTCTCAACTATTCGCTTTACCCAGCGGTCAAGATTCCTGATTCCTTTTTTATCTATTTGTTTTCTAGCCATGCAAATTATTCCTGTAAGAGCGACAATGATTGCCAACTCATTTTCTTCCATATAAATAGAAGTTTAGAGGAAAATCCTTATTTGTTTTATCAGCATGTGCGGTACTGTTAACTAGCTCTCATATTTATTGTTTGAAAATGCAGCTTACTAGATCATTGAAATAATGATTTATATTTATAACCGGTATGCAATAAAGCTAGTCAGGTAATATCTGTTTGACAAATATATTACTTTGTAATTAAGACCTTGGCTGAACATGGGTGCGACGATTTTCCGCTCTTCCAATAGCAGTTTTATTGGTTTTTATAGGGCTGTGCTCACCCTCAGAGATTGTTTGTACCATCTCTTTTTTTACCCCTTTAGCGACTAGGTAATCTCTAACTTTATCAGCTCGCTTTTGTCCAAGGGCAACATTACTTGGGTCAGTACCCATATCGTCAGTGTGACCGGTAACAACAACCACTGAATAATCGGGATTATTGTCGACATAATCAACAAGCACATTAAGAGTCTTTTTTGCTTCAGGAGTCAAATTGAAGATATTTGTATCAAAGTAGACTGTAGTTTCGCCATCAGAATCTGAGAATGTGTTCTTTAGTTGGTCATTTGAGACCGTATTTCCATCATCAGGTGCTGATGACATAGACTTAACAGAAACTATCTTTGCTTTATCATCGATGCTCATAGGGTCAAGTTTACTGATACATAAATTGTGTTTATTCAGGGCGTCACGGAAACCAATTGGAGACACCATGATTTTTACATCATCCATGGCATCGAGCCAGTCCTCATAAAATATGGTTGGAGAGTTACCAAGTTCCAACTCCTTCATTAACCTTCTGGCAGATTGATGTTTAAAGTTAAAAGGGCGTTGCGATGGGGAGATAAGGATGCGTCCTAGGTCTAGGCTAGCTGTGGTTGGCTTCCACGTTGGTGGCATGGAATATAATCTAGCATAGCCTTCGTTTTGTGGTGGATTATTAACCCAGACACCTGCAGACATCTTATTATCAGCACGGTGTGAGAAGATAAACTCCCCATAATATGGAATTTGTTGAGAAAGGTGACATGCTTGTTTTGATGAATAGTTTACCCAGCTTGTTTGGTCGAAATTTGGAGTATACTCGCGCGTAACGATTTCAGCGTTAACCACAGTTGGTGTAAGCATCACTACAAAATATAGTAGGGTCCAGCGAAAGAGAAACTTATCCATCATCATCTACCTTGCATAAAGTTTTTATTACTCAAACTAATTATCGGCAGAATTATGAGAATCTTTAAGAAGAATTAGGCGAAGGATTAAAAAATACACCTACAACTCTATGAATTCAAGTTGGCTAAGCGAAGCCGAAGCCTCTACTTTTTAGCCAAAATAAACCGGTTTTTCTGCCAAGCATCCTTGGGTAAGACTAAGGGTGCTTGATTTGAGTTCTAATTTTAGTTTTATGAGAACAGTATCAGATTAATCTCTAAAGTTTTCAAATTGTAGTGGTAATTCTATCTCTTCTGCGCTTCTTAGAAATTGGATTGCCTGCTGTAAGTCGTCGCGTTTTTTGCCAGTAACCCGCACCTTTTCGCCTTGAATAGCAGCTTGGACCTTGATTTTTTGCGCTTTAATCAACTTAACAATTTTCTTTGCAGTATCTGTTTCTATACCCTGCTTAATAGTTAAATCTTGTTTCACATGCTTGCCAACTGGGGCAATTTTGCCGATATCAATACACGCAAGTTCAATGCCGCGCTTGGTAAGCTTATTAAATAATATATCCATCATCTGTTGCAGCTGGAAGTCACTATCTGTGGTTTGGGTAATAGTTGACTCTTTCAACTCAAATGTGGCCTCAACCCCTTTAAAGTCAAATCTTGTTGAAAGTTCACGGTTTGCTTGGTCAACAGCATTGGTGGCTTCGTGCATATCTACTTCAGAAACAATATCAAACGATGGCATGATTAAATCCTTTAAAATATATTGAGTGAACTTATAGCGATATTTAAACAAATTATCAAATGTTTATTCTATGAAAATCAACCATATTAGAATGGCGCTTAGAAAAAACACTTTTGATGCGTAGTTAATGACGTATTTTTATTCAAAAAGCAGATGTAGTTCAATTAATTTAACTATATTAAACGTTAATCTATGTAAAGTTATGCATTTAGTGCTCTAGGTTAGTTTTAATTATTCTCATTTTTAAGTAATTAAGTGGGAAACAAGGAGAAAATAATGAGAAAAGCAGCAATTTTATCGATAATTACTCTTGTAGGGATTATGGGCGTTAGTCAGGCGCATGCAAAAAAGTATACTCAAAAAGAACTAAATCAATGTATGGAAGAACTGAAGAAATATTCTGCCAAGAAAGGTTATCCAATTATAGATCCTATGGCTCTTAGATTTAAATGTTCAGAAATATTGAAGAAAAAGTAGGAAAATAGATGAGAAGGTCTAAAAAAAATGTACTGCTATTTGGGGCTTTAATTTGCCTATTACCATTGGCTGTAAGTGCAAAAACCACATATATCTACGCAGGCATGGAAAATAGTAATTACCATATGCATGTTACCTATCATGAGAACGGAGCAATACGAGTAGGTTGGTTTAAATTAAAACCTAATGTAACACGTCTAGGTGGTTGGTCATGTGGGGATTATGGTAGAAATTTTAAATGCAAAGAACCAAATGGTATAACTCAGCATTTTAAATTTTCTAGCGATAAAAAAATTATGTACGGAAGTGGTCAAAAATTTAAGTTTTTAAAGAAAGTTAATCAGTAAAATATCAACTTTAGTGATGAAAAAACCGCTGCAAATATGAGGCGGTTTTTTTATGCAAATTAGAAAACCAATAAAATTGGAAAGAGCTTTCAAATATTCATTTATAAATAATGCAATGTCGTGCGTTGTGGCGGGTTGTTGTTGGGTGTATTATGTCGCATTATTCGTGTAAATATAATCGGTTATTCTCAAATATTCAGAGATGAATCGTAGTCTTAGACAAACCTCAAGTTAACGTTCAGGGTATTAATAAAATGACAAAAGGCAAGAAATACGATTTTCGTATAGTGCAAAATGGTGATTGCTGGACCGCAGAAATTACTAGGCGAGTTACATCTAAGAAAACATCTGTGTCTAAAAAACAGGGTGAATTTGCCACAGAGTCTGAGGCAAAAGATTGGGCTGAGAACGAACTGAAGTCTTTTATGAAAAATCAAAATGAACGCAACAAACTTCGTTCGCAAAGACGTGAAGTAAAAGAGCTTGAATTAAAAGAACGTGAAGCAAATGAGCTTGAGTCAAAAGAACGTAAATTAAAAGAACGTGAATTAAAAGAGCTTGAATCAGAAGAACTTGAATCAGAATTGTTTGATTCAAGCGAATCTACATTATAAGTTTTGGAACACAAAATAATGAGTGACAAACAGGCCAATAATCCTTTGCATGGCATAACTTTAGAGCAAACAGTAAATGCTCTGGTTGATGAATATGGGTGGCCTGAGCTGGGTAAGCGCATTAAGATTAAATGCTTCAAAAGTGACCCGTCGGTAAAATCCAGCCTAAAGTTTTTGCGTAAAACCCCATGGGCAAGAAAAGAGGTTGAGGACTTGTACATCAGTTCACAAATGGATGAGCATGATGTGTGGAAGCGAAAGTAAGTAATTCTTAGGGTTCTTTTAGAAGATAGCTTTCAAAAACAGCTTTCAATGACAAATTTCAAAGGTAACTTTCATAGTGTTCAGTTAGATAGTTGCCGTTACACAAATAAGTTTAAATTAGAGTATTAAAAATGACAAATAACGATATCCTCCGCCGTCTCCGCTATATCTTTGATTATGGTGATGCAAAAATGGGTGCAATATTTGCTTCAGGTGGTTACGAGGTAACGCGCGACCAGGTTCGCGGCTGGTTAAAAAATGAAGAAGATCCTATATTTTTGAGTTGCAACGATAAGCAGCTGGCGGTTTTTCTTAATGGTTTGATTAATGAAAAACGCGGGCAAAGAGAAGGGGAACAACCAGTACCTGAAAAACGCCTAACTAATAACATGATTCTGATGAAATTAAAAATAGCACTCAACCTTAAAGCTGAAGATATATTAGCTATTTTGGAATTAGTTGATTTTGATCTGAGTAAACACGAATTAAGTGCATTTTTCCGTAAATCAGACCACCAACATTTTCGTAAATGTAAGGACCAAGTGATTCGTAGATTTTTAATGGGAATGCAGTTTAAATATCGCGATGAGAATAAACCTAAGCAGGAGGCTAGGCATGAAGAGGCTAGATTTGAAAAGCCTTGGAGTGAAAAAACTGAGAGTGAAAAGCCTAGGTCAAAAGAGACAAAACAAAAGCAAGCTGCTAAACCAAAAGAGAGCAAGCCAAAAGAGGCCAGACAAAGCGCACCGAAAAAGTCTAGTGATGAGATAACTCAAGCAGATATATGGAAAAAGTAGCGATATTCGTAGATGTGCAAAATATCTACTATACAACTAAGCAGGGCCATAATTGTCACTTTAATTATAATGAGTTTTGGGCAAAGGCAACAGCTGGGCGTGAAGTGGTAAAAGCTATAGCTTATGCCATAGATAGTGGTGATGAAGGGCAGCGCAAGTTTCAAAATATTTTAAGGATGATAGGCTTTGAAGTTAAGTTAAAACCCTTTATTCAAAGAGCAGATGGTTCAGCAAAAGGTGACTGGGATGTTGGTATAACAATAGATGTTATGCAATATGCACAAGATACAGATGTAGTTATACTGGCTTCCGGTGATGGTGATTTTGATTTGCTGATTAATAAGATAAGAGCAGATTATGATGTTTCTGCCGAGATATATGGGGTAGAGCAACTAACCGCTACATCTTTGATATATTCAGCCTCAAAATTTATACCTATCGACGGTAGTTTTTTATTAAGACCTGGTGGCAACTAGTTCAGATATTTTCTTCTGCCCCGTTCTTATATCTATTTTTTCTAATATTTATCCTGATAAATGCATTCAAATCTTGCACTTAACCCATTCTACATGTACTCTTCGCCGCATAATCCCCCTTTTTTTACACCTCATTTTGGAAATAAAACATTGATTTCGACAGCTAATATCACTATGCAGTTTGGCGACAAGCCATTATTTGAAAATATTTCAGTTAAATTCGGTGGCGGGAAACGCTACGGATTAATCGGCGCAAATGGATGTGGAAAATCAACGCTAATGAAGATTCTAGGTGGAGAGCTAGAACAGTCTGCAGGAACAGTCTCATTAGACCCGAATGAACGTATGGCTAAACTAGGCCAGGATCAGTTCGCTTTTGAAGAATATTCCGTTGTAGATACAGTAATCATGGGTCATAAAGAGCTATGGGTCATTAAAGAAGAGCGTGACCGTATCTACTCTATGGCAGAGATGTCTGATGAAGATGGTATCCGCGTAGCAGATCTTGAAGGCGAGTTTGCTGAGATGGATGGATACACTGCCGAATCACGTGCGGGAGACCTTCTTCTTGGCCTCGGTATTCCATTAGAGCAACACTTTGGTTTGATGGGCGAAGTTGCTCCAGGTCTAAAGGTTAGAGTTTTACTTGCTCAGGTACTATTTGCAGATCCAGATATTCTGCTGCTTGATGAGCCAACAAACAACTTGGATATTCACACCATTCGTTGGTTAGAAGATATCCTTTTTCAACGTAATAGCACTATGATAATCATCTCGCATGACCGCCACTTCTTAAACAGTGTATGTACCCATATGGCTGATTTGGATTACGGTGAGTTGAGAATGTTTACAGGTAATTATGATGAATATATGACAGCAGCTGAACAGGCTCGTGACCAACTGCAATCAGACAATGCCAAGAAGAAAGCGCAGATAACAGAACTGCAGACTTTTGTTAGTAGATTCTCTGCTAATGCTTCAAAAGCTAAGCAGGCTACTTCTCGTCAAAAGCAGCTAGATAAAATTCAGTTACAAGAAGTGAAAGTATCAAGCAGAAAAAGCCCATATATCCGTTTTGACCAAGAGAAAAAGCTATATAGAAATGCTCTAGAGGTTGAAAACGTACAGCAAGGTTATGCTGAAAATATCGTTATTAATGGTGTAAATCTAATGGTTGAAGTAGGTGAGCGCATTGCCATTATCGGTAAGAACGGCGTCGGTAAATCTACGCTGCTAAATACACTTGCTGGTGCAATGGAACCAATGCAGGGGAAAGTAAAGTGGTCCGAGAATAGTAATATTGGTTTCTATGCTCAGGACCATAGTGCAGACTTTGCAGAAGATATGACTCTTATGGATTGGATGGGGCAGTGGAGAAGGGAAGGTGACGACGAGCAATCATTGCGTTCAATCCTTGGTCGCATGCTGTTCTCGCAAAATGAAACAGGTAAATCGGTAAAAGTACTCTCTGGTGGTGAACAAGGGCGTATGCTATTTGGTAAAATGATAATGCAAAGACCGAACATTCTTCTTATGGATGAGCCAACTAATCATATGGATATGGAAACGATTGAATCACTTAACCTCGCGTTAGAAAACTTCCAAGGTACACTTCTGTTTGTATCGCATGACCGTCAATTCGTATCATCTATTGCTACTCGTATTGTTGAGATTACTGAAGATGGCGTTGAAGATTTTTATGGTTCTTATGATGAATATCTATCTAAGCAAGGGCTTGCTGCCTAGCTTTTTAAGAAAATCTTGTGCGGATATGATAATAGAACAGATGCAACATAAATATGACTTATATTTGTTGCCAGCAAGGGGAAGAGAATGGAAGAGAATAAAGAGATAAAAGAGAAACCAGCGAAAGAAAAAAAGAAGAGCAAAGGTATCGATTTTTCTAAAAAGAACAAAGTATCTGTGTGGGTGTCGCAACACCCATATGCAGAAATTCCAGATGAATACTTTGAAGAAGAGTTTAGCAACAACAATAAACACGCTAAAAATACTTGGTCGAAGAATTTTAGGCTGCAATATTTCTTGCCAGATAATATGGAAACCAATGGTGCTGAAGAAGGTACTGTCGCTATTATGCGTGCCGCTGGTGAATGCTCCTTCTCGGCATCTTATATGTCGGCATTGATGAGCAAAGCTAAAAAGAAAAAGATTGAGCAAATAACCTGGATTGTTTTGTTGTTTGGGTGTGAATATAGCGTAAAGCAGTCTAGCGTTGGTAAGGACGAGTTTCTAACATTTTTGGGTGCTTTTGAATATGATGATGGCGCCCAGAACCACTATAGAGGGAAGTAGATCTCTCTATCGCTAGCGTCAAAAGCCACTTAGAGATAAGTGGCTTTTTAGTATCCACTCAAAGATTCAAAAACACACCAAAATAAGTCATACCAACCAAATTATTCTTAATATACCTTCTGCATGAAAATTAATGCACCGCTAATGCACTAATTTAACAACGTATTTTTGAATTTGTGTAAATGGATGCACCAACTGCCCCTCCATCTATTCGTATTTAAAAAAACGGATAAAATCAGCTGAAGTTTTATGCTTTTAAAACAATGAATTACAGAGAATTATTTTAGTATTTTTTTTATAAACAGATTTCTTTTAAATATGCCCATGATTTTTTTTTAAAATGCAGCAAAATAATGTATTCTATGGCGCTATTTTAGACCTAACTGATTGAGTAGAAAAATGACTGACTTATCCAAATATAGAAATATTGGTATTTTTGCGCACGTTGATGCTGGTAAAACTACCACTACTGAAAGAATTTTGAAGCTAACTGGTAAGATTCATAAAACCGGTGAAGTACATGATGGCGCTGCAACAACAGACTTCATGGACCAAGAGCAAGAGCGCGGTATTACCATTCAGTCAGCCGCTACTACTTGCTTCTGGGATGACCATCGTCTAAATATCATTGATACTCCAGGACACGTTGACTTCACAGTTGAAGTGTATCGCTCACTAAAAGTTCTAGATGGCGGTGTTGGCGTATTCTGTGGCTCTGGTGGTGTTGAACCTCAATCAGAAACAAACTGGCGTTATGCGAATGATTCAGAAGTGGCTCGTATCATCTTCGTAAACAAGCTAGACCGTGTTGGTGCAGATTTCCTAAGAGTTGTTGGTCAAGTTGAAAAAGTACTAGGTGCTAACCCACTAGTAATGACACTTCCAATTGGTCGTGAAGATGAATTCGTTGGTCTAGTTGACCTTCTAACTCGTCAAGCATTCGTATGGGATGATACTGGTCTTCCAGAAAATTTTGAGATTAGAGACATTCCAGCTGACATGGTTGATGAAGTTGAAGAATACCGTGAAATGATGATTGAGACTGCTGTAGAGCAAGATGACGATATCATGACGGCTTACATGGACGGCGAAGACGTTTCTATTGACGACATCAAAAAATGTATCCGTAAAGGTACAATTGCACTTGATTTCTTCCCAACATACTGCGGTTCGGCATTCAAAAATAAAGGTGTTCAACTAGTACTTAATGCTGTTGTTGATTACCTACCTTGCCCAACTGACGTTAAGCCTCAGCCAATCGTTGACGAAGAAGGCGAAGATACGGGTAGAGTTGCAACTGTTGAAGCAGAAGGCGAGACACTAAAAGCTCTAGCATTTAAAATTATGGATGACCGTTTCGGTGCCCTTACTTTTGTGCGTATCTACTCAGGTGTGCTTGAAAAAGGTATGACTATCCTAAATTCATTCACCGGTAAAACTGAGCGTATCGGCCGTATGGTTGAGATGCATGCAGATGACCGTAATGAAATCAGCAGAGCGCAAGCTGGTGATATTATCGCAATCGTAGGCATGAAGAACGTACAAACAGGTCATACACTATGTGATCCGAAAGACCCTATTACTCTAGAGCCAATGGTTTTCCCTGAGCCAGTAATCTCGATTGCTGTTGCTCCAACAGATAAAGCTGGTTCAGAAAAAATGGGTATTGCGATTGGTAAGCTAGTTGCAGAAGATCCTACATTCTGTGTTGAAACAGATGAAGAGACTGGCGAAACAATTCTAAAAGGTATGGGTGAGCTTCACTTAGATATTAAAATTGATATCCTAGACCGTACTTATGGCATCAACCTTAATGTTGGTAAGCCTCAGGTTGCATACCGTGAAACAATCACACAAGAGATTGACGATAGCTACACACACAAGAAACAGTCTGGTGGTTCTGGTCAGTATGGTAAAATTGACTACCGTATTAAACCTGGTGAGCCTGGTTCAGGCTTCAGCTTCAAGTCTATTGTTGTTGGTGGTAACGTACCTAAAGAGTTCTTCCCAGCTATTGAGAAAGGCTTTAAGGGGATGATGGGTGAAGGTGTTCTTGCTGGCTTCCCAGTACTTGATCTTGAGATCGAGCTATATGATGGTGGTTTCCATGCAGTGGATTCATCAGCAATTGCTTTTGAAATCGCAGCTAAAGGCGCGTTCCGTCAGTCAATTCCAAAGGCTGGACCTCAGTTAATTGAGCCAATCATGAAAGTTGACGTGTTCACTCCAGATGACCATGTTGGTGACGTAATTGGTGATCTTAATCGTCGTCGTGGCATGATTAAAGACCAGGAAACAGGTATTACTGGTGTGCGCATTAAAGCTGATGTACCTCTAGCAGAGATGTTTGGTTACATCGGAACTCTACGTACAATGACATCAGGTCGTGGTCAATTCTCAATGGAATTCTCTCACTACCTACCATGTCCAAATTCAGTATCAACAGAAGTAATTGAAGCTGAAAAAGCAAAGAAAGAAGCTGCTAAAAAATAATTTATTTTTAAGCTGACTTTCAAATACCCCGCTGATGCAAATCACCGGGGTATTTTTTTGCCTGCTATACTTCAATTATCTAGATTAAGATTAAATTTCTACCAGAGGAGTTGTAAGTGATTTATAGATTATCTATTTGTCTCATATTTTTTCTTCCCCTAGTTGCCAGTTCAGCAGAAACAAGTTCTGCTGGAGATACTCAAATAAAAATCTCTGGCACCACTGCTGCTGAAATCATCACCCATGCAATTCGGCAATTTCGTGGCACCACATCATACTCAGAATCTTCCATGATAGTACACCGCCCCGATTGGGAACGTAAAACCGAACTCATCTCGTGGACAAGTGGAGACAAAGACGCGCTTATCCTTTTTACCGCTCCGGTAAAGGATGCTGGTAGTGGAACTCTAAAGAAAGGGGCGCAGATGTGGACGTTTACCCCGAAGAAGAGCAGGGTAATCAGACTTCCATTTAGTATGATGACGCAAAGCTGGGGAGGTTCTGATTTCTCCTATAATGATCTGTCAAAAACTGATAAATTGATGCAGCACTATGAGCATAAATTGTTGGAGACTAAGGAGAAGGATGACCATAAAATCTACGTGATTGAAAGCACGCCAAAAGAGGATGCTCCAGTGGTGTGGGGGAAAGAGGTTCTTACCGTGCGTGATGACTACGTCTTGTTGGAACATGCCTTTTACGACCAGGACTTCAAATTATTAAAGAAGATGGAAACGTTGGAGATAAAAGAGATGGGCGGCAGGATGTTGGCAACGCATCTGCGCATGATACCGCTGGAGAAAAAGGATAACTGGACAGACCTGATTTACGTTGTGGCTGAGTTTGATATTGAGATTTCAGATAAAAAGTTCACGCTGTTTAGCTTGAGAAATCCGGGGAAGTAGGGTGATGATGTTGAAATTGGACAAGTTCAATTTTCCAAGCTCCCTGAGCCACTCGACTACGCTCGAGATAAACTACGCCGAAGGGTCTGGGAAATTATATAAAAAAAACAAGAAGACTTCGGCTACGCTCAGTCAGCTTGTTTTTTGTTATAAAGTTGGTCCGTAATGTACCTAGCTTTCCAAGTAGCATGGCGAAATCTCTGGAGAAACAAACGGCGCACGTTTCTAACCTCTAGCGCAATAATGTTTGCGGTGATGATTCTTACTTTTAGCATGTCGATGCAAAACGGCTCTTATTCCGTGATGATTGATAATGCAACTAGCCTGCTGCAAGGACATATTCAAATTCAACATAAAGGTTATCTTGATACCCCAAAGATGCGTCTGACGGTTGAAAAATCCAAACAGGTCATCGATTTGGTACACCAGATTCCAGGGATAATAGTCACTGAAAGAGCATCATCATTTGCATTAGCGTCATCTGAGGCACAAAGTTTTGGTTTGATGTTATTGGGTGTAGATCCTAGAAAAGAGCAGAATATCTCAACACTTTCAAAACTAATTATTCAGGGGCGTTATCTTGATGATGCAAGTAGTGATGAGATTGTTATAGGAGCTGTTCTGGCGAAAAAGCTAAATGCCAAATTAGGGGACGAGTTGGTATTGCTTGGCTCAGATAAAGAGGGCTCATTGGCAACTTTGGTGCCAACAGTTGTGGGGCTATTTGATAGTGGGCAGAAAGAGTTAGATCGTCAATTGGCTCAGATTCCACTTAACGTTTTTCGTGAGAATTTTAATCTTAATAATCAATCTCATATGCTGGTGTTAAGAACCAATGATATCAATCAAACGGATATTATTGCCAAACAGCTACGACATAAATTAAGTTCAAGAGGTGACCTGCGAGTTTTAACTTGGGGAGAGC
This sequence comes from Gammaproteobacteria bacterium, assembly GCA_033852155.1. Classification (GTDB taxonomy): domain Bacteria; phylum Pseudomonadota; class Gammaproteobacteria; order QZLD01; family QZLD01; genus QZLE01. Next base: position 141,801 of record JAWSVA010000010.1, on the reverse strand, counting down.
TAATGCCGGGGTTAGAACAATCTATAGAGCTGGACCAGGTTTCTGCCAACCTTATCTACTTCATCTTAGCGCTAGTTGTTGTATTTAGTATCGTAAACACCTTCGTGATGACTATTCTTGAGCGAGGCAAAGAGTTCGGTGTGATGCTTGCCTTAGGTTCCCGTCCGGGTTTTATCATCTTAATGCTGCAACTAGAAGCCTTATTCTTGTGTCTGGTTGGTGTTGCCTTTGGAACAATACTTGGTGTTGCAATAACCCTCTATTTAGAATCGGTAGGAATAGGTATGGGCGATGCAGGTGAGTTAATGAAAGAGTTCCACATGCCAGACCGCCTTTATCCGAGTTTGGATTTTTATGCGGTGGTTGCCTCACCAATCCTAATGATTATTGCCACCCAGTTTGCGGCAATACTTCCTGGGTTACGTATCCGCAGGATTGACCCGGTAACCATAATGCGGGAGGAGTAGGGCGTGATGAATATGAAGCGGGGAATAACATGAAACTTATCCTGCAGCTTGCATGGCGAAATATCTGGCGACAATGGCGACGCAATTTATTAATAATGGTTGCCGTTGCGATTGGTGTCTTCTCTATGGTTATTTATGATGCCCTGCTGAGAGGATGGCAGGTATCAATCATTGAAGATACGGTAAATAACCTCTCCGGACATGTGCAAATCCATGCACCAGGATATGTCGATGACCCTTCGGTTTATCACCACTTTGAGCTTAACCAGCCCTTAATTGACAGCTTGGATAAGAATGAACAAATAGATATTTGGACTAGCCGGATAAATGTTCCTGCTGTAGTTGTAAGTGAACGTGAAACTCGTGGCGTTAGCCTTATTGGAATAGACCCTAAGTCAGAAAAACAGATTTCGTTTATCGGTGATGTAGCGATTCAAGGAAAGATGGTGGAATCAATAGACTCCGGCGGTGTTGTTATTGGCAAAAAGTTGGCACAACAGCTGGAAACTCGGTTGGGTAAGCGGATAGTGATAATGACTCAGGGTAAGGATAAACAACTCAAAGAGATTGGTCTTAGGATAATAGGAATCTATGACACAGGGCTTGAGAGTATGGAAACTGGTTTTGCCTTTATATCCTTAAAAAAAGCACAAAAATTGCTAGGTCTTGAGAACAATATTTCAGAAATCTCAGTCAGAATGGTGGATTCAAAAAGTTTGGAATCTTTTAAGTTTAACCTCGGACTCCAGCTTGAAACCAAGCGGTTAGATATACAAACCTGGAAACAGCTCAATCGTCAAATGGCGACCATGACCGAGTTTGTTGAATACAACATCTGGATATGGCACTTCATCATGCTTATCGCTCTTGCATTTGGCCTAGTAAATACCTTGCTAACAGCATTCTACGAACGCATTAGAGAGTTCGGGTTATTTCAGGCGCTAGGTATGGGACCAGGGATGATACTTAAACAGGTGTTATTTGAGGCATGGCTGCTGGTGATTATTGGCTTGGTGTTAGGGTTTATTATGAGCGCTATTGGTCTTGTGTGGCTTGATTCCGGTATCGACTTGACTGCATTCGCAGATGGGATGGAGAAGATGGGATTTCGCAAGGTTCTAGTGCCTATATATCTATGGCAGGATTCAATAAGTGTAATTGTGATGATAATCCTACTTGGGCTGGTTGCCAGCCTGTTTCCGGCATGGCGAGCAGTTAAGATGGACCCGGTGGAAGCGCTGAATAAGCATTAAATATTTTCCGCCCGCTGAGCGGAGTCGAAGTGAAGGAAAATATGATATGGGAAAACAATCGACTTATTTTGGATAAACAAAAATGACAAACATAATAGAATGCAAAAAAGTTTCACGAACTTATAACCAAGGCGTTAATGAGGTTCATGCAATTCAACATGTAGACCTTCAGGTAAACGATGGTGAATTTGTATGTTTGTCAGGCCCATCTGGTTCGGGGAAATCTACATTGCTAAATGCAATCGGTGCATTAGATAGTATAACCAGTGGTGAAGTATCCTTCTGCGGACAGAAACTTGCAGACCTCTCTAAATCTCAACTAGCAGACCTGCGTTTAAATAAGATGGGATTTATTTTTCAGTCCTACAACCTCATTCCAGTCTTAAGTGCAAAAGAGAATGTAGAATTCATAATGCAGCTTCAAGGTGTCCCAGCAAAAAAACGGGGCCAGATAGCCAAAGATATGTTGGCAGAAGTTGGACTTGCCGGGCTGGAAAATCGTCGTCCAAGTGAACTTTCCGGAGGGCAACAACAACGTGTAGCAGTAGCCAGAGCAATAGCGTCAGAGCCAGCTTTGATTCTTGCAGATGAGCCAACAGCTAATCTTGATTCAAGTTGCACCAGAGATCTTATCGAGTTAATGGGTAAACTCAATGAACATCACGGAATCACCATCGTCACCGCATCACACGACCCAATGGTAATCAATATAGCCAAGAGGAATGTAAGACTGCAAGATGGAATGGTTATCACAGATGAAGCTGTTTGATATTTGCTTTTTTCAGCCCACTGAGCGTAGTCGAAGTGCAGGAAAAAAGCGCATAAAAACAAGGTGGCTTCGACTACGCTCAGCCGACTTGTTTTTAGGTTTATCAATATCGCAGATTGTTATACATACAGGATGGAATTCATTCAATTTGGCTTTTATAGCTGCTGTTTTTACCTTTGTACCGCAAATAACAAATGCATCAACCGATATATCAGGCCACATAAAAGGAACTGTCATTTCCGTACAGCTAGAAGATAACGACATAGCCTCTATCTATGGTGATAACTCCCCAAATGACCTCACTACCAACAAACGCTTGAATCTGAAAACTAATTTCGATAATTGGCAGTTTCAACTAGATATTGATTCATCATCGATTAGTGGCGACACTGTTGAAAATACACGGCTGGTTGGTCTTTCTCAACCTAGATTACTTCTTGGTGATGATAGTAGGCGTGCCATGCAATTATCTAAAAACACCAGAGATAATAATCGCAGCCAGAATAACTTTCGCCTCGACCGCCTTAATGGAAAATACCAAACTGAAAACTGGCAAGTAACCCTTGGGCGACAGGTAATCAGCTGGGGCAATGGTTTGGCATTTCAACCGCTCGACCTATTTAATCCATTCTCACCTGCAGCAATCGATACCGATTATAAGACTGGTGACGATATGTTAACAGGGCAATATCTATTTGAATCCGGCGTAGATTTGCAGGGGATAAGCGTATTTCGCCGCAATATCGCCACAGATAAAATCGATAGCGACTACTTCTCTCACGCCATTAAATGGCATCAATTTGCAGGCAAACTAGACCAGTACGAATTGGATATAATGGCTGCAAGACACTATCAAGATGACGTACTTGGATTTGGAGTCGTTGGGCCAATTGGTGAATCCTTGGGGCGTTTTAACTTAGTTCTGCATAAACAAAAGACCATTCATAATCAGCAGGCTGGTGGGTTGGCAACCTCTGCAATTGCCAATGTCGACTACTCGTGGACCTGGATCAACACTAACTACTACGGCTTTATTGAATATTCCCATAGTGATTTTGGAGTAAAAAACCTTCCAGAATATTCATTTCAAATTGATTCGGTATTACTTGAAAAATTAGCCCGAGGCGAGATCTATAACTATGGCCGCGATTATCTTGCTACCGGCATAACTATCGACCTGCACCCTTTGGCAACCAATAACTGGATAGTTATTGCCAATCTGCATGACCATAGCACGCTAGTGCAAACCACAGTTAATATAGACCCTTCGGATAATACATTTATTCAGTTAGGAGTTGCTCTGCCAATAGGGGACGATAATACAGAATATGGTGGAATTAGGATTAGCGATGGAGTTTATAAAGGGCAGGGTAGGTCAGTGTTTGTAAGGGGGGGGGTGTATTTTTAAGGGCGTAGAAGTGCGCTATCTAGAAATGTTTTGTATATAAATTTATCTAAGAGATTTATTTTTATTGCTATCTGGTTCTATTGGGTAGCAAGCATAAATAGATAACAGTTTTTATAGTATAGATTAGTATTAAATTGTGTCGAAATACTTTACATTTTTTATGCGGCTCCTAATGTCGAGTTTAGTTAGTTGTTGATAATGGCGGGAAATGTTTTTTTGGCATAAAAAATGCTGGTACTCCAATAATTAAAATATATCTAAATGGAGATAAAATGAAAAATAAAGTATTAGCGGGGATATTGTTAGCACTTGCATCGTGTGCAGCAAACGCAACACCTATAGCAATCACTGGTTATGATATCGAAAATACATATGTATCAGGAATAGGTGGCTGGTCGCATACATACTCTGGAACAATTACAACAGTTAGCCAGGATATTGCTGACTATACCGGCGGTTCAGGAACATTGAATGACGGTGTTATTTCTACTAGCGTTTCAGATACACAGTTATTTAATTACCCAAAGGATTCAGCACCGATTATTACGCTGTATCTCGATAATTATTACTCTATAGATAGCATTCTTATTTCTGGTGGTGATTTTTTGTCTAACTCTATACCTGGTGAGCTAGTAGGGTTAGATGTTACTATTGGTACTACTACTGAAGGTTTCGTTACTGTTGGGCAAGGATCCTCTAACGGTTCTAGATTTGCTGACGATTATATTGGTTTAGTTGGTTCTACATTAGAAGGCCTTGTAACAAACCAGATTATTTTGAGTGGTTTTGACTCTACTTGGGGTTCTTATAATACATTCAGTATTGCTGAAATTGGAATTGAAGGTGTGCTAGCAAGCGAGCCTGTTCCAGAGCCTGCAGTAATCTCATTATTTGGTTTAGCTCTTGTTGGGCTAGGTTTTACAAGAAGAAAGAAATCTTCTTAATACGTAAATGATTGAGTTAAAATCCCCGAATTTTTCGGGGATTTTTTTTGCCAAAAAGATAGAATTATATATTTGTTATTAACTAGTTTGATTGCGATTATTATTATTTAATAGTCTACTTTTCCGCGTAGCGCCTTATTTCTACCATGTTTAATCTTTTTATCCATCCTGCGTTGCTGCGAACCATAAGTAGCCTTGGTTTGCCTGCGCTTTTTTACTACAACTACAGCTGCAAGAATCAACTCTTTTAACCGTTCTAATGCATCTTCTTTATTTTGTTCCTGGGTGCGGAATTTTTGCGCTTTAATGATAATCACGCCATCTTTAGTAATGCGTGAATCAGATAGCTTTAAAAGACGCTCTTTATAGAATGGTGGCAAGGTAGAGCACCTTATATCGAAACGAAGATGAATAGCGCTAGAGACTTTATTAACATTCTGCCCACCAGCACCTTGTGCTCGTATGGCACTGATTTCTATTTCCCAGTCGGCGAGTTCAACAGTATTTGAGATGGTAAGCATAGCGATTTATTTTGTATTAGATTTTATTAGTATAAAACAGCTGAACATTTCATGGAATAAAAAAAACGCCTGACAGAATCAGGCGTTCTTTAAAATGGATGATTTAAGCTGAAATTACTTACGCTTTTTAAATACACATGCAGCGAAACCAAATAGAACTAATAGACCCATTAGTGGCTCGTCTACAGTCTTATAGTCTAACTCAACAATAAGCTCATCATTACCACATGAAGGAGACCAGAAAACTTTATCTATAGTTATAATATTCCTGCACCATTGTTAGTGCAGGAATACAGCATTTGTTAAAGGCAAAGAGACTAAAGATTAACCTCTTGCATATCATCAAGCCAACCTGCGGTATCAGTTAACTGCATAACCATCATACGGCTGGTATCTTCTTGTTTATCTGCTTCAGAATGTATCTGCTTTAAAATTAGCTTGTCATCGATACGACCGCAGATCTCTATCTTGCCAATCTCATGTCCCATGATAAATTTGAATCTTTTAGCATAGCCATCTAGTTTTTGTTTCGCAGTATCAACAATATCGATTCCACGTTTTAAATATATCTGAAAGTGCTGTCTTACTCTTGAAACCGGCATGCACTGATATAGATAGTATGGATTGATTCCAGTTCTAACCAGACCATTCATCAAATCTTCAATAGCTTCAACGCTATCGTTGACTCCATTCAAAAACACAGCCTGATTATTTACTGTGATTCCTGCCTCTTTGATTCTCAAAATGGCTTCACGGGCAATATCAGTAATCTCGTTGGCATGGTTAAAATGGGTAGGGATATAAAGAGTTTTTTTCTTATTAAACTCTTTAAGATAATCCATTAATTCATCATCGAAAAATCGCATAGGATAGACAACCGGAGCCCTGGTGCCGATGCGAACATAATTAATATGCTCAATATCAGCCAGCCCTTGCAGCATCTCTTTTAATTGTGGGGTGCTAATAAAGAAAGGGTCACCGCCAGAAATAATTACATTAGTTATCTCTTTGTGCTCGCGAATATACTTAAGAGCATTCTGAAAGTTTTCAACGGTCTTGTCGTTAGGTAGTCCAACCAGCCTTTTTCTAAAGCAGTGGCGGCAATACATAGAGCAATATTCAGTCGCTACAATTAAGGCAGAATATGGATATTTGTGTAAAATACCATTGCCCTTGTTGTGCTTGTCATCGCCATATGGGTCTTGAGTTGTCTCACCCATATCTCCGGCAACTACTAGCTCATCGGCGGTAGGGATTGCTAATTTTCTAATGGGGTCAGTGGGGGATTCCGGGTCTATTAAGCTTAAATAATAGCGGGGAATATTCATTGGATGATTCTTGACAACTTCTTGGAGTTTACTCTCTTCATCGGGGGTTAAATCAATGTAATTTTTTAATCCTTCAATCGAATTAATGTTGTTCTTTAATTCGTCCTTCCAGTCACAATTACGCCAATCGATGTCTCTTAAATCCTTTAGTGAAGACAAAATTTATCCCGTAGGTTATTAATCGAATAACTACCATAACATATATAGGAAAAGGAATGCAAAAACACTAATTTATAAGATATTGTTAAATGACATGTTTTTTATTTATAATCGCTTATATGAAAAAAGAAATAACAGTCATACAACTAACACCTATGCAAATATCATCACAAATTCAGACGCTTGTAGATACAATACGTGATGAGATTGAGAATGGAAAAGAGCGTGCCTACCTTGCAATGGAGCAAGAGAAACGGCTCATCTATTGGAACGTTGGCAAGCATATAAAAGAGCATCTGCTACAGAATGCAGATAGAGCTGAGTATGGTGATAGCCTCATTGTTCAACTAGCAGATGAGTTAGGTTTAGCAAAGACACTTTTATACGATAGCGTTCAATTCTATGAAGAATATCCAGACATTTTCCACGCGCATGGAAAATTAACGTGGACTCATATTAGAATGCTTCTCACAATACAAGAAAAGCAATTAAGACAAACACTTGAAGCTGAAATTGTTTCAGAAAATCTTAGCTCAAGAGATTTGCAAAAACTCCTTAGAAACAATAAAAATCCACAAAAAGAGCCGCAAATACCGATTTTAAAAACAAGTCGCGGCAAGCCATATACCTATCGTCTTAAAAAGAAAAGAGATAAACAAATGGTCGACCTAGGATTTCGTGTTTATGTCGAAAACCCCTTAGTTAAAGACGGCGTTACTAAAACAGGTCGTCCTACAAAAGATAATACCGTACAGGTAGAGAAGGGCGAGCAAGACTATAAATTTACCAATATGGATAAAGGTGTGGTTCCGTATTACACCTACAAGGCTTATGTTTTAGAGATAATCGACGGTGACACCATATGGGTTGATATAGATTTGGGGTTTAATACCTGGACCATGCAAAAGCTAAGGCTGCGGGGAATCAACACCAAAGAGATAGAGACAGCAGAAGGGCAGAGTGCTAAAGATTATATCGAGGCGCGTTTAAATCAGTGTAAGTTCATAGCCATAAAAACCTATTATCGAGATAAGTTCTCTCGCTATCTGGCAGATGTATTTTTTATTAAAAGAGAGACAGATTTAGATAGGATTGTAGAAGAGGGGACTTTTCTCAATCAAGAGCTGCTAGATGAAGGTTTGGCCGTTAAATACTAAAATTCGAGTTTATTTGCCTAAATACTGTGTTGCAGCTTCGAATTTGCTCGATCATTTACTATTCGTAAACTCCCTCCCAAATTCTCGCTGCGCCTTGTCTTTAAACAAATACTTCTCGAATTGGTAATAGCTACACCATCTTCATTATTATCACGCCCACCATCGTCATTCCCGCGAAAGCTCACTGCTGTCCGGGGAAATTCAAAACTAAAAACAAGAGCGTAGCCGAAGTCTCATTGTTTTTACTTAATTTTTCTTGACCCTTCGGCTACGCTCAGGGATCTTGAAAAATTTAAGTGCCAAATAGATTAATATCCTTTAAAGATATGGCCTGCAACCCTTTTGGCCATTGATAGATATTTATTCCGGACAGTAGTGCGCGAAAGCGGGAATCTAGAGAATTCTATTTGTCATGCAAGAAACCTTCTGTAAGATTCGCAATTCAAAATTAAATAACGGAGTATTTGATGAAGCTTTCCCTAGTTAGAGATAATGATTCAACTTCATACCCTATCATCTCAATAGATGGTGATTGTTGGTATCGCGTGAGTGATTTATCACAAGATCTATCTTTAACCGGAATAGTAGAAGTTTTGGCATATGACAAAGCCAATTCTGGTGTTTTGTCTAAAAAGATAAGCGCAAATAAAAGCACTCTAACATGTGTAGATATGTCAGCGGTAGAGCGTGTAATGCCATTTCAACCGTTATCGTACAGAGACTTCATGCTGTACGAAGAACACTGCATCAACGCTACTCGAGGCGCGATAAAAAAATACCTACCCAAAAAACTGCCGATAATAAATATCTACGAAAAAATAACCGGCAAGATATTCCCAAAGTTAAAACCCAAAGCATTGTGGTATGAATATCCGATATTTTATCTGGGCAACCACTTGAATTTTATAACCAATGGCGCAGCTGTTGAGATTCCATCCTACACGCGTGAACTGGATTATGAGTTGGAGCTTGGAGTTGTACTTTGTGCGCCACTAAAAAATGCCACAGCAGAAGAGGCCGAAAAAGCTATCGGCGGCTTTGTAGTCTTTAATGACTTTTCTGCACGTGATGTACAGATGAAAGAGATGAACAGTGGCTTTGGACCAATGAAGGCAAAAAACTTCGCTAACGCAATCTCTAATGTTGTAGTGTCATCGGATGAGATACTCCCAGTTATCGACAAGCTAAAAGTAAGCGTCTCTATCAATGGCAAAAAGATTGTAGAAAATGATATGGGAGGAATGCATTACTCACTGCCACAGGCAATTGCATATGCATCATGGGAAGAGCAGCTTCATGCGGGGGAGTTCTTTGCTACCGGAACAGTACCTGGTTGTTGTGGGTTGGAGAATGGACATCTACTCAATAGTGGTGATTCAATCAAGTTAGAGATTGAAGGGGTAGGAGTGTTGGAGAATTTGGTTAAGTGATTTTATATCAGTATGGGGATATAGGTGGAAGTCATTCATTGAAAGTTCACAATATGTGAACCATCGTGCATATATTGTGAACTAGCTCAGTGTGTACTAATTAAGGCTAAACCATACCGTGTTGGGGTTCGCCTTGGTTTATCCTGAGCGTAGTCGAAGGGCTCACCGCAGACCTACAAAATAGTTTAACTCTTTTTTCACATACAAAATTATTTTGACGGCTCTATATTACACCTGAGAGGGAGAGAATGACGAAGTGTTGTCTAACGAGTCAATTATGATTTCTTAATGTATTAAAAAACAACTTAATTGTGATTATTTGTTGTTTGATATTATTTTCTTAATAGTAATTATTTGTTCTTTGGATGTGTTATCTAATACATGCTTGTCAAATAATTTGGAATAACTATTTTTGTCTGTTGGTAAACCGTCTAATTTAGGATGCAAAGAAGATTTGCAGGCCTGAGCTGTACTAGGTATTTTCTGGTCAAGAATATCTAACAGCATACCTTCTAAACAAATTGGCTTTGAGCAAATTATTTCTACTTTATTTTTCTTACTGGTCTGAATGTCTTTCTCTGGAATTTTTACATCGGAGTCCATAAGTACATATTTACGGTCGTACTTACTATGCCTGTTTTTTATTGCAGAGTGAATAATATCCCCAGGAGAACCTCCGTCAGCAGATTTTATTGTTATCTTTTGATTAGTTTCGCGACCATCATATAAACTTGCCATATGTCGGAGGAATGCTTCTTCATGTGCACCTTCTCCTACAATGATGAGGGTTGCCAGTTGGACTCTTCTGATCTTTTTAGCCATTTATAACCCTATATGTTTGGTATAGCTCCAAGCGCTCCAGCTTGGTATTTTGCATAAATATTGTCGTCTACACGTAGCCCTTTAACTTCATCCAAGCGCCATGCTTCGCTGCATAGATCATCCTTTTCGACCAAATATACCTGATGTTTTTTTAGAATATTTAAAACTTCTGGCGTATGACAGGAAAAGATTAGTTGCGCATTATGTGGATTCGTATGTTCAAATTTGAAAAGTTCAATTATTTTTATAAGCATATGCGGGTGTAGGTCGTTGTCTAATTCATCAAATATCACTACCCCTCCGCTTTCTAGAATAGGTAGTATTCTTCTTAGAAATGCGTATGCTGATTGAGTTCCGTTTGATTCATCTCTAAAAGGTAACTTAAAACTACCATCTTTTGAGGAGTGAACACCAACAGGAATAGTGGCTTCTTTTTCATTGCCCTTATTGTCAATTCCTTTTACTTCAATTAAATCAATTGAGCTTAATCCTAGATCTAAATTACAAATTAGCTTTACGGCTTTATCATGAATCTCATGGTTTTCCTTGTAAAATTCAGCGCATTCCAAAAGTACCCCTTCATGATAATTATCTCTTCCTGAGACTCGAAGATTGAATGAGTAATTTATGAAGTATTTAGAGAAAATTGAGGCGTATTCAGAGTCGTGAGCATATGCTGCCGAAATTATAGATGAGTTTCCTCTGGTTTTTTCCGCTCTGATTTTGCTGAAATCAAAGTTATTTTGCTTAAATTTATAACCATCATCATTTTTTTCGCGGATAAAAATATAACTATACAAGTGACTGGTTTTCTTGTGCAGTGATTCGTATATAACTTCTTTAGCCGTAGTTATAAGTTTGTATCTATATTTTTCGTAATTAATATAAAATTCTATTTCTATAGTTGTTGGTTTACTGCTATATAACTTATGACAAGCAAATGGAATAGTCTCGTCTGGTTCAGAGTCATGATATGAACGTGAAATAAACCAACTGACGAATGCGATAGGCCTTAGCAGTTGTGTTTTACCAGAGCCATTTGCTCCAATCACGGAAATAACTTTATTTAGACGATCTTCATCGTTAATTTGGATATCAAAATATGATAAGCTTGGTTTTTTGCTAATTTCAAAACTAACTTCAGTTTCTTCATGAAAAGAATAAAAGTTTGAAAATTTGATTTTAGATATCATGGTAACGCTCTTTGTACGTATATTTGTTGATTATGGTCCATAAGCATTGGTAATTCAACATTTATCGTACATTGTATTTAAAATTTCGTTGTAAAAAAACACCACTTTTAAAGTGCAGTTAAAGCGTGTTAACCAACCCACCCAAACCCTCAACTAACTCCATACCCTAAACATCTAAATCTGAACACTCTACTATTCTAACGTTCTAATATAGCTGTCTAACAGTATGTTTAACTTATACTTTAGTAATTAATTAAGTAGTAAATAACAGATTTTTGCAGCATATATCCTGTTAGATGCGTTTGATTTAATGTAGTATCGCGAAAGATTCGAAATATTGCATTGCGGGTGTCGTTAGAGGTCATCTTTTTGTGATTTATTTTCGTTAATGTTTTTGTTTCCCTATTATATGGGACTTATTAATTAAAAAGAATTTAACCAAGGAGAGGTGTTATGCCATCTTATCTGCATCCTGGGGTATATGTTGAAGAGTTATCAAGCGGTTCTAAACCTATTGAGGCCGTAGGAACTTCAACAGCTGCATTTATTGGTTTTACCGTTAAAGGTTCTATCGGCGAGCCGGTACTGATTTCTAAATGGGAAGAGTACCAAGATCTTTTCGGTGGTATTCAAGATACTGAAACTGCTATCACTGGTTCTACGAATGTAGTTGGTGATGCTGTTGGACACAGTGTTTATGCTTTCTTTAAGAACGGTGGCGGCAAGGCTTATATCGTTCGTCTGGCTAAAGGCGCTAAGGCTTCTGAGAAGAATCTTTTAAACCCAGATGCGGCGGCGGGCAGCACAACTGCTGCTGACCAGTTGGTTACGTTTTCAGCTATTAATGAGGGTGCTTGGGGCGATTCTATCGTTGTTAAGATTACCCCTAAGACTGGTACTAAGCTTTTCACTGTTGAAGTTGGAAATGGTACTGGTGATGATTTTGAAGCTGCAGAGAGATTCGCTGACATCAGCTTAAACTCTGCTGATAAAGCTGAGTATATCGTTGGTAATATCAACGGTGTTTCAAACTATATCTCTGCTGAGGCTTTATCTGGCCTTAAAGCTGCTGCTATTAATAAGCTTGCTGCTGGTGATGCGGTTGAGGTTGTGTTGGAAGGTGGCAAAGATGGTGCTGCTGCTGATAACGGCGCTTATGATTATGTATTCGCTAAGTTTGTGAAGATTCGTGATATCAATGTTATCTGTCTTCCTGGCAAATGGTGGAACAGCGCTCATAAGCCTGCGATTGAATCTGCGGTGGCTCACTGTGAGCAGATGAAGAGCCGTATGGTTATCGTCGATCTTCCTCCTAGCACTGAGCTGGAGCAAGAGAAGGATGTTACCGATCTTGGTCTTCCTACTAAAACTTACTGCGCAACTTATTATCCTTGGGCGCAAGTTTCAAATCCTTTCTATAATGCAGACACTAACCCAGGAGCTGCTAAGAATGTATTGGTTCAGTCTTCTGCTTTTGCAGCTGGCATATGGGCTAAGACTGACGCTAGACGTGGTGTGTGGAAAGCTCCTGCTGGTGTTGAAACTGGTGTACTTGGCCTTAATGGTCTTGAGTATATCGTTGAAGATAGCGAGCAGGATTATCTGAATCCTCTTGGTGTTAATGCTCTTAGAACATTGCCATCTTATGGTTCTGTTGTTTGGGGTGCGCGTACTCTGGCCACTAAGGCTGACCCTGAGTGGCGTTATGTTCCTGTCAGAAGAACAGCTATGTTTATTGAGGAAAGCGTTTCTGACGGCATTCAATGGGCTGTGTTTGAGCCAAATAATAATGACCTTTGGTCTTCACTGCGTGTGAATATTGAATCGTTTATGAATGGTCTTTTCCGTGCCGGTGCCTTCCAAGGTACTAAGGCTTCTGATGCTTATTTTGTGCGTTGTGGACTTGGTGACACAATGACTCAAGCTGATATCGACAGAGGACAAGTTATTGCTGTTGTTGGTTTTGCGCCGTTAAAACCTGCTGAGTTTGTAATCTTGAGAATCCAACAAAAAGTTGGACAGCAATAAGCTAACGAATAAGTAATCAATCTGAGAAAGCTCTCTTGAGGGCTTTTTCAGGGAAGAATTGAAAAAGGAATAAAACAATGGCAGCACCAATGTTTAATGTTAATACGCACCGTCATGATCCTTACAGAACTTTTAAGTTTCAGGTGATTATCGATGGTAAGTCAGTAGCTGGTCTACGCAAGATGGGCGCACTGAAGAAAAAGACTGAAGCGGTTAAATGGCGTAGTGCAGGCGATCCTTCTCACGAGAGAGTAATGCCTGGTGGTTCAAGCTACGAGCCTGTTACTTTAGAGATGGGTTTGACTCACGATCCTATTTTTGAGGATTGGGCTAAGTCAGTGAACAATATTGATGGCGATTCTGCGATCTCTTTAAAGAACTTCAGAAAAGATATCATCATCAATGTCCTTAATCTGCAAGGTGAGGTTGCTATCTCTTATAAGCTTTATCGTGCTTGGGTTTCTGATTTTCAGGCATTGCCTGATTTGGATGCTGGTAGCATGAACGCTGTTGGTATTCAAACTGTCACTTTGCAGCATGAAGGCTGGGAAAGAGATACTAGCGTATCAGAGCCGACTGAAGCTTAGTTGTGGCTTTAGCTGAAAGGCGAGGTAAGGAATAGTGGAAACACTTCCTGGTGGATATTGGGATGGCCGAACCTGTTTAAAGAGCTATAGTTTTCGCTCTTTAACCGGGCAGATGGAGCTGGATATTATTGAAGCGATGGTAGGGGTTGAATCTGCTCCTGCTTCACTTTCTGCTCAGGTTACATCTGTGCCATCTTTGGTTACGTCTGTATTGGTGGCTGCACTAGAGACCTTTGAGGGTAGGAAGCCTACTCGCGATATCGTCCATAATTTTTCGGTTGCCGACAGACAGTTTCTGATGCGCAAACTGGCAATTATGCTTGGTTATGATTCTTATTGGTTTTCTAAAAAGTGCTCAAATTGTAAGGCGGATTTTGATTTCCAACTTACCAATTCTGATTTTCCAGTAACTCCTGCTCAGAAGAGTTTTCCGTTCATTACTCTTGATACATCACATGGGGCTAAAACATTCCGTGTCCCAACTGGTGTTGACCAAGAGGCAGTAGCAAGTCTTACAGATAAGACCAATCGTAAAATAGATATGAAAGGCGCCGAAGATTTATTAATCGGATTATGCCTTTGTTCTAATGAGAATCTTGAGTTTACCGCTGAAGATCTGGAGAAGATTGAGGCGGCGCTTGATGAGGTTTCTCCGGGAATTATTACTAGTATTAATGCTGGTTGCCCAGAGTGTGGGACAGAGCATCAAATTCGTTTAGATCCGTACTACTTGTTGCAAAAGGAAGGCGGAAAAGATCTGTTTAATGAGATCCACACTATAGCTCTTAATTATAATTGGAGTGAGGCGGAGATTTTGGCACTAAGCAGAAGTAGAAGAGAGACCTATCTTGGTTTGATAGATAAGGACTCTTTTGCTGAAGAGTGATTATTTCCGACCCCTGAGCGCACTTCGGCGACGCTCAGCACAAGTGAAGGGTAGGAAAATATGATGGTACTTTGAAGAAAAATGTAGGTTGGTGCTGAGTGCGAAACCCAACAAAAGGTTGAAAGAAGAGGTTATATAGTGGGATTTTTTAGCGAGATAATTCAGGACTGTGCTGCAGGAAATACTTCTGCCAAGCGTGGTTTTATGCGCTCAAATAGTTCTTCTAATAACGCGGATGACCAAGGATTACACAGCCACGATTTGTCGAGCCTGAGCTCTTCAAAAACTAGCTTACAAAAAACTGGTCATCAGAGTAGTCACCTGCAGGACAATTCAAATGCATTTCCTTTGGCTGATGCCAATATTGATTCTGATATCCATATACCGCGATTCAGTAAAGAATCAGTTGATAAAGATGTGTCGCATAGCCTTATGCGTGAAGGGCATAATTTAGAAAATGGTAATTTACAGAGCTCGAAATTATCTAGTCAAAAGATCCAAACCAATACTCCTGAAGTTGAGGGAGAAGAATTTAACTCTGCAGATGAACAGTCAATTGAAGATGACCTTCAAATTGACTTAGCTGCTGAGTTACACAGTGTTCAGGTAGAACGGTCGCTGAAAACGCGATCTAGAGTGCGTGATAATGTCCCTTGTTCTGAAGAGTCACAAATGATTAACCCAAAAGGTGGTGGTTCTGATGAACATTTACATGAAATTAATGTGAATAAATCCAGTATAGATCGGAAGCTGAAGTATGGTGCTGAAAATGATCGTGATTATATGTCGGATTCTGAGTTTTTTGAGAGCAGTTCTGTTGGGCGTGAGTGTGATAAAATTTTGCACAATCGCTATAATTCAGACAAGTCTTTCTATGATCGAAAGGTCGAACTCACTAAGAGTCAGATAAATCAACGTGAAAGTAAGACGAGTATTGATGAAGAAGGCATAAATCTGAGAGACAGTCAGGGGCAGCGCACTCAGCCTGGGCGTTTAGAAAACGGGCCTGAGCGTTACACTAGAGGGCCTGAGCGTTTAGAAAAAAGTTCTGAACGCTTATCTAAAAAACATGCTAACGGTGAAGGTGAAAAGTCGATAGATATGACTAGTATCTTCTCCGAGTTAGAGTCTGCTGTAAGTGCTCTATCATCAGATTCAAAACAATCTAAAAACAGATATAGACCATCTAATCAAAAAGAAAAATCTGAAGCTGAGACTCAAATTGAAGACCTATTTGAGTTGAATGGTAGAAAACAGCTGGGTTCAAAACGTTCGAATAACAGGGCGCAGAAGCTAAAGAATAAACCACAAGGTGAAAACCGTTCTTCTAAAGCAAATCAGTTGCAGCCTAAAGTTAGCATTGGACATATTGATGTAATCGTTACTGCTGCTCCAGAACCTAAAAGTGAATCCGCTAATCATTTCTCATCTGCATCTAGCAGTCAATCCAGCAATAGTAGTTTTTCTAGTAACGCTAGCTCTAGTAAATCTGGCTCTAGTAAATACTATACGAGGAGAATATAAATGGCAGCTCCTTCTCCTTCTTCCCTATCAAAGGTTTGCAACGCGGTTGCCAGACATATCAGTGATAATATTATTGATGATGGTTCTGATGTTCGCGTAGTGCTGGGTAATCCAGCCAATGCTCAACCAGCAGGGCAGGATTCTGACCATAAGATTAATCTTTTCTTTTATAGAATTGAGCCTTATGCATTTTCGCCAGATACCACATCAGGCGAGAATTTAATGACTAAGACCCATTGCCTGATAACTCCATTTGCAGTTACTGAAGATAATGTCAGCTCTGGAGAAAACGATCTGCGTTTTCTGGGCGAAGTTATCCGCATCTTGCATGAGAAACCATTTGTACAGGTGAAGATTGAAGATGGTGAAGAGTTCTTTATACAGATTATTCAACAAGGGTTGACCATCGAAGAGATTAATCAGGTGTGGAACAATCAGCGTGATGTTACCTACAGACCATCGATTGGATACGAAATTTCAATAACACCGATTATTCCTAAAGAGAAAAAGATTCCGGCTCCTCCAGTGGAAAAAGTTTCTCTCATCACTGTGTCTGATATCTCATATAAAAAAGCAGATATGGACACGGTAAAAGAACACGGTATTAAAACTACTGTTTGTGAGGCTGATAAATGAAGTTAGCCACTGCTTTAGATGAGTTTAAAGATAACGATCTGGCTACACTCGAGCTTGAGTGTGAAAGGGTACGTATTCTTTGCTCGATTCTAGAGACAAGCCGTAAGGCTGGTACGGTAGATAACAGTGAATACGAAAAACTAAGTGCAGTTCAGAATAAGATTTTCTCGCTGAGGAACAATCAGCCATTTTGGGAAAGTATATGTAAACTTGAACTGTCATTAATGGAGGCCGATGTTCTAGCGTGCATGTTGGCCCCAGAGCTTGACCCAGCTGTGGGTTGGGCATATCAAAGATTGCAATCAACCAATTCTAACTTTCCATCTGCAGCATTATTGATAGATCTACTTTGCATCGATTTGAGAGTGCTTGGTGAGTTCTACAAAGTGTTTGAGCGCGGCTCAAGCTTGCTAAATGAGAACCTGATAAAGCATGAGGAGTTTGAGCTTTATTCTCCTCTACGTTTGATGCCTGGTGTAGTACAGCTGTTTCTTGGCAACGACAACAGTGCTATCGAACTTCCTGGTGCAACCCTGGTTGATGAAGAGTATTCATGGGGTGACCTTATCCTTCCTGCTGACCGTGTTCAGATGTTGCAGGAATATCTCAACTGGATTAAGTATAAATCTACCGTAATTGAGCAGTGGCAAGGTAAAAAATCTGGCGGACCGATAGCCCTTTTTAGTGGGCCATCTGGAACAGGTAAAACACTAGCGGCATCTATCATTGCCAGCGAGATTGGACGCCCACTGTATAAAGTAGATTTAGGGCGTTTGGTGAGTAAATATATTGGTGAAACTGAAAAGAACCTTAATAGTCTTTTCGATACAGCCGAGTGTCGTGATGTAGTTTTACTATTTGATGAAGCGGATAGTTTGTTTGGCAAAAGAGGCGATATCAAGGAATCTAAAGATCGTTATTCCAACCTTGAAGTAAGTCACCTGTTATCACGCCTGGAGACAATTAGTACTCCATGCATTCTAACTACAAATATCCGTAAGAATATAGATTCAGCTTTTTTACGACGCTTTCAAGTTGTGGTCGAATTTCCGCGCCCTGATGCTAATTCACGTAAGAATATTTGGGGCAAAAGCTTGCCACCAAAGGCTCCGATATCTAGTGAAATTGATTTGTCAGTTTTAGCGAAAATCTCTAATTTTAATGGCGGAAATATCAAGAATGCAGCACTAAATGCAGCGTATCTTGCAGCCGCTGATGCAACACAGATTGAATATAAACACCTCGCTACTGCAGTTTGGCGCGAGATGGCAAAAGATGGCAGAGAGCTACTTGATTCAGACCTTGGACCCCTTAAGGAATATTTAGAGGGTGGTTTGAATTGAAAGAGAGGGAACAATGATTCATATAGATAGAATGTCGATTCAACTGCCAGAAGGTTTTGATGCGCGAGGACAGAACATAGCGCGTTTGATTGGTGAATATCTACAAAATGCCAAAATTACAAATTCGGCAACTATTGATGTTATGTCGGTTTCAGATGTGATTGCAAAGGTAAATGATAGCGATGAATCGATTGCAGGGAATATAGCTAACTCTATTCTTTCGCAAAGCCTTGGTGGTCAAAACGTCAATTCTCAAAGTACGCATTCTAAAAATACAACTACGCAGCAGCAAGGTATAGCTTGATGTTAAATGTTACAAAAGGAGTTTTGGTTGAATATGCACTCTCAATACCACCGTTGGTATTAGGGTTCGATTTCAATCCAAAAACCCTTACCAGAACCAGAACCATTACCATTAAAAAAACCAATGTTCCTGGTAGAAGTGGTTATGATTTTGTTTTACCTACAGAGACTCCAAAGGTTGCACAAGGTGTAAGTGTAGAACCAGAAACCTTCACCATCGACGTATTGATTGATGCAACTGATAGATTGGAAGAGGGTAATACAATTGCTGAGACTTTCGGTATCGAACCAGAGTTAGATACTTTAAGAACAATGGTAGAGCCGAAAGAGAGCGGCCCTGGCGGAATGCAGATGTTGGCTGGATTAGGTTTCGGTGGCAGCAGAGCATTTCAGCGTGATAAGTCTGCTTCAGTATTGTTGTTTATCTGGGGCAGTCATGTTTTGCCAGTATTTCTGACATCAATCACTGTCGAGCAGCTCGACCATTTCCCAAATCTAGTTCCATATCGCGCCAAGGTAAGCCTTTCTATGAAGGTAATCGAAGGGAACAACATCTTCTACAAAGCAGAGAAGATTCGCCAGGTTATAGGAGCAGCTATGAATCTTGGTAATCAGATAGGAGGCCTGTTCTGATGAGAGCCGATAGATCTAGATACAAAGACACACCGGGATTTACTCCATCCGAAACTAGCGGAACTGGCTTTAAAGGGCTGAGATTCAGAGATATTAAACCGGCAACAGGCGTAGTTGAGTATGAGATAAAGCAGGGTGACCGTTTAGACCATCTAGCACAAAACTACTACAACAACGACCGTATGTGGTGGCGCATTCTGGATGCTAATCCCCATATCTCATACGGAGCCGACCTGATGTTAGATAGCAATATGATTGGTGAGATTATTCTGATTCCGCGGGAATCTGAATAATAATAAAATACCTTCTCGTTCCCACGCTCTGCGTGGGAATGCATAGATTGAAGGACGGAAAATGTAGGGTGTCAATAAGCGAAGCGCATTGCACCAAAAAACAAGTCGGTTGAGCGTAGTCGAAACCACTTTGTTTTAAAAACATCAAAAAAGGCAAAGGAACATGAAAAAAGTTAAAAAATTAATTCTTTTCAGATTGGTAAAAAAGCTATGTATAGAGCTTATAGCCAAAGGCATAGGTATGTGCCGCGGGATTGCTGATAAAGCTACATCCGAATATGTAAAAGTGGTAAAACAAATCGAGGCCTATAGATAAAACGATGTCACTACTCTCATTATTCACCCAAAACAATGCCCCGGCAGAGTGCAAGATAAAGGTAGGATCGCAAGAGAGCGAGATCTCCGATTTCTACCAATATCTGCAACAGGTGAAAGTAGACGCATCCAGAGAAGGAGCTACCACAGCCACTTTGACTTTCAACACAGTTAGAGACACCGATGGCACTTGGGATGTGCAAGACGCAGGTATCTTTCTTCCATGGGAGCCAATAGTTATCGAGGCTGTTTTTGGCGATAACACTGAAGAGGTTATGCGCGGATATATCCGTGAGATGTCGGTTGATTACCCAAGTGACAATAACTGCGTTGTTACTGTGAATTGTCAGGATGAATCGATTGCCTTAGATAGATTACATGTAGGTAAATCATGGGGGGCAACTGCTCCAACTACAGATGCTGTGATAGTTGCCGAGATTGCAGGTAACCATGGTTTAGCTGTACATCCCGATAGTCAGGTCGGTAAACAATCATTAGTAATAAACCAGGACTCTACTGATATCGTATTTCTGCAGGATCGCGCCATAGCAAACGGCTATGAACTGATAATCAGCGAAGGGTTGATATATTTCGGTCCGATGCGATTAGAGATGGAACCACAGGCAAACATCATGGTTTACGCCGGTGACGATACCAATTGTATCAATTTCTCCAGCAACGTTGATTCCCATTCTCCAGACATGGTTGCCTTCGATGTGGCAGCGGAAAATGGAGCAGGTGTAGTCACTCAGACTATAGCCTCAAACCTTCCTTTAATGGGAACAACAGCGGCTGATAGTAGTGGTTCTGGCCTACCGGATTTCACCTGGAAGATGCGCAATCAGGGAGCAGGTGTAAGTGAAGAGGATAGGTTAACTTTGGCGCAGGCCAAGGCAAATGAATTATCGATGAAGGTAAAGGCGCAAGGTATTCTTGATGGCACCTTCTATGGACATGTTTTACGAGTAGGAGAGCCAGTTCCGGTAGATGGAGTTGGTGATTGGTTGGGTGGAATTTATTACGTTGATTCAGTAACCCACAGCTTCTCCTTTGAAGGATATCAGCAGAATTTTAAGCTTATTCGTAATGCCTTTGGTGACAATATTGAAAGTGGCCTGCTGGGTAGCTTGGCTGCGTTGATTTAAAAAAATGGATTACCCTCTGTTTCTTTAAAAAGAAAGGAGTTGGGTAATAACCGTGATGCGATGCTATATATTTTCCGCCCGCTGAGCGTAGTCGAAGTGAAGGAAAATAAGGATGAATTTGTTGAAAAACAAGAGGCTTCGACTACGCTCAGCCGACTTGTTTTTTCTCGTTCCCACGCTCTGCGTGGGAATGCATACGGTAAAACACATGAATGTAGGGTGGGCACTGCCCACCAAATAGAATTGAAAGGTATATGACAGACGAAACACAAAACTCATCAACACAACGCTACTACGGTAAATACCGTGGTTTCGTAGTGGACAGAGAAGACCCAGATAAACTCGGTAAGCTTAAACTTATGGTGCCTTCGGTACTTGGTGAAGAGGTTACCGGATGGGCTTTGCCATGCCTTCCATATGGCGGTATGGATAATGTTGGTATGAGTTTTATTCCAGAAGTTGATGCCCAAGTGTGGGTTGAGTTTGAAGAGGGGATGGTATCACATCCAATCTGGACAGGAACTTTTTGGCAGCCAGAACAGGCAATGCCAACTGGCGAAGGTGCACAACCAACCAGAAAGATTTTGCGCACACAGTCAGGACACTCTATTGAGCTAGAAGATAAGGAAGATGAAGAAGAGATCCTTATTACCCACTCAGGTGGTGCCATTTTTAAAATTGATAATAATGGTTCGATTGAACTACGTGCGCAAGATGATGGCGCACTTACTATGGATGCCGAAGGCGGCTCGATAGAGATTGTTGATGCCAATGGTAATACAGCAACTATGGATTCAAGTGGAGTCGTGGTTGAAGACAGTAATGGTAATAAGGTTGAGATGGGTGCTGCAGGAATAAAGATTCAAGCACAAACCATTAACCTTGATGCAACGCAAGTACAGCTAGGTGGCGCAGGTGGAGAGCCGATTATCAAAGGTCAGAGTTTTCTCACCATGTTTGCTACCCATATTCACCCGACAAGTATGGGGCCTTCGGGTCCACCCATACCGCAGGGTGAGATGTCTACACTGTCGATGAAGGTAACGTCTGCGTAGGAGAAAAACTATTGCGATTGCTGATTATTTTCCGCCCGCTGAGCCTCTCGACTACGCTCGAGATAAACCAAGGTCGAAGTGAAGGGAAATAAGGTAATGAATGTAGGTTGGCGCTGAGCTTGCGAAGCCCAACAAAAACAAGTTCACTGAGCGTAGTCGAAGTGTGCTTGATTGAAGTAACAGAACGTAGGGTGGGCAATGCCCACCAAATGAAAAAGATTTATCTAAGGATTTAGGTTCAAAAAATGAACATGGGAAAAAGATTAGTAGATCCTCCATACCTGAGTTTCCCGCTTAGAGTTGGCAAAAATGGAGCCAACCTGGCGAACAGAAGCGCACATGTGCGTGGTCAGATTGAGCAGGTATTATTCACCAATC
The DNA here is from genome assembly GCA_033852155.1 of Gammaproteobacteria bacterium. Classification (GTDB taxonomy): domain Bacteria; phylum Pseudomonadota; class Gammaproteobacteria; order QZLD01; family QZLD01; genus QZLE01. Next base: position 119,224 of record JAWSVA010000010.1, on the reverse strand, counting down.
CTGGTGAGAGGGTGTTTCGCCCGGAATTTGGTGCAGGGTTGCGTACATTGGTTTTTGAACCAAATACATCAGCAATGTGGCAGGTAACGCGCAAAAGGCTTATCTCGTCTCTCGCTCAGGCGCTGCACGGCGAGGTAGATCCGAAGACTATCGATGTTAATGTGGCAGGTGATGGTGAGATGCTACATATCCATGTCGCTTATACGCTGGCAACAATAGGCTTTACTGAGCGACAAACATTTTCACTGTCTAAGGAGTCATTGTAATGGCTCATAGTCCAACACCAGAATTAGTATTTGAAGGTCACTATCCAGATTGTGGTAAAAGGATAGTGGAGCTACCAAATAAGTTGCCGGAGATAGGTGACGATTTCAACTGGCAAACTCGTGATTACGATAGTATCCGTTTGGCGATGATGGAGGAGTTAATAGCTCGTTTTCCAGAAAGAAGCCGATGGACCCCAGCTGATTTAGAAGTGGTTATAACCGAGGCTTTATCATCTGTACTTGATTTACTTTCAGATAAGCTTGATAGAGTTACAGTTGAGGCATTCTTAGAGATTGCGCGCAGACCAGATTCGGTGCGTAAGTTATTGCAGATTATTGGTTACGATGCTCTGGCACTGTCTAGGGCGAAAAAACAAGAGCCATTTACATCTTCAGCAACACTAGATGGAACTGCTGAAGAGATTGCAGCTGAAGAGAAAAGAGTTTTCGATAACTATTGGCTGAATAATCCAGCCGAGATGGAGCAGGCAAAAAAGCAGGGTATTCGCTCAATTCATGACCAGCATCGCATGGTTACAGTTGATGACTATGTAAACCGAATTGAAGAGCACCCTTTGGTATTGCGTGCTCATTCATGGAGTGAATGGAGTGGTTCATGGTTGATTATCAAGGTTGCCGTTATTCTGTGGAAACGTAACAAGCTTGATGCAGATAAAGTCGAATACAATGAACAGATAATCGATGAGATAGAAAGTTTTCATAAATCTCGTGAGATTTTTGTACCTGACTTTGCAGGTAATCCATCGATTCGCACCATACTAAAACCATTCGTAGAATCGTATCGCATGATAGGGCAAGAGGTGCAGTTATGTGATGCTGAAGAGGTTGGAATCTTCATGTCACTAATGGTTACAGTAGATTCGAACTACTTCCAGTCAGAAGTGCAATATGCAGTAAATCAGGCATTGGCAACCACAGATGGTGGATTCTTCCAGCCTGGCAGACTTCAATTTGGCGAAGATCTTTTTGCCGGAGATATCTTTGAAGTATTAATGAATATAGATGGTGTTGAAAATATTCATATTGAACGTTTTAAACGTGCTGGTAGTACATTTACCGACCAATCTGAGTCTGGAAGAGTTGTCCTTAATGGCTTAGAGATAGCTATTTGTGATAATAATTCCACAGACCCTGCTCGTGGATATTACTACCTGAAGTTCCAGGGAGGTCGTAGAGGATAATGACAGATAATAGTCAAACTAATAACAGCCTAACTAATGACCTGACTCGTTGGAATCGTGCTGGCCTGGAAAAGTTTCAATATGTAGATGGTAATGCAGCTACATATCTGGAAAAGATAAGGGAAGGGTTAGCAGATAAGTTTCCACAATGGGAAAAAGTACAACACGATTCGAGTAATGAAACTGAGTCGGAATCAAAAACCAGAGTAGAAAATCAATACGCTGGCATTGACCAAAATCAGGGTAAGACCAAAGACCTATTATTTGAAGTGTCACGTAGCTTTGCTCGTGGATGCCATGTTCTAACAGAGCATATCAATGCATATGCTAATGAAAGATATATTGGAACAGCAACGCAGTGGGATAGCATGCGTCGCTTGGTGGCAATGCTTGATTATTATCCTGCTCCTCCTGCTTCTGCTACAACTGATATCGCGCTGTTTGTAAAAGAAGCCAAGTTGGGAATAGTGGATAAAGGGGTTCAATTTAAATACGCTCCAGAAGATGGTTCAGAACCAAAAACCTATGAAACTATTGAGAAGCTAGAAGTTGATGCGCAACTGAACCTACTAAGGGCAAAAGGGTATAACAGTAATCAACAAAGAATATCTGGCAATGAGTTAATGCTGGCTGGTGAGTTTAAAAAACTCAAGATTGGTGAGCCGGTAATTCTTGAATCAACCATGAGGCACAATGCTGGCAAGATTCAGGCACTGCTTATCACTTCGCTCAAAGTTGAGAAAGATAAAACCACAATTGGACTTGGTGGTGAGATATCAAACTCTTTCAGAAAAGGCTATACCACTGTTCACCTATTACCGAAGGAAAAGCTACAGGCAAAAGGACCAATCTCTTTAAGTTCACAGGTTGATAAAACCCTGCACTTAAAAGAAGAGCCTAAAGATCTTTTATCTGGTGAAATTGTTGCGATATACAATGGCAGAAATCACAGTTACCGCCGTGTTAAAGAGATTAATAAAAACCGAGTTACCTTCAGTGAATCGGTTGGACATATAGACCACAAACATTCCAAAATCATCGATACTATTGCTTTACCAATCGTGCGTTATGCCAAGCGCCCGGTGAAGAAAAATAACAACTATATCATGGTGGTATATGCTGCTGGTGATTGGTCATATTTAGCCAATAAGTGGGTGTGCGATACAAGAGTTCATAAAGGAAAAAGCTTACTAGTTCATTACAATGTCACAGCAGCTAAATACACCCCAATAGGTGCTGAGGTTGATGATGCGACATTAGAACCTGGGTTTACAGTGCTGACAATTGTTTGGAACCCTGACCATGCAATGGTTAAAGCAACCACCGGAAACCTATCTGATTTAAAGATAAAAAATCCACAAACTCTTAATGTTCCAAATCGTGCTGATAGCTCATGGGATGTTGACCCATTTCTTTCGAGAAGTAATAACGGAAGATTGGTGCAAACTATCTGTACAACAGAGCCAAAACAGATAGCAACAGGTGACTTTGCAGCAATAGTTCGCGGAGCACAAATTACCTGGGCTAAGGTGGAAAGTGCGCGAATTAATCAGGACGAAGAGGCTGCTTATATAACTGCTGAAAACAGGTGGAATGACCATGGTGGTGGCCCATTCTTTATCTCTCAGACCAAGGTTTATACAACCTTTAAAGAGCAGGCTTATCTGATTGATTCCACAGAAAATCATAATGTTATTGCGGGCAAGAAAATAGTTTTACAGCAGCTTCCGGCCTCTCTTAGGTTAGGGCGCAAAGTACTAATTGAAACAGAAGGCAATACTGTACTGACATCTGTTAAAGATATCAGTGGTGATGTTATAACTCTTGCAGACAATTTATCTGGTGGATTTGAAATTGGTAACACAAGCATCTATGCAAATGTTATAGCCATTAGTCATGGTGCAGTTAAACCAGCTATGGTGCTTGGTAGTGGTGATGCAACCACCGCAAATCAAGCATTTGAGGTAAACGCCAAAAATGTCAGCTTTGTACCAGACAGCTCAATGTCTACTGGCGTTAGAGCTGATATTGAAGTTTTAATAGATGGTCAGAAATGGTCTCAGGTAGCCAACCTAAAAGATTCAGATTCAGTTGATATGCACTATGTTGTCAAAATGACTGAAAGTGGAAATATTAAGATTGAGTTTGGTGACGGAAACAATGGCAGACGTGTTCCTACCGGTAAGAATAATGTACGCCTGAATTTCAGACAGGGTGTTGGTGAAGGGGGTAATATCCCTGCACAAAAAATCACCAAACCAGCCAAGATGCATCCATTGCTGCAAGAGGTATATCAACCAAGCGCTACATATGGTGGACACCAGATGGAGAACTCACAGCAGATGGGGCAAAATGCACCGGGCGCTGTTCTGAGTTTAGAAAGAGCGGTTTCGTTGGATGATTTTTCTAAACTGGCTCGCACCCATTCGTCTGTGCTGCAGGCAAGTTCATTTATGAGCACCATGAGCAAAAGCCGTCGTGAGTTTATCGACGTGGTGATTGTTCCAGTTGGTGGAACAGGGCTCGAATTTGTCAGTGACCAGATTAAAGAGTTTCTGCAAAAACGTGCAATTCCAGGTGTGATGATAAAAACCAGTGCTTACCAGCCGGTTATTGTAAGTATAAATATCACTATTCGAGCAGACCTTAATCGTTATAGTTCTGAAGTTATTAATAACGAAGTTAAGCAGAAGATTGCAGCTGAATTCTCGGTGAACAACCGTGAGCTGGGGCAATCGTTGCACCGTGGTGAGATCTATAAGGTGGTAGAAAATATAGAAGGCGTTACCAACTCTGATTGCACCATTGATCTTGAGAACGGGGGCATTGAAGTTCCTGCAAATGCACAGCGACCACGTGTTATCAAAGGCGATGATGACGTCGTTAGAATGGTACAACCATCACCGAAACAATTGGTACATCTAGATATCAATATTCCACAGATTAGCATCACGGTGGAGGACTATTCTGTATGACTAATACTAATAAACAAAAAGATAAACTAAGCCATAGCGAGATGCTATATAAGTTGATGCCAACGGTTTATCGTGCTCGTGATAATTCAAAAGAGGATGACGGTGACCTCAAAAACTTACTATCTGTATTTGGTGGTCTGTTAGATGAGATATCATCCAATATCGACCAGTTCTATGCAGATAATTTTCCGTTTAACTCTTCATCTGAAGATGAGAAAGATATAAGTTGCCAGCCGTGGTTACTTCCTTATTTCTCTGACCTACTTGATGTAAACCTAGTTTCACCAGATGCCAAAGGTCAGTCAAAAGAGATAGCCAATGCGGTTAGGTGGAGACAAAGGCGCGGCACAGTTGTAGCAACCGAAGAGATAGCGCAAAACATTGGCGATATGGAGGTTGAGGTTCAAGAAGGGTGGAAGCGCGTTGCAATGACACCGCGGATTGATGCCCCGATTATGCCTGAAAGTAGCTATGGTGAGAAAGATGTAGATGCCAGCAAGCCATTAACAGCAGCAAAACATCCAGGGTTATTAACCACAACTGTAGATGTCAGAAAGTACTCTATGGCAGTTAAGGCTCAACAGGCAACAGCAGAAACTCATATCTCTCGCTTTGGAGCAGGCTCCGATCGTGCGGAGAATGGTGGAGAGGATGTACTTTGGATTCAAAAGAACAGGTCTGCGGTTCCGCTTCACCAAGGTAGTTATCAGGATCTATCGCGTAGGACAGTAGATGTAAGAGAACCAGACTGGAAGAGTGGTCATGCAAATCCACGCAGTGTCCTTTTGTATTGCCCTGTGCCACAGGGATTCTTCAATGATGATATGCAGGAAATCTCTTGGTCACAAATAAATTCTTCAGAGCAGATTGAAATATCTAAAGAAGAGGTAAATATTGGTGGTGCTAGTATTGAGGGGATTGGTTCCGAAGAAAAAGTTGAGAAAATTACCTATCGAGCTGTAACTGAATCACCAGTCAAAATAAGTACAAAAATCAGCTTGCTGCAAAACAAGATATACCACTTTGAAAATCTAGTATTTGAAAAAGATATAGATATCAAAAAAACCAATGTCAGCTTCGTAAATTGTGCAGTTAAGGACTTAACTATTAACTCAATTCATACAGAGCAGCTACCAGCTCTGGATGCAGTGGGAACAATTTTTGAAGAGGTTTATCTCAAAGCAGGTATGGCTCAATTTGAATATTGCACAGTATTAAAAAGCGCTATAACTCCAAAAATTCAAGCTAGTGATTGTATTTTTGCTGGCACGTTACGTAAAGAGAAGAACCGCTATAACAGAAAGATAGATGGCTGCATTCGTTATAGCTGTTTTCCATCTCAAGATCGATTGAGAATGCCAAATTTATTGTTTAATTGTACTGATGAATCTCCATTGTTTTTTACTACCAGATTTGCTGAAAAAGGTTGCGGTGTGATTCACCCTGCAGCAGCTGAGCAAATAAAATTTGGTGCAGAGAATGGTGGTGAGATAGGCGTATATCATCAACAAAGATATTGCCTGCGTTATGAAGCAGTTATTTTAAAGATTAAAGAGAATTTACCAGTCGGTTTAAAGATCGCGCTGATTCCAGATGAAACACTTTCACGCGCTCCATTAGCGATGAACTAAAGAGAAACGAAAATGAAGACACAAATTTCAAGAGATAGTTATCAGGAAGAGAAACAATACAGCGGCATATATCAGCAGCAGGGAAGAATGCTTACCGATGCTGATTGGAATGAGTTCGTTGATATTGTTAACGGTAGATTAAACCAATTAGCACAAGCTGTTATTGGTAGCGGAACACCAAAAGATTCAGGCCTTAAAATCGCTACGCAAGGAAGTGATTTTAAAATTCAGCCAGGTAAGATAAGTGTAAATGGTGTTGCTGCAGAGTTGATATCTCCAGATGTGGATAATCAGCCATTTTCATTTGAAAAACAGCTAGATCTACCAGGGTTAGGTAAACTGCCAAGTAAGAGCGTGCATATCTATGCAGATATCTGGGACAGATCTGTTACCTCTTTAGAAGATGAAAACCTTCTCGATCCCGCTCTCTTTGGTGCTGACACATGTACCAGAACCCAAAGAATGGTACAGATAAAGTGTGCAAAACTAGGTTTAGATCCGCAATCAACCAAGATAAACCCAACATCAGGTAACAGCCGACTAACACTAAAAAACAGAACGGTTGATGTGGAAGGTGATTCTTTTGACGTAGACACATTTGCCAGCAGCTCAGTACAAAAATCGGGTAACTACATCTTTCGCGTTGAAGTGCATGATATCAAAGGTAGTCCAACCAGCCCTTCAGAAGTGACAATCAAATGGTCATGTGAGAATGGTGCTGAGGCGTATCAGATTTTAGATGATGACAACAACGAGATTCCGGTACCACAAGATTTTGAAACTGGTGATTGGATTTTTGAACACTACAACGATGCATGTGAAAAGCATATCGGTGTGCATCTAGAAAGCTCTGCTAGTTTAGCTTTGCAACGTGGTGAGCTTAAGACAAAGGTTGAAGCTGATTCTGGTAAAAAGTTTAACTATGTTAGACGTTGGGATGGTTGCTGCACACTTGTTAAAGCTGGCCATAGCTGGGCTATTAAAGCTAGTGATTATCCAGCAAAAGACAGATTTGCACCACTAAAAGTCAACAGCAATAAGAGCCACGGCAGTGTAAATGTTGATGCTAATACAGCTACTTTGCATCTGAAAGACCATGAGATGCAGGTTGAGCTGAAGAACAAAAACATAATCGTTGGTGATTACTGGGAAATTGTAGTCAGAGATGGCTATGATGGCGGAATCATTCTTAGCGCAACAGATGATGACGAAGATGGAGTACTACCAAAAGGTATTAAGCATAACTACCTATTAATCGCTACTATCGCCAGCAATGGAAAAATCCAGGCGTTAACAGATGAGCAAAAACGCCAGCTGAACTTCCCAAGTTTAACCAATATTCAAGCGCGTGATATAGCGATAGATAACCTATCTTCTGATATTTATGGCAATGCTAAAAATGTGCATGATGCACTTGAAAGTCTACAGGAAACTGTAGTTGATATAGAGCAGGATATTGATGCTCTTGATGCAGATAATATAGACCTACGCAGACCTGATAATGGTTTAACGGGGGTGTTGGCACCAGTTAATATCAAGACGGTTCAAGATGCTTTAATCGCACTTAATAAAAAACCTTCTGGAGGTGGCGGTAGTGATTTCCTAATTACAGTCGGCAAAGGTGGTCAGTTCGAAACTCTAAAAGATGCTTTAAAAGCAGATTTAAGCGCGAAAGATATCTGGATATGCTTACAGCCAGGTATTCATAGCGTACCTGAAAATCCAAAAGCGACTAAATTCAACAGTCTAAGAATATCCGGTAGTTCTTCAGCTGCAGTTACAGTTGAAATGTCAGGTGAAAAAAATGACTTTGAAGCTGATGAATTAATATTTGAAAATATCACCTTCAAATTAAGAGGCGCATCGCAAATCTTTATGCAAGGGATGAAGATTACCGCGCAAGGATGTTTGTTCTCCAGAATTGCTTCTTCAGCTGCAGCAAAACCAATGGTTGTTGTCGGAACAGCTAAGAATGAGACCCAAATCTTATGGGACAATAATACGATGACCTCAAGCTGGACAGAGGCAATTGCACCTTTAGGTATTTTTAGTGCTGGGGTTCGTGTAAGAGGAAGAAATGTTCACACAATCTCTGACGATATAGAAAAACTTTTAGCAATTGACTCAGTTGATGATGCAGCAGCATACAAGAGAGAGCTATTTAGTGTAGCTAAAAAAATCACTGCAATGCCAGCAGATACTAGAGCCAAATGGGTCAGGTATTCAGCTGGAACAGCAGTAACCAATCTACCGGAGTTATATGAAGGGTATGAGGTTAGTCACATTGCAGCTGCTGCGAATGAAAGTAGCTTATCGGCAAATAACTTCCGTATTAGACGCTCCAGAATATCTCCTAAGACCAGTTTTAATTCGTTTATAGCTAACGTAGGTAATACCAACGCATCGGAAGCTGTTTTAATCGGCTCATTGGATAGAGCTATCAGGTCGATTAGGCACAAAAAATTTGGTGCATGTTTAGGTTTATTTAATAATCATGTTGGTGGAACAATTAGATCAACTGATATCAATGGAGATATCTGGCTGAACTCAGGAACACCAAGAGCAATAAATATACTAGCTCGTAAGAAGATAATGACAGCGAGGCAGACGATGAAGTCATTCCTAAGCCTAGGGGCAGATTTGAGTATTACCAACAGCAAATTTATCTCCATTAAAGGGATGGTGTCTTCAGCATCAGTTCCTGCTACAGGTGTAATTAAACAATACTTACCTGCATTAGATTGTTTGGCTTTAACGGATAATATCATTCATGAAGAGGATAATGCTGTGTTTGCAGGTTACCTGACCATGAGTGGTAATAAATTTAGCACAGCTGGAACTGCTGAAGAGATTGCAATGGTCCCATTTGTTGGTAATGGAATCTTTACCGCAAATATGGCACAAAGCCCTTATGCTGTTATTAGTAAAAAGTTTATTAAAGGGCTGAAAGAAGCCGCAAACTTTTTGGTATTTAAGTAATAAATCTGTGTGGAGAGCTTTTGATTTAAGTCTACTGAGCGTAGTCGAAGTATAAATCAAAAACTCCATCATAACCCTCGTTCCAACGCAGAGCATTGGAAGGGAAAAATAGATTCTTGCTTTCGTGGGAATGATGAGTTGTGTAGGGGCGAAAAATCTTTCGCCAATTGATACAAAGCTAGAGAACTTAATGAAACAACGCGCAGCTGAAAAACAAGAATCACCAGCAAAATGCAATGATGTCGTTTGCAAAGAGTCAAACAGTGCCGATAGGCAAGAGCAAATAAGAGATATCCTCTATGCATCATCTGCTAAGGGAAAACTTAAGTTTGGTTCCAGCGGCGACCCCAGTGAACAGCAAGCTGATTCTGCAGCTGCAGGTTATATGTCTGGTGGCAAAAACGCTCCATTCAAGACATCTCCAGTTTCATCATCCAATGGAATTAACCTTGGCTTTGAGCAAAGTGGCGCATCACTTTCTGGTTCACAAAGACAAGGGTATGAATCATATTACGGTCAATCGCTTTCTAATGTGAGAGTACACACTGGTAGTGGTGCGGCTGAGGCTGCAAACGCTGTAGATGCAAAGGCATTTAGTGTCGGACGTGATATATATTTTGGCCAGGGACAATATGCCCCAAATACTGAATCAGGACAGGCAATATTAACCCATGAAATTGCGCATACTATGCAGCAGGATTCTGGTAATACACTGCGCAAATGGGGTGCCAAAGAACATAAAAGCTATGGAGATATCGCTGGGCAAAAACTGGTGCAACATAAAAGTACATTGCTTGAAGGGCTTAAAAAGATAAACTCCAAAGCTAAGGGTGAACACTCAGGGCTAGGGTTTGGAGATGAATATTCTATTGAGTTTCGTGAAGAAGTAGAAGTAGAGGTAGATGATGGCGAAGGTCAAACTACTGAAACCCAAGTAAAACCTAAAAGAAAAAGTCTTGGCTGGGCAACTAAAAATGCAGGAGACCACAGTAGAACAGCACAAGATATGGATAAAGACCAATATGGAGCCGAAGGCCTTACAGCAATAGTATCTCCGTATATTGCTTTAGCCAAAACTAACTGGAACCATTTTTTCCCGTTAGCAGAGTGTGAATGGGAGGCTAATCATAAGACCGCAAAAGGTTATGCTGCAGCTGCAAATCGTGAGTTAAAAGAGAATAAATTAGGCAAAGCAAAAGACTCAATGCATAACGCTTTAATTCATGAAGCATTTGCACTCCATTTTCTGCAGGATACTTTCGCATCAGGGCATCAATACCCGCGTGCATTTGATTCAGCATTTGACGGGCCTGATTTTAGATCTAAAACCTATCATGACATCCTCTGTGATTTAGAAACCGGCATAGATATGCGTTATAGCCGTAATACTTCGCATAAGTTTCATGGTGATGGCACAGGGACTAATGAGGATGCTGAGATTGTTGGTGGTGAATCATATAACTCAATCGCTGAGATCTATTCTATAGCAACAGGGGTCAAGCCATCTGCTATTAAGGCGGAAAAACCAATGCCAAACCCCGGTCCAAACATTCCCAAGATTATGAAAGATCCAGTTGCAGGGCCAATTTGGCATGCAATGGAAACCGATATGGATAAGTTCACTGGCGGCAAAGTGGAAAATGAAGAGGTCAGTACGTCATCTGGCAAAGTAACAAAAACACAGGCAGAAATCATGAATGCCTGGCGTGCCGCGCATAAAGATGAAAAGGGGAATGAGCTAACTACAGAGCAAACACTTGCTCTTGGGAAAAAGAGTGACCCAGTAGAACAGAAAATATATGAGAAAACATGCAAATTCTATGAAAAGGTCCTGCATGACCCAGGGTTTATGAAAACTGATGTCGATGACGACATTATGACATTCCTGACCAACGACAAAGGCAAGATAGATGTAAGCAGGATAAATGCTCTATACCTGCCTTATAGCGCGTTAAAACATATAATTATGTCATTATTGAATAAGCCAACTGATAATTGGTATGACCTGTTTGAAGAGGAAACAGTTGACGGTTTATGTATGGATGATGAAGAGGTTGCTGTAATAGCGATTCTTTATTACCAGAGTGATGAGGTATGCCAGAGGCTGATTAAAGATATTGGCATGGATGTGTTTGATAACTCTATTCAGGGGGATAACTGGGATTTCTTCCTTTATATGTATACCTTGAAGTCAGATCCTGCAAATAATGCTGGAGCCAATTGGATTATAAAAGATAATGATGATGTTGCAGCTAGATGGCTAACAAAAATTGGCCAGTGGCGGGGACTACTTGTACAACCGATACCGTATTACAACCTAACCAAAGAAAAATGGGTCGCCATAATACGCGTTCTTTTAGATGGCAACTGTGATAACGATGATGAGGATGCAATTGTATATATAGTACGCCAAATGATTCTTAATTTAGATGGTGAATACTTAGGCGGAAAAAATGGTATTAGTAAGGACGAGATGGATGATGGTGTCGACTGGGGGCAGTGGGATACCATATCAGCGTGGATGCATAAATACTGGAAGTCTTAAATAAATTGGTTATTGTTATTAGTGAGTAGTAAAAAGGAAAACAGAATGATAAAAGGATTATTTAGATTTGTAGCTTTGGGAATAGTTGTATTTAGCTTCTCTGGTTGCGCAAACATCCCATCTGAAGCCCCAACTCTTTCATCAGAATTGGGTAAACGTATTGAAAGCCTAGAAGAAGCTAATATAAGGCTTTTAAATAGATTCTTTGAACAAAAGCGCAAAGACATTGATACCTTTATTGAGCATGAATGGCTACCAACATTTTCCAATGAGTTCTTCCGTAGACCGCAGATAGCCAATGCTTGGAATACAGTAGTACGCGAAAATGATAACAAGCAAAGAACCAAGTTTCTTATGAAAGTTGGCACCAGCCTGCAAGAAACCATAAATCAAAAAAGATTAGAGCTAATTAGACCACTTGATGAGCTTGAAAGGCAGATTGAGCATTCACTCAAGAATGAATATGCGCAGGCCAAGGCGATTAACAACTCTGTTACATCGTTCTTGTTATCAGCGTCTAAAGTTGCTGAAAATAGGGATCGACTATTAGCGAAAGCTGGAGTAACTGAAGAGGAAATCTCAAAAGTTATCGATAAAACTGATGAGATTGTAACTAAGCTTCTGGATGGCGCTAAGACAGTTGATGAAAAGTCTGCAATAGCTGAAGAGTATGTTGGGAAGATTAGGGAGCTTAAAAACTCTCTTTAATTTCTAATGTCCCAGACAGTAGTACGTCTGCGCGGGAATGACTAAGCGATAAGAATTAAATAAAAAGGGAAAAGGACATGCCGATAGATTGGGATAATTTTGAAACTGATTTAAATGATGCTATTGATGATAGTGTAACCATAACCGATGCAAAACTTGCTGCAAAAGTATCTTCTGTTACCAGAATGACAGATGAAGAGATATCTGAGTTTTTTCCGGTGCCTGCAGATTTGCAGCGTTTAACAAAGTTAATGAAAATTGTTAAGTCTGCTGAAGACCAAAATACCAAGGTAAACAAAATAGTCGAAAATACAGAAGAGTTTGCAGATATTATAGTTACTCTTCTGGATAAGTTTGTTTAGCTAAGATTAACCGACTCTGACTAGGAAAACCCCATGAAACAATATAGCTTCGAAAAGGCAAATAAATCATCAAGGCGTAATCCAGCAGAAGCTTTGGTTGACCTTCCGGTGATGAAACATAATCTAGGCATCGGACTTGATGATAAAAGGTTTGATGAAGATCTTATTGAACTGATTACTCAAGTGCATCTTAATATTTTTTGGTATCAAAATAAGATAGCAAAAGAGACTGCAAAAAGGCGTTTTTTCTTTTTTGTTAGTGCTTTGCTTTTACTTTTATTACCCGTTGCCGTATTCCTGTTGGCAACACTAAATGGCAATGCAGCATCAACAACAATTGCCACTCAAATTACCGCTTTGTTAGCAGGTCTTATTGCATTTCAGAATGTTATGAGAACCTGGATGGATGTTCGGAGCGGAGTAGGGATATTTCATGAGGCTGCGGCAAAACTTAAAAAGCAGCTTTTTAGTTTTGAACGTGAGTGGGGTAATAAAATCACGAGTTTTCAGGGTGAAGCAGTTGAACAGCAAAAGTTTGCAAATGAATTCAAAGCAGCAATTAAAACTAATATTGAAATTGCAACTGATATTGAGAATGAAGAAAGGGCTCGTTTCTTTGAGAAAACTATGGGTTATCCAGATCTGAAATTAGGCGCGTCATTGGCAGATGTTAGTAAAACAGCTTCAGGTGTAAAGAAGAATTTTGGACTGTAAAAATCAATGATGTCAGAGTCGATATAATTAATTGACTCTGACACCATTGGTTTAAATAACGAAAATCAAATGGGCGATTTAAAACAAAAGAGTTCTGAAACAGAACAGTACAAACAACAAACATTGTAGAGGAGCCGCATGAAAGCCACTCTCTACGCAAAGAAAATGTAGTGGTTCAGTAAATCTGGACACCTTTTAAAGTGCCGTTAATGCACATTAACGGCAAAAGGGAATACTGCAAAAGCAGCTAGTAAAGATTTCGTAAAACAGTTTGAGAAAAAGAAAAGCCAAGATTTTCAAAGAGGATAAAGAAATCGCAAATTATTCCGATAGATAATAACAATGCATATTAGTCTGAACTTATTTTTGTTGATAAGACTCACAAAACAAGCAATCAAAATAGATTTATATACTTAAACTATCTATAATTAATCTAGATCTGTAGGTAGCTGTTGCTAGAATAATAAAAACGATTAAAAATAAACGAACATAGAATAATAATAAGATAAATGCAAAATAATCAGAAACAATCATTTGCTGAAGTAAGCTTAGATCAATTTAGTGGAACTTTGGTCCATGGGCCTGGTAATATTGATGTTTTGCAAAACGAAATTTCATTAATTCATGAAATTGCACACTCTGATTCCTTAGAAGAAGTTTTAAATGTCATTCTCAATGCATTGCACAAAAGATATGGATTCAACATGTCTGCTGGGCAAATCATTGATGAAGAGAAAAATGCCCTTAAGTTCTTAACTTTTTATACCAAAGATGAAGTTAGCGATGATATTCGAAAAAAGGTATCTGTAGATATACCTTTGGACCCGAAGCTTTCTGTATCAGCATCAGTCGCACTATCAAAAAGATGGGTTTATGCAAATTCTGAAGCAATTGAGTCCCTGAGTGATATTCCTGAAGTTGACCGTAATAGTCTTGAGCTGCTTAATATTAAAGAAAATTTGATTCTCCCAATTATTGATGGTGGTAAGACCATAGCTGTAATACATCTAGGTGCTATTGATAAACAATTAAACCTTACTAAAGAAATTTGTGAAGAGATCTATCTTTTTATAGGTAGTTTGGCTCCAAATTTTCTGATTGTAAAAAATAAATTTGAGCAGGAGTATATAAAGCAAGAGCAGCTGGAAACACTTGATATAGTTCATAGAATAAGCCGAACAATCAAACTAGATGAAATCATGGAGATTCTTGGTGGTGAGATTGGCAAGCTTGAAAGTGTAAATGGTTATTCGATTAATCTGTTAGATAAAGCTAAAAAGTATCTTACTTGTAATAGGGTTTGTTTGCCTGGTGAGTTTAAAGCTATAGAGAAAACCTTCCATCATTTTAATTACTCTCTTGGGCCAACAGATGAAAACACACCAGTAATACAGAATAAACGAGTTGTATCAATCAATGCTGATAATATTGAAAAATTCTCGGAATCAACTCGCTCTAGGTTTAAGGCCTGGAAAATGCACAACATGGTTAGCATACCTATAACCAATATAGAAGATAATAACGCCCCAGTATTGGGTGCTATTATGTTATTCAATAGTTCCGAGGCTATTAGTAAGAAATCTATAGATTATTTAGGCAAAAAACTTTCGCTGTTCTTTGACCCAATTGATAATTCAATTAAATACTCTGAGCTTAAGCAGAAAGAGCAGATTGTAGAAACCGGTATCGCTGAACGCGCGCAGTTTCTTAATTTTGTAAATGAAGTAAATAACCTAAATTCAGTTGATAAAATATACGAAAAGATTTCGGATGAGTTTTTAAGCCGCTATCCATTTGATATGGTTGTGATATTGATTGAAAAGGGTGGGCTGTTGCGCGGGGTATCTTCCTATACCAAAGGGGAAGAGTATAAGGAAAAAGCTAGATTATGGTCTGAATTTACGGAGGATAACCCATACGATATTAGCTATGAAGGTGGCTCGTACTCTATGTGTTATCTAAATAATCAAAATTTATATTTTCCTGATGTACCACAGGTAATGAATCTACCTATGAACCACAACGATAGAGTGATGTTGGAGCGGTTGGAAGGGTTGAAATCTATTATCCATTTACCAATCAATAAAGATGGTAAATCTATTGGTGTTATTTCAATAAGCGGTTTTAAATCGTATGTTAACCTTTCTCGAGAAGATATTAATTTTCTTGAACTTCTATCATCATTTATTGGTACAGCAATTGTCAATGCAGGCCTATACTCAACTATTGCTGAGCAAAAAGATGAGATTGAAAATACTCTGTCTGAGTTGAAAATTACTCAGGACAAATTGGTTGATACTGAAAGAAAGAAAAATGAAGCTCTAATGATTGCTATGCAGGCTGCTGAAGCTTCTGCAGATGCTAAAAGCTCATTCTTGGCTAATATGAGCCATGAAATCAGAACCCCGATGAATGCTATTATTGGACTTACTGAGCTGGCCCTTCAGCGTGATATGTCCACAAAATTGCGTGATTATCTAGGTAAAATTAACACTTCTTCACAGACTCTGCTGGGGATAATAAATGACATCCTCGATTTCTCAAAAATCGAGGCTGGTAAGCTAAATATTGAAGAGACAGAGTTCAATATATATGAAGTTATTGATCATATATCCGATATCTTTTCTACCAGAATAGTTGATAAGAACATCAGTATGATTATCAACCCAAGCTCTAAGCTCCCTGGGCAAGTTATTGGTGACCCTTTGCGTCTGAGTCAGGTTCTTATAAATATTATAAATAATGCAATCAAATTTACCGATGAAGGTGAAATTCAGATAACTGTAGATATAGCCAAGATTGAAAATGGTTTAGTTACCCTTTCGTTTATGGTTTCAGATACTGGTATTGGTATCGCGCCAGAGGTATTGCCAAGACTATTTACCCCATTTACTCAGGCTGATGGCTCTACCACAAGAAAATTTGGTGGTACTGGACTTGGTTTAAGTATCTGCAAACATTTAGTAGCACTGATGAATGGAGATATAAGTGCAACTAGTGAAGTAGGTAAGGGAAGTAAGTTTACATTTACCACCGAGATGAAAGTCTCTGACTCAAACAGTATTGGGTTATATAACAGTCTTAGCCTGATTTCAGAACAAATCTTGCAAAAGAATATTCTTATAGCTGCTACCAATAAGCATGAAGCTAGTTATTTAAAAGAAACGTTAAAAAATCATGGTATCTATACTGATAGTACAGATAATTACGCATCGCTGTTACAGCAAATATCATCTGCAAATGGTTATGATTTAATACTTGTTGATGCTGATATGCTAGACCAAGATTTCTCTTGCAGGCTAGCTGAGTTACGATCCTCTTGTGATTCAAAGATTATGTTATTATCTGTTTTTGGGTACGATAATTCTATTGCCAAAGATCAACTTAAAGATATATCTAATATCATTACCAAGCCGATAAAAATATCAGATCTTGTCAATTCAGTTTGTAAAAGTTTACTGCCAAATCATGACTTTAAGCCAATTTATAAATCTAGTGTAAATGATGAAAAAGCATATGACGAAGTTGAAATTCTTGAAAAGATTAGAGGCATAAGAATTCTTCTAACCGATGATAATAGAATAAATCAGCAAGTTGGTCGTGAGATGCTAGAAAGAGTCGGTGCGGTTGTAGATATTGCAGAAGATGGCAAGCAAGCAATTGCAAAAACGCTACAAAATAGATACGACGTCGTCTTTATGGATATTCATATGCCAGAAATTGGTGGGATAGAGGCTACACAGATATTAAGATCTATGCCTGCTACTAAAGACTTAGTGATAATTGCTATGACAGCCAATGCCATGCAAGGTGATAGAGAATCCTGTATCTCAAATGGAATGGATGATTACATATCAAAACCAGTTAAATCTAAAGATCTTTATGAGCTTATTCTAAAATGGGATAGAAGAGTTCAAATAGTTCCAGAGCCTATTTTGGTTGAAGCAGATATTGAGGAAAAGGTTGATAGTGCTAATTTCCCGAATAACTTACAGTCAATTGATGTGCATAATACACTAGATATGCTGGCTGGAAATGAGGGGCTTTTTACTGAGATATGTTATCTGTTTAAAAATGATTACGGCGATAGTATTGAAAAGCTAAAAGAGTACCTTCAAAAGAAAGATTATGGATTAGCCCATAGACTTTGTCATAGCCTTAAAGGTGTTGCAGCCACTATATCTGCAGATAAGTTTCAGCAAGCCTCTTTCAATTTAGAGCAGGCTATACATTCAAGAAACTCAGAACAAATAGAAACCTTATTACCATTTATGGAAACAGAGTTCACCATGTTCCTTGGTGATATAAATATATTAGCTCCATAAGTAAAATATCTGTAAATATTTAATTTTTGCATAAAAAATGGGTGAAAGCCAAAGACTTCCACCCAGCCTTCCGGTGTGTGATTAATTATTAATCACACACAGTTCAGTTGGCTATGGACATGTTGTAACTTTTGTCCAAGTGCCATCTGAAGTCTCCTCAAGTGACGAAGTATCGCTAGACATGCCAAGGTAGTTCTGTGAACCGTTTGCATAAACTAGAACGTTATATTTTAATTCAGCGCGGCCAGTTGTAACGTGGTCTGTATTTTGAGCTGTTACACAGTTTGATGAACCATCTGATACAGTAACGCGAACGATTTGAGTGTCCGTGTAGCCATCGTTATCAGTAACGTTAAGGTTGATGTCGTAGATGCCAGCTTCACAGAGATTAACCTCACCAGAGCTTGTGACGCTAAGACTTGTTTTATCTTCTAAATCTACAGGCATGGAAAACATAGAGAATTTAGGGCAGTTGCCATATTCGTTTATCTCTTCAACTGCTCTTGAATATTCAACTAAGTCATCACTTGAAAAAGTAGAAACATCATAAGGATTATCAGTAGACATAATAAATGGTTTGTTCGCATCAAGTACAGCTACAGTACGCTGTGCAATTCCGGCATTACCTTTTGAATCAGTCGCTTTATAGGTAATTACGTGGAAACCTTCTATGTTGGTATCAAATGAATCAACAGTGGCTTGTGAGGTTAGGTCACCATCGATTCGATCCCATGCAAAATATCCAGGCTCATTCCAGCTTGTGCCTTTTTCATGGAAAACAAGCTCGGTACCAGCTATTTTCTCATCAACAGGAGAAATATAAACCTGAGGTGTACCATCTGTTTCTCTTACATTAACAAAGCGGGTAACTTTGACGGCGTTGTTGCCAGCTGAATCAGTTACTTCATAAGTTAATGGGTAGTTGCCAACAATATTTACATTCACACTGCCAGCAATAGTTATGTTTGATGAGATGTCGCCATCTTCACTGTCTGTGGCTGTAGCACCAGGTTTTTGGTATTGAGTGCCAAGAATAATATAGTCGTTCATTTCACCGTTAAGGGTGATTACTGGAGGAAGGTCATTGCCACCAGCGCAAGCTCCAGCTGTAGAGAAGTTGCCAGAACTAGTTTCTGTAAGGGTTGCAACGGTTGTACTGATTGTACCCAGCTCTTCAGCAGAACCTTCTGCGTAGTAGGTAGTTGTTGTAGTTCCGCCCCAGCAGAAAGTACCCCAGCATGTTTGGCTGGTAGTTTTAGTCAAGCTGTAAGCGCGCCCAGCTGATTCGTGTTCAGCAAGAGTTGCTGTGAAATTGTCACATAAAACTTCATCCGAAAAATGAGTTAAAGCGGCATAAACATTAAGTCTTTTACCACTTACAGTGATGTCTTGCAGGCTATCAACTGAATCACCTGTCTGCATCAGGATTGCTCTTACTTCATATGGTTTAAGGTCAGGGTTTTGCGCTAGAAGTAGTGCGGCAGCACCAGCAACATGAGGGCCTGCCATTGATGTGCCGCTTGCAAGTTTGTATCCATTGTTTGGAATAGTGCTGTAGATTCCAACGCCAGGAGCTGCGATATCAACATCAGTAAAGCCGTAGTTACTAAATGGTGCCAAAGCATCGTCTGCATCAGTTGCTGCAACAGAAATAATATTTTGAGCCTCAACACTAACTGGGAAAACAGCAGTTAGCTCTTCATCTGTATCAGTAATATCATCCAAGTCTGCATTTGAATTTCCTGCAGATACTACAGCAACCATGCCAGCATCGTTTGCTGCTTTAAAAGCATCTGCAACCGGGCCGTATACAGCTCTACCAAAAAGTTCCTGTTCGAAAATGGCTCCGTAACTATTATTTGAAACCTTTGCACCCATATTGGTTGCGTAGATGATGCCGGCGGCGATGTCAGATATATAGCCCATGCCAGATTGATCTAGAACTTTAACCGCCATCAATTTAGCGTTCCAGCTAACACCGGTAATGCCGATGCCGTTATTACCTTCTGCTGCAATGGTACCTGCACAATGAGTACCGTGATAGAAATCATCCATCGGATTTCCGTTGCCACTAACGAAGTTATAACCATAAATATCATCAATAAAACCGTTACCATCATCGTCGATACCGTTATCAGCAATTTCTCCAGTATTAGTCCACATATTGTTGCGTAGATCTTCGTGGTTATAATCAATACCTGAGTCGATTACAGCGACGATTACATCGCTAGAATCGGTGTTTAAATCCCATGCAGCTGTTGCATTGATATCTGAACCAGGAGTTCCGGCTTCAAAATATTTATCTGCAATAAGTCTACCTGGGTTATTTGAATCTTCGATATATCTCCACTTTTGAGCAAGTTGCCCAGTGTTTTCTAAACCCCATAACTGTTCATCAAGATCATTAGGAGCAGCTTTTGTGCTTACAATCCAATCAGGAGTGATAGATTCTACATTAGAATCATTTTTTAGCTGTTCGTATGCTTGCTGAATATTTTGTCCGGCTTTAAATTTAACCAGGTGCCATTTAGCAAAGTCATGAACATTTAAATTTAGGTTAAGTTTATTTGCTGCTGTAAATAGAGGGGTAAAACTATCAAGTTTATACTGAGATAAAATTGAAGAGCCAAATCCTGGGGTTTGAGTGTTGCGATATTTAACTATAAATCGATTGCCGCCAATCCTTCCATTTTCAGCAAGGAGTTTAAAGTTGATTGTATTTTGTGTAGGTTCAACACTCTCTGCTAAAGCTGGAGTAACTGCCGAAACTAGAAGTAAAAATATTGGTACGATGATTTTCGCACGTTTTAATAATGATTTAATGTCCATTAAAATTTCCCATTTAAAATTTAAAATCATTTAATAAGTGAACAACCAACCGGTTTGTTCAGTGTCCAAGTCTGCATAATAGTTAAATGTTGCGATGCGCAATAGTGTGAAAAGTCACGCTTTGAAACCATGACTTATGGCATATATGAATATGTTGAATTATTTGTTATGTGCTGCCATTTTGTGGACATCCATATATATATGGATGTATTAAAATACCGACTAAATAACTATTATTAGTAATTACTCATGATAAACTTTGATTATCTATGAAATTTAATTAAAGGTTTTACATATGCATATATGGGTAGATGCAGATGCCTGTCCCGTGGTAATCAAAGATATTTTATTTCGTGCAGCTAAAAGAACAGGGGTGAGTTTAACTCTTGTGGCTAATCAATATTTAACTATTCCACAAATGCCTAATGTTAAAATGCTGCAGGTCCCAAAGGGATTTGATGTTGCTGATAATGAAATTGTCGCAAGGGCAAAGGCTGGTGACTTAGTGATTACCAGTGATATACCTTTAGCTGCTGAAGTGATGGATAATGGAGTACATGCACTAAGCTCACGTGGAGAGATGTATACTGCTGATACTATTAAGCAACGCTTAAATATACGTGATTTTATGGATACGATGCGTGCTAGCGGTGTAGAGATGGGCGGTGGTCCGGCAGTGATGTCCCAAAGTGATAGGCAGGCATTTGCAAATCATTTAGATAGAATTTTGGCGCAGAATATATAGCGCAAGGCGCAATTAGGTTTAAACTACACCTTTTATTTGAAATCACGTGAAACTACAAAGCACAAAAATATGGAAATAATCGAATACTATAATTCAAAACTTAAATACATCTTCATCTTGTTTTTATCACTGATTTTTGTGGCAATTGGTGTCTTTATTATTTTAGATACTGCTGAACTATTGGGTGGTATTATTACCGCAGGTTTTTTTGGTATTGGGATCCCATTCTGTATAAAAGAGATTTTGGATAATACTCCAAGAATATCTATGGATGAAGATGGCATAACAGACCGAACCATTGGTGTTGGCAAGATACTATGGAGTGATATTAATGGGGCAGAGATTAAGCATATAAGGCACAACGCATTTATTTGTCTTTATATCGATGAACTAAATACGCAGAAATACCTCAATAATCAAACCTTGGTAAAAAGGTTTCTTCTTAAAACGAATAAATCACTAGGTTTTCAACAATTCAATATCAACCTTATTGGTGTTGATGGTGATTTTGATGAGATTCTTGATATTATAAATACAAGGTCGAATAAGACTGACGCTTAACCAATTTAACTATATATTATTTGGGTTCGCGCAATGATTTGTGCAAAAAACCTAGTGGTGATTATGTTGGTAGGGCTGCCGAGATAACAAGAAAAATAATCGATGAGTTAAATCTTTAATTACCATTGTTGCATTAGATATATATTTTGCATTCATAAGTTATTACACTAGATGGTTAATAACTAAGTTTTATTGTTTTCATTGAATTCAATAGCTATTGGTAATAATTAGAGGGGCTGGTTTTGGACCATATAAGTCTTAAAGCGTTTGTAGCAGTAGCTGATACCAAATCTTTTTCACGGGCTGCTGAGCAGTTGTTTATAACTCAGCCTGCCGTTAGTAAGAGGATTAAGGCCTTAGAAGTTTTTTTAGATGCAAAGCTACTAGATCGTTCAGGTCATTCTGCGCTATTAACTTCTCAGGGTGAAGAGCTATACAAACGTGCAAGACATATTCTTGAGCAAGTTGAAGACGCTAAAAAAGCTATAAGCAATTTAAATGACAATGTTGCCGGCACCCTATCTATGGGAACAAGTCATCATATTGGATTACATCGCCTTCCTAAGATTTTGCAATCATATATAGATTCATACCCGAACGTGCGTCCACAGATAAGCTTTATTGGTTCTGAAGAAGTTTATTCTAGCGTAGAGAGGGGAGAGTTAGATCTCGGCATTGTAACCCTTCCTCCATATGAGAATGACCATGTTCAGCAAATTCAACTGTGGGAAGATCCACTTGAATTTGTGATTAGTAAGAATCATCCTTTACTAGCTAAGAAAAAGGTAGTTTTGCAGGATCTTGTGGATATTACGGCCATACTTCCTGCAAAAAATACATTCACCCGCTCAATTGTTGAAGAACTATTCATTAAAGAGAGCTTAAGCATCGATATAAATATTGAGACCAATTATCTTGAGACCATTAGAAAAATGGTATCAATTGGGCTAGGCTGGAGCGTTCTACCGCGCACAATGATAGGTGCTAATGCAGCAGGGGCTGATGTATGTGCAATTCCAATAAAACATCCAATGCAGCGAAAACTTGGAGTGGTGTTAAATAAGTCCAGAACTATATCTAACGCGGCTAATGTGATGCTTGAATTATTGCAGGAAGCATCTGAATAAATCTAGATGGTCTTGTATGGTAAGGGAGGGGTGTATATTGGTTTGTTAAGCTTGAGCACAATATTCTGTGCCCAAACGTATTAATCATCAGGTCGTGCTATTTGCTCACGGAGCCAATTTGTTTATGGAGCCAATTTATTCAATGGTGTAAGTGTGGCTATGGTTTAAACTGAGCTGTTGTCTGCCAATTGCCATCTTTCTTAATGAAGTCGACTTTGCTCCTGTCTTTTCTTCTGCCAATCATCGGTGCGCTCATATCAACCTCAATATCACATACATATATGTTATCAGGCTTCTTTTCACAACCATGGCTTATGATTTCATGGATCTCGAACTTCATGTTTGTGCCCAAACCTGCAGGGACTAATTCGTTAAAGTCGTCGAAGTTTTTTTGCATTACTGATTCAATATCTGATTCTGATGGACCATCAGAACAAGCAGCAAGAAAGCAAATAGAAAATGTTATTAAAAGTAGTTTAGTAAGTTTCATAAATATAATCCCCTAGATTGAAAGGGGATTATATATTTCTCATGATGAGTTTACTATCGCAAATTAAGTAATTTTACTGCGATTATTGGTTGACTAATTATTTGATAGTTTAACCTTGTCCGCATTATCTTTTAGGTAATTATCTTGTTTTAGCACTTGTTTAAATGCTTCAGTATTCATTATGTCATTACCCTCTTCATCGGTAACTTGTATGTCATAAGTGATGCGCATGCAACCCCAATGCTTGCCGTTGATATATACGGGTGATGAGCAGTCTTTAAGTACGGCAAATTGTCCACCAAGGTAGGGGATTCTATAAGTTTGTAATAGGAATTTATTTCTGTTTTTTGCTGCATTCATACCTGATGGATCGTTGTATATTCTCATACTGCGGCAGTTTAAGTTATTCCACGCTGGGTCCTCAGGGCGTTGAGGATTGTGTCTTGCATTAATATGTCTGGGGATAAAGCCATTAATGTCAGTAACCGTACAGGTAGCAATTCTTTTATTATCACCTTCAAGAACAGGTTGCTGAATCCCTGGAAGCGATCTATCACAAAATTGCACAAATTTGGTGTTGTATTGAACCGGGTTAGTTCCTGGTATCTCCACATAGTTAAAGTCAAATAGGTCAGACTCTTCTATCTGCCCATTTTTGATGGCACCTTCAAATAGGTTGGTTACATCTTGTGCAAGACCTTTACAGGTATTAATCATTGGAGTATCGATGGTTTCAACGCCATCAACTAACGTATGCCTTACAATATCTTCAATTTTATTGCGTAGAGCATTAATACGCCCCTTTGTCTTTCCAAAGGTGTCACTAGCTTGTTCGACATCTTCTGTAAGGTTATTAAGGCCATCAACGGTTAAATTACATTGCTGTTCAATATCTGAGGCTGCAGCAACAATATTAGATGAATTTTCATCTATTTCATTTATATCGTGCTCAAGTGAGGTGATTGCATTATCAATCATTTGAGCGTCATCTTTCACAGAATCAGCTTTTTGATTATTAATCTCACTCATTTTAACCAGAGATTCAATCTGGTTTGAAAGTGCATTAATTGTTACTGAAATTTCTGATGTTGCTTCACCTGCTTTCTTAGAAAGAGATTTTACTTCATCAGCTACTACAGCAAATCCTCTACCAGCTTCACCAGCTCTTGATGCTTCAATAGTTGCATTTAGTGCAAGTAAATTTGTTTGCTTTGAAATGGAAGCGATAGTAGATGTAATCTTTTTAACCTGGCGTAGGGCAGAGCTAAGTTTTATAAGTTCTGTGCTGCTTTCAGTAACAGATTCAGATAACCCTTTAATATTATGGATAGAGCTACTAATAGTTACTTTTGATTCTTGGATATGATCTATTGCATTAACTATGACACCTTTAGTCATATTAACTGAATCATTCACAGTGTGGTTGCTTTGAATCATTGAATTAGCATTGTCTTTAAGATCATTAAACATTTTTGCTTCGTTATCAACCTGCTGGCTCAGAGAGTCAACACGTCCAGATATTCCGACAATCTCAAGGGTAAGCTCTCCAACACCTTCTGCTGTCTTTTGCATAGAGTCGAGTAGTTCATCTACATCGAAATCACGCTTTTTTATCATGTCATTATTTTTTTTACGAAAATTCCAGACCATAGCCATTACTTTATTTGTTTTTGTTTGATTAATTAATGCACCATGTAGCCAAACGTGCATCCATATATAACTAATTTATAATTTTAACTTTAATTCATTCTAGCATATAAGAAATTAGTTCTAATAATACTGCCATAAAATTTGGATAAAAAACCGAAAAACGAGAACTAGTCGATGTTATGCTTCTTTTGTGTGTTAGTTTTCAGTTTTTGCTTTTGATTGTTCAATGAGTTGAGTGGATTCATGAACAAGCATATTAGAGTTTTTCTTGGCAACCATAAGTGATTCTAGAGAGCTATTTGACTCTTCTTTTAGGCCATTAAGTTTTTCAATAGTAAAGTTGCACTGGCTTGCAACATCATCGGTATTTCTACCTATTACTCCGGAAGCAGAGGAGACAGTTTCTATAGTCATTTTTAAAGAATCATAAATATTGTCGATAGATTTGCGACAGATATCTAGCTCTTTTTGCTTACCTGCACCCTCAGCACTTTCATCGATTAGGCGCTGAATCTGGCCATTAAGTATTTTTAAGATGGAATCAATTTCAATAGTAGCTTTTGACGTTTCATTAGAGAGGTTTTTTACCTCTTCAGCTACATTAGCGAAGCCGATGCCAGATTCTCCTGCTCGTGCAGCCTCAATAGTGGCATTCAATGCTAATAGGTTTGTCTGCTTGGCAATATTATTGATTCCTGCTGCAACTTTGCCTATTCGCTTTAAAGTTGTTGATATCGCAAACAGGTCATCTTGAATCTCAAATGATGCTTCAACTAGAAGTTGTATTGCATCAAGTGACTTATGGATGTCAGTTTTTGTTCCCATTATTTCATGCAGAGAGGATTCTGATATAGCGGATGATTCATCTGTATGGTGTTTAATAGAGTTGATTGCATCAATTGCCTGTTGAGAGTTATGCGTTAACTCATCAAGAAGAATTTTTTCCTGTTCTGTTTTGTCAATCGCTGAAAGTACTCTTGTTTCAGTATTGCGTATCTGTTTCTCGATAACATCACTTTGAGAAATCGTATTCCTAATAATTCGAGTATAGATATTTAATTGGTCATCATTGACGCCAGACTTTGATTTTGCAGCTTTTTTTTGAAAAAACATCTAATCTATCCTTGATAAGTTAAGATGTATAATTAATTCTAGCGGCACCCCAGTGGCGCCCAAAAATATGAATAGGGGCCGTCGCTTCTTTAACTATTAGAAACTCTCCCGCTCCTTGGTCTCGGCGGTATATTTGAAGTAGGGATTTTGCCTGGTTTCTGGCAGATTTAATTCCAACAGGATCATTATAAACTTTTCTATTTCTGCAATGTTGCGCATTCCACTCTGGGTCGTCAGTCGGTGGTTGGGACACGGCCTTCATATGCGTTCCAATATAGCCATTTATATCACAACAAACTGAAGCGACGATATTTGGGAGTTTCTTTGCTATCTCTTCTTGAAAATCTGTAAAATATTCATCAGTGGTTTCTAGGAAAGTGGCTTTATACTGTGTTGGGTTCGTGCCTGGAATGGTTTCATAGCTAAAATCAAACAAAACCCTCTCATCCACCTCTTTTCTTTTAATGCATTGCTCAAAGGTTTTCTGCGCTCGTTGTGCAAGCTCAATAGCAAGATTTATATATGGTGTGTCAATGGTTTCAATGCCATCAATAGCAGTTAGCCCGACCAGTTCTTGAGCGTTTATTAAAAGATTTTCAAGTGCAGGTTTTGACTGCTCAAGTTCTTCGCTTGTAGCAATTGAATTATCAACAAGCTTGCCCATCTCAGTGGCAGCAGAGGAGGTGACGTTATCGATTTCATTAACCGATGAAGTGATATTTTGCGATACGCCGTCAATAGAATTTATCATGTCTTTTACATGAGAAGACATGGCTGTAATTTCTGAAGTTTTAGAGCCAAATTTACCTGAAAGGTCTGCGCAAATTTCCCCTTTATTAGTTAATCTATTAGTTATCGTATCAAGATCTCCAAGAGTTTTATCAATGTCAGCTGCTGCATCTGATGCTTGTTTGGATAAAGCTTTTACCTCATCTGCTACAACAGCAAATCCTTTCCCTCTCCCGCCAGCGCGAACAGCCTCAATGGTAGCATTAAGAGCAAGTAGATTTGTTTGTTTAGCAATAGAGCCAATTTTTTTGGCAATGCTACCAACTTTATCCATAGAATCTTTGAAACTTGTGATTTGACTGCCTAAATCACCAACGGAAGATGTAAGTGATGATAATGAATTTAGTGATTCACGGATGGTTTCATCAGATACAATGATTTTGCTGGAGGCAATATTTATAGCGCCGGTAATGCTTGATGCTGCACTGCCTATATCAGAATTACTTCTTAAAAGTTTGGATGATATGGTTTCAAATTCACGCAAACTTTTAGCTTTTTCAGAGATTTGAATGGTTGTTGTATCAAGATTGCCAGCCATCTCTACAATTTGGACGCCGAGTTTTCCAGATGCTACTGCAATTTTATGAATGGTGGATAATAGTTCGGGGTTACTCATTAGTTGTGCTACCAATTTATCCTTTTGTGCTTAATTAAAAACACAAACATCAGTAAAGTATAAAATTAAGAATAATTTAAGGTCTAATCGTGAGTAACTTTTAGATCATAAGTCAGCCTTATTGCGCCCCAATGTTTGCCATTAACATATACAGGAACAGAGCAGTCTTTTACTAAGGCATATTCCCCTTTTCCAAGCGGTGCTCTATAAGTTTGTAGTAGAAAAGGTTTGGTATTTCTTGCTGCAGCTATGCCAACTGGGTCATTAAACATCATTCTGTAACGACTGTTGGTTTTATTCCATTCTGGGTCATCTGGTCTTTGTGGGTGCGATCTAAAGTTCATATGTCTTGGCATATATCCATTAATATCAACTGTTACACAGGCGGTAACTCTTTCATTTTCTAGTGCAGGCTCCTGAATTCCAGGTAAGTTTTTCCCGCAGAAATCGGTATAGCGAGTCATAAAATGCTGCGGATTAGTATGTGGTATAGGTTCGTAGTTATGGTCAAATATATCTTGCTCACTCAGCAGCCCTTTTGTGATTGCCCCTTCAAGTAGCTTTTCTATTTCTTTACCCTTCATTTTGACCATTTCAATCATTGGAGTGTCAACGGTAACAACACCGGGAACAACCGTATAACGGATTAACTCTTCAGTCCATGATCTAAGGGTAGTGGCTCGCTCACGAGCTTTATTTACAGTTTGTGTCGCATCTTGCACATCAGTAGTTAGATCATTTAACCCGTCTACAGTTTTTTCACATTGCTCGTCAATTTCGCCTACAGCATCAACGATCATAATTGTTTCTTCATCAATTTGGGCAACTGTAGAACCAATTTCTTCAATAACTTTCTGAATCTGAGTGGTACCTTGACGTACATCTTCAGCGGTTGTTTTATTTTCGTTACCTTGGTCAATCAAGGTTTCAATTGTTTTACTTAGGGTTGAAAGGGTAGAGCTAATTTGTATAGTAGAATCAGCAGTTTTTTTAGCTAGGTTTTTAACCTCTTCAGCAACAACAGCAAAACCACGACCAGCTTCTCCTGCTCTTGATGCTTCAATAGTTGCATTGAGAGCAAGAAGGTTAGTTTGTTTGGCAATAGAGCTAATGGTAACTGCAATTTTGCGAACCTCTTTAAGAGAATCGCTTAATTCTTCAAGTTGGTCAGAGCTTTTGGTAACGGATTCGGTAAGGGTAACTATATCCGAGAGGGATGAATCGATTGTACCTTTAGATGCTTCAATATTATGATTAGCAGAAGCGGTAAGGTTTTTTGCTTTCTGCACTGAAGATTCGACTCGTTTATTGCTATCCATCAAGATGCTAGAGATCTCTAATAGCTTTCCAAACATCTCCCCTTCATGCTTGATTTTCACATCAAGACTTTCAATTCTGCCGGCAATATCAACAACTTCAGTGCCTAGACTACCAACACTTCCAGCTGTTTTCTGTAATGCGGCCATAACAATATCAGGATCGAAATTATATTTTTCGCTCTTATCTTTCTTCTTTCCGGCAATAATTCCGCATGTTAGTTTAGATATCACTGAGTTTCCCATCGGTATCTTTATTTGCCACCATTGCTATTCTCATTGTAAAGTTTAAAAAACCTATAGTTAGATCATTTTAAAAATTATTCAAAGCTTCTACAACCTGATGGCACAACTCCTTGTTGCTTACTTATAATGGTAATTATAGAAGCAATATCGCAAATAACTTAGAATAATAAAAATATTTTTTTATACTTGCACCAAAAGTGTGAAGTGGTTCATTTTACCAGTATTTCTGAGGCCGTAAAAATATAAATAAATTTAAATTCAAGTAAAGTGTGATTCATTCGATGTATGTAATCGCCTAAATAAATTATTGTCTGCTATCCTTACTTTAAAAGCTAAGTTAGTGATTTTTTGAAAACTATCTAACAGGTTATGCTTGGTAATATTTTGTTTAAAGTTCAATTATATAAGTATTAGGATAATGGTTGTTATGAACAACACTGATTTAAGTCAAAATCAGAAATTACAAATACTAAGAAAGAAATTTCGTGATGAGTTGCCTGCGAAGGTGGCTGATATTGAATTCTGCTGGTTAAATGTCAGAAAAACAGGCTCAAGAGAGTCTGTGCATGCAATGCATAGATTAGTACATGATCTAGCAGCTTCAGGTGTGGCACTTAAATTCCATCAAGTAAGTGAATTAGCCAGAATTATAGATGTGGCTCTTTTACCTGTGGTAGAAGGTGGTGAATCTATAGGTGAAGAGTTAAATGAAGTATTTGCAGACTATCTTGGAGCTTTGAAAGAGGTAGAGCTGGAAGAAATTGACGACTCTGATTGGAAAAGCCAAGAATTTAATGTTTCTAAATTACGTGTAAATAATTACAAAGTATTTCTGTTAGAGAATGATCGTGCTTTATATGAAGAGGTTGCAGATCAAGTTACCCATTTTGGATATAATATCTCTCTGTTTGATTCATATATAAATCTATTTGAAGAGCTAAGTACTGATAATATTCCTGATGTGATTATTATGTCGGTAAACATCCCAGGGATGATCATATCCCCTGCAGAAGCGGCAGACCAGATTCGTAAGATTACCCACGACGACTTACCAATTGTATTCCTATCAGATGATGATGATATTGAACATCGTTTAACAGCTGCAAGATCTGGAGCTGATGCATATTTTGTAAAACCACTTAATGTGCATGAAATGATTGACCAGCTAGATAAGCTAACTGGAGAGGAGCAAGTAGACCCTCTACATATAGTTATTGTTGAAGATAGCGCAACCCAATCGCTTTATTACTCATCTATTCTTGAACGTGCAGGGATGGAAACCAGTGTAATAAATGACCCTCTTGATATCTTAGCCGTAATGGAAGATGTATCTGCAGACATGATCCTCATGGATATGTATATGCCAAAATGTAGTGGTATGGAATTGGCTAAAGTGATTAGACAGTTCCCTGCTTATGCAAGTATTCCAATAGTATTCTTGTCTGCAGAAACAGAGATTGAACGTCAACTTGATGCGATGAGCCTTGGTGGCGATGATTTTCTTACCAAACCTATAAATCCACCTCACTTAATCCGCTCTGTTGCAATTAGAGCTGAGAGAGCAAGAATCCTACGTACCTTTATGGTTACAGATAATCTCACCGGATTATTAAACCACACCAGAATTAAAGACCAGTTGACTCATGAAGTTGCCAGAGCAGTGCGTAAGAATGGTTCACTAACCTTTGCAATGATAGATATTGACCACTTTAAATCTGTCAACGATACATATGGGCATCATGTTGGTGACCGTGTGATTAAAAGCGTGGCTCGCGTACTTCAGCAAAGACTTAGAAAATCTGATTATATTGGGCGCTATGGTGGTGAGGAGTTCGCTGTTGTACTGCCAGATGCTGATGAGGAATTTGCCTTTCAGGTTCTTGACGAGATAAGAGAAAATTTTGAGGCGATAAAACAGCACTCTTCAAAAGGGGAGTTTACCGTATCATTTAGTGCTGGAATTGCAACTTTTCCAGAATGCAAAGATGCTGTCGATATGGCCTTAGAGGCAGATAAAGCTCTTTATAGAGCCAAAGAGCGTGGCAGAAATTGCATAGTTAAGTTTACTGAATAAGTCATATAACAACTTGCTGAGTGAAGTGAAATTCAGCTTTATTAGTTTGAAATAACTAGCTTAAACCCCTGCATGTTCAATCATCTCTTTCGCATGATTTAAAGTATTTTCTGTAATCGTTATCCCACCCAACATCCGTGCAATTTCATCAACTCTAAGTGTAGTTTTAAGAGAATTTATGCTGGTTTTTGTAACCCCACCACTGACACTTTTTTCAACTTTTAGATGATTATGTGCACTAGAAGCTACTTGTGGTAAGTGCGTAACGCAAAACACCTGTCTACCGCTAGATAGTTGGCGTAACTTATTACCAACTACCTGCGCAATCCCACCACCAATGCCAGTATCAACCTCATCAAAAATCATAGTTGGAATTTTAATGCTATTTGCTGCTGCAACTTGAAGGGCAAGGCTGATGCGAGATAGCTCACCACCGGATGCGATTTTAGCTAGAGCCTTAAGCGGCTGACCTTTGTTCGCGGAAACTAAATATTCAATTTTATCGATACCGAATTTAAGTGGTTCTTCCGTAGCATTATTGGAGATACTTATCTCGAATATTCCACCCGTCATTCCAAGTTCATCCATCGATGTCGATATTTTTTTGCTTAACTCTTTTGCACCTTTAGAGCGTTTAATTGACAACTTATTGGCTTTTTCTTGGTATGTTAGTTTTAAAGTAGCAAGCTGTTTTTCTAGGCCTTCTGTAATATGTTCAGCATTTTCTAAAGATGATAATTCGCTTTTTAAACTATCAAATTTAGTTAGTAATTCGGTTGGTTCGCAGTGGTGCTTGCGCGCTACATCGATTATTGCAGCAATACGGTCTTCAACAAAAACAAGTCTGCTTGGGTCTAGATCTATATTGTCTATATAAGATGTTAATTCGTTATAGCCTTCGTCAATCTGAATTTGTGCAGAACGAAGAAGCTCAGTTATAGTGCCTAGTCTTTCATCTTTTATCCCCATAGAATCAATTAGAGATAGTGACTGGCCTAATACATCATTTACATTAAATTGTTCGTTTTCACTCAATAACTGCGAAACTTGCCGGCCAATTGAGGAGATATTGCCTGCATTAGCAAGAATTCTATGTTCTTCAGATAGCTTTTTGTATTCATTTTCTATCAGCCCCAAAGATTCTAATTCATTGGTTTGAAAGCAAAGAAAATCAATGCGCTCAAGAGCTGTTTTATTATTGTTTTTAAGAGCTTCTAGCTCATTCTTAACCGCTGAATACTCAGCGAATATTTTAGAAACCTCCTGCAGTAGAGGCTTGTTTTTTGAATATTCATCGAGGATATCACGCTGAGTATCTTTCTTTGTAAGGGATTGATGCTCATGTTGTCCATGAATGTCTACCAACATCTCCCCAAGTTGCTTTAATGATTGTAGCGGAGCGGGGGAGCCATTTATGTAGCTTTTAGATCGTCCTTCGCAACTTACGATGCGCCTTATTGAACAATCATTTTCATCCAATAAAAGATCATTTTCATTAAGCCATTTTTGAGCAGGCTTTATATTTGATATATCAAAGCTACAAACTATTTCAGCTTTATCCGTACCATGTCGAACAGTATCAGAATTAGATCTATCACCTAAAATCAGGCCGATAGCATCAAGTAGAATGGACTTACCAGCACCAGTTTCACCGGTAAAAGCAGTCATGCCATGGATAAAGTCCAGCTCTAGTTGTTCAACAATGGCAAAGTTGCGGATAAAAATCTGAGTTATCATCGTAATCCTTGATGGAGTAAAAACACGTAACTAGCCAAGAGATGGGTCACCCCAACGTAGTTTAGCTCTTAGAATTTCAAAAAAGTCATGATGACTTGGATGAAGAAGGTGTAACTTTTTCTCTTCTTTAGTGATGACGATTTTAACATCATCTTCCAAAAGCAGGTCTAATTGCCCATCACAACTAATACGAGAGTGATTAACCGAACCCCCCCTTAAAGTTATCTCTATCTTACTGTTGGAACCAATCATAAACGGGCGATTAGATAGTGTGTGAGGGCAGATAGGGACTAAAAGCATTGATTCCATGCTAGGGTGGACAATTGGTCCTCCACCTGAAAGAGCGTAAGCGGTAGATCCCGTTGGGGTTGAAATAATTAACCCATCAGATCTATGGCTATTGAGTAGTTTTCCATCAATATGGATATCAAACTCAATCATGCGAGGTGTATTCCACTTATAAAGGACAGCATCGTTTAAGGCGCGAGAGGATGAGATAACTTCATCACCCTTCATCACCTTAACGTCAAGTAACATGCGCATATCAGACACATAATTACCGGAAAGAATTTCATCAATTTCAAAAAGATCTTCAGGAGACACATCAACCAAAAACCCAAGACGACCTCGATTAACACCTAATATAGGCTTTTCTAAATCAACCAGAGAGCGAGCAACTCCTAATAAGGTGCCATCACCACCAACTACTATGATTAAATCGCAGTTCTTTCCTATATCTTCCAGGTCATATGTCTTACCTCCGCATGATTTACAGAGATTTAATTCACAATCTACCATCACTTCAATAGATCGTTGTTGAAGAAAATCAGCAATTCTATCAACGGTCTTTGCAGCTCTTGTTGAAGTAGGTTTCCCGACAATTCCAATACGGTTGAATCTATGTGACATAAATAATTCAAATACCTTGTAGAAGAGACTTTGTCTCAATGGTGGTAATTAACAAATAATAATTTAAAAAGATAACAGTTGATGATAACTCCATCTTAATCAGCCCATCAATTGTTTTTTATAGAAATGTTTTTTGCTAAATTTTTATAACCTTCCCCTTGAATTCTATTTTCCTGTCCCCAACTAGTAAATAACAGAAATTTAGTACTGGTATAAGCAGAGATTTTTACTGCAAGTTAGCCAATTAGAAATGCAAGAAGTGGAGACACAAATGTCAAAAGAAGAGAATGATCTTACTGAAACAAATGAAGATGTGACTGAGCAAGATCAGGCTGAGGCAACTGAGGCAACTGAGGCAACTGAAACAGCCGAAGAGCTTAACGAAGTAGATCAGCTTAAACAGCAGGTTGAAGAACTAAAAGCCAAAGCTGATGAAAACTGGAACCTATATTTGCGTTCACAGGCAGATATTGAAAATGTGCGTAAAAGAGCATCTAGAGATGTTGAATCTGCGCATAAATATGCAATTGATAAATTTGTGGCAGAACTTTTACCGATTAAAGAAAGTATGGATCTAGGATATGCGGCATCTCATGAAGAAAATGCTGATATCGCCAAGATCAAAGAGGGAACTGAGCTTACATTGAAAATGTTTGGTTCAATGTTTGATAAGTTCAAGATCGTAGAGCTTAATCCGGTGGGTGAGAAATTCAATCCTACATTTCACGAAGCGATAAGTATGCTGCCATCACCAGAATATGAAGCAAACATGGTGATGACCGTTGTGCAAAAAGGCTACCTTCTCAACGAGCGTGTTGTTAAGCCAGCACTGGTCGTGGTGTCTAATGGCCCAGGTCTGCAAAAAGATGAGCAGCCATCGATAGATGAAACCGCTTGATACGTAAATAAGCGCAAATTATACAGATTTGCGGGGTTGAAAAGTTAAATGTGACCCCCATATCTAAAGTAACTGAAAAATTAACAGAATTTTGAATTAAAGGTTTGGAGATTAAAATGGGTAAAATTATTGGAATTGATTTAGGAACTACAAACTCTTGTGTAGCTATCATGGACGGTAAGAACTACAAAGTTATTGAGAATAGTGAAGGTGATCGTACAACCCCTTCAATTGTAGCTTTTTCTGAAGATGGAGAGGTTCTTGTAGGTCAGCCAGCTAAGCGTCAGGGAGTTACAAACCCACAGAATACATTGTTTGCGGTAAAAAGACTTATCGGCCGAAGCTTTGATGAGAAAGTTGTACAAAAAGATATGGATCTTGTTCCATACAAAATCGTAAAAGCTGACAACGGTGATGCATGGGTTGAAGCTCATGGCGAAAAAATGGCGCCACCAGAGGTATCGGCTCGCGTACTGCAAAAGATGAAAAGAACAGCTGAAGAGTATCTTGGTGAAGAAGTTACAGAAGCAGTAATTACAGTACCTGCCTACTTTAATGACTCACAGCGTCAAGCAACTAAAGATGCAGGTAAGATTGCTGGTCTTGAAGTAAAAAGAATTATCAATGAGCCAACTGCAGCAGCACTTGCATATGGTATGGATAAAGAGAAAGGTGATAAGGTCGTAGCAGTATTTGACCTTGGCGGTGGTACATTCGACGTATCAATCATTGAGATTGCAGAGATCGATGGTGAGCACCAGTTTGAAGTACTAGCTACAAATGGTGATACATTCCTAGGTGGTGAGGATTTTGATAAGGCTGTAATTGATTATCTTGTATCTGAATTCAAAAAGTCCAGCGGTATGGATGTAACCAATGACCCTCTAGCTCTACAACGATTAAAAGAAGCTGCAGAGAAAGCTAAGATTGAACTTTCATCTACACAACAAACAGATGTAAACCTTCCTTACATCACTGCTGATGCAAGTGGTCCAAAACATCTTAATTTAAAGCTAACTCGCGCTAAGCTTGAGTCTCTAGTTGGTGACCTGGTTCAAAGAACAATGGAGCCATGTAAGATCGCTCTTAAAGATGCTGGTCTTAAAATTACTGAAATCGACGATGTAATCCTAGTTGGTGGTCAAACACGTATGCCTAAAGTTCAAGAAGTTGTTAAAGACTTCTTTGGTAAAGATCCTCGTAAAGATGTTAACCCTGACGAAGCAGTAGCAATTGGTGCTTCAATTCAAGGTGGCGTACTTGGTGGTGACGTAAAAGACGTATTGCTTCTAGATGTAACTCCTCTTTCACTTGGTATTGAAACTCAGGGCGGTGTAATGACCAAACTGATTGAGAAGAACACAACTATTCCAAGTAAAGCAGAGCAGGTGTTTTCAACTGCAGATAATAACCAAACAGCTGTAACAATCCATGTGATTCAAGGTGAGCGTGAAATAGCTGCTGCAAATAAATCACTTGGTCGTTTTGATCTTTCAGATATCCCACCAGCTCCACGTGGCATTCCTCAAATTGAGGTTGCATTTGATATCGATGCAAATGGTATCTTGAATGTATCTGCTAAAGATAAAGCAACTGGTAAAGAGCAATCTATCATCATCAAAGCCAGCAGTGGTTTGTCAGATGAAGAAGTAGAAAAAATGGTTAAGGATGCTGAAGCTCATGCTGAAGAAGATAAGGCATTCCAAGAGCTAGTATCTGCAAGAAACCAAGCTGACGCGATGATTCATGCTACTGAAAAAGCTCTAGAAGAGATGAAAGACAAAGTTGAAGATGAAGAGAAGAAAAACATCGAAGCAGCTATGGAAGAGCTTAAAGCCGTTAAAGATGGCGATAACAAAGAAGAGATTGAAGAGAAAACCACAAAGCTGACTGAAGCTTCAGGCAAGCTTGCAGAACGTGTATATGCTGAACAGCAGGCACAGGCTGGAGCAGAAGGTGCAGCTGGTGCTGAGCAAGCACAAAGTACTAACGCTTCTGATGATGATATTGTTGATGCTGAATTTGAAGAAGTTAAGAAAGACTAATTTAGCTGAAAATATCTGAAAAAATACAGGACGTAGTTGTTAAAAACAGCTACGTCCTTAATACATTTAAAATGAGCGATAACTGATGTCCAAAAGAGATTTTTACGAAACACTAGGTGTCCAGAAAAATGCAAACGAGGCTGAAATTAAAAAGGCCTACCGTCGTCTAGCGATGAAGTATCATCCAGACAGAAATTCTGGTGAAGCAAATGCCGAAGAGAAGTTTAAAGAGGCGAAAGAAGCCTATGAAATTCTCTCTAGTGGTGAAAAGCGTCAAGCCTATGATCAATTTGGACATGCAGGTGTAGATCAATCAATGGGCGGAGGCGGACAAGGTGGTGGAAACTTCCATGATATATTCGGTGACGTATTCGGAGATATCTTTGGTGGCGGTGGCGGTGGTGGTCGCGGAAGATCGCAGCAAAGTCATGTGCAGCGTGGAGCAGATTTACGTTACGTGCTTGAGCTAAATCTTGAAGAAGCGGTTCTCGGATGTGAGAAAAAGATAAACTATACCGCAAATGTTAACTGTAAAAGCTGTCATGGAAGTGGTGCCAAAGAGGGTACCCATGCAGAGAGCTGTCCAACATGTGGTGGATCTGGTGAAGTCAGAGTTTCTCAAGGTTTCTTCACAATTCAACAATCATGCCCAAGATGCCATGGTAGCGGTAAGGTAATCAAAGATCCATGTCGTACATGCCGTGGAACAGGACAGGTAAAAGAATCTAAAACTCTTTCTGTAAAAGTACCAGAAGGTGTTGATAATGGTGATAGAATCAGGCTAGGTGGTGAAGGTGAGCCAGGCAAGCATGGTGGACCAGCTGGTGATCTATTCGTCCAAGTAGTAGTTAAAGACCACTCAATTTTTGAGCGTGAAGATAGTAATTTATACTGTGAAGTTCCAATTTCATTCACAACCGCAGCATTAGGTGGTGAGCTAGAAGTACCGTGCATAGATGGCAGGGTTAAACTAGCAATCCCCGCAGAAACTCAAAGCGGTAAGATCTTCCGCGTTCGAGGCAAAGGTGTAAAACCAGTTCGTGGTGGCATTAAAGGTGATCTTATGTGTCGTGTAATTATCGAAACCCCAGTAAGGTTAACCCGCGATCAAAAAGATCTGTTGAAGAAGTTTGAAGATAGCTTTAAAGGTAATAGTAAGCACAACCCACAGTCATCTTCATGGATGGATAAGGTTAAAAAGTTTTTTGATACTGTAAAGAATTGAGTTTATAAAAATCAATTGTAAAATCAGCGGGAACAGAGTCGTTGTTTAAATTGACTCTGATCCCATTGATTTAAGTGCACCATATAAATTAATGAGAAAGTTAAAATGATAAGAATCGGAATAGCAGGCGCAGCAGGCAGAATGGGCAGAATGCTCATTGAAGCAACAGTCAATGCAGAGGGTGTAGAGCTTGGTGCAGCCATTGAGCATTCGGGTTGCTCACTTGTTGGAGCAGATGCAGGTGCAGTAGCAGGCACAGGCAAGAGTGGCGTAAACATTGTGGCTTCGATGGAGGATGTAGCAGATGACTTCGATATCCTAATCGATTTCACGCTACCAGAACCAACCATCAGCAATCTGGAAAAAGCAGTAAAACTTAAAAAGCCAATAGTTATCGGAACAACAGGTTTATCAGAAGAGCAAAGAGCCAAGGTTGAAGAGGCTGCAAAAGTAATTCCAGTAGTATTCGCACCAAACTACAGCGTAGGTGTAAACCTAAGTCTAAAGCTCCTTGATATGGCAGCACGCGTAATGGGCGATGACGCTGATATAGAGATCATCGAAACTCACCATCGCTATAAAATAGATGCGCCATCTGGCACAGCTTTAAAAATGGGTGAAGTAGTAGCTGATGCACTTGGGCGTGATCTAAAAGAATGCGCAGTTTATGGCCGAGAAGGCAAAACCGGCGAGCGCGATCCGAAAACTATAGGTTTTGAAACTATAAGAGCTGGCGACGTAGTAGGGGATCACACCGTATTATTCGCAAACATCGGTGAAAGGCTAGAGATTACCCATAAAGCATCAAGCAGAATGACATTTGCAAAGGGTGCTGTTAGAGCAGCTGGGTGGTTGGCAGGTAAAAAGATTGGTAGAGTTTACGATATGATGGATGTGCTTGGATTATAATCTATTGTTCTAATTTGTTAGCATTTATTGTTAGTGAAAAATGGGTAGCATATGTTAGTGTCATGTTTCTTTACAGTTTTTACTTGTTGATACCTAAAGGATTTAATAAAATCGCATAAAAACAGTGTTGTATGATAAGTGGTATGCAATTTGCTTATATTGCTTCATTGTAATTTAATGAGTAGGAGTTATCAGTAATGTTAAGAAAAGTAATTATGGGTTTATCCGCTGTATTGTTATCGACAATAGTAAATGCTACACCAATCACTATCAATTTTGATTCAGCACAAGCTGATTATGTACCTACATCTGGTCAGCAGAACTTGACTGACCAATTTGCTTCTCAGGGCATATTGTTTTGGGATGTAGAGCATAACATGGCTGCAAGTGTTGGTAACTGTGGTCCTGGTTCTGGTCCTTTCCATTTGTATGGCGCTATTGGACAAGGTAACTCTTTTAGTGGTTGTGGTGATACTACAGCATCTATCGATTTTATCTTTGTAGATCCTTATGATTCATTAAACCAAGCTTTCACAACTGCATTTTCAGTTAATATTGGTGATTCAGCTCCAGGCCTATCTACTCTTTTAGCATATGATGTTGATGGAAACGTATTAGCTGAAGTTGCAAATACTTCTTCTTTTGAAGATCTGGGTGTGTCAGGTATTGGTGAGATTTCACGTATCAATGTTACTTCTGTTTCAGATTACACAACTTGGGATGACATCTCTTTTGAGTCAGTAACAGCTTACTCAGTTCCTGAGCCAAGTGTAATTGCACTATTTGGTTTTGCTTTTTTGGGATTGTCTTTTTTAAGAAAAAGAAAGTAATCGCATAGTAAAAAAGCTTGTTATATTCAAAAGCCCTGGAAATTTTCCAGGGCTTTTTTACATTCAAGAATTAGTGAGTTTGCAATGATGTAATATTGCCATGATGCATCTTTGTCATATTATGCTTTTGTAGGTTGTCAATAAGCGAAGCACCCTACTAATGTTTACTCCCCAACAACTTCCTGCCTCTCACCCCCAACAAACAACCCCTTAATATCCTCAATTATCATATAAAGCGCTGGGATCAATATCAGGGTAATCATCGTAGCAAATAGGATTCCAAATCCCAGTGATAAAGCCATCGGAATCAAAAATCTAGCTTGTCTTGAGGTCTCGAAGATCATTGGGGCCAAACCAACAAAGGTGGTCATGGTGGTTAGGATGATGGGGCGGAAACGGCGTACAGATGCTATCAATAATGATTCCAATAACTCTGTATCTTTGTGGCGGCTGCGGTTGGCAAATTCGATTAGAACTATCGAATCATTAACAACAACACCGGTAAGTGCCAGTAATCCAAACAGACTCATAAGGCTTAATGAGTAGCCCATAACTAGGTGGCCAATCACGGCGCCAATTGCGCTAAATGGAATCGCAATCATCACCATTAACGGTTGGGTGTAGCTGCCAAATAAAATAGCGATGAGGGCATAGATAACTAATAACACGGTTATTAGACCATAGATCAAAGATTGTATGCTATCGCGGATCTCTGCTTGTCTTCCCTCAAATGAGTAGCTTAGTCCCTGATAGCGTTGCTGCAATTCCGGCAGGGTATCTGCCATTATCGCTTCAACAATGCGATTGGTTTGTGAAGGTGGTTCAATATCTGCTTGTACCTGAATAGTGCGTCTGCCATTGCGGCGTTTGATTTGTGTATAAGCACGACCTTCGGTGATGGTAACTACATCTTTAAGTAGAACTTCCTGCCCTGATGCGGTCTTGATAATTAGGTTATTCAGATCGTGTTCTGATTCTCTCTCACCTTCAGGTAATCGCAGACGAATAGTTACCTCGTTGATTCCTTGTTGTTGCTTAAAGGCCTCTAATCCATAAAATGAGGCACGTATCTGTGATGCAATGCTCTGCGCGTTTAATCCAAGTGCATAGCCATATTGACTTACTTTGAAGTCGAACTGGCGTTTACCATTGGCTGTTCCATCATCTATATCATTGGCATTGGGGAATTCTGCTAGTTTTTGCGCTAGTGCTTCTCCGGCTGCAGTAAGAGTCGCATTGTCACGGTGACTAAGTTCAACTGTCAGTGATGATCCTGACCCAGGTCCACCACGGTTGGAAACAAAACTGGATGTTTCAACCCCCAATAATTTACCTGTCTGTTTGCGCCATAGTTTGGTGGTTTCTGTTGTACTTATCAGTCTCTCTTCGGCTGGTAATAGATACATGCGCGCCTCGATAGAGTTCTCATCTATTACTGAATAAATTCCGGTTGATAAGCCATCTTTTGGGTATTTGGCGATAAGTCTTTGTGCGCCATCTAAAATCTGTTGCTGAATTTTTTGGATATCGTCCTCTGGCGATCCTAGTGGCAGGGTGACCTTAGAGTAGGCATAGTCAGATTCTACTCGAGGGAATGGCACCATCCCCATGCGGCCACTAAATGCGTATGCATAGGCCATTATTAATATAGAAACGGCTATGATTACCACACCATAACGATTATTGATGACGCCGGTTAAGAACCCTTTGTAGTGACTTTCGACAAAATTCTCAAAGCGTTTGTTAAACCAGGTTTGGAATCGAATCAGGGTAGCAAGCAAGCCATGGTCATGTTTTTTGACCAGACTTTTCAGGCGCAGGTGGGAGGGGAGAATCAACAGGCATTCGATTAGCGAGATACTAAATACACAGATAACCACGAGCGGTATAACCTGAAAAATCTTACCTAGGATTCCAGGAATAAAATAGAGCGGAATAAATGCGACTATATTGGTTAAAACACTGAAAATTATTGGCCAGGCAACTTCTCTGGAGCCCGTAATCGCAGCATCAAGGGCGGAATATCCCTTTTCACGATACGAATAGATATTTTCCCCCACCACTATAGCGTCATCAACGACGATGCCCAGTGATATGATAAATGCAAACATAGAGACAACGTTTATAGAGAAATCAGTTGCTGGGAATATTAAAAATGCGCCGGCAAATGAGATGGGTATCCCCATGCTCACCCAAAACGCAATTCTAAGTTCCAAAAACAGAGCCAGGAACAGGATAACTAATCCAAGACCCCAATATCCATTTTTCAGGAGTAGGTCGGCACGCTGTTTAAATATGCGTGAACGATCGTTTCTAATTTCAAGAGTCAGATTGCCTGGCAGTGCGCTGTTCAGCTTAGGAATCTCACCTTTAACGGCATCAGAAACACCTACCGGAGTTTGATCTCCGATACGATATACCTCAATTGCTATTGCTTGCTTGCCATTAAAAAGAGTCTGTTTATTCGAGTCTTCAAGCCCAAACTCAATTGTGGCAATATCCTTGAGTAGTAACTGAGAGCCATTAGCT
This sequence comes from Gammaproteobacteria bacterium, assembly GCA_033852155.1. Lineage (GTDB taxonomy): Bacteria > Pseudomonadota > Gammaproteobacteria > QZLD01 > QZLD01 > QZLE01. The sequence goes on along the minus strand of JAWSVA010000010.1, from coordinate 76,879 downwards.
GCTACGGCGATAGGGATGTTGGCAAAATCCTGTGCATTTTCGCGGCGCTCGCTGAGTCGCAGGAGTAGGTCGCCAGATTTCGTTTCCAGGGTGCCGCCAGGGATCTCTACTGCGATCTGCTTTAATTTATTTGAGATATCATTTAACGACAGGCCTAGGCGGCGCAATTCGTACTGTGAAATATTGATTTTGATCTCAAGATTTTTTGCTGCAACCAAGTCGACAGGGCCAATCTCAGAATTCTGTGAAAGATGATCTTTAACGGTGTCAGCAGCTTCACGCAGAGTAATTTCAGATGCATCACCGTAAAGGACAAGGCGCATCACTTCACGCCTCCTGCTATCAACAGTTACAACTGGGTCTTCGGTGTCATCCGGGAATGAGCTGATACGATCGACGGCGCTTTTAACATCTTGCGCCACACGCATCCGCTCATCGCTTTTTATAACCTCTATTCTGACATGGGCTCCACCTTCAGAAGCAACCGATGATACCTCTCCAATCCCATCAATCTCATTTATGGCATCTTCCAGAGCAAGCACCACACTTTTTTCAACCTCTTCTGGACTGGCTCCGGGGTAGGGCACGCTTATTGAAACGGTATCAAGCTCAAAGTCGGGAAAGACCTCTTGAGTAGTTTGCGTGAATACAAAAAGGCCGCCTGCCAGGCATAGAATCATTAACAGGTTTGAGGCAACCTTGTTGCTCGCCATCCAATTAATTGGATTATATGGATTGTTATTTTTGATGCTCATTTTTGCTTCTTATCAGCTTGGTTTTTTGCAGTGGCCAATTTCATGCCGGAAACGGGTGTAGCCAGATTGGATATAACCAAAAGGTCGTCTGCTTTGATATCGGAATAGGAATAGATGTAATCACGGTCTTCATGTACAGGCTTGGCAGATATGATTACCAGGGCTTTGTCGCGCATAACCCATGCCGTATTGCCATCGCGTACATGAGATCTGTGAATGCGGAAGATATTCTCAAGCGGTATGCCAACAACTTTTACCTGTACAAAGTCATTAACGATAAGGTCAGTTTTTGCTTTTCTTTTTATATTATCATCAATAGCGCTATCAATGCCCAACGGGTCATCTACAGAGATTAATACTTGGGCCAAGCGTGATTTATTATCTAGGGATGGAAGGATGTTCAGCAGGGTGGCTGCTATTGGTTTATTGCTGGATTTAGATATGATAATGGCTTTACTGGCATCGGTTCCACTATTTAGATAGACCAGTTTGTCTGCAGGGATAGAAGCCTTGATATAGTATTGCTTGTAATCAATTAACGAAGCCACAGATTGCTGGGTATTAATGTTAGAGCCTACGCTGATGTTGCGCTCAATTACAATTGCATCCCACGGAGCATAAATACGAGTACGCTCTATCGCCAGATTAGCTTCATTCAGTGATGCCTTTGCTTTCGCAAGCTCTGCCTGGGCTTGTAGCTGCTGCGGCTTGCGCAATGCCAAATCCAGCTGTATTTTACTGAACTTTTTAGCCCTGTTTAAAAGTTTGAGGTCATTTTTTGCAACTATCTGTTTTCCATGCTCTAAAAGCAGCGCGCTTTTAGCATTTTGAACATTAGCTTCGCGCTGTTGTTTAATCAGTTGGTAATCACGGTCATCGATCTTGGCTAATAGTTCGCCTTTGCTAATAATTCCTCCAGCCTCGAGGTTCGGAGAGATCGCGGTAACTTCTCCAGATACTCTAGAGGTCAATAAAAGACTTTTGGATGGAATTACTTCGCCCATGGTGTTAATTTCAACTGCGAAACTACCATATTCAGGTTTAATAACTTCGACAATTGTTGCTGTGCGCTCCGCAGCGGGCTTTGGTTTGGCCTTTGGGGCCATGGCAATAAACCAATAAGCAACAAAAATCGCCCCTACTGCAATCAATAGCGGGAGTATCCAATGGGTAAAAAAACGGCCTTTCATCACTTTCTCCGGTCAAGAGCAGATCTTGACAAATTCTGGTCGATATCTATAAAAACTGCCCTATAAAAATGCTATGTTTTGGTTTCTATTCTAGATTAAATTATTGTCGTATAGCATATTTTTATGCAGGATTTGTTCATTTGATTCGTTGCACACCTACAATTGCTTATAAGTAACGCATCAAAACCACATCGGTTGACATGAAATTAAATTTATCAATATATATTAATCGTGCAATTCTAGATAAAAACTACTGGTAGAATGGTTTAAAAACCACTGCAGTTAATGCTATAAGCAGGTTAATTTCCTCTGCAACTTAAAAAATCCCAGCATACTTTAATATTATCTACATTAGCCATAGAATTATCTCTGTGTTTCAAGTATCATTCACTCCCAGATTTGGTGCCCAACCGAGAAAATTCACCTGAATTTCAACATATCTTGTGAATGAACTGGGTTACTTACACAAAATTCATAAATCCACGGGAGGCAAGCTTAACCTCCCGTTTTTGTACGTCTGAATTTGGAGAAAGCTTTGAACAAGCCAGCAATTTTAGCTCTAGAAGATGGTAGTATTTTCCGCGGTGAATCCATTGGTGCAAATGGTATCACAACCGGAGAAGTTGTATTTAATACCTCAATGACCGGCTATCAAGAGATAGCAACAGACCCCTCCTATAGTCAGCAGATCGTTACATTGACTTACCCACATATTGGTAACGTTGGTGTAAACGCAATCGATGCTGAATCAGATAAGTTACATTTAAGCGGATTAATTATTCGCGATCTCCCTCCAGTTTTAAGTAACTGGCGATCTGAAGAGAGCCTTAGTGATTACCTCACCCGTAATAAAATTGTCGCGATATCAGATATTGATACCAGAAGGCTAACCAGAATCCTACGTGATAAAGGTGCGCAGAATGGTTGTATCATGGTTGGTGATAAGATTGACGAGGCAAAAGCTGTTGAAACAGCTAAAGAGTTTCCAGGCCTGAAAGGGATGGATCTTGCTAAAGAGGTCACTGTTAAAGAGCAATTTCAGTGGGCCAAAGGTTCATGGAAGCTTACCGATGGAACTGAAGATGCAAAAGATACAGATGCAGCAGATCTTCAATATCACGTTGTAGCATATGATTACGGTGTAAAAAGAAACATCCTGCGTATGTTGGTAGATCGCGGTTGTAAATTGACTGTTGTGCCTGCGCAGACACCTGCAAGCGAAGTTATGGCAATGAATCCAGATGGCGTATTTTTATCAAATGGTCCTGGCGATCCAGAGCCTTGTGATTATGCTATCTCAGCAATCAAAGAGGTGCTTGAAACTAAGGTTCCTGTATTTGGTATCTGTTTAGGTCATCAGTTGCTTGGTTTAGCTAGCGGCGCAAAAACAATGAAAATGAAGTTTGGTCACCATGGTGGTAATCATCCGGTTCAAGATCTTAAAACCAAAAAGGTTATGATTACCAGTCAGAATCACGGTTTTGCTATTGATGAAACAACCTTGCCAGAAAATGTAGAGATGACGCATAAATCACTATTTGATCAATCTTTGCAGGGTATACATTTAACTGATAGACCAGCATTTAGTTTTCAGGGTCACCCTGAAGCAAGTCCAGGTCCGCATGATGTAGCTCCTTTGTTCGATCACTTTATCGAACTTATGCAACAAGCAAACGCCTAATATTGAGCAAAGATAAAATACACCAACGATAGAGAAAAGACAGAAGACATGGCAAAACGTACAGATATTAAAAGTATTTTGATTATTGGTGCAGGACCTATCGTAATTGGTCAGGCTTGTGAATTTGACTACTCAGGAGCTCAGGCTTGTAGAGCGCTGAAGGAAGAGGGTTACCGCGTAATCTTGGTCAATTCAAACCCAGCTACTATCATGACAGACCCAGAGATGTCAGATGCTGTATATATTGAACCAGTTGAATGGAAGGTGGTTGAAAAGATCATCGAAAAAGAGAAGCCAGATGCTTTGCTGCCAACAATGGGTGGGCAGACAGCTCTAAACTGTGCATTGGATCTTGCGGATAATGGCGTTTTAGAAAAGCATGGTGTTGAGTTGATAGGTGCGTCACGTGACGCTATCGATAAGGCAGAAGATAGAGAACGCTTCCGCGTTGCTATGAACAAGATTGGCTTGTCGACTCCGAAGTCATATGTTGTACGTACCATTGAAGATGGCCTAGAGTCCCAGAAAAATCTAGGTTATCCTCTAATTATCAGACCATCATTTACTATGGGTGGATCTGGTGGTGGTATCGCATATAATCGTGAAGAATTCATTGAAATCGTTGAGCACGGACTTGATCTATCTCCAACCACAGAAGTTCTTATCGAGCAGTCTGTATTAGGTTGGAAAGAGTACGAGATGGAAGTTGTGCGCGATAAAGCAGATAACTGCATAATCGTGTGTTCAATCGAGAATTTAGATCCAATGGGTATCCATACTGGAGACTCAATCACTATAGCACCAGCACAAACACTTACTGATAAAGAGTACCAAATCATGCGTAACGCATCGATTGACGTACTGCGTGAGATTGGTGTTGATACAGGTGGTTCAAACGTACAGTTTGCGATAAATCCAGAAGATGGCGCGATGATAATCATCGAGATGAACCCAAGGGTATCGCGTTCGTCAGCTCTTGCTTCAAAAGCAACAGGTTTCCCAATTGCAAAGGTTGCAGCAAAACTAGCAGTTGGTTATACACTTGATGAACTACAAAATGAGATTACAGGCGGCGCTACTCCAGCATCATTTGAGCCTACACTTGATTATGTTGTGACTAAGGTTCCTCGCTTCACTTTTGAAAAATTCCCAGGCACCGAGCCAATCTTGACCACCCAGATGAAATCTGTGGGTGAGGTGATGGCAATCGGTAGAACCTTCCAAGAGTCTATGCAAAAAGCTCTAAGAGGTCTTGAGATTGGTGTTGATGGTTTAGACGAGCATGTAGATCTTAGTGATCCAGATGCGTTAACCATTATTCGTCAAAACCTAAGATCAACAGGGGTTGATAGGCTGTGGTATGTTGCTGATGCATTCAGAGCAGGAATGTCACTAGAAGATATCAATGAATTCACCGCAATCGACCCATGGTTCCTGGCTCAGATCGAAGAGATCATCGATATTGAAGATTCAATCAAAGGTGTTGAGTTAGTTGATATAGAAGCAAGGCAACTCTTCAAGTTAAAGCAAAAAGGTTTTTCAGACAGACGTCTGGCTAAGCTTCTAGAAGTGACAGAGATGCAGGTGCGTAACAGAAGGCATGATCTCGATATTAGACCTGTCTATAAGCGCGTTGACTCCTGTGCGGCAGAATTCTCAGCTGCAACAGCTTACATGTACTCCTCCTATGAAGAGGAGTGTGAAGCCAATCCAAGTGACAAAGAGAAGATAATGGTACTTGGTGGCGGCCCAAACAGAATCGGTCAAGGTATTGAGTTTGATTACTGCTGTGTTCACGCTGCTCTTGCGATGCGTGAAGATGGTTATGAAACCATTATGGTTAACTGTAATCCAGAGACTGTATCAACAGACTATGACACATCTGACAGATTATTCTTCGAGCCTCTTACGCTAGAAGATGTGCTAGAGATCGTACATAAAGAAAAGCCTAAAGGGATCATTGTACAGTACGGTGGTCAAACACCTCTTAAACTGGCAAATGACCTTGAAAAAGCAGGTGCTCCAATTATAGGAACATCACCAGATTCAATTGACCTAGCTGAGGATAGAGAAAGATTCCAGCAATTAGTTGATAAACTAGGGTTAATTCAGCCGCCAAACCGTATCTGTATGAATGCAGAGGATGCCCCAAAGTTAGCAGAAGAGATTGGGTACCCACTTGTGGTAAGACCATCCTACGTGCTAGGTGGTAGAGCGATGGAGATCGTTCATGATGAAAAAGATCTTGTGCGCTATATGACAGAGGCCGTAAAGGTATCTAATGAGTCCCCTGTACTTCTAGATCGCTTCCTGGATGATGCGGTTGAAGTTGATGTTGATGCAATCTGTGATGGTGAAGACGTATTGATTGGCGGTATCATGGAGCATATCGAGCAGGCAGGAGTTCACTCAGGTGACTCAGCATGTTCACTTCCTCCATATACTCTAAGTGCAGAGATCCAAGACAGAATCAGGGTGCAAATGAAGCAGCTGGCGCATGGGATTGGTGTAATCGGTCTAATGAACACCCAGTTCGCAATTCAAGGTGATAAAATCTTCTTGCTAGAGGTTAATCCTAGAGCTTCAAGAACAGTACCATTTGTTTCTAAAGCAATTGGCCGGCCATTGGCCAAAGTTGCTGCAAGATGTATGGCTGGAACCAGCCTGAAAGACCAGGATATGCTGGTTGAGCTTAAACCGACTCACTTCTCGGTAAAAGAATCGGTATTTCCATTCTCAAAATTCAAGGGTGCAGATCCAATCCTTGGGCCAGAGATGAAATCAACTGGTGAAGTTATGGGGGTAGGCACTACATTCGCTGAAGCGTACCTAAAAGCGCAAAAAGGTGCTAGCGTTCATCTGCCGGTTGAAAGAAACAGTGCATTTATCAGCGTTAGAGATGCTGATAAAGCATCAGCAGTTGAAGTTGCAAAACAGCTAATTTTGAAAGGATTTAATGTTATTGCAACTCGCGGTACTGCAAGAGTATTGAAAGAAAATGGTATAGAGTGTGAAATCATCAAAAAGGTGCTTGAAGGCAGACCACATATCGTTGATGCAATGAAAAATGGTGAAGTTTCCCTGATTGTAAATACAACAGAGGGTAAGCAAGCAATCGCTGATTCATTCTCAATTAGACGTGAAGCCTTGAATAGAAAGGTTCCATATACTACAACTATATCTGGAGCGAGAGCAACGATATTGGCACTGGATCATATTGATAATGAAACAGTCTACTGCCTACAAGAGTTACATTAAGGATTAATTATGATGAATAAAGTACCTTTAACGCTAAAGGGCGCAGAAAAACTTCGTGCAGAGTTAAAGAAACTTAAATACGAAGAAAGACCAAAGGTTATTGAAGCCATTGCTGAAGCAAGGGCGCACGGCGATCTAAAAGAAAATGCCGAATATCACGCTGCTCGTGAACAACAAGGTTTTATTGAAGGTAGAATCAAAGATATCGATGGTAAACTTAGTAACTCGCAGATTATTGATGTTACTGAGATGGACGCGGGTGGTAAAGTGATCTTTGGTTCAACTGTGATACTTCTGGATATAGATACCGAGAAAGAAGAAAAATATCAGATAGTTGGCGAGGATGAGGCTAGTATTAAACAAGGCCGTATCTCTTTTTCTTCACCAATTGCCAGAGGGCTTGTTGGGAAAGAAGAGGGCGATGAGATATCAATATCAGTACCTGATGGGATGCGTGAATTTGAGATTTTAGAGGTTCTTTATATCTAATTTAAAAGTATCAAAAATTTCATATATTTGATTAAAGGGTGCTTAGATAAGCGCCCTTTTTTTATAATAAAAATTCCTCGTTGGAATGCGTATTCATTGTATTGATACAGGCATAAAATTATGTATGCGTTGCAACGACGGCGCATTGGAACGAGATATATTTGCAACTGCATCATTTTTCTCGCAGTTACCAAAAATTTAAATGTTAACTAGATCATGTTTTATGAATATTGTTTGCAGCATGAATATCTTGATGCTTCTGAATATTGGTTTTGCTGGTGCTGTGAGTATCTGTTTTATCTATCTGTTTTTAAATATATTAAGTATGAAATATCAAATCTACTCCAAATTAAATCTGGCGTACTATAGTGAATGTGAATGATGCGTATAAAATACAATGGATTTACTTATAGTTAACAGCATTATAATGTGATTATATACCATTAAAAAATGGTAGAAGATAAGCCAGAAAATTGAAGAAACTTGGAGATTGCAGTATGAATTCTTGTAAAGTCGGCGTAGTTGATTATTCAATTTACCTTCCAGATAAAACAATCACAGCCGATGAGCTATCAGCCGAAATAAATGTTCCAGTAGATGTTCTTAGAGATAAAATGGGTATTCACCGTAAATACGTTGGCGGGCCGGATGATCACCCAGGGATCATGGCAGTAAAGGCTGCGAAGGACGTACTTAAAAAAACAGATATTGGTGCAGATGAAATCGACATGATTGTTTATGCTGGTGAGTCCTACGCCGAATTTACTTGCTGGACTGTTGGTATCTATATTCAGCAGCAGATTGGGGCTTCAGCCGAATCTTGTTATGCATTTGACCTATCATTTCGGTGTGCCGGTTCTCCTCTGGGGCTAAAAGTGGCCCAAGAGATGATGATGGCGGACCCAAATCTTAAAACCGTGATGGTAGTGGGTGGCAATGCTAATGCATATCTGGTCAATTATAATGACCCAAACCAGAGCTTTATGTATAACCTGGCACCATCGGCATTTGCAACTATACTCAAACGTGATTACGATCGAAATCAACTGGTTGGAACTGGTATTCTTACAGATCCTGTGTTTGCAACTGATGTGGTTTGCACCCATGGCGGTTCTCGTAACCATATGACATTAGAAAAAGCCAAAGCTATTGTAGAAAATCCAGCTTTGCTTGATGAGGTTAATAAACTTACTATCCCCGATCCAGAGCGAATGAAAGCAGATCTTGGAAGTAGGTCTCTTGCAGATTTTACTGGTGTCGTTAAAAAAGCCTGTGATGTAAATGATTATGAGACAAATGATATTGATTTTATGTCGCTGGTAACAACTAATCCTCGGGCACACTTTGCTGTAATGGCAGAGCTAGGAATAGAGCAGGAAAAAACAGAATATCTCTATGATTATGGACACTGTGGTCATAGTGATAACTGGATTGCATTAGATCTTGGGATTAAGTCTGGCAAAATCAAAGATGGATCTCTGGTCTGTCTGCTAGGGGCGGGAACAGGATATGCGTTTTCAAGCGCGCTGATTCGTTGGGGAAAGAGCTAAATAGGATTCAAATTAGAATTTGATAGGAGACGATGTGACAGTTTATAATGCGCTTTATCAGCAAAAGGCCATGTGTAATGAAGATGCTCTGGCTCTGATACAATCTGATGATTATATCGTAACTGCTCTTGGTGGTGGAGAGCCTATACAACTTTTGCACCTGCTACATACAGTTAAAAATAACGGTGTACGGAATTGTGAACTTTCAAACACTCTTCCGATGGCAAATTACGAGTTCATTAAGAATCCTGAGTATGCTGATGCGATATTCGTTGGTTGTTGGTTTTTTTCAGCGGGTGTGCGTAATGCACATGCTGCTGGCAATATAAGTCATGTACCCAAACACCTTCATTTAGCTTTGAAAAAACGGCTATGCGCCATGTCTGATAGGCGCAAAGTATTATTCTGCAGTTGCTCTCCAATGGATAAACATGGTTATTTAAGCATGGGCATGGGGTGCACTTATGAAAGGGATCTAGTCGATCATGGCGCTCTGGTCATTGTTGAAGTGAACCCAAATGTTCCACGTTCTTTAGGTGATACACGAATTCATATTTCTGAAATTGATGCACTGGTTGATGTGAATTATGAAGTGCCAGCATTACCAGAAATTCCGCTCAATGAGAAAGATAAAAAGATAGGCGAGCTTATTGCAGAAAGAGTTGATGATGGATCCACATTTCAGCTTGGAATTGGCGCGATTCCCAATGCCGTGGCAGAAGCACTAAAGGTAAAGAAACACCTAGGTATCCACACTGAAATGTTTACAGATGGAATGGCCGATCTTGTTGAATGTGGTGCAGTAGACCATTCAAGAAAAACTCTTTACCGTGGCCAGGCTGTTGCAACCTTCGTACTTGGAAGTAAACGACTCTATAATTTTGTAGATGACAATCCAGGAGTGTTATTTAAAACAGGTAGCTGGACCAACGATCCATATATTGTTGGACAAAACTATAAAATGGTCTCCATTAATACCTCTATTGAGGTTGATCTTACCGGGCAGTGCGCTTCTGAATCTATTGGTTCCAGACAGTATTCCGGAACGGGTGGGCAAGCTGATACTGCAGTGGGTGCGCAAATATGTCCAGAGGGTAAATCTTTCATTGCTCTATATTCAACAGCAGATATCAAAGATGATGATGGCAATGTAAAGACAGTATCTTGCATAGTACCGATGTTAAAGGTGGGAACAACAGTAACCTTATCTCGTAACGATGTTGACTATGTTGTAACGGAACATGGTGTTGCTTGGTTACGAGGCCAATCGATTCGTGAACGAGTCAAACGCTTAATTGCAATTGCTCACCCTGACTTCAGGGAACAGCTGGAATTTGATGCCAAACAAAATCAGATATGGTGATATTTAGAGCTAGATTGGAATAATAATTAAGGATGCTGAGCTCTGTTGTGAGCACGACATGAGTCAGCATCTCTTTTAAAAAGAATATTAATTCTTCTTCGACTTCTTTTCCTTCTTCGGAAACTCAATCTTTGGTGCAGGGTGATTACGTTTAAATATAAGGATGATGTGGCCAATGCTGTTAACTAAAATAGCGCCACAATCTTCACATATTTTTGCAGCAATCTCTTTTCTAGATTCACGCTCTGCAGGAATTTTAACTTTAATCAATTCATGGTGTTCGATTGCAATGTTGAGTTCATTCATCACAGCCTCTGTAAGACCAGCATTGCCAAGTCTTACAACAGGGCTAAGGTCATGCCCAAGTTTTTTAAGATGCTTTTTTTGAATTGTTGATAATGAATCCATGAAGTTTTCCTATAGAGAATTAACAAACTATCGAACAAATTAGATCGAATAGTATAAAATAGCAGCGAATTCTATCATTGCGCTGATATAAGTGAAATGAAAAAGCTATAAATTTTAGAATAAACAAAGGTTTTTAATGGCAAGAAGTAAATCTAGTGGCAGTTGGTTAAAAGAACATTTTGACGATGAATATGTCGCAATGGCGCAAAAAGATGGGTATCGCTCCCGCGCTGTATATAAACTGAAAGAGATTCAGCAAAAAGATCGACTCTTTAAACCGGGAATGTTAATTATTGATTTAGGTGCCGCCCCAGGCGCTTGGTCGCAGTATATAGCGGAAGAGGTTGGTGATAGTGGTGAAGTTATCGGACTCGATATTTTGCCAATGGACACAATTCCAGGAGTTGTTTCAATTCAAGGTGATTTCCGTGAAGATGAAGTATTTCAAAAACTTTTAGAGATAATAGGGGATAGAAAAGTAGATGCTGTTGTCTCAGATATGGCACCAAATATGAGTGGTCATAATGAAGTAGATCAGCCTAGAGCAATGTATCTGGTTGAATTGGCAGTGGAATTTGCCAAAGAAACCCTTAAGCCAGGAGGGGACTTCGTAGCCAAGGTCTTTCAAGGTGAAGGGTTTCAGGAAACAATGAAAGAACTAAATCAAGCGTTTACAAAGGTGTACACGCGTAAACCAAAAGCCTCAAGACCAAGAAGTCGTGAGGTATATTATGTGGCTAGAAATCGAAAGATAGATTAGAATCACTATTACATCTTAATATATATAGAGGTATTAACCTTGAGTGATAAGGCGAGAATATTTTTACTGTGGGTCGTTGTTGCGGTTGTTTTAATGATGATTTTCAGTAGTTTTCAGGGTGGAATGGGAGCCTCAGAAAGGCCATATTCCGAGCTATTGAGCGATATAAGGCAAAATAGTGTTGCAGAGGTTACTATTGAGGATAAAGAGATCCTGGTAACTAAAAAAGACAATACTATATATAAGACATATAACCCGGAAACAGAAAATGGATGGTTGATAGGTCAATTATCCGATAACAACGTGACCATCACAGGTCAAGAAGCAGAAGAATCCAACTTTTTGATGCAGATGTTATTTTCCTGGCTACCAATTATCGTTATCGTTGGTGTATGGATATTCTTTATGCGCCAGATGCAAGGTGGTGGCGGAGGGGGCAAAGGAGCCTTCTCATTCGGTAAGAGTAAAGCGCGCCTTCTTAATGAAGATCAGGTTAAAGTTAGCTTTAATGACGTAGCAGGGGCTGAAGAAGCTAAAGAGGAAGTAAGTGAGCTCGTCGAGTTTCTTAGTGATCCTGGTAAGTTTCAGCGTTTAGGGGGAAAAATTCCTCGTGGCGTATTGATGGTAGGCTCTCCTGGTACAGGTAAGACACTACTTGCAAGAGCAATTGCTGGAGAAGCAAAGGTTCCTTTTTTCACTATTTCAGGTTCAGATTTTGTAGAGATGTTTGTTGGTGTTGGTGCATCACGTGTACGTGATATGTTTGAACAAGCTAAAAAACAATCTCCATGTATCATTTTCATCGATGAGATTGACGCGGTAGGTAGACACCGTGGTGCAGGTCTTGGTGGTGGTCACGATGAACGTGAGCAAACACTAAACCAGCTTCTTGTTGAGATGGATGGGTTTGAGGGTAACGAAGGTGTAATTGTTATTGCAGCTACTAATAGACCAGATGTACTTGATCCAGCATTACTTAGACCGGGAAGATTTGATAGACAGGTTGTTGTTCCGTTACCCGATATTAAAGGGCGCGATCAGATTCTTAAAGTACATATGCGCAAAGTACCACTAGCAGATGATGTGGAGCCTAAGGTTATTGCTCGCGGAACTCCAGGGTTCTCCGGTGCTGATCTGGCAAATTTAGTAAACGAAGCAGCTCTTTTTGCCGCACGTACTAATAAGCGTGTTGTTGAAATGGATGATTTTGAAAAAGCCAGAGATAAGATCATGATGGGTGCAGAGCGCCGTTCTATGGTGATGAGTGAAGAGGAAAAGAAGAATACGGCATACCATGAGTCAGGCCACGCAATAGTAGGATATCTAATGCCTAGCCACGACCCGATTCATAAAGTAACTATTATCCCAAGGGGTAGAGCCCTGGGTGTAACCTTCTTTTTGCCTGAGCAGGATAGATTTAGTGCAAGTAAAGAGCGTTTGAGCAGCCAAATCGTATCACTTTATGGTGGTAGGATTGCGGAAGACCTTATATTTGGTTCTGATGCAGTAACAACCGGTGCATCAAATGATATCAAACGCGCAACTGAATTGGCTCGTAATATGGTTACTAAGTGGGGTCTTTCAGAACTTGGTCCGCAATCATTTGGTGATAATCAGGAAGAGGTTTTCTTGGGACACTCTGTTGCGCAGAACCAGACCATATCAGGCGCTACAATGAAACTTATTGATGAGCAGGTCAGAAAGATCCTTGATGATAATTATGATCGCGCTAAAACTATTCTTACTGAAAACATCGATAAGTTACACTCTATGACTGATGCATTGATGAAGTATGAAACTATTGATGATAAGCAGGTAAAAGAGATTATGGAAGGTTTGCCAGTGTCAGATCCAGAAGGTTGGAATAGCAATGGTGATTCAGATAATGGTGGTGGAAACAGCAAGGCTGAAAAAGCCACTGTTAGTGTAAATGATGATGGTGAGAAGCAAGATATTGATGCTTCTACTGAGTCAGGTACAAAACACTAAAATTTCATAAACTGTTTTGTAAGGGCAAGCCTTGTGCTTGCCCTTTTTGGTTAGAGGGCTTTTAAATAAAAAATGAAACTCAAATGTGCTACCAGAACAATTGATCTCTCAACTTGTAAAGTTATGGGAATTATTAATGCTACACCTGATTCTTTTTCGGATGGCGGTCTTAATTTTGTAGCTGCGAAGGCAGTAGAAAGTGCGCTGCAGATGGTTGAAGATGGTGCTGGGATTATCGATATTGGTGGAGAATCATCACGCCCAGGTGCAAAACCAGTATCTGTAGATGAAGAGCTAAAGCGCGTAATTCCGGTAATCAAGCAGCTAAGGGCTAGAAGCGATATACCTATCTCGATAGATACAGTAAAGCCAGAGGTTATGCTTCAGGCAGTTAATTCAGGAGCGGATATAATAAATGATATTTCAGCTTTATCATCTGCAGCATCCATAAAGGCTGCTAGCGAAAGTGGAGCTGCCGTTTGCCTTATGCATATGCAGGGTGATCCACTTACTATGCAAAATGATCCTGAATATTCTGATATATCTGCTAATGTTATAAGTTATCTTGAGCAAAGAGTTGATGATTGCATCAAAGCAGAAATAGGGGCAGATCAAATTATCCTGGACCCTGGATTTGGTTTTGGAAAAACTACAGAGCATAATTATCAACTATTCTCTAAATTAGATGAATTAATAGCTATAGGTTTCCCTGTTTTAGTTGGTGTATCACGAAAATCAATGATAGGAAATGTGTTAAATAAGCCAATTACTGCTAGAATTGCCGGAGGTTTAGCATTGGCAACACTGGCTGTAAAAATGGGAGCTGCAATCATAAGGACACATGATGTAGCACATACTAGTGATGTTATTCAGATTACTGAAGAGTTAATAAAGCATTAGGTTTAAAGGAAGGTCATGGGAAAGAAGTATTTTGGGACAGATGGAATTAGAGGAAAGGTTGGTCAACACCCTATTTCAGCAGATTTTATCCTCAAACTTGGTTGGGCTGCAGGGAGAGTTCTTTCCCGTAAAGGCGGCAAAAAAGTAATAATTGGAAAAGATACTCGTATCTCAGGGTATATGTTTGAGTCAGCTCTTGAAGCCGGCCTTGTAGCCGCAGGTCTTGATGTTATTCTTCTTGGTCCAATGCCAACCCCTGCAATAGCATATCTTACTAAAACTCAGCGTGCGTGCGCAGGTATTGTCATTAGTGCATCTCATAATCCACACTATGATAATGGCATCAAATTCTTCTCGGCAGAGGGGACCAAATTAAGCGATTCAGTAGAACTGGCGATAGAAGCAGAACTCGAGAAAGAGATAGAAACAGTAGACTCTGAAAATCTCGGTAAGGTTACTAAAATTGATGCCGAAGGGCGTTACATAGAATATTGCAAACATTCGGTAGAAGCACCTCTTAATCTGCATGGAATGAAGATAGTCATTGATTGTGCTAATGGAGCTACTTATCAGGTTGCGCCAAATGTATTCAGTGAAATGGGAGCAAAAGTTGTTCCAATCGGTGTAGAACCTGATGGTTTAAATATCAATGTTGAATGCGGTTCAACCGAACCAAGTATCTTGGCCGATATAGTAAAAAATACAGATTCAGATATTGGTATAGCATTTGATGGTGATGGCGATCGTTTGATAATGATCGACGAAAATGGTGAAGAGGTTGATGGTGACGAGCTTGTATTTGTAATAGCCCAAGCTAAAAATCAAAAAGGATCACTCCAGGGGCCGGTAGTTGGCACCCTAATGAGCAACTTTGGTATGGAAAAGGCATTTAAAGATTTGGGAATACCTTTTTTACGTGCAAATGTTGGTGATAGGTATGTTCTTGAGCTATTACAGAGTGAAGGTGGAATTCTTGGTGGCGAATCATCTGGCCATATTATTTGTTTAGAACGCTCAACTACAGGTGATGGAATTGTTGCGGCTCTTCAAGTATTAGAAGTTATGGTCGCTACAGGTACTCCTTTATCAGAGCTTAAAAAAGGGATGTCAAAATACCCGCAGCACATGATAAATGTTAGAGGCGCTGATAAGAGAAAACTTAGTGCTTCAACGGTTATTGCAGACGCAGTGGCCGCAGCAGAGAAAGAACTTGCGGATACCGGCAGAGTTTTATTAAGACCATCAGGTACTGAAGATATGGTGCGTGTTATGGTTGAAGGTGAGAATGAAGAACAGGTTCTAAAGTTAACACAGATTCTTGCAGATGTTGTTACGGAAGAACTCGTCAACTGATTAATCTGGCGCCTGAAAAATACCTATGGAGGTGTTTTTCAGGCCTTATCATCAAAAAATTAATTCCAATAAAAATCTAAATTAACATGTCGTCGCGACTAGTTGCTGTGAATATGGTGCAGTTTTACACTATTTATATTTGTAACTAAGAGAAATCAAAAATCAAAGTTAATTCTTATGCAATCTATTGAGTAATTGCAGCTGAAAAACATCAGTTTTATCAATTTTACTTCCGTTTATTCCACTATAATATACCGTCTATGCGGAACATGTCTAAAATCAAAATTCTTTAACAGAAAACTATATTTTAAAGTTATATCCTGAGACTGTAACAGAAAGAATTGTGAGGAATATTGTTATGCCAGGCTTTACAACCATCAATAGGATAGTGGACTCAGGTTTTCCATTGGCAATAATCGAAACAAGTTCGAGCCAAAGGGTCATATCTCTGTTGCATGGGTACAGTTTAAAGCATGGAGGTGCGCTATATCAGTGGAAAAAAGGCGATGGAATTCATCGGTATGGAATGAATCATATTGTTGTTCCTCGTACTGATACGGCGTCTGGTTTTGTTTCATACGTTAAACGCGCTAATCATTTTGGTCTTTACATTGTTGAAGATTTTTATGAGTACCTTGAGCAAGATTCAATTCAGTTGGAATTGTTGAGAATTGCAGCAAACACCGATGATAATAAGCGCGTTATTATAGTTATTACTGAAAAAGCTCGAATTCCTAAGCGCTTAGCGCAAATAACAATGACTATCAGGCATGATAGTCAATTGAAGAGTGTGGTAAATAATTAAATTGCACTTAATATTTATAAGTGTGAAATATAAGAGTGAATTAGCTTTGACCACTAATTAGTGGTCAAAGCTTTTTATATATAAAAATATAGGTAATTTATGAATGAACTAAAACATCTAAGAAATACTCTTTGGAGCAGTAAATTTTCTAAACAAGATCAGAAAATAATGGCAAGCATTATTGAAACAATTTCTAGCTCAGAATCACCCTTTAAAGAGATAATTTTATGTGCACTAAATAACTCTAAAGAAGACATTGAAAATAACGAATTTAAGGTAGCTGCAAAAGAGTTGAGTTTAGTTCATGAGCTTCCAGTTGATGTAGATGGTATCGAAGACTGGGATGACTCTTGGTTTTATAAAAACCAACTGGGTGAGTACTTTGATAAAAACAAGAATATAGAAAGAGTGAAACAGGTCGTAAATTTATTATCAATAGCTCAAAAACGAATAGCACCATAAAAGTGATAGAGGCTTACTGCTTATATTTTAAGTTAAGTAAAATTATTATAGTAATTTGCTAGGCTAACAACATAAATAATTATTGATTTATAAGCTAAGATTCAGAGTTCTGCTAACCTATAAGTAGCACGTAGTAATGAAATGGACCATGATAATGATTAATAAATATGTACTTAAAATTTGCGTCTGCTTTTTCTTAATGCCTGGATTATCCTTTGCAATACCGATTGATGCATATGAGCAATACAAACAGGGGATGAAACAATTTCGCTCGAAAGAATATCGTAAAGCCAAAAAAATATTTATCGAATTATCTGAAAAATACTCTTATGCTGATGCTCAATTAAATCTTGGGATAATGGAGCAAAAAGGGTATATATCCAAACCAAATTACGTCACTGCCAGAGAATGGTTCTTAAAAGCTGCAAAGCAAGGGCAAGCAGATGCGCAGAATAGATATGCGGCCCTACTTGATCGTGGTATTGGTGGCGAAAAAGATTTAATTCAAGCTGCTAAATGGCGCAAGAGTTCAGCAGATTTGGGGCATAAGGTAAGTCAATATGATCTAGGGGTAATGTACTTCTATGGTAAAGGTGTGGAGCAAGATTTAGAGCGTGCAGCAACTCTTTTTATTAAGTCTGCAGACCAAGGTTATGATTATTCAAAGAATAGGCTTTATACTATTAAAAGAATGCTGTTGTCCTTAAAAGACCAGGATGATCCAGTCGCTTACTATCTTCTTGGTACATTTTATCGCAAAGGTTTTGGGGGTATGCGGCAAGAGGATAAAAAAGCTTTTGAGTACTACAGCCTTGCTGCAGAGAAAGGGTTAGCAAATGGACAGTATGAATTAGCTCAGTTTTATTTCTATGGAAGAAGTGTGAAAAAGAACCATATTATGGCAGCTAAGCTATATAAGAAAGCTGCTGACCAAGGACATATATTTGCGATGAAAAAGCTTGCAGTGATGCATCTTAATCGTCAAGGGGGGCTAAGTGACAAATCACCTGAAATCGTTATTTTGCTTGGAAAATCTGCAGAAGCAGGGAATCAGTATTCTTTAAAGAAATTAGGTTATATGTATTTAATTGGGGACATGGTTGAACAGGATAAGGATATGGCATTTAAGCTGCTATTATCTGCTGCGCAACAAGGGGACCTATTTTCTCAAAAGGCGCTAGGTAAAATGTATATGAAGGGTGATGGCGTTGCTAAAAATATGCAGGAGGCGGCATATTGGTTGACGTTAGCTGCAGGAAATAACGATAGAGAAGCTAAAAAATTGATGAAACAAATTAATAAATAAAATTTATTAAGCATGAATTATTTATAACGACCACATTATGGTTGGCAATATAAGCTTCTAATCTATAAAAGATATTAGTATATTTTCATTCTATTATATTGAGTTATCGTAACTAGTAGCGGTGTGTCGCCGCAGTTATCTAACACATTGTTGTGGTATCAGCTATTTAAGACCAACATAAACAATGGTACTATCTGCTCACCCCGCTAAAAAACAACAGGTAGTTACGTTGAATAATAGAGCACATAAAAAGCGAGTATTATCGCATACAGAAAATATTCATGGCCATGATATAAAATTTTATAAACAGTCAATAGATGGCAATGAATATACAGTTCCAACGCATGTTAATAGAGTAGATTGTGAAAAAGCCAAAGGCTGGCAGATCCGGAGAATAAGAAAATACCAACCAAAGTTGGATAAATTTATTCCAGATAGAAAGTTTCACGATGATCAATCATCGTTAAATATGGCCGTTGAGGTTTTGCGTATTCACCTTAAGAGCATTCAGCCTATGGATGTTATTCCTTTTGCAGTTAATGATGCCAAAAAAGGCGTGAACAAAACTGGGTATCCAGGTGTTCGCCTTGATTGGGATAAACGTAAAGGGAAGAAGTACTACGAGCTTAGTATCGAAGTAACAATCGGTAAATATGATCCGACCACATATAAAGCATTCTATGTTGGTACTGAGAATACAATTACTCAGAACAGATTAGAGACTGCTCTAAATGAAGCCATTGAATGGCGAGAACACTTGGTAAGAAAGATTATCATAGAAAAGAATGTTTCAATTCCTTCTTCTATTGATTTATCAAGAAGCACTAATCATAAGGTTACCGTAGAGCAGGCGCATAGATTACTTAAGAAGCTTAAGGCTAAAGAAAAGCTGAGATTAAAACAGCAAAAAGAATCTGCAATTCAGTCACATGAGAATGATACTAACGCAGTTGTAGCTTAGTCAGTATTCGCTTTAATAGACCGGAGCTTTAGCTTATAAGTTAGGCTGTGATCGTTTCTTGGACGAGGGTATTACTCGTCCAAGTTTTGACAGCGCCAGTCTCATTTGTAATATTTTTAACTTAAATCTTTAGATTAAGCTTCAAGAATATTGCTCTTGCCAAACTTTAAAATAGAAGTATTATGATCCTGAGTGAAGTGATTTCGACTACGCTCGATTAGCTTATTATTGAACGGGGTGTAGCGCAGCCTGGTAGCGCACATGCATGGGGTGCATGTGGTCGGAGGTTCGAATCCTCTCACCCCGACCATTATTTTTTTTCATTAAACTGAATCTAGAACCTGAGTTATTTTAGTCATAACTAAGCTTAGAATTTTATCTAGGTTATATCCTTTTTGATTTGCTTCTATAGCCTGGGTTATGCTGTCATTGACTAACTCTACAATTATCTCTTCCTGGTCTTCATCAAGGCCTAATTTTAATAATTCCATCTCAAGAATTTTGATCATATCAGTCATTAATTCGGAATTTCTCTCTTGCTGCTGAGCAAATTGAGTTTCGATCTGGTGTAGTGATTCATCAATCATCCTTCCCATTTTATGTAGAGTTTCATGCTTTTCTTTAATATCGTTATGGAAATTAAGAATTTGGACTTTAGATTCAGCACCCTCCAGCATAATTGGTACATGCTCGGTAATACGTTTACATTTTTCTTTATTTTCAGTGGGCATATTCTTGATAAGCAGAGATATATTTTTATAGTTAAAAATAACCTTAGTACCAAATTCAAGAGTTTTTCCTTGGGAAGCCGATTTAGTTAATATCTCTTCTTCTATTGGAATAAACTGTCCTCGCTCATTAATTGTGATTTTTTCTGAACTGGTTCTGACTTGGATGCTGCAAGATATATTATAAGCAGCCGTAGCTTTAAAAAGCTTCTGTATTACCTCGCGAATTGTTAAACATTCAAAGCACTCTTGAAAAAATTCAATAATTACTCCAAGTTCCCCTGCATCAGTGATAGCCTCCATTGCAGCTTTTTTAGCATTCTCAGCATCAGCATGGAGCTTTTTATGCATAGAGTTGTTTTGTAAAGCCATTTTAGCTTTGGTCAAAAGCTCTTTAGGTGAGGCTGGTTTGATAATGAAGTCGTCACCACCTACGTCATAACACTTCATCCGTTCCTCAGAAGAATTAAGACCTGATACAAAAATTACAGGGATGTTCTCTGTAATGGGGTGGTCCCTAAGTCTTTTGCAAACCTCTAGTCCATCCATTTTGGGCATGATAACATCTAGAAAAATAATGTCTGGTTTTAAAGTATCAACCTTATCCAAACAGTCGAAACCATTATCAACTAAAGTGACGTCATAATCTTGGGAAAGTGCAGCTTCCATAATCATAGGGTTGACCGGTTCATCATCCACAATCATTATTTTTGGTTTATCAGTCACAAAAGGCTCCTGTCGATAAGAAAATTAACTCCATTGTAGTAAAAAAGGAGTTTTTGTATTGATCTAGATTAAAGAATATTAGGACGAAGGTAATATGACAAGTCTCTGCATTAAAAAAATAAAATGTTGAACGTTTTCGAAAAAAAAATGCCACTAAACTATAATTGAAGCTAATTCTTGATAGTAGTAAGATCAAAGATCATCAACGGAGTTTCTATACCAATGCAACAAATATTTGAGCATAAAATAGTAAGATTTGTTTTTCAAAGAAGGATTTTTAACCTAATTGGTTTTTTAGCATGTGTAGGCTTAATATGCGCAGCTTATTTTTTCCAATATTTTGAAGGGGAAGATCCATGTCCACTTTGTTTGTTTCAACGCTATGGTATTGCTCTAGTCGGTATAATATTTCTTTTTGCAGCAATGATTCATCCGAAGAGAGTACTCTTTGCTAGAATTTTTGCTGTTTTAATACTTGTTGCAGCTATAGCCGGTGGATCAGTATCAGGTAAACACATTTGGATTCAATCGCTTCCAGAAGACGAGGTCCCAGAATGTACGCCACCGCTTGATTTTATGGTTGAGATGGATGGTTGGGTGCAAACTGTTAAGGTTGTGCTATTAAAGGGAACTGGTGACTGTCATGACTCTTCCTGGAAGTTTCTATTTCTAACGATGCCAATGTGGGTTTTGCTTTGGTTTGTTAGTTTAGGTATTGGCGGTTTTGTCCGTAATTGGATACCAGATGAAAAGTTAGGCTATTGATGAACTAGTTTATGGTTGAAAAGAAACCATCTAAAAATAAAAAAGTCAGCGTTAGAAAAAAGAAAGTTAACACGAAGAAAAAACTTTCGAATCGTGTGAAGCCGGCTGCTCAATCTAAAAGCAAAAAAACTAAGCTGAAGAAAGGGGCTGCACCTAAAAAGCAGCGCAGTATATTTAACTGGTTACGACTAATTTTAATAAATAAAGTTAGTTTTATTCTTTTTGTTTGCTTTTGTATATATGTAGCTTATTTGGACGTTGTAATAAGGCAAAAGTTTGATGGAAAAAAATGGGCTCTTCCTGCACGAGTATTCGCCCGTCCTCTAGAGTTATATCATGGCTATGAAATCACATCTGAACAGTTCATAAGAGAGCTAAAATCAGCTAATTATAAGGTTGGGTTTAATTCTAATGTTTCAGGTACATACTCAAAGATAAAAAATGGATTTAGAATTCAAACACGAAAGTTCAGCTTTTCTGATGAGAATACCAAATCAATCCCTATTGAAATAATCTTCGCAAGTGACTCTATTGCAAAGATAAACCATGCAACTACTGGGAAAAAAATTGATTTAATTAGGCTTGATCCAGCATTAATTGCAAGCATATACCCAGCTCATAACGAAGATCGTCAGTTAATTAAAATTACTGCAGTACCTAAAAAGCTTAAGAGCGGATTGATTGCTGTTGAGGATAGGAACTTTTATGGACACCACGGTGTAGCTCCATTTTCAATATTACGCGCTTTATGGGCAAATATTCGTGCTGGTAAAGTTGTTCAAGGTGGCAGTACTCTTACACAGCAATTGATCAAAAACTTTCATCTAAGTAGTAATAAAACCATTTGGCGTAAGGCTAATGAGGCAATAATGGCGCTGCTGCTTGATGCCCACTATGATAAAGACGAAATCCTTGAGGCATATTTAAATGAAGTATATCTAGGGCAAGATGGAAATAGAGCAATTCACGGCTTTGCTTTAGCAAGTAACTACTATTTTAATAAACCATTAGATCAGCTAGGTGATGGTGAGATGGCACTTCTTATAGGGATGGTGCGAGGAGCTTCATATTATGATCCTACAAGGCATCCTAAAAGAGCAAATAAATTAAAGAACCTTGTATTAAAGATCATGTTAGATCAGAAGATAATATCAAAACAGGGGTATAACAATGCTGTCAATAAATTGGTTAAGGCTGTAGGCAAGCCTGCTAAAAAGCGCAAATATCCAGCATTTATAGATCTTCTGCGACGTCAATTAAAAACTGATTATGATGAAGATGATCTGCGTACCGAAGGATTACGCATTTTTACAACCCTTGAGCCTTATTTGCAATATGAGGCAGAACAATCACTCAAGCAGCAGATAAATCGTTATAAAAAGCGTAAAAATCTTGATGGAGCTGTAATTGTAACCAGTACAGATAGTGCTGAAGTATTAGCTTTGGTAGGGGGGAAAAATACTCAGTATTCTGGTTTCAACCGAGCAATTGACGCCAAAAGGCAGATAGGATCTTTAATAAAACCGATGGTTTATTATACCGCATTGGATAATCCCAAACGTTATACGTTAGTATCAAAGATTAGAGATGAAAAAATTGATTTGATTGATAAAAAAGGGAAGAGTTGGTCTCCACGTAATTACGATAAACAGTATCGTGGTGAAGTATCACTGCTTGATTCGTTAGTAAACTCTTATAATGCCTCTACAGTTCGGCTAGGGTTAGATCTAGGTATAATTAATGTAATCGATAATGTTAAGCTAACTGGTATTGATGTAAAGACAAAACCATATCCGTCAGTTCTCCTAGGGGCCGTTCAACTGTCTCCCATGGATGTTGCGCAAATGTATCAAGTGTTTGCTGCAAATGGTTATAGGATCCCATTAAGGGCTATCCGTGAAGTTTTGAATAAAGATAACCAGCCATTGACAAGATATGGATTAAGTCTCAAGCCGGTTTTAAATTCGAAAACTGTATTTATATTAAATGCAGCATTACAAAAAGTTATTGAGTCCGGTACAGCAAAGCGCTTATCGAAACAGTTTGTCGGTACAGCTTGTGGTGATGGTTGTAAAATTGCAGGAAAAACCGGAACAACAAATGATTTACGCGATAGCTGGTTTGCGGGGTTCTCAGCAGATAAACTTGGAGTGGTTTGGATGGGTGCAGATGGAAATGAACCTATCGGGTTAACTGGCTCTGCAGGAGCAATGCAAGTATGGTCAGGGATGATGCAAAATGCTCATATTCATACACTAAGTGGCTTGCCACCTGATGGTATAGAGCAACATTGGGTGGATGAGGAGACTGGTTTTTTAGCAGATAAACACTGTAAAGGCGTGATATCATTACCGTTCGATAAAGATTACTTGCCACAACTATCGGTTGATTGTGAAATTAATGGTTTTACTGGAGCCCTAAATAAGGCAATTGATTGGATTAAAAATTAATTTGGATCAGGTAAATTACTAAATGAATAAAGTTTTCGTCATATTTATAGTTACTTGCTTATCAATACTAAGCGTTGGTTGTGGAAGTTCTAATTCTAGAGTAAAACCTGCACAAGTAGTTGAAGTTAAACATAGTAGCTCTGAAGTTAAAAAAGGTAGAAATATAACCGGGAGTAGTGCAGTGGTTTCTTTAATGCAAAAAGCCCAGAAGCAATCTAATATAGGAAACAATTCTGCTGCAGCCGCAACAATTGAAAGAGCTTTACGTATCGAGCCGAAAAATCCTGCTCTGTGGTACAATTTAGCACTGGTAAAATACACATCAGGTGATTGTGTATCAGCAATTAATTTTGCAAAAAAATCTAGTGGTTTTTTAATGGATAAACATGAATTAGCCTATAAAAACAAACAATTAATTAGTGAATGTAAAAAGTGATGTCAGGATTTGTATCAGTTGAATATTAAAAATAAAGATCTATTTCAATCCTTAAGTGCAGGTGAAATGCTTGGTAGTGAAGGGCCATTTGTGGATGCTGTTTCAGGGTTTTCACCTCGTGAGCAGCAGCAGACATTAGCAAATGAGGTGGCTGATGCAATTGATAGGCAGCATGTACTGATTGCAGAGGCAGGTACTGGGACTGGGAAAACATTTGCTTATTTGGTGCCTGCGCTCCAATCAAATAAACGCGTTATTATTTCAACTGGTACAAAGACCCTGCAGGACCAGTTATTTAAAAAAGATATTCCTGTAGTGCGTGATGCCTTGAAAAGACCAGTTTCAGTTGCGCTGTTAAAAGGTAGGGCAAACTACCTTTGTCAATACCGTCTGGAACTTGCTGAATCGGAAGGGAGGTTTTCAAGTCGAGCAGAGGTCGGTCAACTTAAGAGTGTCACATCATGGTCTAAGCGAACCAAATCAGGGGATATCGCTGAAGTAACATCGGTTCCGGAAGATGCTTTGATATGGAGTAAAGTTACCTCAACCTTTGATAATTGCTTAGGTAAAGAATGCGCATATTTTAATGATTGTTTTTTGCAAAAGGCACGACGAAAAGCTCAAGATTCTGACATTATTGTTGTTAATCACTACCTGTTATTTGCTGATATGGCAATTAAAGAGACAGGGTTTAGCGAGATTTTACCCAGCGCAGATGCCTTTTTGATTGATGAGGCGCATCAGATACCAGAAATAGCTTCGGATTATTTTGGTGTTTCTTTTAGTAGTAGGCAGATTATGGATCTGGTTAGAGATACTGAGATAGAGTTCCTGCGGGAAGCTGGCGAACAAAAAAAATTCATAGAAACTTTAGACTCATTAAAAAAATCAATCCAAGACTTACGCTTATCATTTGGCCTTGATCCGATGCGAGTTGCATGGGATCAATATAAAAATGAAGTTAAGATTACTATCTTATTGGAGAATATAGACTGTTTACTTAAAGAGTTAAAAGCTAATCTTGAACCCCTAGCAGAAAGAGGAAAAGGGCTTGAAAATTGCTTGCACAGGGTAGAAGAGATCATAGAAAGCTTTGAGCTGTTTGAAAAAGCAAATGATGGCTCCGAGAACGTTCAGTGGTTAGAAACTTTTACCAAAGCATTTATCTTGCGCACAACACCACTTGATATATCTAAGGCATTTCAAGATCAGCTAGAAAAATACTGCGCAGCCTGGGTGTTTACTTCTGCCACGTTGACAGTGGGAGGAAGCTTTGAGCATTTTCAGCATCAATTAGGTATTGAAGATGTAGAAACACTATTAGTTGGTAGTCCATTTGAATATAAAAAGAACTCAGTACTTTATTCTCCAAAAGGGATGCCTGATCCAAATAGCCATGACTATACCGATGCAATACTTGATGATGTCATTGATTTAATAAACGAGTGTGGAGGTAAGACCTTTCTACTTTTTACTAGTTATAGATCGCTTAATATTGCAGCTGAAAGGCTTGAGGATGAGCTTAGTTTTCCTCTGTTGGTTCAAGGTACAACTTCAAGAACTGAACTTTTAAAACGCTTTCGTGAACTGGGTAATGCAGTTCTGCTTGGTACAGGAAGTTTTTGGGAAGGGATTGATGTAAAGGGTGAGGCGCTCAGCCTAGTAGTCATTGATAAGCTACCATTTTCATCCCCAGGAGATCCTGTAATGCAGGCTCGAATAAATTCAATAAATCGAAGTGGTGGAAATGCCTTTATGGATTATCAGTTACCAAAGGCCGTAATTGCTCTTAAGCAAGGGGTTGGGCGTTTGATTCGTGATGATCATGATAAAGGAGTTATGGTAATAAGTGACCCACGCTTATTGACGAAAAGCTATGGGAAAAAATTTATTGATAGCCTGCCTCCGATGGCTAAAACGCGTGACAGAGATAAGGTGTTAGGGTTTATTCGTTATATAAATAAAGATGTAACTCCATGTGTTAATGATTAATTACCAGTTTTCTATGGGTTTTAAGACTTAGTGCGTTTATATTTCTAAAAAAATAGGTTACATTGGCGCTAATACTGCTTATTAGCGGTATATTCGTAAGAAGTTGTTGAAAAGTCAATTAGCTTTTATATCCAATTGCTTAAAGATTTACATGGCATGGGGATGATACGGACAGACTAAAATCTGCCGTCCAAAAAGCAAGACAGCTCACAACTGACCTGGTGAAAATCGCATATTAATTTCCTCCAGCGTTTTATTTAAGTTCAATACAGGTTATAAAAATGTTTGCAGAAGATATGATGGGTACAACTTCAAAGGTGCAGGTTGCTGTTCGTAGTAAGCGTAGACTTACCAAAACCAGCCCCGGAAGAGACATGGATGGGCTTAAGCGCCAAAAGGAATATTTGGTTTCAAGGCTTAATGATGTTGATAAACAGCGAAATCAAGTTAAGACACAGCTAAGAGCATTACACGGTCAAGCAGGCCGAGCGAATCATGTCGCAAGATTGAAGAATGAAGACTCTAAGTTGCTTGCTGATAGAAATGATACATGTCAGCAAATAGGCGATATCAAAAAATTAATAAAGGCTATCAATAAAGATACCCAGCCAAAGCACGAAGTATTGGCTGCTAACTTTATGCGTATTGTTAAAGATAAAGTCTCCGAAGAACAGTACCAAGAGTTTCTAGATGCGGCTCGTGTTCTGTGCGCTGAAGAGGAAGAGACCGCTCCAGGGATTACAGATGTAAAAGATTCCTATGATTTAGCGAAAAAACAGGCATAGTCTGATAAAGAGATTATACGCATAATATCTTAGATAATTATTAGTCTAGATCCGTATTTATAAAACCTTTGTTGTTTGTACAGCAAGGTTTTTTGCTTATCAATATATATAATTTTGTGTTACTTTATTTTTAAAATAACAATAGATAGTGAGCGGAAATGTCAAAAGGTGCGCAACTATATAACTTCAGGATTGATCTATCAGATATTGATAATGGTCAGTATGAGCTTATTACATATAAATCTGTGCTCCACCCGTCTGAAAAGCTTCAAAGAATGGTTATTAGATCAATACTATTTGCTGTTTATAGGTATCGCGGAGTAGATTTTACAAAAGGTGTGTGCGTTGCTGATGAGCCTGATCTTTGGACTAAAATGGAAGATGAAAAGGTTGGTTTATGGCTTGAGATAGGCCTACCGTCAAACGATAGGCTGCATAAAATATGTAGAGATAGTAACGAGGTTATACTAATTCTTTATGGGAAGTCATATAACAAATATAAGTCGCAAAAGAGCGTTGGTAATATTCATGACCATAATATGCAAATTTTTTCCGTTGACGACGAATTTATTGAAGATGTTTCAGCAATGACACTTAAGAATAACCATTGGTCAATCATCGTTCAGGATGGGTTGATATCTATAATAAATGGGGAACAAAGTTTAACTACATCCATGCAGTTGATAACTAATTAGTCCCGGTTTCTAACCCATCTTGTACCCCTGATAAAGAGCTATTTGAATAAAATAACAGGTGTTTTTCAATCTTTATTATGAGATTATTGTCGCGCTTAGCGGTGTCTAAAATAACTTAGTCGACATCACTTTTTGAATTTATTTGTCAATAATTATGGTTAAATATTTGATCTTAAAGGCTTATGCATAGGATTTTAAAAAAGTTTTTGCTTGTGGACCTACTGCAAGGGATGTGGGTGACTTTGCGTCACATTTTTCGTCCTAAGATAACAGTTCAGTATCCTGATGAAAAAACACCAATCTCTGAATCTTTCAAAGGTAAGCATGCACACAATATGTATGCCGATGGGAGCGAGCGCTGTGTTGCATGTAAATTATGTGAAGCTTCTTGCCCATCTAAATCAATAACTGTTGAAATTGATGTGAAAAATGGTATTCGATATGCCAAAAGATACGAGATAGATCAATTTACATGTATCTATTGTGGAGAATGCGTAAATGCTTGTCCTGAAAAAGCAATTGTTCAAACAACAGAACATGAGTATCAGTTGTTCGCAGGTGAAGAAAAAGTGATGAAGAAAGAAGAGATGCTAAAAATAGGTAAGAAAAGTGATTAATAATATTATTTTCTATAGCATCTGCACTGTGACAGTTGGTGCGGCATTATCTGTGATAACAGCCAAGAAGTCTGTTTATGCAATTATGGCAATGGTTTTGACTTTCTTTTCCGCTGCAACCCTTTGGGTTTTGCTAAATGCTGAATTTCTCGCGATGATGCTTATTGTAGTTTATGTTGGAGCAGTGATGGTACTGTTCCTTTTTGTGGTTATGATGACAGATGCCGAAACAGTACAGCATCGCCCATCTAAGCTGCTATCAGCTTTTCTAAGTGTTCCAACGATAGCTTTTATTCTTGAACTTATTATCGTCACTTCAAAAACTGACTACAAGGTTGTAGCAGATGGTGCTGCTGGTTTTGATGTTAAGGCGATTGGATATGCGTTATTTACCGAATATGTCTTTGCAACAGAGATAGCTGCAGTGATTCTTTTAGTAGCAATAATTGCTGCTATTAGCCTTCCTGGAGTCAAACCACCTAAAAAGATTGAAAAAGACCTTGATCCAAATTATGCCGATAAACAAAACAGGCTTAACATTGTTAAAATGAACAAAGATGGAGTAGCTGGCAGTAATATGAGCTCAGAATCATGATAGAGGTAAAAGACGTTTTAGTATTAAGCTCCATATTATTTTCCCTTGGTATAGCAGGGGTGATAATACATAGGCGCAATCTTGTGCGCTTACTTATGTGTGTAGAATTAATTCTACTTGCAGTTAATATTAATTTTATCGCTTTTTCAAATTCTCTTGGCGATATCTCTGGGCAGATATTTGTTTTCTTTATCCTAACCATCGCAGCTGCTGAATCAGCGGTTGGCTTGGCTTTAATTATTACAATCTACCGTGAATTCAATACGGTTGATCTTGATAAACTAAATAGTTTAAGAGAGTAGTGGCATGGACTTAAGCTTTATAATTCTTCTAGCTCCCCTGCTTGCAGCTATATTAGTGGCTTTATTTGGTAATAGATTTGGTCGAAGATTTAGTCATTTAGTAACTAGCACCTCAGTACTAATCGCACTTATATTATCTTGTATTTTGTTTAGCAGAGTATTTGTTGCGCAACAAAGCTCATATTATGTTGAGATGTTTCGCTGGTTAGATATCGGTGCATTAGATGCTATGCGCATAAGAATATCTATAGGTGTCTTTGTAGGGCCGCTATCAACACTTATGATGATTGTAGTTTGCTTCGTGTCTTTTTGTGTTCACGTATTTAGTATCGGTTATATGTCAGAAGATGAGAGCTATAACCGCTTTTTTTGCTATATAGCATTCTTCACTTTCTCAATGTTAGTGCTTGTTGCGGCAAATAACTTCCTGCAATTATTTATTGGCTGGGAGGCTGTTGGGCTATCATCCTATCTCCTAATTGGCTTCTGGTTCACGAAGCAATCTGCAACTGTAGCTAGTTTAAAAGCATTTTTGGTAAACAGAGTTAGCGATATTGGGTTAGTACTTGGTGTAGCAGTAGTTTTTTATTGTTTTCATACATTTGAATTTGCCGAAGTATTTGCTCAGATTAGTGCAGGGGAAACAGCTAAACAAGTCAATATTTTTGGCTATACAGTTTCTGCCTTTGATGCGATAGCAATACTCCTATTTATTGGAGCTATGGGAAAATCAGCTCAGTTTCCTCTACATGTTTGGTTACCCGATTCTATGGAAGGTCCAACACCAATATCAGCATTGATCCACGCAGCAACAATGGTTACCGCAGGGGTATTTATGGTTGCAAGGTTAGCTCCAATATATGAGCTGGCTGATATTGCAAGGTCATTTATTCTTGTTGTCGGAACAATTACTGCTATTTCAATGGGTTTTGTCGCAATACTACAGTATGACATCAAGCGCATTGTTGCTTATTCAACTATCTCGCAATTAGGTTATATGGTGATTGGATTGGGCGTATCAGCTTATAGCGCAAGTATTTTTCACTTGGTTACCCATGCTTTTTTTAAAGCGCTTATGTTTCTTGTTGCAGGTGCGGTTATTTTGGCTTTACATCATAAGCAAGATGTAAAAGGTATGGGCGGATTATACAAAAAAATGCCTATATCTTTTATTTGCTCTGTAGTTGCAGCCTTGGCCTTGGTTGGATTTCCAGGAACATCAGGTTTCTTTTCCAAAGAGCTTATTATTGAGGCAGTACATAACTCTGGTGGAGATTATGCCCAGCTATTCTACGTGCTGGCATTATTTGGAGTATTATTAACCTCAATATATTCCTTTAGATTCGTTTTTCTGGTGTTTTTAGGTAAGACTAGGTTGTCCGATAAGGATTATGACCATGTTCACGAGCCAGCAAAAAGCGTTACCATCCCATTAGTATTATTGGCGATTCCTGCATTGCTAAGCGGGGTTGTGTTATTTGATTCGCTTATTTTAAATAATGCTCTGAATATTGGTGCTTATGTTGATAAGTCCAATTCTCTGCTATTGGCTACTTCTGAAATAGATGGATGGGGAGATATGCTACTCTCTGCAGTAAAACATCCAGCAGCACTTATATTGATATTATTAGGTGCTGGAATTGCTTGGTTTATTACTAAATCTACTGAATTTAAGCAGTACAAACCATTTTCTATACAAGGGGTGCTGAGCAACGGTTATTATCTTGATGAATTGTATAAGATATTTGTTGTGCGTCCTGTCCATATCGCTGCGTCAATAGCGCATAAAGTTTTTGATGTGACTGTTATTGATAAGATTTTGGTAAATGGTATTGCAGTTTTGGTAGATAAGTCTTCCAGATTGCTTAAAAAGTCTCAAACAGGATATGTATATCACTATCTGCTTGCAATGTTAGTGTTTGTTGTTGTTTTTGGGTGGCTTTCGATCCGTAATGGAGTGGTATTATGATTGCTGGTATCAATTTTCCTGCATTATCAATAATAGTATTTCTACCAATTATATTTGGTGTGGTTCTTTGCCTAATTCCAGAACGTTACAAAAATTTAACTCTGCCAATTGCTATTATAGGTAGTGTATTAACTCTGTTGCTAGCTCTTTTGTTGTGGAGTGATTTTGATGCTACATCTGGTGCTCTGCAGATGGTTGAACGTTTCAGTTGGATACAGTTGCTGAATATAGAGTACTACCTCGCAATTGACGGTATCTCACTCCCTTTAATTTTACTTACTACCATTACTACCATCATAATTATAGTTACAGCTGATAGAACAATTGAAGACTTTAAACTATATCTAGCTTTATTTCTGTTGCTTGAAGGAATATTAATAGGCGTGTTTGCTGCTCAGGATTCAATCCTGTTCTATTTGTTTTGGGAATTGTCACTGATTCCTCTGTTACTTTTGATTGGTATTTGGGGGGGGGAGAGAAGAAAATACGCAGCTATAAAGTTTTTCCTCTATACCTTCTTCGGTTCCGTATTAATGTTAATAGCTTTGATATATTTAGGGAGCAATTCTGGAAGTTTTGCAATTGAAGATCTGACAATTAAAGGTATCTCTCCTTTTTATCAGCAGTTGCTGTTTATGTTCTTTCTCATTGCTTTTGCCATTAAGGTTCCGATGTGGCCAGTACATACTTGGCTTCCAGATGCCCATGTTCAAGCCCCAACGGGTGGTTCTGTAATCCTAGCTGCTGTTATGTTAAAGCTCGGGGGTTACGGTATGTTACGTTTTAATCTGCCAATATTTAATAGCGTTTCTGCTGATTTTGCCATGTTTGTAATAGTGTTATCGCTAATAGCAATTGTTTATATTAGTTTTGTTGCCTTATCCCAAAAAGATATGAAAAGCTTAATTGCGTATTCTTCAATTGCTCACATGGGATTTGTAACGCTAGGTATTTTTGTGATATTCCAATTTAAACCATTTGATGCTGATACTGCTGCACTGGCTATTAATGGTGCTGTATTTCAAATGGTATCGCATGGTTTAATATCTGCTGCACTTTTTCTTGGTGTTGGCTATTTATATAAACTCACCGGCACCAAAATGATTGCTGACTTTGGTGGTGTTGCGCAAAAAGCCCCTGTTTTTGCAGCTTTTTTTGTGTTTTTTGCTTTTGCTAACGTTGCATTACCGGGAACATCTGGATTTGTTGGTGAATTTTTGGTGATCATAGCCTCATTTAGAGCAAATTTTTTAATTGCATTAATATCAGCCCTTACAATGGTGCTTGGAGCGTCCTATACTCTATTTATGATAAAACGAGTGATCTTTGGACCGGTTACTACTGATGCAGTTTCTCGTGTAAAAGATATTTGTTTTATCGATAAGTGTATATACGGATTTATAGCGGTACTTGTGCTGCTACTAGGGTTGAGGCCAGTGATTTTGATAGAAATGTTTCAACCTGTTGTGGAAAAAATTATTAAGCTTGCTATCTAGCTACAACGACACTCAGGATAAATATAATGGAAAGAGAACTTCCTGCCTTTACAATTTTAGCTCCAGAAATTTTTTTACTAGCATCTGCTGTAGTGATCTTAATAGCTGACCTTTTTCTGAAAGGTAAGCAGAAGATTATCAGTTATTGGATGTCGGTAGCTGCGATTTTGGCCACTATTATAATAACTGTAATAGCTCAGATTGGCTGTGATGATGTCATTTTAAGCGGTACATATAAAGCAGACATATTTGGGGTTGTTTTAAAGGTAACCATTTTATTTATTGTTGCTGGTGTGTTTATCTATTCCAGAACCTACCTTCAAGTGAGGGAACTTCTTAAAGGGGAGTACTTTATTCTCGCTATTATGGGTACCTTAGGGATGATGATCCTAGTATCAGCTCATAGCCTCATTACTATTTACCTTGGAATAGAGCTATTGTCTCTATCTATGTACGCATTGGTTGTTTATTGCCGAGAAAAAAATTCATCTATAGAGTCTGGCATTAAGTACTTCATAATGGGAGCTGTTGCTTCCGGTATTTTACTTTTTGGTATGTCCCTTATCTATGGTGTAGCAGGAAGCTTAAATATCTTCGAGATACGTGAAGCTTTGATGACTACAAAGGCTATTCCTTTATCAATACCATTTGGTCTCACGCTTATGGTGGTTGGTGTAGCTTTTAAGTTTGGAGCTGTTCCATTTCATATGTGGGTGCCAGATGTATATCATGGTTCTGCTACAGCAGTAGGGCTATATGTCGGTACAGCCCCAAAAATAGCCGCCTTTGCTTTGGCAATGCGTTTATTAGTTGAAGGGTTTGATGCAATTCATACTCAATGGGCTGATATATTTATTGTATTAGCAATATTATCTTCTATTGTTGGTAACCTTGTAGCAATTACTCAACATAATATTAAGCGAATGTTGGGTTATTCTGCAGTAGCGCATATTGGTTTTATTCTTTTGGGGTTTGTTACCGGAGTAACTGATGTTACTAATGGTTATCTATCATCAATGTTTTATGTGATTGTATACTCAATTATGGCAGCAGGCGCATTCGGTATTGTCATATTCCTTAGTGATAAAGGTTATGAGTCTGGTGAGATTGATGACTTTAAGGGGTTGCATAAGCGTAATCCATGGTGCGCATTTATCATGTTGCTAATTATGCTCTCTATGGCGGGCATTCCTGGTACAGCTGGGTTCTATGCCAAGTTTCTTATTATTCAGTCCGTTTTAGATGCTGAAATGCTCTGGTTAGCGCTACTGTTTGTAATATTTGCTGTTGTAGGCGCATTTTATTACCTAAGAATTGTTAAATGCATGTATTTTGATAATGCATACAAGGAAAAGCTTCCAGACTCAAGGTTTGAATTTAGAATTCTGCTCGGGGTAAACGGGCTTGTAATATTAGGATTTGGTATATTCCCCGAAGGAATGATATCGCTTTGCCGAATGGCATTGCTTTAACCTGTTTCCGCTTAAATTGAAGAGCCTCCAGTAGAGTTGGAGGCTTGTTGTTAGATGCTCGCTAAGGGGTTCTAGTTGCGCTCAAGGCGCGAAACACTCAGCTTTATCTGGTCGTGAAACCAATCTTTTTTTTCTTCATCTCTTATATATTCGCGCGCTACCATTTTATCTAATCCAATTGTTGATAAGAAATGGCCATGTACCCAGAAATTGTCTCCATTGGAGTTTTTCTGTTTACCACGAAATTTCTTTACGCTTTCTATCGCAATTTTACCTTTCAAATAACCTTCTATATTTTGGAGAGGCACTCATATACATATAAATATGATCTGCCATTTAATTGCCCCTCCAATATATTCAGGCATTTTCTTACAGCAAGATCATGAAATACCTCTTCCATACTAGTTCCTTAATTTTTTGGAAGAAACTAGAAGGCTACTTATATCGTCGTATAAGTTAAACTTATGCGAGTCTCACCAGCAGAGCTGGGGTTTACCTAATTTAATTAAGATGCAATTATCCAATATTATGGATAAAAAATATTTTTATATCAGAAAGCAAAATCGATTACCTCTGTAAAAATGCAGCTATTTGCATCTTAGTTAAAAAGAATACAATTATTAACTGTCATTAAAACAATGAAGTACAAATTATGTGGTTTTTTTTTATACTTTCCTATTGCAACATTGCACTGATGTCACTAGTATAACGCTCATCTGATGCGGGGTGGAGCAGTCAGGCAGCTCGTCGGGCTCATAACCCGAAGGTCGTAGGTTCAAATCCTGCCCCCGCTACCAAGGTTTCAAAGTTTAGACCTATATTAAGAGACCTCTACTAAGAGGTCTTTTTATTTTCAGGTTTGATGTATGTAAAAATGGGCTATAGGCCCATTTTTGTTATGTGTTTTTAGTGAAAGTTATAACTTATATAGAGGGTTTTGGTTTTGCAGATTCAAAATCAGTTGACGGAGATGTTTGAGCCAGTTGTTATTGGTCTAGGCTATGAGCTAGCTGGTTTAGAATATAGACCTAACCCTAACTATGGTTTATTAAGAATTTACATCGCTAAAAAAGAAGGTGGCATAACAGCTGATGACTGTGCAGTCGTTAGTAGGCAGATTAGTGGCGTTTTAGATGTAGAAGATCCAATACCTGGACACTTTAATCTAGAGGTTTCATCTTTAGGGATAAACAGGCCATTATTTAAATTTGCTGACTATGAGATTTTTACTGGTGAACCAGTAAAAATACAACTTGATGGGTTGTATGAAGGTAGAAGAAAGTTTAACGGTACAATTTTAGGTGTAAATAAAGATGCCCATAATGTACTTATTGAAGAAAATGACGAAAAGTTTGAGGTACCCTTTGATCGGATTTCAAAGGCAAGACTAATACAAGAGGTATAGATAATATGTCGGGGCTTGATAATGAGTAAAGAACTACTGCTTGTAATAGAGGCGGTCTCCAATGAAAAAGACGTCGATATTGAGATCATATTTGATGCAATGGAATTAGCGTTAGCTTCGGCAACACGTAAAGGCCATAAAGAAGACATCGATTCGCGCGTGGAAATAAATCGCGAATCTGGCGAATATGATTCATTCAGACGCTGGCTTGTTATTGATGACGAAGCTGAAATGGAAAGTTCTGATAAAGAAATTTTCCTTACTGATGCTAAAGAGAAGGATTCTGAAGTTGAAGTTGAAGGGTTTATCGAAGAACAAATTGATTCAGTTCCATTCGGTAGAATTGCAGCACAAACTGCTAAGCAAGTTATTGTGCAGAAAGTTAGAGAAGCTGAAAGAGCAAAAGTTGTAGATGCATATCAAGAAAGAGTAGGTGAGTTGCTTACTGGTATTGTTAAAAGAATCGAGCGTGGCAATGTGTTTCTTGATCTTGGCAATAATATAGAAGCATTTATTGCTCGTGAAGATATGATTCCGCGTGAAGCCGTTAGAAATGGTGACAGACTACGTGGATATCTTATGGATGTTAGGCTTGAGCCTCGTGGCCCACAGTTATTTATGAGTCGTACAGATGCAAAGTTTTTAGAAGAGTTGTTCCACATTGAGGTGCCTGAAATTGGCGAAGGCCTTATAGAAATTCGTGGAAGTGCTCGTGATCCAGGTGCAAGAGCTAAAATTGCAGTGCAAACTCACGATCAGCGTATAGATCCTGTTGGCGCTTGTGTTGGTATGCGTGGAGCTCGTGTTCAGGCTGTATCAAATGAGTTGGCTGGTGAAAGAGTTGATATTGTCTTGTGGGATGAAAATCCTGCTCAATTTGTTATTAATTCAATGGCACCTGCTGAAGTTGATTCTATCGTCGTTGATGAAGACGAGCAAAGCATGGATGTTGCTGTGCAAGAGACTCAATTATCTCAAGCTATTGGCCGTGGTGGACAGAATGTTCGCTTGGCAAGTGAGCTGACTGATTGGACTCTTAATGTAATGACGCTTGATCAAGCTAATGCTAAAAATCAAGAAGAAGCAGATCAGACAATCAGAATGTTCATGGAGAAAATGGACCTTGATGAGGACGTTGCTACTGTCCTTGTTGAAGAGGGGTTTACTTCTTTAGAAGAGGTCGCATACGTTCCAGTTGCTGAGATGGAAAGCATTGCTGAGTTTGATGATGATATTGTTGAGGTGCTTCGCTCTAGAGCTAGAGATGTGTTAATTACGCAAGCAATTGCAACTGAAGAAACAAATGAAATGTCTGAGCCAGCTGAAGACCTTCTGCAAATGGAAGGTATGGATGAAGTATTGGCTCATGCATTAGCGGCTATTGGTGTTATTACGATGGAAGATCTTGCAGAGCAAGCCGTTGATGAGATTATTGAAGTTGAAGGGTTAACTGAAGAAAGGGCTGCCAAATTAATTATGAAAGCACGTGAACCTTGGTTTGCTGAAAGCGCAGAGTAATAAATTAGCAGGTCTAACTAGTAGGTTTAATATTGAATATTTTCTTAGGAAAGATTAAGAGATTGGGAGAAGTTAATTGTCGGATGTAACAGTAAAACAATTTGCCGAGATTGTGGGAATACCTGCCGATAAGTTGTTATCCCAGCTTAAAGAAGCAGGAATAAGCGCTGAAAGCGAAAACTCGACTATTACTGATGAAGAGAAGACCTCTTTATTAGGATTTCTTCGAGCCTCTCACGGTAA
Source organism: Gammaproteobacteria bacterium (assembly GCA_033852155.1). Lineage (GTDB taxonomy): Bacteria > Pseudomonadota > Gammaproteobacteria > QZLD01 > QZLD01 > QZLE01. The sequence goes on along the minus strand of JAWSVA010000010.1, from coordinate 39,455 downwards.
GGATGATGATGAGTCAGCTTCTGCTCCTAAGAAGATAACCCTAAAAAGAAAAACTCATAGCGAGATCAAGATGTCTTCGACATCTGGTCAGCGTGGCGCTAGAACAGTGAATGTAGAAGTTCGCAAAAAAAGAACTTATGTTAAACGTACATCGATTATTGATGAAGAGCGTCAAAGAGTTGAAGATGAAGCTCAGAAAATTAAAGATGCTGAGGAGATTCTAGTAGCTCAAGATTTAGCTAAAGCTCAGATAGATGAAAAACAGCAACAAGATACAAAAGTCGCTGAAGATGTCGTTAGTAAAGGTGTTGAGCAACAAGAGCAGTCTAAACCTGCAGATATCGCATCTGAAGATGAATTGAAGCAGCCTAAAGAACAACAGATAGAATCTACCGTTGCTGAGAAGTCAAAAGCTGAAGATATTAAAGTAGAAAAAGACAAAAATGCTAATAAAGCAGAAAAATCTGCGGTACAGCCAAAAGAAGAGTTAGACGAAAAGCAAAAAATTGCTGCTCTTGAAGCTGAAATTAGTACTACAGATACTAAAGATCACGCTAGAAAAGATGACAAGAAACCAAAAAAAGCTGTTACAAAAGCAAAGTCAGCTGGTGGAAAAGAGTATTTTGAAGAGGCTTCCCCTGCTAAAAAGCGCGCTAAGAAGAAAGGCGGCGCTTCAGGAGCTAAGTCACGTTTTAAAGGAAGATCTAATCAATCAGCATCAATCAAGTCCACTCTTACGCAGGAGTTTGAACGACCTACAGCTCCTATTTTAAAAGAGGTTCATATACCAGAGACTGTTTCAGTTGCTGAGCTTGCTAAAAAATTAAGTGTTAAGGCTGGTGAAGTAATAAAAGAACTAATGAAGATGGGGATAATGGCTACCATCAATCAGGTTCTAGATCAGGAAACGGCAGGTCTTGTTGTTGAAGAGATGGGTCATAGTTATAAGTTCCAAAGTGAAAACGAAATTGAAGAGAACGTTATACGTGATGCGCATATCGGCGGCGAAGATGTCGCTAGGCCTCCTGTTGTTACCGTAATGGGACACGTGGATCACGGTAAAACTTCATTGCTCGATTATATTAGAAATGCAAGGGTTACTAGTGGCGAGGCAGGTGGTATTACCCAGCATATTGGTGCATACCACGTAGAAACTGAAAAAGGTGTTGTCTCATTTATTGATACTCCTGGGCATGCGGCGTTTACAGCAATGCGATCGCGTGGTTCTAAAATTACTGATATCGTTATTCTTGTAGTTGCGGCAGATGATGGTGTAATGCCACAAACTGTTGAGGCAATTCAGCATGCTAAAGCTGCTGGTGTTCCAATAATTGTTGCAGTTAATAAGATTGACAAGCCAGATGCTCAACCAGATAAAGTAAAGCAAGCGTTGTCTGGATATGACATTATTCCTGAGGATTGGGGTGGTGAGAGCATGTTTGTAAATGTCTCTGCAAAGACAGGTGAAGGGATACCAGATCTTCTTGATGCTATTTTACTGCAGTCAGAGATTATGGAACTTACTGCTAAAAAGAATATCCCTGCTACAGGCGTTGTTCTTGAAGCAAGTCTAGATAAAGGTCGCGGTCCTGTTGCTACAATTCTCATTCAGCATGGAGACCTTGCTAAAGGCGATATCATCCTTTCTGGCAAAGAGTTTGGTAGGGTTAGATCATTGCTTGATGAAGATGGAAAACCGGTAAAAAATGTCGGACCATCAATGCCAGCAGTAGTTCTTGGTCTTTCTGGAGTTCCAAATGCTGGTGATGATGTTATGGTTATCCAGGATGAGAAAAAAGCTAGAGAGATTGCACTGTTTAGACAGGGTAAATATCGTGATACTAAACTTGCACAACAGAAAGCAGCTAAGCTTGATCAATTCTTCTCGCAAATGGACGAGGGTGAAAAAGCTACTCTTAATGTATTTATTAAGTCTGACGTTCAGGGTAGTGCAGAGGCTCTACAAGAGTCACTGAAGAAACTTTCAACTGATGAAGTTACTGTAAATATAGTTGCAGCAAATGTTGGTGGCATTAATGAATCGGATGTTCATTTGGCTATTGCATCACAATCTATTTTGATAGGTTTTAATGTTCGTGCTGATGCAACTGGAAGACGTTTAATTGAATCTGAAGGTGTTGATATCCGTTATTATAGCGTTATTTATGATGCTATTGATGATGTGCGTAAAGCACTAAGCGGCTTGTTATCTCCAGAAATGAAAGAGAATATTATTGGTCTTGCTGAAGTTCGTGATGTATTTAGGTCTTCAGCAATCGGAGCTATTGCAGGATGTCTTGTAATTGAAGGTAATGTTAAACGTAGTAATCCTATTCGTGTACTTCGCGATAATATCGTGATTTATGAAGGTGAGCTAGAATCATTGCGCAGATTTAAAGACGATGTAAATGAAGTTCGCTCTGGTACTGAGTGTGGCATCGGTGTTAAAAATTACAATGATGTTAAAGCTGGTGACCAGATCGAGTGCTTTGAAAGTTATGAGGTAGCTCGACAATTATAAGAAAAGCGCGAGAATGCAGCGCTTGCTTATTGGATAAATAATTATAAACACATGGGCGGTTCATTAACCGCCTTTTTGTATTTAAATAAACGAGATAGAAATGCCTAAAGATTTTTCAAGAAACCAAAGGGTTGGTGATCAAATTCAGCGTGATTTATCACAATTAATTCGTCAAGAGATTAAAGATCCTCGTATCGGAATGATTACTATATCTGAGGTTCAAGTTGCTGGTGATCTTGCTTATGCAAAAGTGTATTTTACAGTTCTTGGCGGTTCGGCAGAACAAAATGTGCAAAGCAGTGAGATATTAAATAAAGCAGCTGGATTTCTTCGTTCGCACCTTGGTAAAGGGATGAAAACTCGTACAGTTCCGCAACTTAGATTTGTGTATGATAATGCCTTTGAGAATGCATCTCATATTTCGCATTTGATAGATGAAGCGCGCGCTACCGATAGCAACGATTCTGAATCAGATTCTGAAAATTAAAATCATTGCTGCTGCTTTGGTGCGCAGTATTTTTTTATTAATTAGTTGAAGACAAATCATGGCACGTAAGAAAAAAGGTAATCCAATTAATGGCATTGTATTGTTGGATAAACCTTATGAGATAAGTTCAAATAAAGCTCTGCAAATTGTAAAAGGTATTTATAAAGCCCAAAAAGCTGGACATACCGGAAGCTTGGATCCCCTCGCAACTGGAATGCTGCCGATATGTTTTGGTGAGGCAACTAAAATATCAGCCTTTCTTCTTGATGCTGATAAAAGATATAGTTTTGACTGCAAGCTAGGACAAATCACCTCGACAGGTGATGTTGAGGGTGAGGTATTAAAAACTGCACCTATTCCAAATCTAACTGAGCAAGAAATCAAATCAGTTCTTCAGAAGTTTTTAGGGGAAATCAACCAAGTGCCGCCGATGTACTCAGCCTTGAAACAAGGTGGAAAACGTCTTTACGAATTGGCGCGACAAGGTATTGAGGTTGAAAGAAAACCGAGAAAAGTTACTATCCATGATCTTCAACTTATCGGTTATACTGACGATACACTATCTTTAGAGGTTCAATGTAGTAAAGGTACGTATGTTCGGTCTCTAGCTGAAGATATAGGTAATGAAATCGGCTGTGGAGCATTCGTGAGTAGATTGCACCGCATGTTTGTTAACCCATTTCTTGTGAATGATATGGTTACACTTGATGACATACGGCAGCTACAGGAAGAGAGTGAAGATGCCCTACATAAGATCATACTTCCTTTAGATTGCGCTGTTCCAGAATGGCCTGCTATCTCATTGACTGAAGATATGGTTTTTTATTTCCGTAGAGGCCAGCAGTTAATGCTCTCTGGTGAAAATCATGATGCTTTAGTCAAGGTATATGATCCTAGTGGTGTGTTTATAGGTATTGCTCAGGGTGATGGGTGTGGAAACTTTTCTCCAAAGCGGGTTTTTCAACTTGATAAATTAGAGTCTAACTGATAAGTGTTTCATGAATTGCTTTTTTGATCCTCTGGCTTTCTCTTCAGGCTCGCAAATCCAGCTATTTAAGATTCCGGAGCTCCAATTTCTAAGTTTCTTGAACTTTTTTTTAAAGATCACTGAGTTCATTTTTTTAAGATCCCTGAGCGTAGCCGAAGGGTCAAATAATACTAAGTTAATATTCAATAAATAACCCCACCTCAACAATCCATTATATTCCAATAAAATAGATGCTTTTACACCATATCTAGGCTAGAATACCCGCCGTAAATTAACTTAAACTAGGAGTAAACAATGGCTTTAACGAAAGAGCAAAGGTTACAAATCGTTAAAGATTACCAGCGTGATGCTAATGATACTGGATCTCCAGAGGTACAGGTCGCATTGCAAACCGCTAGAATCAATGACTTATCGGGCCACTTTAGTGAGCATAAGCACGATCACCATTCAAGACAAGGTCTTCTAAGAATAGTGAATGCGCGTAGAAAGCTGCTAGACTATTTGAAGAAGAAAGATGTTCAACGTTATCAAGCTTTGATTAAAGGCTTGGGATTACGTAAGTAATATCTTGTAAATAGAACTTCCTGAAGCTCTGGACTTTGCCCTGGAGATGAAAAAGCGCTTTAAAAACGCTGGAAGTTCTTTTTAAAAAGCCTGTAATCGTTATTCAGAATGGAAGTAATGTACATAGGATTGATTCATAGTTAAGTGAGAATGATCCAACCATGGACTAATCTTATGTGCAATACACCAAGATGATGTTACAAACTCAGGCATGCTGCAAAATCCTATAAATATATTTAAGTTTTTTCACTGAGATTTAAACTTAATTATTAAGTTGTAGGGTAGTTTGGAAAAGTTAAACAAAATAAGGAAAATATTAGTGACTCCTATTATAAAAGAATTTCAATATGGCGATAAAAAAGTAACTCTGGAAACGGGTCGTATTGCTCGCCAAGCAACCGCAGCTGTGCTGGTTGACGTAGAAGGGACTTCTGTTCTAGTTACTGTGGTTGGTAAAAAAGTTGTAAAACCAGGAAGAGACTTCTTCCCGTTAACAGTAAACTATCAAGAAAAAACCTACTCAGCAGGAAAGATTCCAGGTGGATTCTTTAAACGTGAAGGTCGCCCAACAGAAAAAGAAACACTAACTTGTAGATTGATAGATAGACCAATTCGCCCACTATTTCCAAAAGGCTTCATGAATGAAGTTCAAGTGGTTGCAACTGTAGTATCTTTAAATCCAGAAGTAGATCCAGATGTTCCTGCTATTATTGGTACTTCTGCAGCATTATCAATTTCAGGTATCCCTTTTGATGGTCCTCTTGGAGCGGCTAGAGTTGGTTACAAAGATGGAGAATACATTCTTAATCCATATGCGTCAGAGCTAGTTGAATCAGACCTTGATCTTGTAGTTGCTGGTACTGAATCAGCTGTATTGATGGTTGAATCTGAAGCAAATCTACTTCCAGAGTCAGTAATGCTTGGTGCTGTTATGTATGGTCATCAGCAACTTCAACAAGTTGTAACAGCAGTAAATGAATTTACTTCAATGAATACTGTTGATGCATGGACTTGGGATGCGCCAGTTAAAGATGAAGCTCTTGCAGCTGCAGTGGCTGAAAAAGTTGGCTCTCAGATTGAAGATGCATATAAAATTGCTGACAAGATGGAACGTCAAGATAAGATTGCAGAGGTTAAAGGGGCTGTTGTTGCCGCTCTTGTCACTGAAGAAAGTGGGCTTATCGCCGATGATGTGAAAGGGGCTATTTCGTCTTTAGAAAAGAATATTGTTCGTGGCAGAATCCTTTCCGGTGAGCCAAGAATTGATGGACGTGATACTAGAACAGTAAGAAAAGTAACTGTAGAAACAGGTATTCTCCCAAGAACTCACGGTTCAGCTCTATTTACTCGTGGTGAAACACAGGCGATAGTAGTTACTACTCTTGGTACATCAAGAGATGCGCAGATAATCGATGCTCTTACTGGTGAAAAGAAAGATCCGTTCATGCTACATTATAATTTCCCTCCATTCTGTGTTGGGGAAACAGGCATGATGTCAGGACCAAAGCGTAGAGAGATCGGTCATGGTCGTCTTGCTCGTCGTGGTGTGCAGGCTATTCTTCCTGATATGGAAAACTACCCATACGTACTACGTGTGGTATCTGAAATTACAGAATCTAACGGTTCAAGCTCTATGGCATCAGTTTGTGGTACAAGCTTAGCTCTTATGGATGCTGGTGTGCCAATTAAAGCTCCTGTAGCTGGTATTGCAATGGGTCTTGTAAAAGACGGTAATGCATTTGCAGTACTATCTGATATCCTGGGTGATGAAGATCACCTTGGTGATATGGACTTTAAAGTTGCTGGTACTGAAGAAGGCATTTCAGCACTTCAAATGGATATCAAGATTAAAGGTATCACTGAAGAGATTATGGCAATAGCCCTAGATCAAGCAAAAGAAGGGCGTCTAACTATTCTTGAGAAAATGAATGAAGTTATCTCAGAACCAAGAAGTGACATGTCAGAATTTGCTCCACGTATTATTGCCATAACAATCGATAAAGATAAGATTAGAGATGTAATTGGTAAGGGCGGCGCAACTATCAGATCAATTATTGAAGAGACTGGTGCTCAAGTAGATATTGATGACTCAGGCCTAGTTAAGATTTCATCTGTTGATCAAGCTGCAGGTGAAGATGCTAAAAAACGCATTGAGATGATAACTGCTGAAGTTGAAGTTGGTACTGTATACGAAGGCCCTGTGACTAAAATCATGGACTTCGGTGCATTTGTAACAATTCTTCCAGGTAAAGATGGTTTGGTTCATATCTCTCAAATCTGCAATGAAAGAGTTGAGAAGGTTACTGATAAACTAAAAGAAGGCGAAACCGTAAAGGTTAAAGTTCTTGAAGTTGATCGCCAAGGTCGTATTAGGCTAAGTATGAAAGCGTTGTTAGAAGATAATGCTGAAGCATAATATATAGTCAAACGAGTAGGTTGACGGGGTAGTTGGTGCTACCCCTTTTTTTTATGTGTTGATTTTTGCATAAGCAATTGTTAATGTTGCTGTGATGGTGGACGAGCAAATATTTATTTGCTCACATAATTATAAAATATACTTAGATTAATAGAATAAGCATATAACTGATTGTTATGGGAGGTCATTATGGCATCAATTTGTCAAAATTGGGCTGGTAGTGATAGAAGAGAAAAAGATCGTCGCGAAGCTTTAGATCGTCGTGCATATATGCGTTATTTATCCGGACCATCTCGTTCGGATCGCAGAGCAATGGTGAATAGGCGTAGAGTAAGAGGTGATTGGTTGTCCACGCATCTTACGTGAATAAATTTTTCGAAAATTGCAATATATAGTATGTTTTTCCCATTTGGTACAACCACGGATAAGGCTGAGATTGATAGTGTTGATCTTCATCATGTGTCTATGGTCGATTCATTGCCACATGATGGTGGGACTGAGGGAACTGTAAAATATGTCGGTATGACCTTATTTAAAGACGAACTTATTAAAGAACATAATATTAAAGTCAGTGCTTTGAGGGGAAGAGTTCGAAATAAATCTATATGTTATGCTGGTGTTGGTCTTTTCTCGATTTTGGCTTTAATGGGTGTCATATATACTTTTAAAGTATGAAGATTGACCTTAACAAAGAATCTATAGTCCTTGTTAAGGTGCTTGTGTATGTTTTTACTTCAAAGTCTGCTGCAGTGGTTTAAACCTTCTAATCCATGGTTTTGATTTATTGATCGGAGCAGGCTGTTTACTAAGGTATCTCTTTGCTTCTGTGGTGGTTTTGAATGAACCAACGATAAGCACGTACCAGGATTTCCCTTTTCTCAGGGTTGAGGCGATCTTTGCATTTTTAAGCGCTGGATTTTGTTGTTTGTATTTAATCAGGGCTGTATCGTTTTGTGAAGCTAGCAACTGCATGGTGTAATCCATTGGCGGCTGCTTTTTTATCCATAATCTGACACTCTCCTCGGTTGAGGATGAAGGTTTTGTGACTTTAGAACTTGGCGTTTTTTCTACAGTCGCAGCTACTTGTTTTGGTGTAGCTGTAGGTTTTTTATTTATTGCAGGTTTAACAGCTGTTGTTTTAGCAGTAGTCTTTGCTGCTGGCAGTTTCTTAGTTTCTTCTTTTTTTGCTTGAGCTATTTTTGTTTGAGATGCTGCTAGCTGTTTAGTATCTGTAGTAGGTTTTTTAGCAGAGGGCTTTTGTATAGATACTTGTTGAGTTTTTTCTTTTGCCATCTTTTTTGATGTGTTTATTTGTTTTTCTGCTGTTGTTGGTGATTTTACAGTTTCTTCGGATGATACTTTTTCTGACACTGTTTTTTCTGAGGTAGTATCAGTCTGTACCTTAATTTTTGGAGCTGCTTTTTTTGCATCATCAGTAATAGTTGCCGCAAGTTGTTTATCGATTTTAAGTTCTTTGCCTTCTGCAGGTTTTATAGTAGTAGCTACTATTAACTCTTTAGCTTTGCTTGCAACTGATTCTTCTTTCTTTTCAAGATCATTTTTCCTGTCATATTTTATTGGTGGCCGTTCATTTGACGCTTCTTGTAGATCTTGTATTGGCTCATTAACTGGAGTTACCGGCATTCCTGTGGGTATTTCTATAGCTGGCTGCTCGATGATTGGGTCTTGCTTGAAAGGCGTGACGATTTTAGATGGAATTGTAATTGCTTCAGATACTACAGATGTTGGTTCCTGATTTATATTTGATTGCTGAATATGGTTATAAGCAAGGTATCCGATAAATCCAAGAGATAAAGTTGCTACAGTTATTAGAAGAGCTGGAATAAGTTGGCTGGTCTTACCTGTATCAGTAGCCTGGGGTTCAATTGGGTTTTTCCCCTTGCTCACAACTGTTTCTAGTATTTTACATGTTTCATAATTGATTAGAGCTGGAATACCCTTAGAGCGGTTATGTATGGATTGAATCTGTGCAGGTGTTAATAATTCGATATCTTGGTTATTGCATGCAAATTGCAGGCGTTGATTAATATAGTCTATTGTTTGTTTTTCCGAGAAAGGATATAGATATATAGTGTGGAGAATCGATAGGTGGCTATTTATTCTTGGAAGGGCCGTCAATATTTGTTCGAGTTGAGGGTGGCCTGAAAATACTATAGAGATGGCTGGTACTCCATCTTCGGCAACTAGCTTTCTTAATAGCAGAAGTTTGTCAATTGTATAGCTGTCTAGTTGGTCAGCATCATCTATTAATAGAACAGTTTTTCCTTCGGTTCTACGTCGGAACGCTACTCGTTTAGCAAAAAATTCTGGGATGCTTGCACTTGAACTTGGTGCAGGTATTTCAAGGTGTTTAAGTGCGATTTTACAAAGTGATTCAATTGTTATTTTATCAGTAGCTTTGATTGGGCAGAAGGTTAAACCTTTGTGCCTGATTTTTGCTAATTTATGGAGTAGGGATGATTTACCAACACCATTTTCACCTTTGATCATGACAATCTTATCGCTGCCATGAATTATGTTTATTAGAACATTTATTTGAGTTGATATCGCAGAATCTTCAAAAACATAGCGATTATTGCCTTTATCCATAAATGGTTGGCGGTTAAGACCAAATTGAACCAATGTTTTGGTGCTTAAGAGATTTGTCGCTGTTTTTGAATCCATACATAGATATCCGTTAGTTGTTCTATCACGGGTGGGTAGACCTAGTTGATTTAGATCAGATGGCATTCCATTGAGTGATTCTTATCCATCTGCCTATTTACATATTCCTCTCTACTAGGAGGAATATAAATTATAACCGTTAGAGTAGTATTCGCATAATAAAAATATCTTACAAATATTTAAATTTGCCAGTTAAATGTGTTGATTAAGTAGTAGTGATTTTTTGATTTAGAGTTTATTTGAAAAAAAGAGGTTTGTTTTGTGGTTTTTATTTGAGTATATATTCCGTTTTTAGGTCTGTTATGCTCCATAAAACTGCAAGTGGGCGCAATGTTTTTTTTACTGTGAGGAATAGCTTTTTTCGTGCAAACAATACCTTGCTGATAGCGTGTATTATAAATTTAAAATTGTTTTATGTTTTTTATGTAATTTTGTTGACACATATGGCTCTCGATCGTATTATACGCCCACAGCTTGAGGCTAATGAGCAATTTGCAGCCGGAGCTTACCTAGTGTCCCCATCGTCTAGAGGCCTAGGACACCGCCCTTTCACGGCGGTAACAGGGGTTCGAACCCCCTTGGGGATGCCATATTTTATAAGAAAAGCCGCTCATTGAGCGGCTTTTTTTTGTTCAAAATTCCCTTTCTGTAGCTTTAGTTATACATGGGTAGTCACTTAGTGATGCCTAAGTATCTTTTGGCTCTCAGCATGCTGGCTGAGCGTAGCCGAAGCCTCAATATGTTTTTTACAATAAATTAAAAAGTTATGAATTCAGCAGCCTTGATTCCATGGTTCATGGCTCAGTGATGCTTAAGGTGCTGAAATCTGCCCAGCAGTTAATAGTTTGCCAATCAAGATACTTTTTGATATCCAGATAATTTCGTCATCAAAGGTGTTGCCCGGTTGCTGGCTTTTTTCTGTGCTGATAAATTGGTTGTTTCCAGCAATATAATACACTCTGTTTCCATTTGCCGTTGAGCCTACATTTTCTGCTTCAAAATTTGATGGTACACCTGTTCCTGCAACATTGTATTTAGCCCAGTTCTTGCCAAGTGAATATATGACAGCTGGTGCGTCATTAGTTAATGTTGTGCGTCCTGTGCCAATATTGTTAAAGACTTCAAGATCGTTACAGTTGGTTCCACCTGCACCACTACACGGATTTGTGGGCCATCCAGCTGATTCTGAATTTGAAAGTGTTAACGCTCTAATTCCGAGCTGTTCATTGGTGTTATCCAGAAGGCTTGCATCATTAATAACGTTTTTCAGCTCATTTGTGGTTGTGAAATCTGCTTGGTTATTAGAATCAATGTCTCTGACAGTTACGCTGTAACCATATGGGCTGTTCCATGGGTCAGATAACAGGTAATCTTCGTTAAATTGCCCACCAATTCCGAGTGATGCGAATGGGACAAAACCATGTGCTGTGGTACAGTTTCCTCCTCCTTGTGGTGATTCTATACCTTTAGTTATTGCAGTTGCAGGGCAGGGTAATCTGCCGTTAGCAGCCGCAAAACCGATAAGGGCTTCTTTGATAGTTTCCATTTGGTTTCTATTATCAATAAGCCTGGTGTTTTGGAGCTGTTCACTTATGGGTATAAGAATCCCACCTGCAAGAAGTCCAATTATTACTAGGACTATGGCCATCTCAATTAATGAGAAACCTTTAACTTTTATACTGTTATTAGTAAAATTATTTTTTTTCATTATCCTAGTCCTATTAACTTTTAAAAGCTGGGTCTTTGAGAGGTGTCTACTCAATAGTTAACCCAAACTCGGATAGAGTTATATCTGTTAGGTTTGGTCCAAAGTGACAGCCACCAATTGCTCCAGTAAAGCCAAATCTGATTCCATTGTCACCGTTATCAGGGGCACCATTCATTTGACTTGGGTAATCGATGCATTGAGATATTAAACGGCTATTGCCTGCATCGGTATAGTCATTATCTAGCTTGCCAAAGTTTTCGCATGTACCAATAGGGCAATCAACCCATGCGTTTACTTTTGCATAGTCTCCATCATTACCAGAGTCACCATCCGTGCAGTCACTCGATGTATAGCCGGTGTGAATTTCAATTCTTGTGCTATGTTCTTGCAGATCTTCAAGCCAGGTTATGTCGTCTTGAGTGCCAGTACCTTTTATGTAACACCCTGTGCTGGGGCAGTCTGAATTTTGCGCTGATCCATGCGAGTTATGCGATCTTGTAACGACAGCAATGTGATTTCCAAATGGGTCATTTTTTGTGATGCTTGGAGCTATATCATATTCTACGGCAAAACTTCTATTTCCAAGTGGACCTGGCATACCTGCAAAAGCCAGATTTGATCCGCCGTTACCACATGAAGTTGCAGGGCCTGGAGTTATAGTGAAGGTTAATCCCGAGCACCTCCCCAGGCTGAAATTATTATTATCTTCTTGTAATTTTAATTTGAAAAATGTTCTTAATGTTTTGTTTTCAAGCTCAAATGTATCGTTATACCAGAGGCAAAAATATTGTTGTAATGGAGCTATCCCTTTATATACTAATAACTCGCTGTCTTCTCCATTTGGTGTGGCAGTATGTGGAGCATTTCCTCTTTTTATATTGAAGTTATCCAGATTATTTGCAAAAGTTACCTGTGCAGTTGATTCATCAAGAGTTGCTTCAGTAGCTAGAGGTGGCACGGATTCGCCAGCTTTTGTGATTGCAGAAATTAGCTCATCACGAGTTATATAGATGATTTGGTCATTATATGGTTGTGGATTTTGCTGAGAGTAGGGTGCAACAGTGTCCTGTGACCCTTTACCTGAAGTGATAAAAATATCTGAAGCATCGAGAGCTCCACTAAGTTGAGAGTTATTAACTTGAACCCCGCTACCTATGTTTAGAGTTGTTGTGTCGAGGTAGTCAGATGCATCAAAGCTTTGTTCGCAAATAATATTTTGATTTGTTCCTGTTCTTGTTTGATAGTCTAATGCAGATTTAGGAGCGATAATAGCGGCGACAAATGGATTGGAATTATCTGAAATTTCTGTAGCTCGATCATGGCTATAAATCCTAATTAAACCAGTGCCCAGATCGGTGGTATTTTGTTTTTTATCTAAGCCAGTGACTACATACCATAGGCATTGCCCTGTTGAGTCTTTAATTGGGGGCAGACCAAGAGAACGCCAAGGCAGGTGGCCAATGTTGTTAATATGAGAATTAAGGCAGTTTTTGTGTTCCTCTCCATCTTGATAACCACCGGTTGCAGTTGTATCTGGGCACGGGAGGAATCCGTAGTCACCAGTTTGGTATAGATGATAGTTTGCAGTTACGTAATTAAGTACAGCCTCTTTGGCTTTACCCAGTGATTCAGTGGTTTCGCTATCATTTTGAATTTGAATTGAGTTGTTGTTATAGGCTGAGATGAATAGGGTTGAAAAGCCAATTATTATTGCAAACATAAGAAGTAATAGCACTGCGCCTTGCTGCTTGTTTTTATTAAAGGTGCGGTGATATTGCATAAATTATCCAGTTATTATTCTGTATTTGTAGCTTTGTAGATTATGTACAGTTCTATAGTTGCAAAAGGTAGCAGCTAAGGCTCCATTATTCCGTTTTGCATTGCTTTATTCGCAGCTTTTTTTGCGTTTACTATATCTATAATAGTTTTGGTTATTTCATGCGGAGCTTCTATCGATTGTTCGTTGTTTTCGTGTTTATCATTATCTTTTTTAACATTGTGTGGATTTTTAGCTTCATCTTCAATATCAGCTTCATCTTGGTTAAAAATTTCACTGATAGTATTTTGCTTAACTTGATATATTTGCCCGACTTTTAAAGGAATAGATTTTCCCCCATCAATCTGTATTAGAACTGTGTCATTCGCAACATTTTTATTTTGTTTTATAACCTGGTTAGACTCTAAATCATTTATCCATGCAACCTTACTTCCATCGGGTTTAGTTATTATACCTTTGAGGATAATGTTCTTTTCTGTTGGTATTACTTGTTCTTCACCTTTTTCATTATTAATTATTTTCTTAGGTTTATACAACTCAGGGTTTTTACGGTAATTATCAATTTGTGCTCGTAAATCAGGAGTGGTGAATAGTCGATTAATTTTAGTCTCTGCAAATGTTAACTGCGGAACTGAATATAATATGGCTAAAATCATAATTGAGGTGGCAGCAGTTTTTATTAATTTCATTGCTCTGCTCCAATATTGCCAGGAGTTAGTAACATAACTTGTAGCCAATGGATATTACAGTCAGCATTAAGATTTGGAATATTCACATCAATATTGTCTAAGGTGGGTATTTTATTTGGAGTTATTGTGCACTGGTCGATGAGAAAATGACCACGGGCTTTGTTTTGTAGGCCAGTTAAAATATTTAGCATGTCTTCTTCATGCAGTAGTCCCATGTTTATAGCCATGCTTGTTTTTTTTATGCTTACATCATAAAAATCAGGACCTATGAGTTTAATAGGGTAATCTATTTGAGGTGATATGGTGTATTGCAAAGATGGTAGCTTAAGAGAATTATTAGTTTCTTGTAGTGCTTCTATCCAAGTTAGGCGATTTTCTTGCCCAATTATTCCTTTAGATTTTAACTGCTTATATTTTTTTGCATATTCAACAAAAATATTGTTTTTGTGAATAAGATCTGCATAATTGGACTTTATTGAATCAAGTTTGTTATTTGCATTTGTATATTCATACGATGTGATTGAGTTTATATAGTAACTAACTCCAGTTACGATAAACATCATTACCGTTATTAATGCGAATATGCTTACGCTTTTTTTGACTAGTTGCCAGTCGAAATTATTCATGAACTAGTCCCCTTGTTTTTTTGGAGAGGAATAGCTTGTGAAAGGCTGGAATCTTTTGGAAGGTTTTGCTTAAAAGTAACCTTTATAGAGAATTTATTTTTATCATTCCCTTTACCTGTAGAGCTTACTGAAACCCCGCTGCTACCACTAAACTGGGTTTTTGAGGTTATCTCTACTGGTTGTTTTGTTATCGCTACATCGGTTATCGAGTGAAGTTGTCGTAGTTCTGCTTTAAATTGAGCAACAATTTTTAAAGATTCGCGATAGTTTTTATTCAATCCGATGAGGCTTGCATCTATTTCTATTGTTGGTTTTGGATACCCTGGGTTAATTGGTTCTATATTAACGTCAATATTATCTAAGTTATTAGAAACAGGTTTTATTTGTCCGTTATCATAGTTGAGTCTTAAACGGTCTAGTTTTATTTGTGGGTATTTGGTTATAACTTGGCTAAATTGCTGGAATAAAAATGTTGGCGTATATGTTTCATCTCTTGTTAACTTGGCAATAGCATCAACTGATTGCTTCATTATTTCTGCATTTGAAAGTAGTTCATCAAGTTGTTGTGATTGCTCTTCATATTTAACTTGGAAGTAATTGGCATTTTTTTCTGCAGTGACTGAGTTCGTACTGAAAATCACACTGTTTATACCTAAATATGACGATATTCCGATGCCTGCGATTAATACGGCTGCAGACATGGTGTGGATGAAATTTTTTAATTTATGACTTTGGTGGCAAATAATGTCATCTTTTCTACCATAATGGTTGCGAGGTTTGACTTCTGCAAGATGAGCAAAAATGATATCAGCTGTAGTAGATTCATACGGTTCTTTTATTCCAATAATTGATGAAACTTCAGGAACTGTATAGCTCTTATAATCTAACCCCGGTGAGTCATGTAATGTTTTATTTAAGTGCAGAGCATATTCTTCTGCAGTTATCATGATGGTGTTTATCTCTTCAGCTTCGTTGATAAGGCGCTTGTACTGAAGGTAACGCATGGTTTGATCAACTTCATTTAGAACCAAAGCGGGAAACTCTGATATGTCATTTAGCCGTGTTGGAATTAGCCTGCTAAAGTGAAGTTGACCATTCTTGTAAAATGATTGGCGGATTGTCCAAGGAAGTTGTTGGGTTATAAGTAATGTGGGTTTGTCATTAGCCCCAATTTTGGGGAGTAGGGCTTCACCAACTGTTGAGATAGATTGTATACCAACCAGGCGGATTCCTTGTCTTCTGATCTCTGATAGCCATGGGGTGATTAGCTCAGCATTTGTAAGTGCGCCAAGCAGGATCTCTTCTTGGTTTTTATTGGTTTTTGATGTGCCGTGAGAGATGTCGCAACGATAAGTTACATCATGAAAATTTTTATCCAATGCCCGTTTTATCAATGCTTCGCGATCTTTGCCTCTGACTTTGTGAATGGTGTCTGAGTGAAAATCTTCTTCAATGATATCGACGAGCATCATTGTCTTTATATTTTTATAATCCTTTACGAAACTGCGGAATTGTTTAAACCCTTCATCATTTGGTTCAAATATATTTGCAGCAATGACTTGACCCTTCTGCCAACGAAGAACCTTGAGTCTGTATCCGTAAAAGTAAAAAAGTTGCTTCATTGTTCTTTTAACCTGCCTAGCTTATCTTGGTGATTACATCATAAATTGGACTGATGACGGCAAACATTATCCACCCTAGTATTGCCGCCAGGACGAGGGTAAGACCTGGAACGATCAAGGGTTCGATTTTTTCAATTGTTTCGTTTGCTTCTCTGGTATAAAAGTCACATACGTTGTTTAGAGCGGTATCTAAGCTTCCCCCTGTTTCTCCTATTCCCATCATTCTGGTGACAAAAGGTGGAAACATACCTACATTCTTAAAGCTGTTACTTATGGTTTCGCCCTGAGATATCTGGATTTGGGCACGTTCTATAGATTTTTCTATAACGACATTATTTACTACCCCTTTGCACATGGTTAATGTTTCGAGAACAGTGATTCCTGACTCGTACATTAGTGCAAAATATTTAGTAAATCTGGCAATTTTTAGCTGGTGTAAAAGACTACCAAACAGTGGAAGGTGGAGTAGTATGTCATCAATTAAGAAGCGCATTTTTTCGCTTTTTTTATGTGATATTTTCAGGAAGATTATAAATATAATAGGCGATGGGATGATTATGTACCAATAGGTTGAAATAAAGTTTGATGTTGCAATAAGGGCTTTTGTAGCAGGAGGTATTTCATTACCAGTACTTATAAGAAATGTTACCAGTTGCGGTACAAGGTAGATCATTAAAAAAAGTACAACACAGGATATTACTGTTGCTGCAATAATCGGATACATCATCATTTTTTTGGCTTGAGCAGTTAATTTATCTTGCCATTTAAGCATCTCTGCTAGCTCATATAGTACATGATTGAGGTTTCCACTCTCTTCACCAACTTTAACTGTACATACGTAGATATTATTAAAAACACGCGGGAAACTTTCTAAAGCACCGGAAAAGTTTTTCCCTGATTCGATCTCTTCTATCAGGCCAGTTGCAACAGATTTGAGACCGTTATTTTGTGGGAGGCTATCACGTAAATCTGTTAGTGTTTCTAGGATAGGAACCCCAGCTTTTATTAATTGCTCCATATGGAAAGTAAAACTTATCAAGTCTTTACGCGTTACTCTTGATTTAAAAAGTGAAATTTTGGCTGTATTTATAGGCTTATAAATTATTGGCTCAAGATCCATTTTATGTAAGCGAAGTTCAACATCTTGGGGATTGTTGGCTTCAAGTTGCCCTCTAATCTTTTTCCCTGATGCATCAATTGCTTTGTATTGGTAAGTTGCCATGGTTTTAGATATCCCTATTTAAGCCTTGAAGTTAGATCAATTACTCGAGATACCTCATCTAGTGAAGTTATACCCTCAAGAATTCTTCTAATACCATCATCCGCAATGGGGATAAATCCTTTTTCTAAAGCCATATTGGTCATTTCACGGTTTGAAGCTTGTTTGACTATAAGCTCATCAAGGTCTTCATCAATCCGGAGAATTTCTAATAGTGATACTCTTCCTTTATAACCGATATATTCGCATTTTTCACAACCACTTGCCCTGAAGATAGTTGGAAATTCTTCCTCTTCATCTATTCCTAAAAGAATCTTTTCAATTTCACTTGGGTCATATGCTTCTTTGCAATGTGGGCAAAGTAGCCTTATTAGTCTTTGAGCGACAATTCCAATTATATTGCCAACCATAATTGAAGGTGGAACCTCAAGATCAATTAGTCGTGGAATTGCTCCAACTGCTGAATTTGTATGCAGGGTAGAGTAGACCTGATGACCTGTCATTGCGGCGCGCAGTGCCATCTCTGCGGTATCAGAATCGCGCACCTCACCAACCAATATAATATCGGGATCCTGTCGCATCATTGATCGGATACCACTGGCAAAATCGAGCTTAACAGCTTCATTTACTGATGATTGTCTAATCATAGCTAACGGATATTCTACGGGATCTTCAAGCGTCATTATGTTTACATTTTCTGACGCTAGATAGTTGATGATTGAATATAGGGTAGTGGTTTTACCGCTACCAGTAGGACCTGTAACTAATATAATCCCTTCTGGACGGCTCATCATTAGTTTTAACTCTGATAGCGCATCGTTATGCAGGCCGAGCTTTTCGAGGGGAACGATTCCTTTTTTTCTATCCAGAACACGTAAAACTATATCCTCACCATGCATAGTTGGCTGGGATGCTACTCTGAAATCAATTTGTCGACCAGAAAATGTCAGGGATATTCTTCCATCCTGTGGAGCTCTGTTTTCAGCAATGTTCATTCCTGATAGAACTTTAAGGCGTACGGTGATTCCTGAAGCATAATTATTATGTAATACACGAATTTGTCTCAGTACCCCGTCGATTCGATAACGGATACGGTAAAAACCTTCTTCAGGTTCAAAGTGGATATCAGAAGCACTACGCTTAACTGCATCAGCGAGTAGGGCGTCAACAAGTCTGACGATAGGATGGCTATATTCTGTAGTTTCACCAATATCTGTGTTTACATCTGCTGTACCAGATTCGATCTCTTGAATAATTGCATCTACGGATAAAGTGTATCCATAAAAATGATCTATAGAGTCTTCAATTTCTGACTCGCCAGCAAGGAGAACATTAAGATCATATTTGCCTTTTAGGTGAATCTTGATTCTATCCAGCGCCTGAACATTATAGGTATCAGACATTGCTATAGTGAGCGTTAATGTGTCTTCATCTACACTTAATGGAAGAATTTTATAGCGTCTAGCTAGGTCTTTGGGGATAAGAAGTTGTACGTCATTATCTGGAACAATTTTGGTAAGATCTATGCTTTCTTGGCCGGTAGATTTACTAATTGCATCTGTGATTACGGCATCGGTAGCAAACCCTAATTTTACAATGAGTTTACCAAGAGGTAATGATGAGCTTTTTTGTTCTTTTAAGGCAATAATTAGTTGGTCGTGGGTTATGATCCCGGTCTCAACCAGCATATCTCCAAGTCTTAATGGTTTTTTCTCTGACATTGAAGTTGGTTCCTATTTATTGCCATTTTGTAGATTTATACTATCTACATATTTTTGTACTGAGGTAGGGTCAAAGTTTGCAGGTTTGTATTTTGCTGCAGATATAGCCATTGTGTATGCTTCAATCGCCTGCTGCACCCTATCTAGGTTGTCTAGAGATATTGCTATATTAAATAAAATATCAGGAGTTTGTGGTGCTATTGCATTTGCTTTTGAAAAAGCGTGTAGTGCTTTTGTCCAGTTTTGCTCCTCCATGTGATGATTGCCAAGGTTGAAATAAGCCCAAGGATTATTTGGATTAGCCTCTATGTTTTTCTTGATGGTTGATTCATCACTTTTACTTTTTTCATACAATGTACTGATTGCACTAATTGCGGTGTTATTTTTTGGATCGATCTGTAATGCTTTTGTATATAGTTCTGTTGCGCTATCAGTATCATTTTCTATCAATGCTATTGCCGCTAATCCAAGAAATATATCTGTGTCGTTTGGAGCTAGATTAAGTGCCTTTTGATAATGTTTTTTAGCTAGCTGATAGTTGCCTTTCTCAAATTGCTTATATCCAAGATTAATATTTTTACTAGCTAACGCTTCATTGTTATTTTTCTTTATTGAAATAGGTTGTTCCATCGCAACAGGTAGTTGTTTTAATGGTTTATGTTCAATAAATGGGTGTGAATTTATAACTGAGCTAAGAGTTGGAGGTAGCTCTTCAGCACTTATCTCATTATTATTTTGGATTGTAGTTGACGAGGGAGTCTGTTTTTTTACGGATTTAGTTTGTTGAGTTATTTGCTCTGTTGCAGCTTGCTGTATTTTAGCTATATCATTTGAATCTGCAGTAGTTTTCGCAATATTACCTTTTAATGTTTGGTTTGCAGCTTCTGAGTCTTTTGGCGGCATATTTACTTCAGATATTTGATCTGAGACAGTGCTAAGGTCAGCGATAGGTTTGATTTTAGCTGTGGGGTGGCGACTTAAATTAGCAATATTTGAACTGATTTCATTATCTTGTTCGAGATAATAGAGGTAGCCAAGAAATCCTCCAGCAGCAAGTACAGCAATAATAAGGAAGCCAATAGCTATAATAGCTCCAGTTCGTTTTGGTTTTTTATCAGGGTTTAAAATTATCTTTGCATTTTCAGGAGCTCGTACCCGGCTTTTTTTCTCAATTATATTAGCTTTACTAGGTGGTGACTGAGGCTCTTCTTCTGGAATGCTAATTTTAGCCTGTTGTGCGGTATCTAAGCCTTCTTCGATCTCTAATTTTAAATCCACTTCTTGAGTATTAGGCTCTATGGTAGTGGCGGATGAATCATAGTCTGCTTCACTATTATGCTCATCTACACCGCCTAAGTTATCTATAGGTTCTTCTGGATCAAAGCAATCCATTTCTACAGCTATAGATTTTTCTTTTTGAGGCTCTTTTAATTCATGGTCTTGTTGTATATCTTCAGTTATCTCTTCTAACTCAAGCTTTATGCTATCCGATAAGTCTGTATTTTGTTGTTGATTAGAGCTAATGGTAGGGCTTGAAGTTGTTGCGTTATTTGCTTCTGCTTCTGTATTTGTAACGCCTGATTTTTTTGAGGCTATTTTATTAGCCTCTCTACCCGTTTGCGTTTTAGAATCTGCTGCTTGCTTTAATGCATCAAGAAGTAAACTCATCTATCTTGATCCTTGAGATTGAAGAGTTTGATTTTTAAAGCTTGATGTTTGTTTTTTTGTATTTGGAAGGTATTGACGGAACTGTTTAAGTTCGCGCTCAATATTCGCATTCTTAATAAGAGTTGGTTTCAAGAATATTATTAGCTCAGTTTTATTACGCTGATTATTCTTATATGAAAATGCCTTTCCAATTATTGGCAGTTTTGACAACCAAGGTATACCCTGGTCATCTTTAGTTACAGTGTCTTGCATCAATCCGCCTATAACAGCAATATTGCCACTATTAACTCTGAGGACAGATTCAAGTTCTCTGATTTGCACCTCTGGAACGGGATTTGTAACACCTGCTTGTGCCAGTGCAGGATTAGGATCCATTGCATAACCAAGAATTCGAGTTAGTGTCGGACGAATATTGAGGATAATTTCTTCAGACTCGTTTACAAATGGCGTTACATTCATTATAAAGCCAACTGGCACAGAATGAGCTGTCGTATCATATGTGGTTGTAGTTGTATTGGTCTCGGCATCACTATCTATTTCAACATCAATAGAGAAGTAAACTCTGTTATCTACAACTTTTAGCAGTGATGTTTGGTTATTTAGAGCCATGATTTTAGGGCTGGAAAGTACTCTTACATCACCATATTGATCGAGCATTTTAAGAAGTATTCCGCTTGTCCTACCATTTTTATTTTGTTGATAGCCAGCGTTAAAACTAGGAGATCCCGAGAAGTTTGACGGGAAGATTAATCCAGCTGCTGCTGCAAAGTTATCGCCACTAAATGCAGATGAGAAGGAGAAGCCGCCAAGATCATCAGCAATTGACGCCCAGTCCACGCCTAATTGATTTTGATCGTTTAGGGTTACTTCTGCAACGGTAGCTTCAATCAATACTTGTCTGCGCACACTTGCAAGTACAGTATCTAAAAATAACTGAATATCTTTGTGTTGCTTAGATGTCGCACGAACATAAATAACACCAGCTTCACGGTTTATAATTACCGATGAAGATGTTGATGTGCTAGTTGATTGTGATTCTTCTGCTTCTTCAGATTCTTCGGTGGCTTCAGAATTAGATTCAGGAGACTCTGATTCATTCTCTATAATCTGAGAAATATTTTCACTCAATGTATCCCAGAACTTATTTTCGGTATGATTTGTTACTGATGTAGTAGAAGCATTTCCCTCTTCTGAAGAAGTCTCTTGGGTCACACCATTATTGATTCCTGTTGATGTGGTGATGATACTTTCACTTTCACGAGTAATATTTAGATAGTCAATTGCGTAGTGTTTTAAGTAAGCAGTATCTGGTTCAACTATAAGGAGGTTTCCCTTGAGCTGGTATCTAATAGCTACTTGGTTTGAAATTCTGTCTAGAATTTGAGGAAGGGTTTGGTCGATAGCATTTAAAGTGATATTTCCTTCAATTCCATTATTAATATCCAGATTTATTTTTGCATCCCGCGAGATGGCAAAAAGTAGCTCTCTAATGGAAACGTCTTGAACATTGACAGAGTATTTTTCAAGCTTTTTTGATGTTGGCGCTGGAACAAAGGGAGTTGCCTTCACAGGCTTTGGAATTTGTCTCTGTCTTACTATGTTGTTAGCAGACGAGTTGTCCGATTCTATATGTCCTTTGGAAAACTCAATCTGCTTCTTTGTATATTCTTCGCATGAAAGCAGCAGAGTTGAGAAGGCTATAATATATAGTGATTTGATTAGAGCGCCTTGAAATGAGCTCATAAAATTCTGAATTTTCATAGATACTGAATATCTCATATTGGTTTTAAATTTGATCTCTAGTGCTTTCATAGCTTCTGGAAATTTCTCCATTGATTCCACGAATGGTTCTGAGTACAGGGCTATTAGCATTAAGTATAGTTGGTAATGCTCTCAATGCAGCATTAGCATTACGTTTAGAAGAAAAATTCTGATATAAAACTCCGAAAAGAGAATTATCTCCAGAACCGGTCTTATAAATATAAATTTCATCTAGTATATTCTCTTCAGATAAATTAAGTAGATAATTGTGTAAGTGGTTGGCGTATCTGCTTTTAATAGACATTAACTGTATGGTATACAGGTCAGGATTATTTGATTTTAACCACTCATTTGTTGCGATTATTCTTTTTTGCAGATTGCTGAGGTTGGAATTGAGCAATTTGGTTTGGTTTTTTGCCGAAGAATTGGTATTAATCGCGGCTATTTTGCTATTAAGAACAGTTGTGTTGTTAACTGTTTTAGGATTAGTTTCAGTTACTGATTTCTTTGATGGTTTTATCTCTGCTGCAACTATAGCTTCAGGTATAGCTTCAGGGTATGAATTAATTTTTGCTGTTGTTGTATTGGCCTTGGATATAGTCTTATGGGTCGTAACTATTTTATTCAATTCAGTAGGGTTATGCTTATTCAAATTCGTACTGCTAACATTTATTTTTTCTAGCTGCTGTTTAGCTAAGATTTTAAAATCGATGTTATCAATTTTTGTGAAAATCAGAATAGCTATTATGCATAGCGAGGCAGCTAATGCAGATATTAATAACTTGTGAGCTTTGTTTCCTGACTTAATGGTGCTGAATTCACTATCATTAACAGCTGCAATTATATGTTTTTTACTTATATTATGTGTTTGTTCGGCAAATGCACCAAGTAGGGCCTTATCCGAAATGATATTGATACGCCTTAGTAGTCCGCCAGTATGCTTGCATATTAAATTAGCCATCTGACGGGGGAATATATCAGGTCCATGATAACCAGCAATCGTCATTCTGAAATTCAGATATTTATGTACTTCATCTGGTGTAAAAGGGCTGAGGAAAAAACTATGGGTGATTCTTTCTTTAAGCTGACGAATTTTTGGTTGAGTTAAATTGTGGTCTAATTCAGGTTGACCGAAGAGTACTATTTGTAGAAGTTTGTCATGATCTGTTTCAAGGTTGCTCATCAACCTTATCTCTTCCAAAGTTTCTATCGGCATCCCTTGGGCTTCTTCAACAAAAACCACAATTTGATAGCCGCTTAGATGTCTCTCCAGTAAGAAGTGCTGTAGTTTTTGCATCACCTCTAAACGGCTTGATGATTCGTCTACATTAATCTCAAGTTCGATCGCTATCGCATGGAGGATGTGTTCTGGTGAAATGTTTGGATTGGCAATGTAAACAATTTCAACTTCTTGTGGCAGTTTAAGCTCAAGCATTCTGCAAAGCATGGTTTTGCCGCTACCAACTTCGCCTACAACTTTAACTATTCCTTCGCCATTTAAAATTGCGTAGATTAGGGCATCTAGGGCATTGCCACGCGCACCACCAGTGTAAAACATACTAGCATCTGGAGTTATCTTAAATGGTGGGCGTTGTAGCCCAAAATAGTCTAAATACATTAACAATTCCTGTGTTAACCGTGTTTTTATATCAACCGTGTATTAACGTTAATCATTCATTAGGCCAAGGCGCTGCATTTTTCCATATAAAGTTGTACGGTTTGTTTGCAGTAGTTTGGCGGTTTTACTAAGGTTACCTGAGCACTCTTTGAGCGCTGCTTGTATATAAGCTGACTCGGTATTCTGGAGCGCATTTTCAAGGGAGTAACCTTCTCGTAATTTTTCGATAATCTCTGTGTCTGAATCGACATTTCTGACGTTTGCTTGCGCTTTTTTCGCAGAATTATTATGATCTTGCTCAAATTCTGTTAGCAGTGTTTCTGCATTAACTATTTGCCCAGGATGCTTTGTCCCAATCCTAATGACAATGTTTTTAAGTTCGCGCACATTACCGGGAAAACTATAGTCAAGCCAAAGCTCTTTAGATTCCTGGGAAAGGGTGAAAGGAGGGACTGTCTCTGCTAGTGCATCTTGGAAGTGTTGTAATAGCAGTAGCCTATCATCTCCTCGTGAGCTTACTGGAATTGAGTCAAGGGTTAGAACGCTCAAGCGATGGAATAGGTCATGGCGAAATTTTCCATGCTCTACCATATCCTGTAAGTCTCTATTTGTTGCTGCGATAATTCTTGCTTTGGTCTTATGTGGTGTGGTTTTACCGATAGGGTAAAACTCTCCGTTTTCAAGAACCCTTAGTAATTTAGACTGTAGGTCTAGAGGCATTTCACCAATTTCATCAAGAAAAAGTGTTCCTTTGCCTGCATCAGTAAAAAACCCTGTTTTATCTTTATCAGCACCTGTGAAAGCACCTTTTGTATGACCAAAGAGTTGTGAGTCTAAAAGTTCTGACGAGAATGCTGCGCAGTTGATTACAAGAAACTGTTCTTGTTTATTATTTGAATGGTTATGCAGCTCTTGAGCTATCAACTCTTTGCCTGATCCTGATTCACCAGTGATTAATACTGGGAAAGGGGTTTTAGCATAAACTTTTATTTGGGTGTTTAGGTTTAGAACCTCTGGGCACTTGCCGGTAATAAGGCTAGCTTCAGGCTTTTCCATCCTGATGCTTTCTGAATAAAATAGTTTGGCTTGTTGCAGTAATTTTTGCTTTAAGTCTTCTGGTTTGCATGGCTTAGCAATAAAATCAGCAGCACCAAGCGTCATTGCATGCTGAACATTAGCATCTTTATTTTGACCGGAAAGAACAACAATGCGCATCATAGAATTATGCGCAAGTAGGTCAGCAATTAGAGCAAATCCTTCTTGGGGAGTATGTGGTGTTGGGGGAAGTCCAAGGTCTACCAGTGCAACAATTGGGGTATGATTTATTGACTGAAGTAGAGTGTGTGCTTGAGTTCTTGTTTTAGCAGAGAATACTTGAAATGAATCCTGCAAAAGAAAGCTGCTGGTCTCAATAAGCAGAGGGTCATCATCGATCAAAAGCAGTGGAGGTAAAGCGGGGATTTGTGTGCTTTGCTCGTCACAATCCATTAAAGAAAATTCCTTTTTCATTCTATGATATCTGCTATAGTAGCTTGCATTGCTCGTATATAAAAGTGGATTGTTAATATATGAAGCGCATCTTTGCAAATACTCAATGTAACTTCTTAAAAGGATGGAACTTTTTGTGAGTAATACTCCAGTAACATGTGCTGTTGCAGATTTAGGCTCGAACACATTTCATTTAATGATTGCTGACGTTGAAGGAATTAAATTCACCGTCATAGATAAGATAAGATATCCGGTAAAACTAGCAACTGGATTTGATGACGAAAAAAACCTGACAGAAGAGGCTATGCAAAGAGCTTTTTCTGTTATTGAAAGGTATGGTCAGCGCTTACAGGATTTCCCTCCAAAATTCGTAAAAATCGTAGGTACAAATGCTCTGCGCCGCGCAAAAAATAGCAGGGAATTTGTTAAGCGTGCTTCTGATATTTTAGGTTACCCAGTTGAAATTATATCAGGTTATGAAGAAGCCCGTTTAATTTATATTGGGGTCGCAAGAAGCATTGAATCTGACGGCAGTAAAAGATTGTTGATAGATATTGGTGGTGGCAGTACTGAGCTGGTTATTGGTCAGGACTTTACCCCGTTTGATATGGAAAGTCTGGATGTTGGGTGTTTATCATCTACAGTTGATTTCTTTTCTGATGGAAAAATTACTAAGCAGTCCATGCATGACGCTGTTATTTCAGTAGGATTAAAAATCCAACCTTTTGTTTCAACCATGAAATCACAAGGGTGGGACATGGTTATTGGTTCAGCAGGGTCTATTATTGCAATTTCAAAGGTCCTGCAGCAAAAAGGTTGGACTAATGGGAATATTACCTTTGCTGCACTCGACAGACTTCGGATGGAATTAGTAGATAAGGGATGCTTTGATGGCAAAGCCTACCCAGACATAAGTGCAGACCGCGTAAATGCATTTGCTGGAGGAGTTGCAGTTCTTTTCGGCGTGATGAAAAATCTAGATATTGATTCAGTGCTTCCTTGTGATGGTGGTCTTAGAGAAGGGATGTTATTGGATCTTTGTGGCAGGATAGAACACAAAGATATTCGTGATACTGCGATATTACAATTTTCAAAAAGTTATAAATATGATGCAAAGCATAGCGCAAGAGTTGCAGAGATGGCTCTTAGAATCTTTGGCTGTGTGCAGGAAAAGTGGGGGGTTAAAAACCCACTATGCAGAGACTATCTACGCTGGGCGTCTTCTTGTTTTGAAACGGGACTTTCTATATCCCATAGTCGCTATCATAAACACAGTGCATACCTTGTTAAGCATGTTGATCTCGCAGGATTTACTAAAGAAGAGCAGGAAGTGTTAAGGGTTATTGTGAAGGGGCATAGAAGATCTTTTCCAGCTAAGCCTTTAGCAGTGATGCCAGAAGATATGCACTATACAGTTTCTGCTTTGTGCGTGATTTTTAGATTAGCTGTAATCTTTACTCGGTCACGCAGTGATATACCTTTTAATGATATTGAATTTGATGCCAATTTTTATTCGCTAAATATGATATTTCCGAAGGGTTGGCTTAAAAAAAATCCTCTAACAGAAGCTGATTTAATGTTAGAACATGAATATCTTTTTGATTCTGGCTGGTCATTGAATCTGCTTACTTAGCTATTTTGGTTACACAGCTGTAAGGGATAAAACTTTGTCTACCACGCTTCCAAGTAATATAGAGAGGAATATCTTTGATGATATTCCTGATAAATCAAGTCACGAGATTTTCTCTCAACTTCTATCTTCAGGTAGTACTCGTATCGAGAGGATAGTCTCTTATGGACAGTCCTCAGATCCAGACTTTTGGTATGACCAAGATGAGAATGAGTTTGTATTACTAATTAGCGGCAGCGCTACATTGGAGTTTAAAACAGATGAATCCGAGTCAAAAACAATTTCGCTCAAACCAGGCGATTATCTAAATATTCCAGCTAATAAACATCATCGTGTTGTTGCAACAAGTCAAAGTGAGAAAACCATTTGGCTTGTTGTTTTTTATTAGTTATAGATAAATAACATCAGCATGGTTTATGTAGATCCATAAGGTATTTTTGGGCTGATACCGTCTCTTCAGTTTTTTCATCTATTGCTTGGATATACTCTCCATCGGACTGTAGTATCCATGCATCTTCATCGTTATCCAAATAGGGAGTAAGCCCTTCATTAATTACTCTTTTCTTTAGCAATGGGTCATTAATAGGGAAGCTAGCTTCAACTCGGTGGAACAGATTTCTCTCCATCAAATCTGCACTGCTAAGCCAAACATCTGGATCTCCACCATTTTCAAAATAATAAATTCTGGAATGCTCTAGGAATCTACCGACTACAGATCTAACCTGAATATTTTCTGAAACTCCTTTAATCCCTGGGCGTAGTGAGCAGATGCTTCTAACTATAAGATCTATTTGGACGCCAGCTTGTGATGCAGCATAGAGCGCATCAATAATCTCTTTATGAGTAATTCCATTTATCTTTATGATGATACGAGCAGGCTTTCCGGCCTTGGCGTTGTTAAGTTCTCTTTCGATATATTTGAGAATAGAACTAAAAAGGGTGAATGGTGACTGCATTAAGGTATTTACATCACTTTTCTTGCTCATTCCAGTCATTTGTAAAAATAGTTTATGTACATCTTTGGTGATTTTTTTATCACAAGTTAAAAGCCCCATATCGGTATAGTGCCTGGCCGTAGTAGGGTGATAATTTCCAGTACTTAAATGTGTATAGTTTTTGATCTTATTCTTTTCTCTGCGGGTGATAAGCAGCATTTTGGCATGGGTTTTATAGCCAACTACACCATAAACTACGTGGGCACCAGCCTCTTGCAGATATGTGGCAAGATGGATGTTGGCTGCTTCATCGAACCTTGCGCGCAGCTCGATAATTACTGTAACTTCTTTTCCAGATCTAGCAGCATTAACCAGCATATCAACTAGTACAGAATCAGAACCTGTGCGATATAGAGTCTGTTTTATCGCAACAACTTGAGGATCTGTAGACGCTTGTTGCAGTAGGTCAATAACAGGTGAGAAAGATTCAAATGGAAGGTGAACCAGAATATCTTTTTTCGCTATTGCTTTAAATATATTGGTGTTGCGCCCAAGGTTGCTGGGTACTACTTGAGCATGAGGTATAAATTCTAGATCTGGGCAATCAACCAGATCGATAATGTTTTCCATGCGATTAAGGTTAACAGGGCCATTAACCATATAGAGGTCATCTGCTCCAAGTTTGAATTCTTTCAATAAGAAGTTGCATAGTTTTTCTGGACAACTATTTACTATCTCCAAACGTACCGTATCGCCATAACGGCGGGAGAACAGTTCACCTTCAACTGCATGAAGCAGGTCATCCATATCGTTATGATCTAAGAATAGATCGCTGTTTCTAGTCACGCGAAATTGGTAACAGCCGGTAACCTCCATTCCAGGGAAGATAGAATCGATGTGAGCATGGATTACCGAAGATAAAAATATAAACTCATCTGGCTTGGTAGCAACTTCATCTGGTAAAGGGATAATGCGAGGTAAGGCTCTAGGTGCCTGTACGATAGCTAGCTCACTAGATCTCCCAAAGGCATCTTTCCCCTTGAGTGAGACAATGAAGTTTAAACTTTTATTTAACACGCGAGGAAAGGGGTGCGCAGGGTCAAGTGCAATAGGGGTTAGGATTGGGAAGAGCTGGTCTTCAAAATATTTTTTCACCCAATCAGACTGTGCTTTGTTCCATTTCGTGCGGCGAGTTAAGTGAATCCCCTCATCTTCCATTGCTGGGATAAGAGTCTCATTAAGGACTTTGTATTGCTCATCAACCAACTTATGCGTCAGTTTGCGAATCTCTTTTAACTGCACTGTAGCAGGTGTTTGGTCTGGGTAGTCAGCACCTTGAACAGACATCCCCATCAAAACATGACGCTGTAAACCTGAAACACGCACCTCGAAAAATTCATCAAGATTAGAGCTGGATATGCATAAAAATCTCAAGCGGTTTAATAGAGGAATTGATTCATCTTTGGCAAGCTCTAACACACGAAACTGAAAGCTTAATAAGCTAAGCTCTCGATTGATGTATAAATTGGTATTATTTTTGTTTAGCTGCGCCGCATTATGTTCGTTAGTCAAAACATTGCCTTTAATTCTTTTAAAAAGATAAATTTAGTTACGCTGCTAAGTATACACCATGTTAATTACAATTAATTGTTGGCACTTAAGATAGCTTTAGGAAGAAATAGTTTAATAAATTAAGGTGTTTAACCCCATGTCATGACCACTAATTTATTTGTAATTTTAAGCTGCATTGGATACATGGAGTTTTTATGTCCCATAAATATTTAAAACAGTTATTGAATAAAACTTTTCGTTAACCAATTAATAAGAGGGCTCGTAAGAGTCCTTTTTCAATTTAAGTTATTTTTACGGTGCCTATTCTTTAGGTTCAAGCTAAAATTAAGGGATGGAAAAGACAAGGAAGTTAAATAGAAATTTTGTAAAAGCCAAATCCATGGCTTTTGCCGTATTTTTTTTAGTAACATGTAGTTACGGTTCATCAACTTATGCTATTGATGGATTAAGTGTGCAGATACCAAAGATCTCAGCACAAAACTTCGAAATTTCAGGAGTTAAGTTTAATGCTGATTGGCTTTTCTCTCAGGGTTTAGCATTACAGACCGAAATTAAAGCAATCATTATTCCTCAGTTAGACCTCACCTTTAAAGACCTAAAGCTTACTTGTAGCAAGGCGACGTTTGATGGTGAGATATTTAGATGTAATAAAGGGGCGTTAGAACTTAAAAATAGTTATTTTTCAGAAAATAAAATCCCTATAAGTATTGTTTATAATCACCTAACTTCTGCGGCAACGATAAAAATACACGAGGTTGCTTCATTTGGTGGTAAACAATCTATACAAGTTAGAATTAACCAAGGTGAATTTGATATAAGCACAAAAGGTGATGCCGACTTAGAAAAGTTAAAGCCGATTCTTACTAAATTTATACCAAAATTTGATTTAGAATCGCTTGTTGGATTGGTTAAGTTTTCGTCTCAAATAACAAAAAGCAGCAGTGGCGCTATCGACTTAGATGCAGACATAAAGGTTGAAGGATTAAGCATTGAGAATAGCAGCGGTTCAGGTATAGCTGAACTAAATTTAACATCTGCTGTTAGCTTACAAATCACAGATTCATTTATAGATTATGATATTCATTCTAAGTTGTTAACTAGCTATTTCTATTACAACCAAGTTACGCAAGAGAATGAAGAGTTCTACTATAGCTTTAACCCATCCAAGCCAATTATTATGGATAGTATTGGCCAGTATTCACCTAAGAAACAAACGTTATCGATAGAAAATATGGTAATAAGTCAGAATAATATCTTTGGCTTAGACCTTTCTTCAAAAATTATTTTTGCAAATAAGTTTGATATTAATCAGCTAGATCTTGATTTGTACCAGGTCAATATAGAACCATTATTAGTTCAGTTTGAATACCCAGCTTTTCATTTTGTTGACCAGCCATTGCTTACAATGAACGGTACTATTTCGGCCTCTATCAAAGGTAGCAATCTTCTTAAATCAAATGTTAAAGCAGAATCACAAGTAAATATTATCGATCTTAATTACTCATTCGATGATGAATCTATAGGAGTTATAGGTTTAGACGGTTTAATAAATTGGAGCAATACAGGCAAGGCAAAACCATCGACAATCAGTTGGGATAGTGGCAATTTAAACTCAATTCCTTTTGAGGGCTCTGTTCTAAATTTTCTCTTTGAGAAGAATTCTTTATCCGTAGATAAATTTAAACTTCCTATTCTCGGTGGAAAGGTTTTGGTTGATTCAGTTTCTGTTCAGGATCTTGGGGTTAATATAAAAGACTATAAATATGACTTTGGAATAAAGGTGGTTGATTTGTCGCTCAATAAATTAACAAAAGCTTTATCTTGGCCCGAGATGGATGGTTATATCAACGCTACTTTTCCTAATGTTAATTTTGGAAACAACTTAATTGAATTTGGTGGTAGTGCAAAAATAGATCTATTTGATGGATCTATGACAATTGAAAATATGCAGATTGAAGATCCTTTGGGTATTGTTCCCAGAATGAAAGCAGATATTGAGATAGATAAATTGGATTTGGAACAACTATCATCAACATTACAGTTCGGCCGAATAACAGGAAAGCTAGATGGTTATGCTCGTGATATATCTCTTGAACAATGGTTTCCAATAAAAATGGATATGAGTTTATATACATCTGAAGATGATGATACAAAAAGAAGAATCAGTCAGAAGGCGGTTGATTTTATATCGGATATTGGTGGAGTTGGTGGCTCATTATCGCGCACCTATTTACGCTTCTTTAAACAGTTTTCATATAGCCGAATTGGTATAAATATTAAACTTGAAGATGGTGAATGTATCATTACCGGTATTGAGCCGGCAGCAAATGGGTACTATATTGTAAAGGGCAGTTTTATTCCAAGGATTGACATCGTGGGTCATAAATCACGGGTTAGCTGGACGGACTTGGTTAGCCAAGTCAAAGGCGCTATAAAAAGTGGCTCACCAGTAACAAATTAGTTTAACGAGACAGATTTTATTTTGTACAACCAAAAATCCTAAAACTAGGATTGTAAACAAGGGGAAGACCATGAAAAAACTAGCATTAATAGCGGTAGTCGTATTTATCACCGCATGTGTAACCATAAACGTATATTTTCCAGAAGCCAAAGCTAAAGAAGTAGCCGAGGATTCAGTAAAACGGATAATGGGGCTTGAAAATGAAAAAGATGGTGACGACAAGCAAAGCGCACTAGATCAAGCGCAAGAGTTTGCTTTCATAGCATCTACCGCAATTGTTGATTTTGTAATCCCATCTGCCCACGCTCAAGGGATTAGCCCAGCGGTAACTAATCTTGAAAATTCCCTTAGATCAAAGATGCAGCAAGTTGCCCCTTATCTAGATAACGGAGCTGTTGGCTTAACCGCAGATGGATTTTTAACTAGTAAAAATTCAAAAGCAGTATCACCAAAAGAGCGTGGAAAAGTTAAAAAGCTTATAACTGCTATTAACTCTGAAAGGAAGGCACTCTATAAAGAATCAGCCAGAGCACTAGGTAACCCAAGTTGGGAGCAAAAGCAGCAAAGTACATATGCTCAGACCTGGATAAACCAAGCTAAAAAAGGCTGGTGGTATCAAGATAAATCAGGTGCTTGGAAGCAAAAGTAATAGAGCGATAATTTACTAGCTTAACCAACGCTAATTTAGGATAATAGGCCGCTGCTAATTTCTTCAACAAGAGATGGCAGTGGCCTTTTTTTAAGTAAACATCAAAGAACTATCGGAATCCTAATGGGAAAAGCTCGTAAAAGACGTCAAAAGAAACTTTCACTTCCACCAGTCCAGACCATAATTGAATCGCTAAGCCATGAAGGCAGAGGGGTTGCCAGGATAGAGGGCAAAACAACCTTCATTCATGCAGCTCTTCCTGAAGAAGAAGTAACGTTCAAATTTACCAGAACTCATCGTAGCTATGATGAAGGTATGACAGAAGAGGTTATAAAGGCTTCACCACATCGTGTAGAGCCAAAATGCGCGCACTTTAGTGTTTGTGGCGGTTGTAATTTGCAGCACATGGATCCCAAAGAGCAAATCAAGTTTAAGCAAAGTGTATTGCTTGATAACTTGAAGCATATAGGAAAAGTAGAAGCCGAAGAGATACTAGAGCCATTGACCGGTCCTTATTGGGGATATAGGCACAAAGCAAGGCTGGGTGTAAAAAACGTTCCTAAAAAAGGGCGAGTGTTAGTAGGGTTTCGTGAGAAGTTCAGCAGCTATATTGCCCCAATGGAAAGCTGTATAATTCTGCATGAAAAGATTGGACAGTCCTTAATGGATTTGAGTGCGTTAATTGCCAGCCTAACCATAATCGACAAAGTACCGCAGATAGAAGTAGCAGTAGGTGATGATGCAACTGCACTGATTTTTAGGGTATTAGAAACTCCAACAAGTGACGATATCGCAAAACTAATTGAATTTGGTAAAGAGAAAGAGTTCCAGATCTATACTCAATCAAAAGGGCCAGATACAGTGAAACTTCTATACCCAGAAGAGGCAGAGCTGAGTTATAAACTTGCAGAACATGGTGTTGATTTTTATTTTAAACCTAATGACTTCACCCAGATCAATGTTGATATCAACAAAAAAATGATAAATCGAGCAATAGAATTTCTTGATCTCGATGGTACAGAAAAAGTATTGGATCTATTCTGCGGTCTAGGAAACTTCACTCTGCCAATATCTAAAAAAGTTAAAGAGATAATCGGGGTAGAGGGAGACCAATCACTGGTCGATCGTGCCAAGATTAATGCAGAGCGTAATGGCATAACTAATGCCAAATTTTATACTGCAGATCTAACTCAAGATGTAACATCAATGCCATGGATGGAAGAGATCCCAGATAAAGTTCTGATAGATCCACCTCGCTCCGGAGCAGCCGACGTCATTCCTCAGATAATGAAGTTCGCACCAAAGAGAATTGTATACATCTCATGCCATCCTGCCACATTAGCTCGTGACGCAGGTATTTTAGTTAATGAATACGGCTACAAGATGAAAAAAGCAGGAGTGATGGACATGTTCCCGCATACAGCTCATGTTGAATCAATAGCAGTCTTTGACAAGAAATAGAAACTACAAACATCACTAGCAAAAATATTAGCAGCGAAGGAAATTTAGCCATGAAATATGAAATTCTAAAAAAAGAGCGCCTATTTCAAGGCTTCTTCGCTGTAGATAGATATACAGTAAAACATGAGATGTTTAATGGTGGAATGAGTGGAGAAGTGGTACGCGAAGTATTCGAACGTGGTAATGCCGCAGCCGTACTTCCGTATGACCCAAAGCTTGATGCCGTAGTACTCGTAGAGCAGTTTCGTATAGGTGCAACAGCTTCAGATATTGGCCCATGGCAACTAGAGACTATTGCCGGTGTAGTTGATAAAGATGATGAATCAGTAGAAGAGCTGGTTAAAAGAGAAGCGGTAGAAGAGGCCAACTGCCATTTGGATGAAGT
Organism: Gammaproteobacteria bacterium; assembly: GCA_033852155.1. Lineage (GTDB taxonomy): Bacteria > Pseudomonadota > Gammaproteobacteria > QZLD01 > QZLD01 > QZLE01. Next base: position 4,804 of record JAWSVA010000010.1, on the reverse strand, counting down.
AATCCCCATGATGGAATACTTTTGTAGTCCAGGTGGTGCAACAGAAAAAATCTCATTATTTGCCGCGATAGTTGATGCGGCAGAACTTGGTGGAGTCTATGGGCTTGAAGAAGAGTCAGAAGATATAAAAGTTCATGTAGTTAAACTTCACGATGCAATGAAGATGATAGAGACCGGGGAGATCCAAACCGCAATGACAATTATTGCTCTTCAATGGCTGGCATTAAATATTGAGAAGCTAGCGGCTGAATAAACTTGTGACAAGTGTAGTTATAAAAATAAATCGTATATTACAATCCTAACCATTTCACATAAGGAAACATTGCACGTTCTAATTATTAGAAATGTGTAATATTATTTAAAACTGCGTTTAGCAGGCAATTAATTACCAAAGTAGTGTGACTTAATAGGAGAGAATATGATTTTTTTTGGTACTAAAGGGAAGGTCATTTCAGGCGAATGCATTCAAGGGGCAGAATGTCCAAGCTGTGGAAATAATGAATATATAACTTTTGGTGTTCTTAGATACTTTCACCTGTACTGGATTCCGGTAATACCAACATCAAAATCTGTAGGGGTTGAATGTACACACTGTAAAAAAACTCTTGTAGATAAAGAGTTGCCACCTGAATTTTCTAAACAAATAAAATCAATGATTTTTACCAAGAAAAAAGTTCTGCCTATGTTTACAGGGTTGATTATTATTGCTTTGTTAGTGTCATTTGGTGTTTTCACAGCGCAGCAAAAAAATGCACAAGATGCAGCGTATATCCTTCAGCCTGAAGTTAATGATATTTATATCGTAAACTTCTCAAAACTCTTTAAAGATACAGACCCTAAGTATAAATATGGAGCCATGCGCATTAAGGATTTATCTTCAAGTGAGGCTGAGTTGCAAGTAAGCACCATGGCTTATAATAAAACATCTGGTGTTCAAGATGACATAGATGCCAATAAAGCCTCAATGGACACATACTATGAAAATAAGACTCTATATATTGATATAGAAAAGATAAAAGAGATGAAAAGTACAGGTGCAATTTATTCGGTTGAGCGTAATTAAAAAGTAGGAGCCCTTCGGCTACGCTCAGGAATCTTGAAAAATTCAATCCTATAGGTTTCAGGTAAAGAATAAACCCCAACAAAAAATACAAATAATTTTAAATATTCACAATTATGAGTTATGTTTTTAGCAGAATATTGTCTGCCTAAAATCACTCAAAGTTGCATTTATGAAAACAGAAATAGCTACACCAGAATTAACGACCATACTGGAAGTAACAACCACGCCAGAGATTCAGCTCCTCGTTGACACAATCAGAACAGAGATAGATCAAGGGAAACAACGCGCCATTCAAGCAATGGAGCAAGAGAAAAGACTCACCTACTGGAATGTTGGCAAGCATATAAAACAGCATCTATTGCAAAACGAAGAGCGTGAAGATTACGCAACGTACATAATTCCGCAGCTCTCCAAAGAGCTGGATATTAGTCGTTCAGTGTTATACGATTCCGTACAGTTTTTCGAGCAATATCCAAACATTGTCCCCGCGCGGGGACAATTGACATGGTCGCACATCCGAGTGCTGCTCCATGTGCCGGAAAAGCAAGCCAGGCAAGCGTTTGAGCAAAAAGTAATAGAACAAAAACTAAGCTCCAAAGATCTGCAAAAACTTGTCAAAAGTGACAAAAACTCCACGAATCAAGCTGGAAAAACAGCCTTGCAAACTAGTCGCGACAAGCCCTATGTTTACCGATTTAAACAGATACAAAAACAAACCATGATAGATCTAGGATTCAGGTTTTATATCCAAAGCCCATTTACAGAAGCCAAGCTCTCCAGATCCCCCAGAACTCAAAAAACAGATGTAATCCAAATAGAAAAAACTAACGATAAATACCAAATGGTAAATATAGGCAAAGGCTCAGTTCCACATTACACCTACAAAGCCTATGTAATAGAAGTTATCGATGGAGATACCATCTGGGTAAATATAGACCTAGGTTTTAACAACTGGACAACCCAAAAACTAAGACTCAAGGGGATAAACACCAAAGAGCTAGAAACAGCCCAAGGGCAGAGCGCCAAAGAATATATGGAATCAAGATTAAAAGGGTGCAAGTTCATCGCCGTAAAAACCTACTGGCGTGACAAATTCACCAGATACCTGGTCGATATTTTTTACCAGAAAAGAGAGACTGATTTTAATAAGGTTATAGAGAGCGGCAAATTCCTCAATCAAGAGTTACTAGACCAAAATCTGGCAGTTAAATATTAATTCATATATATAACCTAGTTATTCCCACGTAGGAGCATTGCTGTCCGGGAAAAGCTAAACTAGCATAATAAGCGTCATACTGGCGAAGGCGCACTGCTTCAGGGTAAAGCTAAACTAGCATGACGATTGGCTTTCCTGTCGCATTCGCTCTGTTGGAAAAATAGGGGGTTAAACTTGAAGTTCTATTGCTAAAATCATGTGGTAAATTTCAAGTTCAATCTATGCCGTAAAGCTAAAAGCAATAGATGCGTGTCTTTTTGGAATATGGTGGTAGTATTCAGCAAAAAGCAATCAATACATTGCTATTTTAAACTTTTAGAAAATCTGGCAGTTCTCGAAAATATGTACTGAGCGTAGCTAAACAAGATCACTGAGCGTAGCCGAAGTGTCACCATGTCATTCCCGCTCCTCACCACGTCATTCCCTCACTTCACCGTCATCACCGCGACACCTTTGTCATTCCCGCTCCCCACCACGTCATTCCCATTTTTTCCGCCCGCTGAGCCTTTCGACTTTAGTTTATCCAGAGCGTAGTCGAAGGGCTCAAGATAAACCAAGGTCGAAGTGAAGGAAAATATAAAGATCCTTTCCTTGTTCCCATGCTCCGCGTAATCGTTCGTCCTGAGCCAGTTGAAGGACATGGCAAAATCTAAGTGCACTGAGCGTAGCCGAAGTGTTCCGCTCCCCACCACGTCATTCCCGCGCAGGCGGGAATCTCAATAATCTTGGCACCAGCCCCGTAGGGGGCCAATAAGCGAAGAATGAGCGCATTGCACCGATTGCCTCACCGTCTGAACAAAGTGACTCATCATTAATGCAATATAAGCGACGTAAAATAATACTCAAAAGTATTATAAATATGCTTGTTTGCGCCTTGATGATACTAAAAGTGTGTAATTAGGTTATTAGAAATTAAACTTGTTTCAGTTTGTGCTAGATGAGTTAAGGTTGCTCAGGGGAGGTGTGGTTGGTGGTTATGATGTTGTCTTGAGCTTGAACCCGGGTTCTCCAGATTTTTTCAGATGGTGATTCCAATAACTGTGTTGAAGTAAGTGTACTCCTTGAATGTTGCAATATACGAGCGTGCTTTATTTCGTCATTTTGCAAATCCTTCCTAAAAGATGATACTTCTGGAACATGTGAAAATAAAAACGCGAACTTTTTGTATAGTTTAGTTGCACCATATTCACACTCAATTGCAATATCAAATAGTTTAGTAATAACCCTTTCACTACCATAGTCTTCAATTGATATCATATTGCTTCCATAAAATTTGAAGTTCGAGTGCATGCTGAACAAGCGTAATACTGTCCATGTTCACAATAAATTATAGATAACAAAATATTGAATATCTATGTGCCCAATAAATATTCCGTATACCAAAATTTATACCGTAGACGTCTACTAGAACAAATACAAAGGGCACACATAACCTAGCGGGTAGGGTGGGCACTGCCCACCACTTTATTCCCATTTCACCCCGCCCCCTGAGCGTAGCCGAAGGGCAGGATAAACTTAAGTCGAAGTGTCACCATTTAATTCCCGCTCCCCACCACGTCATTCCCGCGAAGGCGGGAATCTATTCCCATTTAAGCGTTGTTATACTAGGATAATTCCTATTTGCTAACATGGTCATGCATGCAATAATGCACACCAATTGTTTTGGGTGCGGAATGATTGGTATGTCGGTGATTATGGATTATTTTAATCGTGGGCTATCCAAAATTATTCCCAATTACCAATGGCAGTATTAAATGAAGAGCTTATTCAAAGATTTAGGTGTTGTTTTTGACGGCTAAATTATAGTTATGTTTTAAGTTCGAAGTTAAATAGTCTAATGGCCTTGTTTTTATTGTGGTTATTTTACTATGTTTTCCTTGAGTATTTTACTTTAAAGTTGTTGGGTGCTCATAAACTAATACATTAATATTTAAGGATAAATTATATATGAAGAGCTTAAGATTATTTGTTTCAATGATGTTCATTATCGCGAGTGTGGTTTCATTTCAGGCATTCGCAAATGAACCCTCTGGTCATTTTTTGACGATGGAGAATCAAGATGAACAAAACATTGAGAAGTGCGAGGCTGAACTGGATAAAGTTGGAGGCTGTATTGGCTGCAAAGGATGTAAGTCTGTAAAAAAAATGGCACGCTGTACTGTTGTTGTTGCAGCAGCAGTTGAAGTATGTGCTGATACCGGTGGCGCAGGTTGTGCTGCAGGGGTTTTAGCTGTAACTCAATCTAGTTGCTGTGGATGCTTGCCTGGGCCGCTACAGACTATGTGCAACAAGCTTAAGTAGTTTTTTAAGCTGTTAATGTACATAGTTTTATTTCAGAGAAATTTTCTTCTATGTGAGCAACCATCATGTTAATTCTGATGGTTGTTTGACCTCCTTGTCAGTCTTTATCATTAGATGGGATTGCATTAGGTAGCCACGTAACCGTTATGTTAATTATGGCAAAAGTTCACTGAGCGTAGCCGAAGTGTCCCGCTCCTCACCTCGTCATACCGGCGAAGGCCCAC